>NZ_JAIUHT010000012.1:0-205211 GCF_020165255.1 Mesorhizobium sp. CA12
TCGGCATCGAAGAAGGAGCCACCGAAGCCCCACAGATAGGCCGCCCAGACATAGACGCCCTGGATGCCCTGCTGGCCGCGCATGGTGATGCCAGCGATCTGCTTGTTCGTCTTTTCCGAGATGGTTTTCGCGGCGTTCTCAATGTCCTCGAAGGACTTGGGCGCGGCCAGCCCGTATTGCTCGAACAGGTCCGTGCGGTACATGACGAAGGTGCTCTCGCCATAGACCGGCAGGCCATAGACCTTGCCGTCCAGCACATTGGTGTTGAAGTAGCCGGGCACGAAATCGGACTTGTCGAAATTTTCTTTGTGCTTGGCCAGGAAATCGTCGAGCGGCACGATGTAGCCGGATTTCACGAACCCCGGCAGATAGATGATGTTGTTCTGGACGACGTCGTAGCGGCCCGACTTGGAGGAGAACTCGAGCAGCTCCTTGGCGGTGATGTCCTGCTCGGGCACGACCTCGATCGCGACGTCGATGCCAGTCTTGTCCTTAAATTCGGGCACCATCTTCTGGATGGCGTCGGTGGTCGGATGACCCTCGAGCAGCACCGATATCTGAACGCCGTTGAACGGCTTTTCTTCGGCGGAGGCCGGCGCGGCCAGCGACAGCGCGGCGGCGGCCGCGCCAAGCATAAGTAGATTGCGCCTGTTCAGCATGTTTCGTCTCCCATTCTTGGGCCGTCTGGCCTCGTTGCAACAGCGCTGTTCGTTTGATTGTCTTCAACCGAGGCGCACGATTTCGCCGCTCTCCGCCGACTGCATCATGGCAAGGGTGAGTTCGAGCGAACGAAGGGCTTCCCGGCCGGTGGCGATCGGCATCGCCGCGCCGTCCAGCCAGTCGATGAGGCCGCTGAGCTGGCGCGCGAGGTCGCCGTCGACGCGGCCGTTGAGCAAAGGCCAATGCTGGGTGTCGATCTCGCGGGACCCCTCATTGCTAGCGAAATAGAGCCCGCTGTCGCCGCACTGGACCTCGAAGGATCCATCTGTGCCGAGAAGTTCCATGCGCGCGTCGATCATGTGGCGCGCGCCGGACGGCAGCGACCAGGCGCTCTCGAAATTGACGACAGTTCCACCGGAAAAGCGCACGATCGCCGTGATACTGTCCTGCGTGCCGGAGGCGCCAAGCAGCTTGTCGGTCTGCTGCGCATAAACCGAGACCGGCTGCTGGTCCTCCAGAATCCACAGCACCATGTCGACGTCGTGGACGGTGACATGCAGCGCCAGCGGCAGCTTGCCGCCATAGCGCTTCGGGCCTTCGGTGCGGGCGCTGTTGCGCCTAGCATAGATGTGGATTGGCTCACCGATCTTGCCCGATGTCATCAGCTCCTTGGCGGCGCCGTAGCGCGGATCGAAACGCAGCAGGTAGCCGACGCCGAGCTTTACGCCCGCCGCCTCGCAGGCGGCGATGATCGTCTTGGCCTCGTCTATCCTGGACGAGATCGGTTTCTCGACGAAGACGTTGATGCCGGCTTCGGCGACCGCAACCGCCGGCCCCAGATGTAGATTGTCTGGCGTGCAGATAGAGACGAGGTCGAGATCGCGCTCCGAGCCGAGCAATGCCTGATGACTGTCGTAGACTTTGCAGCCCGGCGCCTTGGCTGCCACGGCTTCGGCCAGCGCGCGGTTGGGATCGACGATGGCCGCGAGCTCGGAGCCCACCATGTTGGCAAAGATGCCGGCATGCATAGAGCCCATGAAGCCTGCACCGATGACGGCCACGCGACGGCGCTTGATCATGATGGATTCCTTTTCAGTTGCGGACGGGCGTTCCAGGCGGCGACCTCGTTGGCGAAGCGGCGGGTGATGGCGTCGGGCCGTGTGATCGCGCCGCCGACGACGATGAAACGGGCGCCGAGCTCGAAGCAGCGGGTTGCCTCTTCGGGCGTCCAGATGCGACCCTCGGCGACAAAGGGAAGGCCGGCGCGGGCGAATTCCTCCATCAGGTCGAAGGCGGGGCCGCGCTGCTCCCTAGAGTAATCCGTGTAGCCGGCCATGGTGGTGCTGATGAGGTCGGCGCCGGCATCGAGCGCGCGCCTGCCTTCGTCGAGCGTGGCGACATCGCCCATCGACAGACGCCCTTTCGCGGCGATGGCTGAGAACATCGCCGTCAGCTCGGCCGGTCGCGGCCGACGGGTTGCGTCGATCGCGACGATGTCGGCCCCGGCGTCGATGACGGCGGCGACGTCGTCGAGCGTCGGCGTGATGTAGACCTCGGTGTCGTCGCGCCTGGCCTTGATCAAGCCGATCAGCGGCACCTCGACCGCATCTCGAGCGGCGACGATGTTGGCCGTGCCCTCAATGCGCACGCCGGTGGCGCCGCCCAACAGGACGGAGCGCGCCATGGCGGCGATGTGGCCGGGAGCGTCGAGCGGCAGGCCAGGCTCGGCCTGGCATGACACAACCAGCGTTCCATCGAGTGTGGCGAGCAAATCGCCCTGCTTGGCCTGCACCGGGTCTTCTCCTGGAAGAGCATCACCGCTCTAACCAAGCGCAGATGAAAGTTTTTGTCAATAAGCTATTTTTGATGAAAATTTTCGTCAGAGCTCTTTGGTCGTGCCAGCATAGCTGCGCCAAGCAGGCCGGCATCGGCGCCAGCCCGCGCGGCAACAATGGGGCGCCGATAAACGCGCGGCAGATCGAGCGAGCGCACCTGCAGCGCCTCGATGAAGCCGCCGGCGAGGCCGACTCCACCACCGACAGCAAAGCAGTCGATATCGACGGAGGCCGCCAGGTCGGCAAAGGCGTCGACCAGCGCGACGACCGCGCCGGCGATAATTTCCGCGGCAATGCCGCTGCCTTCTTTCGCCGCCGCAAACAGCTCCGGCGTCGTAACCTTGCGGCCAAGGCGCGCGCTGCCCGCCCGCGCCAGCGCTGTACCCGAGGCGACCGTCTCCAGGCAGCCGCGCCTGCCGCAGCCGCAGAGGATACCGCCGGGCTCGGAGCGTGTGTGCCCGACATGGCCGGCAAGCCCGTTGGCGCCGCTTTGCAGCCGGCCGTCTATCACCAGGCCGCAGCCGATGCCGGTCGATACAGTGAAAAAGGCGAAATTGCGAAAACCCGTGCCGGCGCCGAGCGTGAACTCGGCCCAGGCGGCCGCTTGCGCGTCGTTAATGACGAGCGGCGGCATGCCGAAGGCCCGTTCGATCGCCGAAGCCAGCGGGTAGCCGTCCTCGATCGGGAGGGTCTGAGGGTTGAGCGCGGTCAGTGCGCCGTAGCGCACAATGCCTGTGGTGGCTACGGCGACCGCACCGAAGCCGCCGTCCGGCGCCAGCTCGGCGATGGCTGCGATGAGATCGTCGCCTTTGCCGGTGCGCGGCGTCGGTGCCTGCCGCCGGTTGGCGATCCTGTCGCCGCTCACCTCGGCGATGGCTATCTTGGTACCGCCGACATCGATGGCGAGCACCGGCAAATCAGAAGCTGCGGTCACTCACGACCTCCGCCGTGCGGCTGAGCTGGACCAGCCGCTTCGGATCCTGCCTCGTCATCTCGGCGACCAGTGCGTCAACGATGAGCAATTGACTGATCTTCGACGGGAAGGCGCCGCCGGTGAGCGGCGTCTCCGGCCAGGAGGCTATTAAAGCCAGGTTACAGACGGCGATCAGCGGGCTCTTCGAGCGATTGGAGATACCGATGACGAAGGCGCCCTTGGAGCGGGCAAGCTCTGCCACGCGCACGGCGTCGATGGTCGAGCCAGAGCTGGATATCACCACCTGAACAGTTCCGTGCTGCGCGGTTCCCGCTGCCATCATCGCCAGATGCGCGTCGCCCAAGGCGCGGCTGAATTTGCCGATGCGGGTCATCTTGTAGGCGAGATACTGTGCCGTGACGGCGGAGGCGGCGATCCCGAAACACTCGACCACGGAAGCATCGAGGAGCTTTCGCGAAGCGGTAGCCACGTCTTCCCGGACGATCAGTTGCTCGGTCTCGCGCAGCGAGGTGATCGCGGTATCGACCAGCCGCTGGATGTCGTCGGACGGCGAGCCGTTGTCCCGGGCCCGCTCGTCGGTCGCGAGTTCCTTCGCCAGCGCCAGCTTGAAGTCCTGAAAGCCGGAGAAGCCCTGGTCGCGGCAGAAGCGCATGACGCTCGCCTCGGACGATCCCGATGTCTCGGCAAGCTCGGTGATGCTCTGGCGCAAGGTGGTGTCGGGCTGCGCCAGCACCGCCTCGGCGACGCGCGCCAGCGCCGGCGTCATATCGCCCGCCGCTGCTCTCAGCGAGGCTATCAGCGCGTGTGTCATGCGAGACCCCTCAGAAGATTCTCGGTGCGAGCAGGATCCTGGCCGAACCATGCTCAAAAATGCTCAGCCACCCAGGGCGGCGGTCCAGCGAACAGCTGATCACAGCGACGTATGTCAGCCGAGTCGCCTGCAACGAGGCCATACTGCGCCAATTTCGAGGCACTGCGAAAGCCCGTGAAGAGCTGGACGAAGGCCGGCGCATCCATGCGCACGGCCGGGCCACATAAATCAGCCCCCTCGCGCACTTCGGCGGCGCCTTCGCGAATTTCGATTTCGAGCGATATATCGCCGATGCGCAGCGCGAGCTTTGCCTCGTCGACATGGTAGCCGCGCTGGCGCAAGGCCGTCGCTGGATCGAGCACCCGCAACAACCATTCCTCCTGGCGCGCAAGGCGCCAGCCTTTGTCCGGTATCGCCGCCACTAGATCGTCTTGTGGCGCGCCATGCCAGCGAACCGCCGGATAGACCGAGCGGAAGCGGGCAAGAAAGGAAAGCAAGCCTTGTGCCGCCTCGGGCGAAGCGGCGGACCAGTCCCGTACCGTCAGGCAAGTTTTGTCAGCCATGTCGAGTATCAGATAGGCGGCCTCGCCTTCGGCGAGATAGGCGGCGAGCGAATCTGTTGGGGCACGCCGCAACTCGTTCCAATGCGCGGCAGCGCGTGCAAGCAACCCGGATTCGCCAAGTGTCTTTGCGACATAGGCGCCGGCCAGGCGCGAATCGTCGAGTTCGATGCGATCGAAGGCGAGCCGGCTCGCGGAAGGTAGTGCCGCTGTTGCCGCCTCATAGACGATCTCGTGCCCGGCAAGCTCGAAGCCGGCCTTGCGGTAGACCGGCCGCGTTGAGGCAAAGAGAGTGGCGATCGCGGCGCCCTGGCTCCTCGCCTCATCGCAGAGAGCATCCACAAAAGGCACGGCAAGGCCCTCTCCGCGCCGTTCCGGCGCGATCGCCACGTGTACGATGTTGGCCGCGCGCACGGGCTTGCCGTGGAAAATATGCGCAGTCTGCAGCAGACCCGCGCATAGGACCGGACAACCGTCCTCGCCGCGACTGAGCCGCAGCGCCTCGACCCCAATATTGGCGATGTATTCTTGCGACCTCGCCTTGCTGAAACCGAAGGCCCAACTCAGCAGGCGAGCGACGTCGGCGAGATCCTTGGTGGTCGCCATTTCGGTTGCGAAGTTTTTTTTCATGTCCGTTCCGTCTATGACGCTTTTCATCATAGCGAATAATCGCGGGCGCGCAATGGCGGCGATCCAATAGGCAGATTTGCGTGGTCGGCGGAATCTTTGTTGGCCACCTTTCGACACGAAATGGTGGCCAGCGGTAACGGCTTCCAACAGAAACAAGCACTTACCTTTAAAGGCGGGGTAAGTCGCTCACTGTGCTCAGTGCTTGGGTGTCTTCAACTTGCCGGTCCCGAGCTGATCCGAGCCGATATCAGTCTACCGATCCATGGCTTCCAGCAGATAAGCTCCCAGGATGAATGCGGTTTGGGAATCCGGCGGCCTCGAGCAGGACACGTACTGAAAGCGGACTTTGTCAAGCTAATGCTTGACCTACAGAATGGCGCCTTCCGCCGCTAGAAGCTCAGCGGGCGCTTCTCGACGACGCTGTGGTTGAATTGTCGACAACGACGTCAATGGTGTCGCGCACACGGCGCGCTACAAGTTTGATTGTAGATCCGTCCGGTGCCGGCTTTTAGGCCGAAAGCCGACCGGCAGCTTGAGCCCATGAATCTTCAAGAATGGACATTCAGCTGGCCCGGAGGATCGCCATCTGGACGTTTTCAGGAAGCGGCGCGCAAACTCTCGATATCCCTTACGATTTGACGATCTCCGTCACGCAATGGACGTAGTCCATCCGGTGGCCTTCGGGGGCGCGCGCTACGTCGGCTTCATAAGCGCCGTAAAGATCGTCGACGATTGCGGCACGGTCATTGGCGGGACGCGAGGGATCGAGCGCGTTCGCAAAAACGGTTTCCGACCAGGAGCGGAGCGTCGGCACATAGGCCCTGGCAAAATCCTGCGCGTTGCCATGGACCCGGAAGGCCTCGGCATAGGGGCACGGCGTCACCATGGTGAAGATGTTTTCCAGCCTCAGCCCGGCCTGCGACACCGGCGAAACGGGATCGCGAAAGGGTGCTGCGAACTCGTCCGGCGTCTTGTAGAATTGCTGGAACGTCGCGTTGACATATTCCGTCTCGCTGATCCGCCCCGCCGCAAGCAGATCGCGCCAATGGCGCGCGAAGCTGTCGAACATGTCGACCCCTGTCGTATGCCCGAGATAGCGCCCTTCCTCGTCGACGCAGAAATTGGCCAGCGCCAGCCGGCCGCCGGGCCTCAGCTCGCGGGCCCTCGCCAGCAGGATCATCTCCCAATCGCGCAGCCCCTGGGCGCGAAACTGCGCCCGCTCGGCTTCCGTCGCGCCGACCGCCTGGACATGGTCGGCGATCATGCAGGGCCGCTTGCTGATCCAGTGCATCGCCGTGGCGGAAAAGCCGAACGACAGCGAATTGTCCGGCAGGATCTGGCGGTAGAAGCTGGTGCCGCTGCCGAAGATGTAGAGGCCGGGCGTCTCCGCCAGCGGAACCTCGGTGGAGGTTCCCAACAGTCCTTGGCTCAGCCGGAACAGGGTCGAGAAATCATTATGGGGCAGGTCGGTATAGGTGATCGATATCGCCCGATCCGGTTCCCTCTCCCGAACGGCGCCAACCAGCCGCCGCATCATGTCCATCGAGGTGCCGCCGTCGGCCGCGCCGAAATCGGCGACGGCGAATGGCTGGCCATCGGCCAGCCGAGGCATCCCGGCGACTGCCTTGACGACGAGATCGCCGACCTTGTCGATGACGTATTTGGCGCCGACGGTGTTGGCCGAGTAGTAGCCCGCCCCACGCATGGCGATCTTCTGGCCGTCGGCTGCACTCATTTTCTTCTCCCCTTGTTGTTATTCATCGTCCACCCGGCCTCCGCCAGCTCCGCGCATGCGCGATCGCTCGCTTTCCGGCACATAGGTTCTGACAGCGAAGGAATTGAGCGCGGCAAGCGTCCGCTCGTCGATCGCGCCGCGCCGGCCTGTGGCCGGCCGCTCGATTTCGGCGCGATGTTCGATGACGACGTCGGCGCGCTTCGCCAGCCCCGCAGGTCGCGCGACGCGCATGGCCGAGCGGCGCAGCATGGCGTCGAGCCAGACCGGCAGACCGACACCAATGATCGCCAGCGGCAGCGCGCTCGCCGGAAGCGGATCGTCGAGCAGCAGGGCCGCGGTTCGGATCGGACAGAGTGGCATTTCGGCAGATTTGTCGGCATTGCCTTTTCGCCAGCGCGCAGCGCGGGCAGGGTCGGGCACCGCGAAGGACTGCGTGTTTTCGGCAAGGCTCAGCATGGCCATGCCCCAATTGTCGTCCTCGACCGCGAGCCGGCGCGCCGCGCGCCCGATATCCTCGGCCAGTCCCCAGGAAAATCCCGCACCCCGCGCCGTCTTGGCGCTGAGCGTCTCCACCTCGTTGAGCGACAGGTCGATCACGCGGCTTCTCCAGCCGATGCGGCGCTGGCGACCTCCTCGATCAGGGGCTCGCCGCTGAACAGCGCGATCCGCAGCCAGCGGTCCGAGCGGGGATCGAAGCTGCGCGCGCCGAAGAACGCCAGCTTGGCGCGCAATATGTCGACGGGCCGCAAATCGGCGCCGATCAGATTATCGTGAATCTCGGCATAGGGGAATTTCGCAACGATCTGGGTGCGCCGCACCGCATGGCGCCATTCGGGCCGGCGCAGCAGGAATTCCGCGACACTGGCCGAGGCCGGCTCCTGCGCCAGCGCGGCCGCCAGACCGAGCGCGTCGCGCGCGGTGGCCAAAGGCTGTTCGAACTCGGCGCCGTCCTCCTCGAACCGCTCGCCGAGCCGGGGCTCGAGCTTCTCCGCCGATACATACCAGAAGCGCGCATTAGCGGAGGGCTCTGTGAAGTCGATTGCCCCCGCCCATGAATAGCAGTCGAGAAGCGCCTGGCGCAGCGAGCCGCAGTCCATGGCGCCGTCGATGGCATGGCCGGGCGTCTCGTCGGCTTTCATCGTGTCGCCGAGCTCGTCGACCAAGGCGCCATGCGGCTCGAGGACCAGGGAGACGCAAGCCTCCTGCCCTTCCAGGGAGAACTGCTCTTCCGCGAAGCGATAGACCGCATCCCACGGCCGCGGCTTCGCCAGGAGCCGGTCGAGATTTTCGGCCAGCGTGTCGAGATCGGCGGCTAGGGACCGGGTGGCGGCGGCCTGGCGGTCGTCGTCGCTGTGCCAGCGACCAACGCGCTGCGCCAGGTCGGCGAGCGCCTGCGCGAAAATTCTGCGTTCCGCCACGGCGGCCTGCGGTTCGGCGCGCACCCGCGCCAGAGCGGTTTCGCGGGCCAGAAACCAGCTATGCGTCAGCAGCGGGTGGCGCACGAGGAAGGGCGCCATGCCGAGTCCCGTCGCGTTGCCGACCCCGAGCGCCCGGCGCAATTCCGGCGCCAGTCTTGCCGCGCCGGCCGGATTGCGGCGACGGGCGATGTGATCGACCAGATCGAGCGTGAAGGATCGGATCAACCAGACGGTGAGCATCTCGGCCTGGAAAGACCCGGCAAGTTCCGGACGCGCGGCGATCTCGTCGCGGTCGGCGATGCCGAACTTGCCGTTGCCGTAGACTGCCGTGGTGCGTAGCAGATAGCCGACGCCAAGCAGTTGCTCCTCGTCAGGCTGCCGTCCCTGAGCCAGCGTTGAAGCCACGTCTTCGAACAGCCGCACGCTCTTGTTGGCGCGCGCCAGCACCAGCTCGCTTCTGGTGTATCGGCCCGCCTCCTGCAGCGGAGCGTTCGCCTCCAGCCGCGCGATTTCGGCGGCATCCGGCAATCCGTCGTAAAGAACGTAGCTCGTATCCCAAGCCTGCGCGATCACCCGGTCGGACCGCTTCTCGTCGTCAAGCGGCGTCGAGAACGCGACCAGGCTGTAGGTTCTTGCCGGCGTCTCGACGGCATACACCGCGCGTCCAAATCCGTTGTCGTCGAGGTCGAACAGGTGCTTGCGCACACGCCATTTCTCACTGGTGGCACGGCGGATCAATTGGCGCAGGAAACTGAGACGCGTCGGATGCGCCGCGCCAAGCCGCTGCAGTCGCATGACGATTTCCGGCGGGCGCAGCGGAATCGCCGTCATGCGGCGGTCCCGGCCAGCCTTTCAAGCGCGGCGAGCGCTTCGGCCGCCACCTCGATGCCGTCTCTGCTGTTTTGTTCGCGCGCGCCGAAGCGCCTTGTGCCCGGAAGCCTCGTATCGCCGACGAAGGCGCTGGCGATGGTTTCCAGGTTGCCCGAGAACGCCCCGGCCGACGTTGCGTCGGGCGACACCGCCAAAAAGAACTGCCCGGTTCCGGGCGGACCTCCGGCGGTGCCGGAGAGGGGGCTGGCGACAAGCCCGGGGTTCGCCCCCGTCAGGCATGCGGCGAAGATCTCCACCAAGAGCGCCGAGCCGACGCCCTTGTAGCCACCCGCCGGCGCCATCGTGCCCTTCAACGCTTCGCCGGCATCGGTCGTCGTATCGCCGCTTGCGTCGAAGGCCCAGCCGGGTGGGATCGGCTCACCCGCGCGGGCGCGCTTCATGACTTCGCTCTTGGCGACGACACTGGCGCTCTGGTCGATGACGAAGCGCGCCCCGCCCTGCCCGTCCGGGACAGCTAGCGACCAGGGATTGGTGCCGAGGGCCGCCTTGCGGCCGCCCCAGGGTGCGATTGAGGCCGGCGCGTTGGTGAAGCCTAGCCCGACCAGGCCGGCTTGGGCGATCCGCTCGGTGTGATAGCCGAGCGCGCCGCAATTATAGGAGTTGCGGATGGCGAGCGCCGCCACACCTTGCGATCGCGCCGCTTCGATCAGGGCCGGCAGGCCGAGGGCGATGGCCGCATGCGCAAAGCCGTTGGCGGCATCGACGGCGACGACCGCCGGAGTCGGCCGCGTCAGGCGTGGTTCGGCCTGCCCCAGCACCTTGCCGCAGATCAGGTGTTCGCAATAGGTCGATAGATACATGAGCCCATGCGATTTCAGGCCGTCGCGTTCGGCCGCGGCGATGCCGGCGGCCAGCGCCTCGGCCTGCCGCTCGCTTGCGCCGTGCCGCATCAGCGCAGCGCGCGCGAGCGTTTCGATGCGGGCTTGGGTCAGGCGTGTCATCCCCTCACCCACCGATCATGCCGCGGCATAGCCGAACTCCCCTTCGCTCGCCCGCGTCTGCAGGCGGATGCATTCGATGAAGCGCAGCGACGCCGGCTGCAGGTTCCGGCCCTTCTTGGCGATCCAGCCGACGGTGCGGCTCGAACGCGAATCGGCAAGCGGCAGGAAGCGCACGTCGTGGCTCGATTTCCAGCGGCAGAGCCGGGGCAGGATGGTGACGCCGAGCCCGGCCTCCACCATCGCCAGATTGGAGCTCACATTGGTCGCGGTGAGCTTGGAGCCGGCGGCAAGCGCTTCGGTCTCGGCAAGCCCCAGTGCCGCGGCCGCGCCATTGCGGATGAAGCTCTCGCCGTCGAGCTCAGCCCATTTCAACGGGCGCTTCGATCTTGCCAGGGGATGGTCGGCCGGGCAGACGAAATCGAGCGGCTCATGGAACAGCGGCTCGAAACGAAGCTGTGGCCGCCTGATCGCAAGCACGCACAAGCCCACCTCCACCATGCCGTTCTCGACCGCCTCGACGATAGCGCTGGAATCGCTGTCTCGGACATGAATGTCGAACTGGCCGCCCTCGGCGCGGAGCTTGGCGATGGCGCGAGGCAGCAAGGTCACCGCGACCGAAGGCACGCTGGCCACCTCGCAGCGCCCCTGCCGGTCCGCCGCGTAGCTGGTCATTGCCAGACAGGCGCGGTCGTAGTGGGCGATCATCGCGCGCGCCTCGTCGAGCACCACACGGCCGACAGGCGAGAGCGCGCCCTTGCGTTCGCTCTCGAACAGCGGTGCGCCGATATCGTCCTCCAGTTGCTTCAGGGTCATCGACACGGCCGAGGGCGTGCGGCCGATCTGGTCGGCGGCGGCGCGCACGCCGCCGGTCTCATAGACCGCGACGAAGCTGCGCATGCCGGTCAGGCTGATGGTTTTGGTCACTGTTAAGCTTGCCTGAACATTTGTGCCAAAAATTGAGCTTGATTGAAGTTCACCGCATTGGTTAGGTCGTTGTCAACCCAATTGATGCAGGTCGAACAGGATGCTGAGCGGTCAGAACTTCGTTGCAGGCGAGTGGCGCGACGGTGCCGACTGGGTCGAGGATATCAATCCGTCCGACGTGACCGATGTTGTCGGGCGTTTCGCGCAGGCACGGCCGTCCGACATCCATGACGCCGTCGCGGCGGCGCAAGGCGCGCAACGGAAATGGGCGGCGGCCGGGCTGGAAGCGCGAGCCGCCGTTCTGGACGCCATCGGACGCGAGTTGATGGCGCGCTCGAAGGAGCTTGGCGAGTTGCTGTCGCGCGAGGAGGGCAAGACCCTTCCCGAGGGCGTCGGCGAGGTCTATCGCGCCGGCCAGTTCTTCACCTATTTCGCCGCGGAGGCCTTGCGCAATCTGGGTTCCTCGTCCGATTCCGTCAGGGCCGGCGTCGATGTGCTGATCGAGCGCGAGCCGCTTGGGGTCGTCGCGATCATTTCGCCCTGGAATTTCCCCATCGCCACCGCGTCCTGGAAGATCGCGCCGGCGCTAGCCTTCGGCAATGCCGTTATCTGGAAGCCGGCCAGCGTCACGCCGGCCAGCGCCTGGGCGCTCACCGAGATCATCAGCCGGCAGGCGATCCCGAAGGGCCTGTTCAACCTGGTGATGGGTTCAGGATCGACGATCGGCCGTGAGCTTGCCGCCAATGCCGACATACAAGGGCTGAGCTTCACCGGCTCCGGCGCCATCGGCTCCGGCATCGCCGCGCTCGCCGCCGCGCGCTTCGTGAAGCTGCAGCTCGAAATGGGGTCGAAGAATCCATTTGTGATCATGGACGATGCAGACCTCGATCGCGCCGTCGACCTTGCCGTGAACGGCGCCTTCGGCGGCACCGGTCAGAAATGCACGGCCTCGTCCCGCCTGATCGTCCACCGGCCGGTGCATGACGCCTTCGTCGAGAAGCTGCTGGCGAAAACAAAGGCCCTGAAGGTCGGCCATGCGCTCGAGGCCGGCGTCCAGATGGGGCCGGTCGTCAGCGCCGAGCAGCTCTCGGCCAATCTCGATTATGTGACGCTCGGCATCAGCGAGGGCGCCGAGCTAGCGACCGGCGGCGAGGCGCTCGATCTGGCGCATCGCGGCCACTACATGGCGCCCGCAGTGTTCCTCAACGGCCGTTCGCGCATGCGCATCAACCAGGAGGAGATGTTCGCGCCGATCACCTGCGTGATGACCGCCGACGATCTCGACGAGGCGATCTTTCTTGCCAACGATACGCCCTATGGGCTGACGGCCGGCATCGCCACACGCTCGCTGGCGCGCGCCACGAAGTTCCGCCACGCCTCGCGCTCTGGCTGCGTCATGGTCAACCTGGCGACCGCCGGCACCGACTATCACGTGCCGTTCGGCGGCGTCCGCGCCTCGAGCTACGGGCCGCGCGAGCAAGGCCGCGCCGCGGTCGAGTTCTACACCCAGGTCAAAACGTCCTACATCCACGCGGGCGCGCCCGAATGACCAGCGACGCGCCGCAGGTGCTCATCGACGGGTTGCAACACTGCAAGTGGTCGCGCGCAATCTTCGAGGAGATGCGCCGGGGCGGACTGACCGCGGTCCACGCCACTGTCGGCTATCACGAAGGCTTTCGCGAGACGGTGCGCCATCTCGTCGATTGGCGCACTTGGCTTCGCGATAATGAGGACCTGATCCTCCTGGCGCGCGATGCGGGCGACATCGAGGAGGCGCGGGCCTCGAACCGGACGGCGATCCTGCTTGGCCTGCAGAACCCGATGCCGATCGAGGACGACATCGGCCTGATCGAGATGCTTTTCGATCTCGGCATCCGCTTCATGCAGCTCACCTACAACAACCAGTCGCTGCTCGGCTGCGGCTGGATGGAAAAGGAGGACAGCGGCCTGACGCGGATGGGGCGCGAGGTGATCGCCGAGATGAACCGGCTCGGCATGATCATCGATCTGTCCCACGCCGGCGAGCGGACCGCGCTGGAGACGATCGCGCTCTCCGAGCAGCCGGTGGTCGTCAGCCACGCCAATCCACGCTGGCTGCGCGACAGCAACCGCAATGTCTCCAAGGCCCTCTTGCAGGCATTGCGCGCAAAGGAGGGGCTGCTCGGCCTTTCGCTCTACCCGCTGCACCTTCCGAACGGCTCGGACACGACGTTGGAGCAGTTCGGGAAAATGGCTGCGGAAGCGGCCGGGATCATGGGACCTGACCATCTCGGCATCGGCTCGGATCTCTGCCAGGACCAGCCCGACAGCGTGGTGCGCTGGATGCGCGAAGGCCGCTGGACCCGCGAGACACAGGCGGCGGCAAGTTTCCCGCAGCAGCCATCCTGGTTCAGATCGAGCCTCGATTTCCCGAAGTTGGCGCAAGGCCTTTCCTCGGCGGGGTTCGGTGCGGCCGAAACCGCGCTTGTTCTTGGCGGCGCCTGGCATCGCTTCCTCGAGGCCAGTCTGCCTTCGACCCGAGATTCGCAAGCCACCAGCAGGTAGATTTGCCCCGCATGATGGCGCTGTGGCCTTGAAGATGAAACCGCCTTCAGGTGTCACTGGACGCCGCCATCCTTGCGCAGGCGAAGTCTGCTTTTAAGAAGCGGCAAAAGTCACCTCGATGATCGAGATGGGTCGCAAAACTGCCGTTCGCGTCGCAGGTAGCTTGCGTGTCAGACTCTCCCGGTCCTACCGGTCTTCGCAGCACCAAGACAGACCCATCACGCCCGACACTGTAGAAAACATTGTACGCTCTCCGAGTGGGGGGAAAGGCGGTAGTGCTCTCCCGACTCGAACCCCTGATCACGTTCGTAATGTATGAGGCACTTTGGGCGCCATCCAGTGGCGCATCGGGGCGCAGCGTGGGGCCGGCAAACTCGCTATCGTACTGATGGCCGACCGGGCCCAACATGTGCGGCGGCTTCGGAACCTTGCGATCAGAAAAAGCGCTGTGGGATCGCGTGCGCCGCCGAAGGGTTTGGCAAAGCAAAGGCGGAGTGGCTGGCCCGGTCTGGTCGGCAACGCCGTAATGGTTTGGAACCGGCGGTTCGCCGCGGAGTTAGCTTGTACCCGTCAAGGGTGATTTCACCCAACCGGAAGAACTCCGATGGCAACAAGCAAGAAAGCCGCTGCCGCTGATAAGGGTCTCGCGGACCTTCGGCAAGTTGGCACGGTCAGGCGGGACATAAGCCGCTAGACATGGACAGCTGAGATGGTGGCCGAGCTGACTCCAGAGCAGTCGAAGGCCGCGCGAGCCCTGCTTAACTGGTCACAAGTCCGTCTGAGTGCCAAGTGCAATCTGAGTGAGGGCACGATACGCGATTTTGAGAATGGTATTAGGACGCCGCGCCCGTTGAAGGTCGCAGCCATCCGTCAAGCATTCGAATCGGCGGGCGTGGTATTCGTCTCAGGCGCGAGTCCTATCCTGAGTAAATGACTTCCATGGAAATCCGCGCATTAAAAAACCCGCCGGCCGGAAGTAGCGGGCTTATCCAGTTCGCCTGAGCTTGGATAGATCAGGGCGGAGGCGGCGGCACAGGTGGACCGCGACGATTGCGGAAAGCTTCGCCTTGCGAGCCAGCGTCGGCTGCTCGTAAGTCTTCTTCATGAGAATTCCCCCGGTTTCGATTGATCCCTCAAACACGATGACACTGTCCCGTGCCTTCTCTGGTTGCCAAGCTGCGAGAAACAAAGTTGCACCGGATGGTTTGGGCCTGTCGACCAAGGGCAGAGCATCATCACGACCTATTATTTCGACGTCGACAACAGCTAATTCATCTCCGACGTAGATGGTGTCAATCTCCCGCGGCAAGGAAGGAGCCGTGCGGGTTGCCGGCGAGATGATAAACGAGAGCAAACATTCTTTCTGGAAGTATACGAAGCCTCGGATCATGAAAGTGACGGATGATGAAAATCATCTCCTGTTCACGCTTCAGGTCGCGGCGAAAGTCCCATCGGGGAATGCGCTCTACATACCGCAAACGGAGGCTGTGCACGGCTAGGCCGCCGTCCGACAAAAAGCCCGCCGGCCAGAGCCAGCGGGCAGTACTGGAGTAGCCTGGGGGCGCGAAGTGGCAACCTGCGCGGCAGGCTACTCGGGAACAGCGCAAATGCCCGAGCTGTTCCCCCGACACCTGTGTCTTGCCCGTCAGTCGTAACACGCGTCGGACAGACGTCTTATCGGCCAACTCATAAGTCCCGACGACGCAACATACTCCGCAGATCTTCATTTGGGAGTGCTGGCGAGCATAGTCCCTTCATCGCCAGTTCATGGATGCCCACCATTATCTGCGATGATGGTGGGCATCCATCAGCCTAAAGGTGCCGGATTGCCGATTCCTCAAGAACTTAACGACGAATATCTCACCTTTGAGTGCCCACGGTGCGAACGCCCCATCGTTCGAAAAGGCACGTGGTTTAAAACCATATCCTCATTCAAATGCCCGTCCTGCAACGCGGCGCTGAGGCTTGGATACCCCGAAAAGCTGCACCTGTTTGAGAAGCACAAGCGTCTGACCGGGGGACCTCACGAACCGGCGAACCCGCCTGCCTGAACCAAGCCGTGGCTAGCCGTACGACCTGTATGGATCGCATCGCACGCCAATCTTGCTCCATTGATCGATTATCAAGCTCTCAAATGGGCTGCTTCTTCGAATAGGGCAAAGACCTTAGACTGAGGTAGGGGCGACCGAACAGCCAACCCTGTCGGTACAGCCATTCTCCCTGATCAACTGATACTGTTCCTCAGTTTCGACGCCCTCGGCTGTCGTGGTCATGCCGAGAGTGGCCCCAAGTTCGGCGACGGCCTTGACGATCGCCCGGCTTTCGCTGCTTTCACAAATCAGGCTGACAAAGCTACGATCGATCTTGATGCGGTCGAAAGGGAAAGAGCGCAGATAGGTTAGGCCGAAGCCTATTGTTCGCCTGAAGGCATTCATCCGCGATCCCCTACCAATCGGCAGAGGTTAGTGTTGTCCGGCTTAGGAACCGCTAATGATCCACCGAGATGGATTTCTAATCTAACAAAAATAGGACCTTTACTCGCCGCAGTCACTGGGTGCGAACGGCCGGTAACGGCTGCAAATAGCAGCGCTTATCTTTAAAGGCGGGCTAACTCCCTCCGCCCGCTCGCCGCACTGTCGGAGGCTATCGAACGAAACCGACCGCCGGCTCTAACTATTGATTTCCTGCCCGACAGCTCAATTGGCACCACCGCAGGCGTGAATGATCCGTGTCATGCCACCACCAAGTTTTGGCGCATGCTCCTTCGGCATTTGCGGCAGCGAACCTTCCGCACGAGGGCAGACACAATCCAGAAACATTCAGGAAAAACTGCAGAAATCATTCAAGCGTATCATGCTCTGGAGGGATCAGTTCATCGGCTGCAGCAGTGCTGCACTTGCTCGGGTTTGCGACAAGCGATGCACAGAATCTCGATCAACTTGATGGGTGCGTTGCTCAGCTTGTCGCTCGCTACGGCAGCGACCGGACCCTCCACCTCAAAGGCGGCGCCGCTCACCCGGACCGAGCGTTGCACCATTCTCAGCCGTCAAGTCGACGAAGCCCTCAAAACGCATGCCGCGGCAACGCAGGTCACCGCGGCGAAAGCTCTTCAGAGAAAGGGAAACCGGTACTGCGCCAAGAAGAAGGAGGCGCAGGGAATCCGGATGCTCGCGAAAGCTTTGAAGCTGCTTGGAGTAACACCCATCGATCCTGATGGGTGACGCTCAACCCCCGACTTGCCAAACAAGGAATAGACACATGAAAAAGTCTCTTCTGTCTGCCGTCGGTCTTGCATTCGCGCTCGCCGTCTCGATGCCAGTTCTCAGCCCTAACGACGCCGCCGCGGCTACGAAGCCAGCGCCAGCAGCGACGGCCGCAACTGGCTCTGCACCCGCTTCGGATGCTATGACCATGAAGAAGGCTAAGAAGCACGTAACGAAGGCCTGCAAGGCGACCAAGAAGCACAAATGCCCGGTGAAGCACAGGAGGAGCGCCGCGAAGAAGGCCTATTAAGGTGTGAAGTATTGCAAAGAAGGCCGTCCACCTCCGCATATACCGGGATGGCCTTTTTTGCTCCCGCCTGCGACTGAGTGGGCGCAACGACCGGCTCTTCGTGCCGGCCCGCTCTTTTCGTCATGGACAGCAGCAGGCTCGTTACGCGCCCTTTGCGGCGTCCTCGATCAACCTGACCACGAAGTTGCGGCATCTCTGGCCCGGACTTATCCCCTATATTTCCAACCTCCTCCGCCCCATTGCGGGTACAGAAACGGACACCTCCCCGCTCAACTGCGCGCTGACTGTGAATGTCCCAAAAACGTATCAGAACTACTCCAATTTTTAGGCTGCCATGTTCAGCCTATGTCGTCGCGAATGCATGCCTTCATACGTCCAGGAGCTATCTCCCGTAGCCGTGGCACGGCGCCGGCACAGGCAGCCATCGCTGCGGGACAGCGCGTTCTGAAAACACATCCCGACGGCGGATTGGCGGGACTTGGGATGTCGCCTTTCAGTATCTGCCGTTGCTTCCTGGCGAACGCATCTGGCGATGGGACGGCCGACAGCAATGCCCGTGTGTAGGGATGCCCAGGCCGGACATAGAGATCGGTCGCGGGCGCGACTTCCATGATGCGTCCGAGATAGAGAACGATGACCGTGTCGCAGATATATTCGACAACGGCGAGGTCATGCGAAATGAACAGCATGGTGAGGCCAAGCCGGACCTGGAGATCGCGAAGAAGATTGATCACCTGGGCCTGAATAGACACGTCGAGTGCCGAGACCGGTTCGTCCGCGACGATAAACTCGGGCTCCAGCATAAGGGCTCGCGCGATGCCGATGCGCTGGCGCTGGCCGCCCGAGAATTCATGCGCGTATCGGTCATAGGCATCGACCGGCAGTTCGACGGTGGCGAGCGCCTTTTCGGCGCGGGCGCGGCGCTCGGGCCGACTACCGATGCCCTGGATATCCAGGCCCTCGGTGAGGATCTGGCCGATAGTCATGCGCGGCGACAGGCTGGCGAAGGGATCCTGGAAGATATACTGCATGTTGCGCCGTTGACGTCGAAGCTCCCTTGCCCCGAGCTTGACGATGTCCTTGCCGTCGAAGCGTATCTCGCCTGAGGTCGGCTCGATCAGCCGCAACACGGAACGGCCAATTGTCGTCTTGCCGGAACCGGATTCGCCGACCAGCCCGACCACCTGACCACGTGGAATGTCGAATGAAATATCCTGCAGTGCCTTGACCACAGGTCCGCGCGAGAACGCTGTCGGCGGGAAATGCTTGGTCAGGTTGCGAACGGACAGATAAGGAGCCGGCGCGCTCATAGCTCCTCCCAGCGGATGCAGCGGCTCGTCTGTGTCGGCGATACCTGCAACAGCGGCGGCACGGCGGCGCGGCAGGAGTCGATCGCCATCGGGCACCTTGGAGCAAAAGAACAGCCTCCGGGCAGCATGGCCAGCGAGGGGACATTGCCGGCAATCGTCGGCAGCGGTGTGCCGGCCGCCTTCAGCACCGTTGCTTGGCCAAGTCGCGGTGCCGATCGCATCAGGCCTGTCGTGTAAGGATGGCGCGGCCGGGCAAAGACTTCGCCAACCGGGCCGGTCTCGACGATGCGGCCGGCATACATGACGGCCACGCGGTCGGCGATTTCCGCAACAACGCCAAGATTGTGGGTGACGAAGAGGATGCCCATGCCGCGTTCCGCCTGAAGAGTGGCAAGCAGATCGAGGATCTGCGCCTGGATCGTCACGTCAAGCGCCGTCGTCGGTTCGTCGGCAATCAGCAATGTCGGGTTGCATGCGAGCGCCATGGCAATGGTGGCCCGCTGACGCATGCCGCCCGAGAGTTCGTGCGGGTATTGTTTCGCGCGCCGCGCGGGGTCCGGGATGCCGACCTGCATCAGCAAGCGCACCGCTTCGGCTGCCGCCTCGCGATGCGATTTGCCAAGATGGATGCGCATCGGCTCGGCGATCTGCTCGCCGATAGTGTAAACCGGGTTCAGGCTGGTCATCGGCTCCTGAAACACCATGCCGATATCGTTGCCGCGCACGCGGCGCAGTTGCTCCGCGTCCAGCCCGGTCAGCTCGGTGACGGAACCGTCGCGTCGTCTGATCGAGATATGGCCGTGAGCGATATGGCCGATCTTCGGCGCCAGGAGCCCCATGATGGAGAGGCTGGTGACTGACTTGCCCGAACCGGACTCGCCGACCAGCGCCACGGTCTCGCCGGAGCCGATCTCGAGATCAACGTCCTGTACGGCCGCAATGTCGCGCCCCGCAATGCGAAACACGGCACGCAATCCGGCAATCTGGAGGATCGGCGCTTCCATGATCAGCCAAGCAGGCCGGCGTCGCGCAGGATCGCGTCGACCTTGGCGGTTTCCTCGGCGTTGAGATCGCGCTGCGGGCGGGCCATCCTGTTGGTGGCGATGATGCCGAGGCTGCGCATGGCGGTCTTGAAGGAGCCGACGCCGGCTGAACCGGCACTGGTGCGCCCGAGCGCGATCCAGACGATCTCGAACAGCTTCAGCAGGCGTTCCTGCTCGACGCGGGCCTCGGCATGCTTGCCGGCCTGCATCAGGTTCCACATCTTGACGTAGCCGTGCGGGTCGACATTGGCGATGCCCGGCACAACACCATGCGCACCCATGGCGAGAGCAGTATCGACCATGATCTCGGAGCCGGTCATGCCGAAGAAGCCGGCATCGCCGGCCATGTCTTTCAGTACATAACGCAGATTGCCATCGTCGCCGCTGGAATCTTTCAGGCCGGCCACGGTGCCTTCCTTGGCAAGCGTCACCGTCGTCTTGCGATCGAGCTTGATATGGACGCAGACCGGGATGTCATAGGCAATGATCGGGATGTCGATCGCATCCTTGATATAGCGGAAATGATCGATGATCTCCGGCTGGCTGGTGCGCGTGTAAAAGGGCGCGGTGACCACGATTGCGTCGGCCCCGGCCGATCTGGCGATCTTCGAATGGTTGATGACACGGTCGGTGGTCGGATCGATGACGCCGGCGAAGATCGGAACGCGACCGTTGTTGACCTTCACTGCGTGCTCGATGATCGCCTTGCGCCCGGCTTGGTCGTGGAAAACCACCTCGCTGGTCGAGCCAAGCACGAACAGTCCGTGGACGCCGCCGTCGAGCAGGTTCTCCAGCGTCCGGGTGAACGACGGAAAGTCGATGCTGTAGTCGTTGTTGAGGGGGGTAACGACTGGCGGCACGACGCCGGTAAAAAGTGGCATTTTGAAACCTTCAGTTGAGATCGGATCGGGGATCGAAAGCGTCACGCAGCCCATCGCCAATGAAATTGATGGCGAGGACCGTGAGTACGAGGGCGGCACCGGGGAACATCCACTGCCAGGGGTATTGTTCGAGAACGACGGTGGAGCGGGCAAGATTGAGCATATTGCCCCAGCTCGCTTCGGGTGGTGCGATGCCGAGGCCGAGGAAAGAGAGGCCAGCTTCCAACAGGATCGCGTTGGCGATCTGCAAAGTTGCGTAGACGACGAGGATGTCCATGCAATTGGGCAGGCCGTGGCGAAACAGGAGATGCGGCAGCCCTGCCCCCATGCCGCGCGCGGCAACGACGAAATCGCGCTCGCGCAGTTCGAGGAGGCGGGCCCTGACCATGCGCGACAGAACCGGCCACGATAGCAGCGAGATGACGAGGATTGTCGGCGCGATGCCGGTGCCGGCGATCGAGGCAAGAACCAGCAAGAAGATGACTGGCGGCAAGGTCATGGCGAGATCGACGAAGCGCATCGCGGTTGCATCAACGATGCGGCCGCCGAAGCTCGCGATAGCACCGATGAGGAAGCCAATAACGGTGGAGATCGCGACCGAGCAGACGGCAACCAGCAGCGAGATGCGACCACCCTGCAGAAGCCGCGCGAAAACGTCCCGCCCGACACCGTCGCTGCCGAGCCAATGGGTGGCGGACGGTCCCTTGTTCATGGCCTTCAGGTCGATGGCGTTAGGAGCGTATGGCCACCACCAGTGGTAGGTCATGACCGCTATCAGTACGGGGATCACGATGACCAGACCGGCCCGCGCGGCGCGGTTCTCGATGAAGCGGCCGAGTGCGCGGCGCAATGGACCTTTGGTGCGCTGCATGGGTGGTTCGATCTCGGCAATCGTCATCACCCCACCTGGATGCGCGGGTCGACAAAGGCGTAGACAACATCGGTGAGAATGTTGACCAGAATGACGCAGACACCGATCACCAGCGTGGCACCCATGATGACGGGATAGTCACGCGTGCCGACGGCATTGACCAGCAGCAAGCCCATGCCTGGCCAGTTGAAGACGCTCTCCAGGAAGATCGCGCCGCCGATCGCGATGCCAATGGTCGACCCGATCAGCGTGATGACCGGCAAGAGCGCGTTGCGGGTGGCGTGCTTGATGATCACCCAGAACTCTCGCACGCCTTTGGCCCGGGCGGTTCGGACATAATCCTGGTTGAGCACTTCGAGCAGCGAAGCGCGCATATAACGCATGATCAGCGCCGCGTGGCCGATCGACAGCAGGCATGCCGGCAGAATTAGATGGGCAAGCACATCGGAGATCGAGAATGGCGCGCCCGCGGTCTGCATGCCGCCTGACGGCGCCCAGCGCAGCAGAACCGAGAAAAAATAGAGGCCAAGCAGAGCGGTCAGGAAGGCCGGACTCGATATGCCGATGAACGACAGCACGGACATCGCAATGTCGGGCCAGGCGTTGCGGCGCACTGCGCTGTAGATACCGGTCGTAATACCGACGACAATGGCGATCGCCAGCCCCGTGCCCATCAGGAGAGCCGTGGGTCCGATGCGCTCCATCACCAGCGGCAACACCCGCACGCCGTTGCGCTGGATCGAATAGCCGAAATCCCCCGACAGAGCCGCACGCACCCAGCCGAAATACTGAAGCGGCAGCGGCCGATCGAGACCGAGGCGATCGCGCAGGGTCTCGAGATCGGAAGCCGACATCGGCACGGAAGGATTGATATATGCGTCGATCGGATCGCCAGGCGACAGGCGCAACAAGATGAAGATGAGGAGGCTCAAGGCAACCAGCATCAACAGTCCTGTGGCGCAGCGGCGGGCTATGAAGCTCAGCATTGGCTTTCCGCAAGTGGATGGTGTGGGCCGAATCCCAGAGGAAACCGGCCCTTGTGGCGGGCCGGGAGACCCGCCTGCTCACTGAATGTCCCACGCCTCGGGATGAGCGGCGTAAGGACCGCCGGCGGGCGCAGGCGTCCAGACGAAATCCTTCAGCTTATTGGAGGCAACGCCGTAGCGATTGGCCACCCACAGCGTTGCCCACGGAAGGTCCTTGTTCATGACCTTGCAAACATCCCGCCAAGCGGCATCGAGCTTCGATGCATCGGTTTCACCGAGCGCCTTGTCTAAAGCCGCGCTCAGGTCGTCGAACTTGATGCGCATGGTGTTGAAGCCGGCAGGCGGAATCTGCGACTTGTTCAGGCCCGGATTGATGCCAGCCGGGTTCGGGCCATTCTGCAGGCCGGCATAGACCATGGGAAATGCGTTCCAGTCCGGCGTGCCTCCCTTGTAGACGATGCCATTGTAGGTCGGCGTGTCGACGACGCGCGGCACGACGTTAATGCCGACCTGCGACAGCATGGACTGGATGGCTGCCATGACATTGGCAGCCTGCGGAGAGCCGTAATAGGTCAGCAAAGTAATGGGCTTGTCGCCGTTGACCTTGTCCCAGCCCGCCTCTGCCAACAGCGCTTTGGCCTTGGCCGGGTCGTAGGCGTAGGTTTCCAGCCCTTCGGGCACCAGTTGCGGCGCCACAAAGCCGCAGTTGGCTGGTTTGGCTGCTCCGCCATAGAGGCTCTCTATGATCGCGTTACGGTCGATGGCGTACATGATTGCCTGACGAACCTTGAGATCCTTGAACAGGTCGACCTGCTGGTTGAGACCGATATAGTTGACCACGTAGGAGCCGCCTTCGATCACCTTGAAGTTGGAATCGGTCTTGAACGACGCCGTGTCGTCAGGCTCGACATAGGTGAATTGGATCTCACCAGCACGCAGCGCCGCGACCGCCGCGGCCGGGCTCTCGAAATAGCGGTTAATCAGCACGTCGACTTTCGGCTTGCCGCCACGATAATCGTCATCCGCGGCCAGTTCGACATATTGGTCGGTGACGTATTTCTTGAACTTGAACGGACCTGTGCCGACCGGATTGGTCGACCACCAGGTGCTGGTTGCCAGCGACTCCGGCGGCATTCCGGCAAGAGAATGCTCCGGCAGGATCAGCACCTGCGAAAGAATGGACAGGAAGGAGGCGTTCGGCTTCGACAGCTTGATGATTACGGTGCTGTCGTCGGGCGCCTCGACCGAAGCGATATCGCCGAGACGTGCCGCGAACAGGCTGCCGGAAGCTTTGTTCTTGGCAAGATCGATGGTGAATTTCACGTCCTTCGACGTGAACGGCTTGCCGTCGTGCCAGCTCTCCTTGACCAGGTTGAACGTATAGGTCAGCTGGTCGGCGCTCACCGTGTAGTTCTTGGCCAGGTCGCCTTCGAGTTGGGTCAGCCCTGCATTCCAGATGACCAGCGGTTCAAAATAGGTGCTGAGCCAGGTGAAGCCGCCAGTCGCGACTAGCGGGTTGAAGTTCTTGGGGAAGCCGCCGGGACCGACGTCGAAACCACCCGCAATGGTCTTTGGACTTTGCGCCTGCACGATGGTCGGCAGGCCGGTGCCGAACAGCAACGCGGCAGCGATGGCTATCGTCTTGATGCGCATGGTTTCCTCCCTTGGCATTTTTCAGGTTGTGCGGTTTTTGGCGATAACTTGCTGGATACCTCTGTAGTGATCGTCGAGCCGGCTACGTGCCCGGTCAACATCCTTGGCGGCGACCGCCTCGACGATTTCATGATGATCGCGCCAGGTGGCGAGCGGCGTCGGATTGTCGAGATTGGTGAAATCCGAGGCCTTGTTGAACGCCACCCAAAAGATATCGATCAATGCGCTGAGCATGTGGTTGTTCTGGCAGCGGAACAGCATCTGATGGAATTGCTGGTCCTCTTCGGCAAAGCTCTCGCTGCGCTCCGCGCGCTGGCGCATGCTTTCGGTCAACCGGCGAAGCTCGTCGATGTCTTCGGCGCTGATCATCTCGATGGTCTTGGAGATCAGCCCCGTCTCAAGCACACGCCGAATCTCGCGCAGTTCCTCGACGTCGCGCAGCGAGTCCTGCAGGCCATAAGCCAGATTGTCGAGTAGTGGCTTGAAGGAGAATTCCTTGACGAACACGCCAATGCCACGACGCGTCTCCAGGATGCCGATCGATTCCAGCGCCTTGATCGCTTCGCGGACCGAATTGCGGCCAACGCCGAGCCGCTGCGCCAGGAAGGTCTCCGGGGGCAACGGGTCGCCTGCCTTGAGCCTGTTCGCCTCGATATAATTCCGCAGGCTCTCCTGGACGGTCACATGCAAAAGCGGTGGTCGGCTAAGCGGTTCGATCGACTTCAATACCGGCATCTTGTTTCCCGTTTCCACTGCTGTCCGACGCCGATAACCACTTCGCTTGAGAGGCTGGCGACTTGTCCTATAACGACTTGTAGGATATCCTGCAAGTGCAGGAGGAAATATCAGGAGATGAAAGTCGTTTTGGCCGGCATTAGCCATTGGCACGCCGACTTGCATCTCGATGCGGCGCGCGATGCCGGCGCTGAAATCATCGGCGTGTGGGATGAGGACGAGGCGCATGCAAGGGGCTTTGCAGCGCGCAACTCGCTGAGCGCGATTGCTGCATTCAAAGACGTTCTTGCAACACCTGCGGATCTGATCTTGCTGATGGGACATCCTTCGAACGTGCCGGCCAGGGCGCGCAGGATAATCGAAGCCGGCGTCCCGCTTATCCTCGAGAAGCCGGCAGCGACCGGCACGGCGCCGTTGATGCAACTGAGAGACCTAGCCCATCAACGAAATGCCTTCGTCGGCGTGCCTTTGCCCAATCGCTTTGGCCCGGCGGTGATCGCCTTTGAGAGTCTGCGAAGGGAAGGCCGCGCCGGCCAAGTCGCGCACGGCCATTTCCGCGTCGTCAACGGGCCGCCCGAGCGTTATGCCGCCGATGGTGTCGGCTGGGTGGTCGATCCCGCGATTGGCGGAGGCGGCGCATTGCGCAATCTGGGCATCCACGGTGTCGATGCAGCGCTGAGCCTGGCCAGTGGAGAGCTCCATCTCAAAGCTGTATCGATAGGAAACCGCATCCACAGGGCTTCGGTTGAGGACTACGCATTGCTGGTGCTCGAGGACAATGCCGGCGCGGTGTTCACCATTGAGGCGGGCTATACCTTCGCTTCAATGCTCCCTGGCGGGGATTTCGAATGGCGCATCGTCTCCGCCAACGCCACGCTCATCGACCGTGGCGACAAGGCGACCTGCGCAACTCTCGACGACGCTGCGGTTGTGGACCTGCCGGTCGAACTGCCGGCTACTCGCTACCGCCTCAGCATGCGCGACACATTCGAACGGTTGCGGCGAAACGCTGCGCCGGCAATCTCCATAGACGACTATGTTGCGGCGATGTCGCTGATCGACGCCGCATATCAGAAGGCAGGACGATGATTGCACTAGGCATTATCGGCGCGGGCGATTTTGGCGCCGCGCATGCACGCGCAATCAAGGAGGTCGACGGCATCCGCCTCGTCGCAGCCTGCCGTGGAAACGCGACGGCGCTGGCGGCTTTCACGGCCGAATATGGCGGCAAGGGCTACACCGACTGGCGCGAACTTCTCGAAGACAGCGGCGTCGATGCCGTCGTTATCGCTGCCCCGCACGCGCTGCATGCCGAAATGGCGATCGGCGCGGCCAAGGCCGGCAAGCACATTCTGCTCGAAAAGCCGATGGCGCGAACTGTAGCCGAATGCGATGCAATCAATGCGGCTGTGGCGCAGAGCGGCGTCAAGCTGATGGTCGCCCACCTCCTGCATTTCTCGAAACCTTGCATGGCAGCCAAGAAGGTCATCGAGGCAGGCGAGATCGGACGGCCGCTGATCGCGTCGAGCTGGATGATCAAGCTCTGGATGGAGCACAACCGGCGCGACTGGCACCTGCGCAACGCTACCGGTGGCGGCATGCTGATGACGGCCGGCATTCACGCGCTCGACCGTCTCGTCTGGCTGATGGATGACGAAGTCATCTCGGTGAGCGCCATGCTCGGCGCAAAATTCCATCAACAGGAAGCGGATGACACGTCGATGCTGGCGCTGCGTTTCAAACGTGGCGGCCTGGGCCAGGTGCAGAGTATTGGCTATCGCAACGGTGCGGTCGGCTTTGCGATGGATCTCGTCTGCGAGCGCGGCACGCTACGCATCGACATGGATCGCGGCACGATGATTGGTCGCGATACCGTGTGGACCGACCTGCCGGATTCGTTCGAGCCCGCCTGGATGCACAATGCGGTGAAACGCGAATGGGCAGCGTTGCGCGACGCTATCGTCGACGACAAGCCGGTACCAGTGACGGGCGCCTATGGGCGCAACCTCATCGGCATCATCGAGGCAGCCCACGCCTCGGACAAATCCCGCCGCGAGGAAACAATCGCTGATGCCGGCTGACATAGATACGATTGCCGAGGCCATCGCCGAGGCTCACAGAAACCCGCGTCGACGCGTACCGGGGTCGCGTTTGGTCGACCTGACGCGCGGCGATGCGATGGCCGTTCAAGGCGCGGTGTTGAAGCAGCTCCGGGAGCGCGAGCTCATCGGCTCTCGCATCGACGACCGGACCAAAGCCGGCCCGTTCGGGCCGCTGGCCGACAATATGATCACAGGCGGTTACGTCATCGGCAGGCAGACACCAGTGCAAGCGCCGAAGGTCGACGGGATGGCGATCACGCTTTCCAGCGACGGAGCGATCAGCCAGCGCGAGACCGCCAAATACCCGTTTGGCGACGCCCTTTCTTCCATCATCGCTTTCGCCGGAATGGCCGACGATCATTTCGGCAGCTTCAAAAAAGGCATGGTGATCACCACCGGATCGTTGTCGCCGCTGCTGATCGCTCCAAGGAGGGGTCGCATAGAGGTCAATCTTGGAGACTTCATGCCGCTCTCCTTCACGCTGCGCTAGTCGGACCATGAGTGATCATCTCTCCGCCCTCCCCGAACACGCGCCGCGCGGCATCTGGGGCGCGGTGATGCTGGCCGTGGGCCTGGATGGCAATATCGACTGGAGCGCCACGCAAGAAACCGTCGCGCGGCTCTGCGCATCCGGCGTTCACGGCGTCTATTCCAACGGCACGGCATGTGAATTCCATTGCCAGACTGAAGCAGAATTCGACCGGCTGAGCGAGATGGTGGCGGCAGTCGCCAGTGCCGCGAGAATCCCATTCCAGATCGGCATCAGCCAGTCCAATCCGCGAGTTGCATGCGAGCGATTGAAGCGGGTTGCGGGATTGGGACTCTCGGGAGTGCAATTCACCTTGCCGGACTGGTGGCCACCAAGCGACGAAGAAGTGCTGCGTTTCGTCTCGGGCTTGGCCGAGGCAGCGCCAAGCACTCCTCTGGTGCTCTATAACCCGCCGCACGCCAAGCGGCGGCTGACTCTAGAAAGTATTGCCGCATTGGGCACCGCGGTACCCTCGCTTGTCGGGGCAAAACTCCCCGGCGGTGACGCCAGCTGGTACGCCGGCATGCGGCGCGAACTGTCGGGCCTTTCGGTGTTCGTGCCAGGCCACACGCTGGCAACCGGTTACGCGAACGGTGCGCATGGCAGCTATTCGAACATCGCCTGCCTTAGCCCGAAAGGCGCACTGCAGTGGTGGGCGCAGATACGAGCCGGGGAACAAGCGGCCTTCGAGATACAAGCACGCGTACAGGCCTTTCTCGCGGACCACGTCCTACCATTTCGGGCACGCTACGCCGTCAGCGACGCCGCCCTCGACAAGGCAATGGCGGCAGCCGGCAGTTGGAGTTCGATCAGGGCCCAGCTATTGTGGCCCTATTCTTCGGTCCCCGACGAGGACATCCCACCGCTGGCGACGGCGGCACGCGTTGCCTTCCCTGGATGGTTCTAGCATGGCGCGCTTGCCGAATGGTACTGACGGGGAGACTTTGGCGATATGGGGCAGCTGCGGCTGCTTTTCGTACTCGGGCGCTATGCGCGATCAGGAAAGTCGGCGTGACGATCGCGATGTTTTCCTTGCCGGCCTTCAACGCCACCGACTCTGCGCCGACACGGTTTTGGTCGGCTCGGCTTTCGGTCGCGGTGAAACCGCCGCCTGGCGGCGTCCATCGGGCTGAGCGGTCATGTTCGTGGGGTTCGAGAGTTCACCATGGAATGCACGGAGGAATCGCGCGCGACAACGCCGCGCGCGGCGCTGCCATGGCCCGCGTAGCCGCTAGTTATGCGGAGCGGCCACTTGCATCGGCTCATCAGGCCATGGTCTCGTTGGAATTGCGTCAGCTGACCAGTGTCCCATTTTGTCCATGAGCACCCTCAATTCGGGCTGAGGCGCGACCCAGAAAGTTCGAAAGCTTCCAAGAACCCCAGGCAAATGGATGCCGCCTCGGACATTGATCTCACGGCTATCGCCGTGAACGTCCGCGATGGAGCGGCCAATATCGCCGGCAAAAGAGCGTCCGAATTGGACTATCGGCGGCTCCGTCGTGGGAAACGAAAAAAGAAGAGAAGCAGAACTTTCGCGTGCGATTTGAACAGGACGCTGGGCGACCGAAACCGAGCGCCAGGTCGATCGCGGTGAGACCCCGACCAAGTCCGCATAGCTCGCCTGAAAATGTTCGGCGAACTCATCGACCTTCATATCGACGACATGCGCGATGTGGGCAAGTCCCCTCGCCGCTCCAAGGCCGCAGCCCTGGATATGCGCCGATGTGGATTTCAGCCTCGTCCAACCATACCCGAGGCACGCCATGTGCCAGGAGATCCTTGCGCAACCGGCGCACGAACGGTTTGTCGATACCGGTATGGCGAGAAAAAGACCGTGATAGTTGTCGTTAGCAGGGTCCGCTTTCTCACGCCAGGCTATCGCGCACAAGCTGGGTCTGAGCCTCTTGTGAAGCGGCAGCGTCAGCAGCCAGCCCGTCGTCGCCCCGAAGCTTACCTTGCCGCCCAGGCTTAGCCTTCGGGCGTCGCAGCGATCGAGGCATAGCCTTCGCCAGGAATCCTTCAATTGCAGCCGGCCGATCCTATTCGCGATCGCATGCCGCGCAAGTGATATCGCCCCGCCTCAAGCGATACCGGCAGCAATCGCGATGAAATGCTGTCGATGCCGGTAGCACTGTCCAGCTTACTGCAGCTTGGCCTGCAGGGCATTGACATCGTCGGTGGTCATTTCACCATCGGTGGTCACTTTGCCGTCGACAATCTTCCACAACCGGAACGGACCGGTGATGTCGCCGAATTTGTCGAAGACGACCGGACCGATGACGCCTTCATAGCGGATCGGTTTGCCGTCCTTGATCAGGCCGAGTGCCTTGGCGAACTCCTCCTTCCCGGCAAAGATCGGCGTGCCGGCCGGGTCGACCGCCTTGTATATGGCATCCCTGATCTTGGCCGGATCCTCTGAGCCGGCTATGGCAATGGCAAGGCCAACGATGGCGCCGGCGTCATAGGAGCGGTCGGCCGCCGGATTCGAGGGCTCGATACCGGAGAACGCCTTGTAGTTCTTGGTGAAATACTCGGTCGATGCGGTCGGGCTGGTGCCGGACGATGTGCCATAGGCATCCTTCAAATAGTCGGCACCGACCGACTCGATGAAGTCAGGGCTGTTCATGCCGTCATTGAGCAGAAATTTCTGCACGCCCCCTTGCGATATCCAGGTGCGGGCGATGGTGGCGCCATCGACCGGCGTGCTGACGAGATAAAGTCCGTCCGGCTCGCCTCCCATCGCTGCCGTCACTTCCGAGGCATAGCTCGACTGCTTCTCATTGTAGGGCGTGTCGGAAACGATGGTGCCGCCGAGCGCTTTATAGGCGCGCGAGAATTCGGCCACCATGTTGACGCCGAAATCGTTGTTGACGTGAATGATCGCCAGCTTTTTGAAGCCCCTGTCGAGGGCGTATTTGGCCGCGGCCACGCCCTGCAGCGCGTCCGAGGTGATGGTGCGGAAGAAGATGCCGTTGGTCTTGCCCTCGCGGCCGAGTGCCGTCAGCGTCGGCGAGGACGAAGCCGGCGAGACCTGGACGATCTTGGCCGGCGCGGTGACCGAGGTCAGGATCGGGATCGACACCGAGGAGATGATGCCGCCGATAATGGCCGGCACCTTCTTGACCTGTACCAGCTGGGTCGCGGCATCGACCGCGATGTTGCCCTGGCTCTGGCTGTCGCGCGTGTCGGTGACGAGATCGCAGCCGCGCACGCCACCGGCGTCGTTGATGTCGCGGAAGGCCATTTCGACAGACTTGGCGCCGGCCTGGCCGTATTCGCCGGCGGGACCGGTCAGTTCCATGACGAGGCCGACGGTGATCTTGCAATCGGCGGCCTGCGCGGCGCTGGCAATCGTGACGAGAGCGAGCGCGGTGGTGAGTTGGAGTATCGTCCTTCTCATTGTTGTTCCCCTTTAGTTACACGAACTGGTTTGACGTCTCGAAAGTGTCAGTGTTCCGGCACCTGCAGCCAGGTTTCATGCAGATGCCGCCATTGGACGCCATTGGGCGCCGATGAACTAGCAGTGAAGACGGCACTCGACTGGCGGCGGCTGTGCTTGCCGCCACGCAACTGCGCCTCGACATAGAGGATGACGATCGTGTCGCGGGCCTGCCAGCCGGGCTTGATGTCCTCGATCGAGATGGCGAAGCCATCGTCGCATGTGGCGCGGCTGGAGCGGACATGCTCAACGACGGCCTTACGGTCGAGGATTTGGCCGGTTGGTGCGATCATCGTCAAGCCTTCCCCCATGGCGGCTTCGAAGCGGCCGAAATGCACTCTATCGGCGCGCGCAGCAACGAACCAGTCGGCGAAGAAGCGATGCAGGTCGACGACTTCGGCACTAGCCCGCGAAAACAGCTTTCCGTCCATCGTTTTCAAACCCGGCCCGCGTTGAGATTGTAGTGCATGATCGAGCCGTGGCGGCCGTGGCGGTCACGCTCCAGCGCGTAGACATCGCCCTCGAGGCCGGCGCCTTGCGCGATGACGGCAGCGATCCGTGCGCGGTCGTCGGCATCGAGCTCGATGTCCATGATGTTCGCATTTGCCAATGCATGCGCCTGGTTGCGGGCACCGACGATCACGGCGGCCACTCGCGGCTGCTCCAGCACCCATGCGCTGGCGATGGTGGCAATGTCGGCCCGATGGCGATCAGCGACGGACTTGAGCGCCCGCAGCATTTGCTGGAACAGATCCCAGCCGCCGAAATCATCGATAATCAGCTTGTATTTGACCAGCGAGCGGTTTTCGAGCGGCGTGGTGGGTTCGGCCACGCCAAGCCATTTCTCGCTGAGGAAGCCACCGGCCACCGAGCCGTAGCAGAGGAAGCTGACGCCGTTTGTCTTCGCAACTGCGGCGAGGCTGTGCGCAGGCCGCTGGTCGAGCACCGAATATTGCAGCTGCTGGCTGACCACCGGGATGCCGGCGGCCAGGATTTCAGCGAGCCGGGGCGTGTCGAAATTGGTGGTGCCGAGATTGTGCACCTTACCCTCGCATCGAAGCTCGTCCAGCCAACCCATCGCTTCCAAGTAACGAGGCTGCGCATAGTCCCACCAGTGGAACTGCACGAGATCAAGCCGCTCGGTCTTCAGCCTGAGCAGCGACTGGTCCACGATGCCCCTGATATAGTTGCGGCTGATGGTGGCCAGCCGCTCGAGGTCGGGCACTAGCTTGGTGTGCACCTTCATCCTGGCCGCCGCATCGAGGCCGCGCTCATCGGCCAGCCGCAGGCGGGCGGCGCCGATCAGCTCCTCGACGCCGGTGTAGATGTCGGCGCAGTCATAGGTCCAGATGCCGGCATCGAAGGTAGCGATGAGGTCGGCCACCGCCTGGTTGCCGTCGATGGCGCCATGGCCGCCGGCGAGTTGCCACCCACCGCGAATGACGCGCGAGATCTTGTAGCCTAGGCCGAGCTCGAAGGTCTTAGCACTCATCCCTCGTTATTCTCCTTCGGCAGCGGCTCGGCCGTGGTTTCGGCATGGCTGAATCGCCGCTTGGCCAGCCTGACGATCCTGAGCCGACTGGAGCAATTGGGGTCGGGACAAGCGATCTCGGCGTCCGAGGTCATCCAGTCATTCTTCTGGGTCGGGCGCTGCTTTGCCGCAAGCAGCGGCAGCACGGCGGCAAGCGAATAGATCGAAAAGCCTTGCCCTGCCGGCATCGACAGCGTTTCGCCCTTGAGCTCGAAATAGTCGCCGGCCTTGGCGCCGCAATAAATCGGCTTGCCTTCGGGGACGATCGCCTCGACGCGAAGATCGAAGAGCTCGAAGCTGTCGTCGGTCATGTCAGGCCTCCACCACGGTGAAGCTGATATCGCAGGCGCCGTTGCGGCGGATCGCCCCGCATGCGGCGGCGAACTGATCGCTCTCTTCGGCGCGCACCTGCGCCACCACGCTGCCGGCCAGCCAGCCGATCGGGAACAGAAGCCGCGCCCCTTGCCCGTAAAACAGGCCGATGTCGAAGATGGCATTGGGGTTGCCACCCCACATGTGCGGCGGCACGTAGGACAAGACGATATCGCCGGGCTGCGGCGTCAGCGTCGCGTTCTCCGCCGGCAGCGGCCGGGCATAGGCTTGGCCTTCGAGGTCGGCTGATGGAAGCGGACAGGAAATTTCAGGTCCAGTCCACATGGCGTGGATGCCTGGGACGACGCGTGGCGTGGCGAGATACGCGGTGAGAAAAGCGGCGTTTTCCGGCGCCTTCTCGGGCAGTAACAGCGCCGTGACGGCAAGCTTCGAGCGTGGCTCGGTGATCTGGATAAAGGTCATGTCTGATCTTTCCCAGCCGCGGATTGCAGCTTGCTGCGCAAGAAGGTGAAGGGCCGGCTGATGTCGGCGACCAGCGCGTCGCGCGCCGCCCGTGCGTCCTGCGTGGCCAGCGCCTCGACAATGCGGCGGTGATACTGGGCGGTGTCGACCTCACCGGCTTCCGAAAAGGCGTAGATGGCGACGCGGATGCATGGCCCCGATTGCAGCCACAGGCTCTCGATCATCGGGATCAGTACGGCCGAGCCACAGGAGCGGTAAATCTCGAAATGAAAGCTCTGGTTGAGCGTCACTTCGCGGTCGACATCTTTCTTGTGCTTCAGCGCCCGCATCTCATCCCATTCGCCGAGAATGGTTTCGATTGTGGAGATCTGGCGCGGCACCATGCGAGCGGCGGCAAGCGCTATCGCCTCGCCTTCGATCAGGATGCGGGCTCGCAAGAGATCGTCGAGGCGATCCAGCGTGATCGGCGGCACGCGCACCGAACGGTTGGGCAACGCCTCCAGCGCCTTTTCCGTGATCAGCCGCCCGAGGGCCTCGCGCACCGGCATCGTCGAGGTGACCAGCGCATCGGCCAGACCGCGGATGGTCAGCACCTGGCTTGGTTCGAACAGGCCGCCAATCAAGGCCCGTCGCAGTTCGGAATAGACGCGATCCTGCACCGTTTCGCGGCCCACCGGCGCAAGCTGGGCCGCGATCGCCTCGTTGTTCCTTTCGATGGCAGTCTTGTGCATGGAATTCCGCTCTGGGCCCGGTTTTCGGCTTGCGGAGGAAATTAAAGCCGAATAGCGTGATCAAAGCAAGTGTGATCACAAATCAAAATCGGGGGCGACGACGCGCGTCTTCGGCCAGAGGGTTTGATGAGCGAGGCAACCAGACGGCAGGGGCGGGAGAGCCGTGCGCCGGTCCTGACGGCAAGGAACGTCGTCAGGCGGTTCGGCGGTCTCGTCGCCGTCAACGATGTCTCCTTTAATGTCAACGCCGGAGAAATCCTTGGCCTGATTGGACCGAACGGTGCCGGCAAGACGACCATGTTCGATCTGCTGGCCGGCAGCATATTGCCGAACAGCGGCGATATCTTTCTCAACGGCACGCGCATCTCCGGTGAAGCCGCTCACCTGCGCATCGGGAGAGGGCTCGGCCGCACTTTTCAGATTCCACGACCGCTGCCCAATCTGACGCTGATCGAAAATATCTTGCTGGCAGCGCAGGGACAGACCGGTGAACGGCTGCTCGCCAACTTCGTCACGCCTTGGCGAGTGGCGGCGCAGGAAAGAGCCGCCCGGACAAAGGCGCTCGAACTGCTGGAGCTCGTCGCCCTCACCCACCTCGCGTATGAGCCCGCGCGCGTGCTGTCCGGCGGCCAGCGCAAGCTGCTCGAACTCGCCCGTGTCATGATGGCCGACCCGGCGATCATCCTGCTCGATGAACCGGCGGCCGGCGTCAACGCGACGCTCCTGGAGGTCATCATCGATCGGATCCACGACATCAATGCGCGAGGCATCACCTTCCTGCTGATCGAACACAATATCGACATGGTGGCGCGGCTCTGCCACCGCGTCCTGGTAATGGCGAGCGGTCAGTTGCTCAGCGAGGGCACGGCGGAAGCAGTCGCGCGCGATCCGCGCGTCATCGAAGCCTATCTGGGAGGCGCCGCATGAGCGAGACCGTCCTCGATGTCCGCAATCTCGAAGCCAGCTATGAACCCGGCATGCCGATCGTGCGCGGCGCTTCGCTCACGGTCGGCAAGGGTGAGATCGTCGTCGTCCTCGGGCCCAACGGCGCCGGCAAGTCCACCTTCATCAAGGCGATCGCCGGCCTCGTCCCGATTACCGGCGGCACGGTTTTCCTGGACGGGAAGAACATCACCGCAGCACCCGCCCACACCATGGTGCGGCTTGGCCTTGCCTTCGTGCCGCAGACCGAAAACATCTTTCCGCTGATGTCGGTCGAGGACAATCTCAAAGTAGCCTGCGGCATCCTCGAGCGGCGGGAAATCCCCGCCCGCATCGAGGAGATGTATGCCGCCTTCCCCGACCTCGTCCGCCAGCGCCGCACCGCCGCCGGCAATCTGTCCGGCGGGCAACGGCAGATGCTCGCCGTCGCGAGGGCGCTGATCGTCCACCCCAAGGTACTGGTGCTGGACGAACCGTCGGCCGGCTTGTCGCCAAAATTCGTGTCGGTCGTGTTCGAGATGCTGGCCGGCATCCGCAGATCCGGCGTCACCGTTCTGTTGGTCGAGCAGAACGCCAAGGCAGCGCTTGCCATCGGCGACCGCGCTTATGTCCTAGTCGAGGGCAAGGACCGGCATGAGGGCGTCGCCTCCGAATTGTGGAGCGATCCTGTCGTTGCCGAACTCTATCTCGGCCAGCGCTCCCAACATCACAAGGGAGGCGCGGCATGAGCCTGCAATTCATCGTCGACGGATTGCTGACCGGCTCCATGATCGGCCTCGGCGCCATTGGCGTGACGCTCACCTATTCTATCCTGCGTTTCTCCAACTTCGCCCATGGCGACTTCATGGCCTGGGGAACCTATGCGACGCTGGCCGTGGTCAGCGCCATCGGCGCGACCTTCGGCAAGGTGGCGCCGATCGGGCCACTGTCCTTCGGCTGGTCGCTGCTTGTCGCCCTGGTCGTCGGCATGGCGTTCACTGCCCTGCTGGCGCTCCTGCTCGACAAGGTGCTGTTCTCGCGGCTGCGCTCGCAAGGCCAGGCAATCATCGTCGTGATGGCGAGCTTCGGCGCCTCCATGGCGCTGCGCAGCCTGTTGGAGTTCACCTTCACCTCACGGCCGACCTATTTCAGCCGCGCGATCCAGATCGCCATGCCGATCGGCTTCGGCATCCGCATCACGCCTGACCAGATCGCCTTGCTGCTGCTGACCGCCGTGCTCGTGCTCGGCGTGCATCTGCTGATGACTCGCACGCAGACCGGCCGCTCGATGCAGGCGCTAAGCCAGAACGCGGCGCTGGCCCGCATTGTCGGCATCAACGTCGCCAAGGTGGTGCGCGTCACCTGGATCGTCGGCGGCTCGCTTGCCTGCGTGGCCGGCGTGATGATTGGCATTCTGGTGCAGATCCGACCGTTCATGGGCTTCGACATGCTGCTGCCGATGTTCGCCGCCGCCATTCTTGGCGGCATCGGAAGCATCCCGGGCGCGGTAGTCGGTGGCGTGATCATCGGGCTCGCCGAAGCCGGCGCGGTGCAGTTGATCGGTGCCGAATGGCGCGCCGCCGTCTCCTTCATCATCCTGATGGCGGTGCTGTTCGTGCGGCCGATCGGCCTTTTCGGAGTTGGGGAAAGATGATCGATCTCATCGGCTATGGCGCCTTCTTCCTGAGCACGGCGCTGATCTTCTCGCTGGTCACGCTGGGGCTCAATTTGCAGTGGGGGCTGACGGGCCTATTCAACGTCGGCCTCGCCGGGTTCGTCGCCATCGGCGCCTACACATCGGCGCTGCTGACGACACCGGACGACCCCGCGCGCCTTGGCGGTTTCGGCCTGCCGATCCTTGCCGGCTGGGCCGGCGCCATGGTGGTGGGCGGCGTTGCCGCAGCCCTTACCGGCATAGCGACGCTGCGTCTGCGGTCCGACTATCTAGCGATCACCACGTTCGGTGTCGCGGTGGTCGTGCAACTGGTCGCACTCAACGCGCAGAAGCTGAGCGGCGGGCCGTTCGGCATCGGTTTCATCCCGCGTCCCTTCGGCAGCCTCGCCGAAACTCCGCTGCTGTTCAATCTGTCGAACCTTGCTGTCGTCTCGGCTGTCACGCTGATCACCTATCTGGCCCTGGAGCATCTGTCACGCAGCCCATGGGGCCGTGCGCTCAAGGCGCTGCGGGAGGACGAACGAGCGGCGATTTCGCTCGGCAAGAGCGCGAGCTTCTACCGCGTCCAGGCCTTCGCCGTCGGCGGCGCTATCATGGCGCTGGCCGGCGCACTTCAGGCGCATTTCACCGGCTTCATCGCGCCGGACAATTACCTGCCGATCCTGACCTTCCAGGTCTGGGTGATGCTGATCGTCGGCGGCTCGGGCAGCAATCTCGGTGGCGTCATCGGCAGCATCTTGGTCTGGGCGATCTGGGCTGGATCAGGCACGCTGACCAGCTTTCTCTTTCCGCCGGAGCAGCAGGCTCGCGCCGCCTCGCTGCAGATCGTCGCCATCGGCGTCATGCTCTGCGTCATCTTGCTGGTCCGGCCGAACGGACTGTTCGGCGACAGGCCAAAGCGGCCGCGCTTCGGCAAACGGGCGAAGCTGGCCGCTGCCAAGAGCGGCTCTGGCTCATGAATGCCGCGATCCGGCAGGACGCACGTGGCACTTCGCTCTGGCATGCCGTCAGCCGCAGTCATCGCGAGCGGCCTCCCCTGCATGGCGAGATCGATACCGACCTCGCCATTGTCGGCGGTGGTTTCTCCGGCCTTTCGACTGCGCTGCACGCCGCCGGGAAAGGACTTTCCGTGGCCGTTCTCGAAGCCGAAATCATTGCCTGGGGCGCGACCGGCCGGAATGCCGGTTTCGTCGTGCCGAACTTCGCCAAACTGGATCCGGACAGCATCCTTGCATATCTCGGCCCCAAACGAGGCGAGAGGCTGATCGATTTCGCCGCCAGCAGTGCCGACCTCGTGTTCGGCCTGATCCGACAGCATCGTATCGACTGCGACGCGGTGCAGAACGGATGGATCCAGCCGGCGCATTCGCCGGCCGCCCTGGAGAAGGTTAAATCCCGTGCCGGACAATGGTCGCGGCGCGGCCGACCCGCCGTCACCCTGGACCGGCGGGAAGTCGAAGCGCTGACCGGCGCGCGCGGCTATTTCGGTGGATGGATGGATCATTCAGGCGGTGTGCTCAATCCCGTCGCCTATGCACGCGGATTGGCCGACGCGGCGGGAAGCGCCGGCGCGCGGATTTTCGAACGGACGCGTGTCACGTCGGTTGATCGAAGGGCCGATGGCTGGGCGCTTAAAACGCCAACCGGCACGGTGCGCGCGGCCAGGGTGCTGATCGCCACCAATGCCTATGGCGGATCGCTCAATCCGTCGCTTGAGCGGACTTATTTCCCGCTGAAAGTTTTCCAGATCGCGACGCGGCCCCTGCCGCGCGACATCCGCGCGCGTCTGCTTCCCGGTGGGCAAGGCGTCGGCGACACCAGACGCAATCTCTTCACCTTCCGCTTCGATGCCGACAACCGGCTGATCAGCGGCGGAATGCATATTCTGGGCGCCGGCGCCGATACGCGTGTGCCGCAAACGATCTGGCGGCGGCTCTCTACGCATCTGGATCTGCCCGATCTGCCCCCGCTCGCCTATGGCTGGTCGGGGATAGCTGCCGTCGAACCGGATTTCCTGCCGCACCTCCTGGACCTCGGCCCCGGCCTGATCGCCGGCCGTGCCTGCAACGGACGCGGCATCGCCATGACGACGGCGATGGGCAAGGTACTGGCCGATTGGGGCGCTGGAACCGACGCCCGCGACCTGCAGCTGCCTTTCGCGCCGCCGGCGCGGATCCCGTTCCACGCCCTGCTGCGGCATGCGCCCAAAATGCTGCTCGGCTGGAGCATGCTGCGCGACCGGATGGACGAGAAGGCCTAGACCGAACCGTGCCTGCCGCGGGACCAATGCGCTTGCCGCGGTCGTGTGTTGCGCCGGCACGCCCTTGGCCGCGACCGCCGCTGGCGACAGCTGCGCGGTCGAAGGAAGGCGAACGCGCCAAAAGTTTGATGCCTCATAAATTATCCAAAAGCCGTGTCTATTATCCCATACTGTCCCTAAGCACCCGCAATTCGGGCCGAGGCGCGACCCAGAAAGCTCGAAAAGCTTCCAAGAACCCAGGAAAATTGGACGCCGCATCGGACACTAAGGCCCACGGATACCGCAGCGAACGTCCGCGATAGTGCGGCCAACATCGTCAGCAGAAGGGCGTCCTAATAGGGCTGTCGGCGGCTCCGTCGTGAGAACGAAAAAAGAAGAGAAGCAGAACTTTCGTGTGCGATTTTTGCACACGACCTCCGGTAACTACTTGATATTAAGTGTTTATCTGCCCAATCCATCATGGGCGCAACGGCCATCCTATGCTCTTGATTTTTCAGCATTTTTCTTTAGTATCAAACCGTTAGATGGTGCCGAGTGCACACGAATTTACGCCAGAATACGACCCTTTTCGCCAGGTTTCGATCTCTCAGTGCACAGGGAGCGCACACGAAAAAATGGCCACCTACACAAAGCTCTCGTCCGGTTCCTGGCGCGTGCAAGTCCGTCGCAAAGGTCGCTACGCGAGCGAGACATTCCTGCGCCGTGACGACGCACGGCGCTGGGCAACCGAAACCGAGCGCCAAGTTGATCGCGGTGAGACGCCGACCAAGTCCCGTATAGCGCGCCTGAAAACTTTCGGCGAACTCATTGACCTTCATATCGACGACATGTGCGATGTAGGCAAGTCCCCTCGCCGCTCCAAGGCTGCGGCCCTCGCGATGCTGAAAAGAGATCTGGGGAAGTGCCACGTCGCGGCGCTCGATCGCGAACGGCTCATTCGTTTTGGTCGTGACCGGGCCGCGCAAGGTGCTGGACCGATGACTCTCGGCATTGACATCGGCTTTATAAAGCTTGTCCTGTCTCATGCTGCGGCCGTCCATGGCCTACCGGTCAAGGTCGAACCCGTGGATCTCGCGCGCATCGCACTTAAGCGCCTCGGCCTTGTCGGCAAGGGATGTGAGCGCGACAGGCGGCCTACCCAGGATGAACTCGACAGGCTCATCGCCCACTTCAATTCAAACCCTTTGCAGATAGCGCCCGTCGGTCGCATCATACGTTTTGCCGTCGCTACGGCCATGCGGCAGGAGGAGATCTGCAAAGCGCGTTGGTCTGACGTCGATTCTCGCACGCGGATGCTTCTCATCCGCGACCGGAAAGACCCGCGCAACAAGAATGGCAATAATCAGCGCATACCGCTATTCGCGGCAACTGGGTACGACGCATGGGCCATCCTTGAGGAACAGCGCGCAAAGCGAAGCAATGACGATGATCGAATTTTCCCATTCAATCACAAATCAGTCGGGACCGCCTTCCGTCGGGGATGCGCTGTCCTGAGCATCCACGACCTCCATTTCCATGACTTGCGTCATGAGGGCACAAGCCGCCTTTTCGAGGCGGGTTTCACGATTGAACAAGTAGCACTGGTTACCGGGCACAAGGACTGGAAGATGTTGAAACGATACACCCATTTGAAGCCTGAAATGCTTCACAATATTCCCACAGCGAGGATGGCGTAGCCCGCGAGACCTGGTCACCTTTTATGGTGTTCGGACGTTGTTGTAAGCAAGCCTGTCGGCGTCCAGGACCGTTTCCGAGGCCGGCGTCAAATGATACCCGGCTAGCAAATCTTCGCCGCAAGCCGGGGAGTTAAGCCGGCGAAGGACACGGGTAAAAAGCGTTCTCCGCGATAACGCTGAGCGGCCTCCTTGACTGTTAGGCCCCGACTCGTCCTGGCCCACCGAGCAGAGTGTCGCAGCCGCTCCCGCTGTTCATTTACTCATAGCGCCAGATCACTCGCTCCCCCTAACGGATATCCACCAGGCGACGGAAACTGAAGGTTGATCTCAGATTCATGCAGGACGCGGAACCAATTTCGCTTATCGAAGTTAGCAAGCGCTGCTTACGGGGACTCACGCGATGCTCCTTGCCCTGGACGATGCGATCTCGATGGCTGTTTTGGCCGGCAGAGCCACGGATGCGGAAATCTTCGGAGTGATCGACCTCACCAGCAAAATTGAAGCCCGGATCGGCGCCATCAGCTTAGGGCGCGCCATCCAGTTTGTCGCCAATGCCTCGGTGCTTGGATACGACGTTCGCGGTGCAATGGTCTTATATGGGGAACCAGGAGCGCCAAGCTTGAGGATATGGGACTGCGAACACCTTTGGGCGCAATATGGTGGCGCACTTCTCCAGCCATAGCGCGAGGCGGCCTGGAGGACTGGCAACAGCTCTCGCAGAGCTGATCTTACGATCAATGGGAACGAGCGCCAGGGAGGTCTTTAGAAGCGTTATCTCGGCCTGTGCGCCCGGCTGGCCAACGCGCGGTCCTTGGGATCTCAGCCCATAAGCAGCCCGAAGTACCCCCTTGCAAAGCAGTGCTGCTGCTACCGTCCAAAAGCCGGCAATCCACACTGATCTCGTGGCAGCGAAAACCCACGCTGCCACAACTCTGGGTGTCGCGAGCACGTCATTACAAAATACGCAAAAAAATATCTTCACTACCTATTTGGCGGCCGCCCCTGTGGGCTCGCAGCCGCCACCGATCGAAACCCGACGGTGCGCGCTTGGAGCTGTCGCATCATCGAGTGGTTCCAAAGACAGGGTCGGCAACGCTCGCGAGAGCCGCAATGTTATCAATCATGGCTAGAACCGCCTGCGGCTTGCTTTGATGCACCATATGTCCGGCATCCAGGACGATATCCAGCAGCGAGTGGCTTATCTCGGCGTGTAGCCGCAGCGCTTCGGCCTTAGCATCGAACGTCCGAGCGGGCGTCCAGCCAATTCCCGTCTCGCAACGAGATTGTTGTAGAGCGCCAACCCAGCGGTTGCCGCCGGCTTGTTCTGGTCACATCGCGGGTTGACATTCGTGGCTCGCTCGCCATGCTGCATTGCAGCATGAATAATAGCCTTACCGCGTCATCACGCATCGAGTGCCTGGATGGCCTTCGCGCCGCCGCCGCGCTGTGGGTGCTGGTCGGTCACTGTCTGCTGTTGACCGGCTGGCATATTCCGGTGCTTGGCGACCCTGCGCTCGGCGTCGATCTCTTCATCATGCTGTCCGGATTTCTGATGGTGTTTCACTATCAGTTGCGCCAGGCCAAGGAGCCCTGGCAACGGCCTGAGACCTGGCTGAAATTCTGGACGCGGCGTTATTTTCGTATCGCGCCGCTGTTCTACGTCATGTTGCTCTTCGCGCTGGCGCTGGGGCCTTATCTCTATGAATCGCGAATAGTCATCGATGCCTTCCTGCAGCGCGCGCCACAGGCGCCCGAGCGGTTTCTCGACGGCAGCCTGAAGAACATCGCCGCCCACCTGACATTTCTGTTCGGCCTGTCACCGAACTTTGCCTACCGGACGCCGCTGCCGGATTGGAGCCTTGGCCTGGAAATGCAGTTCTACGCAGTCTTCCCGGCGCTGATGCTTTTGGTGCGCCGCTTCGACTGGATATGGAGCGCCATACTCGTGGCGGCGATCGGCAGCCTGGCTGTGATGATCCTCAAGTCGCTGTCGATCCATTTCCCGATGCCGTCCTTCCTGCCGCTGAAGATCCAGGTGTTTCTTTGCGGCATGCTGCTGGCGGGCGTCCTGGCACAAAGCCGACCGAGGCCACTGCTGCATCTGGCCCTGGCCATGGCGCTTGCTGCGATTCCCTTTGGCGACGGCTACGGGCTTTCGAAATTCCTGATACGCGAAGTGCTGGTGCTGGGCTTCTTTGCCCTTGTCCTCTACCGCATGCTGCCCGGCTTGGCGGGCGTCGTGGCGAAAAAGGTCGCCGTGGCGCTGGGCCGCGGTGTCTTTCATGTTCTGGGCGAGCTGTCCTACAGCATTTATCTCATCCACCTGCTGGTGCTGCAGCCCGTCGCGGCATTCGTCATTGCCCGCTATGGCGATGGCCTTGCCGCGCCGTTGCGCCTCGCCATCGTGCTGGCGATCGTGCTGCCGGTGGTCTGCCTTCTGTCCTTCGTCACCTACAGGGTCATCGAAATGCCTGGCCAGCAACTCGGGCGCACGGTCTTGCGCTGGTTCCCCCGGAGGAAGCCGGTGCTGAAGCCGAGCCCCGCTGAATGATCAAGCCCGGCATTCGGGTGGACTTCCTCCCGCCGATCGAAGTCAGCGGGAAGAATCCAGATAATCAATAATTGCCGTTGTAGTACCGGTCGTCGCAGGGCGCGGTATAGATGCGGCCGTAGCGGTCCTGATAGCGGCAGAGCTGGCCGCCGCGCGGCTCGGTCGGCGTGGTGGCGCTGCCGACAACCGCCCCGAGCAGGGCACCGCTTGCAGCACCGATGACAGTGCTCTTGGTGTTGCCGCCGATCGCCTGGCCGACCAGCGCGCCGCCGGCGCCGCCGAGCAATGCGCCGGTGGTGGCACGCTGCTGGCCTTCGGTCTGCGTCTCGCAGCCAGCGAGCGCCGCGGCCATTAGTACCGCGAGAATGGCCTTCTTGATAAACATCACTCGAACTCCTCTGAAGCCCCGAGGACTGACAGGCTGGGGCGAACAAAACCCCGAGTGCGGTCGCATTGCGGCGGAACGGCGGCAGACCCCGCTCACGAAGTGAATCACAGTTTCCCGCCGGTTGAACGCCATGGTTGCCAAATGGGAAAGTTATGCGGGCGATGGTGACCAGCCGCGCGTTCAGTGGATCTTCAAGCGCACCAATATGGAAGCTTGGCTGCGATGGTCCGGATTTGCCTCGATGTGCTCGAGCGACGTAGGTTGCGGAACCGCTATGCCGTCCTCGATCATTCCTACGACGTGAAAGGCCAGGGCTTCCTCGGCCAGCTCGCGCGCCTCGTCAACAGTGGCGCCGGCCGTGATCAGCCCGGGAAAGTCGGGAAATGACACGCCGTAGTCGCTGTCGCCTTCCTGATGGACCAGCCCGACATGTTGCTGCATCTCAGTTTCCCTTGCTCGAGGGCGATCGACCGCTAGTTTAAATTGCCGGCACCAAGGTGCAAGGCGATGGACAAGTTTGCAGAGGGTGGCAATCCGCCTGCGGGGAGGCGAAGGGTTCGCGCTGCGCAATACCTGCGTATGTCGACTGAGTATCAGGCCTACTCGATCGAAAATCAGCGGGATGCCATCCGCGACTATGCGGACCTCATGGGCTACGACATCGTCGCCACCTACGAGGACGCAGGCCGCAGTGGGCTCAACCTCGAAGGCCGTCCCGGCCTTCAGCAGTTGCTGGCCGATGTCGAAATCGGGAGAGCCGATTTCGAGACCATCGTGGTGTACGACGTAAGCCGATGGGGACGATTCCAGAATATCGATGAGAGCGCTGCATACGAGTATCGATGTCAAATGGCAGGTGTGCGGATCGAGTTCTGCGCCGAACAGTTCGCAAATGACGGCAGCATCGGATCCGATGTGCTCAAGGCGATCAAGCGCAGCATGGCTGCTGAGCACAGTAGAATGCTGTCGCAGAAAGTCTTCATTGGCCAGGCGAGGCTAATCCGGATGGGCTTTCGACAGGGCGGCAAGGCAGGGTTTGGCCTGCGGCGCCTGCTTGTCGATCAACATGGGCGTCCCAAAGGCGTCCTGTCGTCCTACGAGTACAAGAACCTGCAGACGGATCGCATCGTTCTGATCCACGGACCGCCTGACGAGGTCGCGACTGTACGATGGATCTTCAACCACTTTGTCAGAACAAAAAAATCACAGCTGGAGATTGCCCGAACGCTCAACAAGCGCGGCCTGCTGACCGACCTGGAGCGCCCCTGGACGCGAGAATCTGTCCACTCGCTGCTGACCAACGAGAACTACATTGGCAACAGCGTCTGGAACAGGGGCTCGACCAGGCTCAAGAGCCATCGGGTCCACAATCCTCCCGAACAGTGGCTTCGGGTGGAGAACGTCCTAGAGCCGATCGTCGATCGCAAGCTATTCAGGCGCGCACAGATTTTGCTCAAGACTATCCACCGCCACATGTCCGATCAGGAGATGTTGGTCGCCCTCGAGGCGCTGCTGGCACGCCGTGGTGCCCTATCCACCTTCATCATCGACGCCGCACCCGATTGCCCGCCCGCCCAACGATACTCGTGGCGTTTTGGAACCCTCGTCAAAGCCTATGAGCTGATCGGATACCAGGCGCCCAAGAACTACCGCTACATCTACGTCAACCGACGACTGGACACAGTGAAGCTGCAGGCGATTCAGGAGTTCTTGGCCGCAGTCGAGGCGCGAGGCGCGGTTGCGGCCTATGACGCGGAGACAGGCGTCGTGCAGATCAACGAGGAGCTTATTGTGGCGATCGCAATAGCGCGCTGCAGAGCCTCCTACTTCGGTTATCCAAGATGGTTTGTGAAGGCTGATCGGCAACCGTTGCCGGACATCTATGTCCTGATCCGGATGAATCCCGGCGACCTCACCATTCGAGACTACCTGATTGCTCCGGCCCGTGAGATCGCCGGCAAGCGTGATCTGCACGCCCACAACGGAGCGCTTCTGGATTCCTATGTTTTCCCCACATTGATGCCGCTGCTTGCTCTGGCGGAGCGGGTCGCTGTCGAGAGCGCAACATGAGGTCGAAGCGGCTGAGCCGGGAAGCTGCCCACAAGATTCTCCTCAACAACGGCCGCCGACATGTCGGGGCGTTGGCCTCCGATCAGCTACGCCCGAAGATGCGCCGTTCCACTCCCGAGTTCCTTAGGATTTACGACGCCGAGTGCAGGCGCAAGCGTGCCTTCATCGCAGAGGTGGAAGAACTGGAGCAACGTTTGGACAGGATCGCCGTGGCGGTACGCCTGATAGCAGGCGACGGGCAGTTCCGCGACCTGTTGGCATCCGAAGGCCTTGCTACGATGCCAAATACATTGGCGCGGAGAATCAGCGGCACGCCGCCTGCGCAGACCTCATCGCAACTCATCTCTTCCGACGCCAATCCGATTTCAGCCGGCGAGATCTGCCCGGAGGTCCTCGATCTGCTGAGGGACTGCAGCGGGCCGGCAGGGCTTTTCGCGTTGCTGCGGACGGTGCTTCCGGTCCGGCAAATAGAGATTGCGCGCTCAATGATTGCCAGGGGGCCGGTCAGTCTCAACTACGTGAAGATGCTCGTCGCCCTCACGCAACGGTCGCTCCTGGTTGAAGATTTCCGTCCGCAACCTGAGCTCGCCAGCCTTTCCGAAGACCGGAGGGGAGAAATGGAGTGCGAGTTGGCCAACCTTAGCCGCGCATTTTTGAATGCGCTCGACCGGCGCGGGCCAGCGAGCCTGGAACTCGTCGCCGCCTGCCGCTATTTTGACCGGCTGATGGATAATTCCAGAGTGGTGCGGTATCTGGCACGCAATTTCCCTGGTCGTTTCGAAGAGTTTCATAACTTGACGGTTCTCAAATAGATTTTACTCGTCGCGCCAAATCACACGCCTTTCCCATCGTATTTCCTTCAGGCGCCGGAAACGGATGCTCACAAGCTCCTGTCGGTAGGGATGGAAGAGTTCCGCCGACATCCACTCCCGCTTGCCGCAGGCCTGACAACGTACCCTTTCTCGCACCTGGTTTATGGTGACATTGCCGATCACCTCGCGGAGCTCGATCGGTTTGTAATGGCGTGTGATATGGCAATGGCCGCAGGAGATGCGCGCGATCTGCCCTGCCTCATGGGCATGCATCAGCGTCCAAGCCTGGCCTCGTGGCCACTTTTCGGGTTGTTCCGGCATCCTCTGAAATGAGGAACATATTCCCATGCAGTCAAGGTGCGTCTTGACTCTTTGTTCTCTTTTCGTTCACTGTTTGCGAAAGGAGACAGAACCATGAAACCGATACGTGCGACCGAAGCCGAGCAGCCCGAAATCTACGCAACCGTCAGGCGCGAAATGCCTGCCATCCACCGAGCAGCTCAAAAGATGGCAAAGCACCTGCGTGGACTGTCAGATGTCAGCCAGAAGCAGGCGATTACAGAACTCACGGCCGCCTGGATCATGGCGATCTACCCCGACAGCCTTAACCTGGCGATATCGCTTTCGGATGCGATGCGCGACCAGACCGACATCGATTTGCAGCAAGCCTTTGAAACCAGGCGACGGAAATTGAGCAATTAATGGTTGCCCGCAGCCGTAGCATTCCGCCGCCAACGATGATCGATCGCGATATGCCGCACCAGGTGGCGCTGCCCGACGACATGTGCACGGCACACAACTTCACGCTGATCCGGCGGTTTCTTGAGGAGCAAGGGCTATCTTGCCGGACGCGATCCGTGATCGCGATCTGGAAGACGGCAAGCAGGAGCAATGGCGACTGCATTGTTTCGCTGATCGCGATGCCGCCGCCGCATTCCTTGACCACTTCGGCGGGATCATGTTCGATCCCAAGCGCGACAGGGAGAATGGACGCGCACGTGGCGCCTGGCGTCGCAAGGGCGTCTATCAGCGGATTTTCGACATTGGACCGCTCAGTGTGCCGGAGCCTCTCCGCAACTGAACTCAGGCGCGCTCTGGCCGTACCGTTTCAACGGACAACGATCCCGCCGGCGAGGGTCGCAACAACTCTCTCTCCGGTCTCGACAAATCAAGCCACGCTGACCAGTTTTCGGGCTGAAGAACGACCACCTGGCGATTGTGATATGGCGAGACATCCGGCCCGGGATCGGTCGTCAACATGGTGAAGGTGGGCGGCTTGTTGCCGGCCGCTTCCCGCCAGAGCCCGGCGATAGCCAGGAAAGGAGCGCCGTTCAGAGTGAAGCGGTGTTTCGCCTTCGGGTATTTGGTGCCAGTGAATTCGAAGAACGCCGAGGCCGGGACCAGACAGCGTTTGCTGTCGGCGAAACGACGTCCTTCCGATCGGAAGTTGAACACCGGTCCTCCCTTCGGGCCGGCCGGCGGAAACCCAAACGTCATCGACGCAAGTTCAACTCCGTCTCCGGCAGCGAGCATGATCGGCGCCGGATCATTGATGCGGATATCATCAGCTTGGGGAAGATCGAGTTCAGTTTGATGAGCCGGGATCTTCAGCGCCAGCGAAGCCATCGTCCGGCAATATTCGGCCCAAGCGACATGCTGCTCATAGTCGTTGCACATGCTGTCCCCACAAAAGCAATACGAACGGGGCCGTCCGTTGCCATGCTAGGCGGATTTTCGCGCGGGCTTTGCGTTTGCCCGCCCCTTGATACCCTCCGCAGCGAGGCTCTTCTTCAGCACTGCAGCCAGGTCCACCACGTTCTCCCTGGGTTTCGGCGCCGGCTTGGGCGGCTTCTTGCCCTTGCGCTTGGCGTCGATCATGGCGATCAGCGCATCCTCATAGGTATCTTCGAATTTCGAGGGGTCGAACTTTGTTGCCTTCTTGTCGATCAGCAGCCCGGCAATTTCGAGCAGATCCTTGTCGTATTTGGGGCTTTTCACGTCGTCGAAGATGCTCTTTTCTGAAATCATCTCGTTGTGGGTTCGTAACTCGGTCAAAAGCATTCCTTTGCCGAAGGGCTGGATAATGACTTCCCTGCCCCGCTGGTACAGCACAACACAAGATCGCGCCGCGACCCGCTTCTTGGCCATTGCTTCTCGCAGCACCGAAAACGTCTCAACAGCGGCGCCATCGGCCGGGATGACGTAATAGGGCTTTTCCAGATACCTCGTGTCGATCTCATCGATCGCGACGAAGCCCTCAATGTCGAGCGTATGCTGCGACGTGAGCTTCAGCTTTTTGATCTCGTCCGGCTCGATTTCGAGGAAGTCGCCCTTCTCAACCTCGTAGCCCTTGATCTGATCTTCTGAAGGAACGACGTCGCCGGTACCTTCATCGATATAGGCGCTCTTGACCGGCAGGCCGTTTTCGCGGTTCAGAATCTTGAAATGGACCTTCCCCGCCTCAGTGGTTGCTCCCACCAGCTTTACGCTGCATGCGACCGATCCGAATTTCAGGAAACCTTTCCAAACCGCGCGCGGCGCTGCCATGTTTCATCCTCCGTTAGGTGAAGAAACACTGGCACCCGCGGGGGGGTTCCGACTTCGTTCAGTTTCCTAGAAATCGATAAGCTTTTTGAGCCTGCCACCCGCGAGGGACGAAGGGCAAGCTCTCGGACTGTGGGCAGCCCGAGAATAACGCGCCATCTGGCGAGGGTGCGTCACCCGACAAGGAAGGCTGCCAGACGCCTTACGTTCCATCATCGCGTAAGCCCTGTAATGGCGCCTGTCGCAGGTAGTCTTCGCCGCGCATGTGTTTCACTCGCCCTATTAGGACCGGCCGAACTTATTGCGTGGCGGGCCGGTTCGGCGAATCGTACTCGTCGACAGCGCTTGGTCGGTTCCCGGAGGTCCCTGTACTTGCCCCGCAACGCCAGCAAGATTGAAGACGCGTGCGCGATGACGATCGGCGGTGATATACAGCAGCAGGAAGAAGATCGGTCGCCAAAGCTCTCACGGCTAGTGCTTTGCAGTCACTCAGGTTGGCTGTGGCGCGCGAGGAATTGGTGCACGAGTTTCGGCAGGTGGGTTTCAGCCACTCCGCCATCGCCTCTTCTTCCCGCAAGATGCCCTCGCAGACCCGCTGCGTCTCGATATCGCCCGCCTCCTCGGCCGTCGCACTCAGGATTCGATAGCTCGCGATCTCCATGTGCTCGAACGTGTAGCTTGCGAGAGCGCCTTTCAGGACTTCGTCGCCGACAAAGAAGCCGCTCAGTCCCTGGGCGGTCGCGAGCATCTTGGCGCCTGCGTCCTTCGCAACGATGTGCTTTCGCCCATACGTTCGAGGCACTCGCTGACGCGTTTGGCCTGCCGACGGGTTTCCTCCAGATGAAGCGAGAACCTGTCACGCAATTCGGGGTAGTTTTGGAGCCGGCTAACCTGGGTGCTGATCATCGTTTCGGCCTGCTCTTCCATGACGCTGACCTGCGGGAACTGGGGCGTCAGACCTATCGCGATTGGGACATCACGGACGCCGATCTGCGACAGAAATGGAAGAAGGGCGACAAATCGGAGTTCTATCCATACGGGGACAATTCAATCTCAATGGACGAGCTCATGCTACAGATGGCGGGAGCAGTCGATCAATTCGCGGGCAGAGCTGAGACTGAGTGAGCATCCGATTGTGCCGCCCGCCCGGAGGGCGATTCATCGTCGGTGGGTAGGCCCGTGGGCCGGTAAAGCTCATTTGGCAGGATTCGCGATCGCCAGTCCCCCAATGCACAAAAGATCCGCGGCCTCCTGTGAACGGCGGATCGCCCTCTCTCAGCGAATTTGCAGAACTCTCAAGCACACTACCAATGCACGCGCTTCGGTGATCGGCCTGCCCCCGCGCGTTGCCACTGCGCACCCAGGCTACTCCAGCACCTGCCCATCGGCTTTGACCGGCGGGCTTTTTCTTTTGTTGACATGGGACGCAACCAAAGGCGAGTTTGACGGCGTTTGAGGGATCATCCGATTTTGAGAGGGTCTCGTGCCAATTCATCAAAGAGCCCGAGAAGCTGGCATCTTCAGTTCTTCGGACCTAGCGCTGCTCGGTCGCGTGTTCGACAAATTGAAGGTCGAACATCAGTCCCCCGAGCGACGCGAAGCCCTCGCATCTCGCCTTCTGGCCAACTACCTGGCAGGGATCAGGGACGAGGCGGAACTGCTGTCAGTGTCAAAACAGCCGCTCGGTCGCTAGATGATACTCCTCACGTTACGGCCGGACAGGTATTGGCGATGAATCTTCTGCTTTTTCTCAAGCAAATGTACGCTGGGACCGGCTCGCATAATCCTGTGTCATGCGCGAGCCGGGCTTTTGGAATTCCTAAGGACGCCAGCTAGAGCCGCCCACCCGGGAAATTCCCCTCGTTAATGCTCCCGAGCTACAGCCCATTAGTCAAAACTGCATTAGAAAGAGCTTTGTGCGGGGTTCCTGGGCTCGGGCGGACCATCCGGGAAAGGAGAGCGTAAGCAGTTTGAGGGAAGATGGCCTCGGCTTCGGTCGGCGGGCTTTTTTCACTTTCTGTTACGCATAATCTAAACCCGAAACCTTGCCGCTCACAATCAGTTCGGCGCGATGCATGGGGTCTCCCATGGGTCATGGAAGAGCGACAAGAAAGATCTTGGTCCGGCGGCTAGTTAAGGAGACGGGGGTTCCGAAGAACAAACCCGAGAGCTCATCAAGATGATCGGCACTGGCTGGGCATCGCTCCTGCGAGAAGCGCGCGCTTTCTGCAGCGAAAGTAGCGATCCCGCGGAACATTCCCGCCAACTCGATGTTCGATAGCCGCGGCGCATGCCCCTCCCAGCATTTTACCGCGTCGCGTCGGGTTTCGGCAATTTTCCCGACATGAGCCCGCATCGCCCTCCCCCCGGTGCGGGCTCTTTCATTGCTGCACACGCAGTTCCGTCACGAGCGCTTCAAGAGCTTTAATGTTCTCTGCGTAGGATGTCGCCTGGCCAGGATACCATCTGCTGGCGATAGAAAGACACCCACTTCGGCAGGTCGGCATCGGGAACGTTCCTCGCCAGACGCCCTTCTCCAGCGTGAAGGTGCCGGCAACGAATCGTAAGTCGCTATTGTCTTCGTGGTGCAAGTCCACGTCGCGTCGTCCATCGTCGCGTTATAAGTTCGCGCCCCTGAAACAAAAGCCGCATTCCGATCGTTTGCCATTAGCAAGCCAGCGCGGTGCGCCATTCCATCCACCTGGATCAGGAAAAGCGAATACGATCCCGCAACCAGGAGCTCTCCGGCTGGTTCGTGGCCAGCGGCAAGCACGCCTCGCACGGTTCTATTACGAATACGGCGACGACGGGGAGAGACTCCTATGATTGAGGTGCTTTATGTCGACGATGACCGCCAGGACGAGCTGATCGCCAACGTCAGACATGAGCCTGTTCAGTATTTTGCAGGCCTTCTTGACTGCCTTCTGGATTCGAGGCGGTCGCGTTTGAGAGGCTGCTTTGGTCGCGCGAAATCCCAGCTGGCATCCTTGCCGCAGCCGGCATTCACATGCCCACGCGGGCCGCGCGGACGCTGCCGCATGGCGTCGCCGGGGCGTGTCGTTTCGTCGCTCGCTCGAAATACTCCAGGTTGCTCACATACCCGGTTTCGACCCTCACGCGCGGGTCATAGTCAGGGCGGTGATCGATTGCATGATGCTTCGGCTGCCAGGTGGCGTTCAACACGCGGCCGCCATTTTCAGCGACCTCGTTCAGCAGAAGGCGCTGCCTGTGCTTAGTGAATGTGTCTGACGAGCTCCTGTGAAACTGGCAGCTCAACCGCGCCATTGATCGGGATGTCCAGCATGATAAGGCCTCCCGAATGCTCGTCATCGCGGACCCAGGAGCGCAGTTCGTTCAGGCCGGGCCGTCCCTCGAGCCGCCGACCGCGTCCGCCGAGACTCTCTGCGAGCTTGGCGAAGTCAGGCGAGGCATAACGTGCATGGCGTTCCGGGAGACCCTTGTGTCCCAGCGTATGACGCTCCTGTCCGAAGCCTTCATCATTGAGAATGATGATCGTAAGCGGCAGATCGTACCGGACGGCTGTATCTAGATCGGCCATGTTCATCATAAGCGAGCCGTCGCCGGTCACCAGTGTCACACGCTGTCCGGGCCGCGCGAAGCAGGCGCCGATCGCAAGACCGAGCCCTTGGCCGATGCAGGCGAAATCGAAGGAATAGGCCCAATCGCGTGGATTTCGGACAGTCAGTTTTTGGCAGATCGCCTGGGCCGAGTGGCCGCCGTCCGCCACGATGATGCGGTCAGGGGGAAGTACATCTTGAAGAACATCAAGCGCGCGCCGCGGATCGACGTGTCCGTTCTCGGCATCTGCGTAGTCCTGGCGCCGGCTGAGGCCCGGCAGTCGCGGTTGCGCATGCGCCTTGCCGCCACGGCGGCGTACCGCCCCGCAAAGCCGTTGGGTGGTGAGACGCGCATCTCCCAATAGCGCCAATGTAGGCGACGCATACGCCCCGAAAGCGGTCGGATCGGCGTCGATCTGAATGATCTTCCTGTTACGAACGAGCTCTCCGTGGTTCGTGGTCCACTGGTTGAGGCTCGCGCCAACCGCGAGCAAAATATCGCAATCGCTGAGAGCTTCCTCGGCGATGCCTTGGCCGAGGCCACCGCTGACCCAGACTGCGAATGGATGGTCGCTGCATATTCCCTTTGCAACGAGAGAGCTTGCGATAGGCGCGCCGAGTGCCGTTGCGAGCTCTCCGATCACGGCATCCGCCCCGGCGAGCACCGCACCGCGTCCGGCGAGGATAGCTGGGCGTTCGGCTTGAAGGAGAAGGTCGGCGGCGCGGTCGACCGCAGCTTCCTCCGGCTCACTCGCCATGGGAGCTGAAGGACGCGCGTACGACCAATCATCGCTGAGGTCTGTCGTCTGAACATTGTAAGGCAGGTTCAGCACAAATGGTCCGAGACCGGCGTGTAGATGCCTGAATACCGCGTCGAGCGCGGGGGCAACCATTTTCTCGTTCTCTATCACCACTCCGGCGCCTGCCGTCGCGGTCGTGAAAGCGCCCTGATCCAGCCGCTGCGGATTGTGCATGTCGCCGAGTGAGGTCTGCCCCGCGAGCAGCAGAACGGGCGACCGATGATGGCGCGCGACTGTCAGCGACGTCGCGGTGTTGGTCAAGCCGGGGCCTTGCGTCACGGAACCGAGGCCCGGCCGGCCGGAGAAACGGGCATAGCCATCGGCCATCGCCACGGCGTTCTGCTCGTGCCGCGCATGCACGAGCGTGCGGCGATGACGTTCCGCGAACTCCACCATGAGGTCCATGTTGCCATCGCCCATGAGACCGAAGATTGGACTGTCGGTTGCGTCCGATATTGCCCGCGCGACAGCTTCGTAGACTTTCATGTGAAAACCTCCATGGAAAACACTTGAATGCCGCTTCCGCCGAACGGCACCGTGCAAGGCAGTTCTCATTGCGGCCGCGTTTGACGAAGTAACTCCTTGGCCGGCGGGGCGTTGCAAGTCTGCCCTACTAATCTCAATCAGGATGGTTCACCTTGAGATTGCTTCAGAAATGGAAAGGACCGCGATGCCGGTTCGCGACTAGAGGTCTCGACCAGAGGCGCTGTTCGCTAACTCCTCGAAATATGCCCTGAGGGCGCGAGCAACATGACGGCCGAATCTGCCGGCTGCACCGATCACAAGGATCATTATCGAACTGCACTCAGCCCGGTCGCGGCAAGCCTTGGCGCGCAGGCACCTGCACTTCCAAGTCCAGCGTCGTCAGCGCCTTTCGGAGCGGCTTTCGCCGTCGCGCAGTTGTTTCGTCCTGGCGGTCGGAGTTGTCCTTTCAGTGCAGCCCTAACGCTTAAGATTAGGCCTGATCGCCTCGACCTCTTCTCGCGTGTTCGTATCGGGTAATTCGCCCGCGCTCTCCGGATTTGGTGCGGGATTCTCACGCGTATCTCTTGGCGGCTTTCTCTTAGGCTTGACGCCGGGCGGATTGGATTCGCCCCCTTTTTTCTGCTTCAGCTTTTTCGGCACCTTCTTGACCTCGCACAAGCATCGAGACGCTGCAGCGATATCATTGAATGCCGCTGCGGACGCTTTGGCGGAACGTTACATGCGAGCAGTTGGTTCCTACCTAGATAAGATGCAGCGGCGGGGGCTGGAACCGATCGGAGGCATGTTGAAGATCAGCGGCTATATGACACGTGTGTCAAGGTGGCCAACCCCGACCAGTCAGTCTGCGACGGCACGCAGATAACGGACAGGTTTGACGTCGAAGCTGTTCCAGGAGGCGAGAAGGACCGAGCGGTCGGCAGCGATAAACCGATCGCGACGTGGTGCTTCGCATGTGGCGTCTCCGCGCAAGACCCGCTCACGTCGTTCCACCGACAGATTGACCACCTGTTCGATGACTTCTTCGCGCCGATAGCCGAAGCGACTACGGCCGGCGATCTTTGGCCGAGCGTCGATGCCAACGTGGTGGAGAAAAGACACGCCGCCTTCTTTTCGACGCCTCAGGATCGAAGCAAGGAACCTAATCAACTCGGCGCGGTTCGGGCGCTTCACGCGCCTCGGAGAAGCCGAATGACGAAAATTCACCCGCAATCATTGTCCCGACGTGAAGTTATGGCCGCGGCGGGGGTGGGCATAGCCGCCGGCGTGGCGGGGGACGCCCGTGCACAGCAGACAAGCACCAAACCTTTAGAGAACGGTACCGCGATGCAAGACCCCCGCTCCAAATACCCGAAGCCGCCATTCGAAGCACAGAACCAGCCCTGGCCGGGTCTGGCACGCGACATGAAACCCAAACCCGACCATGGAGAGACGAGCTACAAGGGGCCAGGCCGGCTTGCGGGCCGCAAAGCCTTGATCACGGGCGGCGATTCCGGCATGGGCCGGGCCGCTGCAATTGCCTATGCACGCGAAGGAGCGGATGTCGCTATCAATTACTATCCGACCGAAGAACCCGACGCCAACGAAGTGATCCAGCTCATACGCGATGCCGGCAGGACCGGCGTTGCTCTGCCCGGCGATTTGCGGGAGGAGGCGTTTTGTCAGAAACTGGTGGCCGACGCCGTGCAGCAGCTCGGGGGTCTCGACATTGTCGTTTGCAATGCCGCCAGGCAGCAGGCGAAGCCCACGATCCTTGACATCACGAGCGAGGATTTTGACGCCACGATAAAGACGAACATCTACGCACCGTTCTGGATCATCAAGGCTGCGCTGCCGCATCTGAAGCCAGGATCCTGCTTAATCGGCACGACGTCGGAACAGGCCTACGACCCTTCGCCCGACCTCTACGACTACGCCCAAACCAAGGCCGCGACGATGAACTCCGTGAAGTCCTTGGCAAAGCAACTCGGCCCCAAAGGTATTCGCGTCAACGGCGTGGCGCCCGGGCCGATCTGGACCCCGCTGCAGATAAGCGGCGGCGCGTCAGAGGAAAAGTACAAGAAATTCGGCAGCACGACCGTGCTGGAACGGCCGGGGCAGCCGGCCGAACTGGCCTCCATCTACGTGCAGTTGGCGGCCGACGACGCGAGCTTCACAACCGGAAACATCTACGGGTCCGGCGGAGGACAGGGACAACCGTGACAAAAAGATAGCGGCGGCGCCAAGTTCGGCGCCGCCCTGTCACGCTTGAGCGTTCTTAGCGACCCAGAGGCTCTCAACAATTGCCGTTGCATATCGGTCATCGCAAGGCGCAGTGTAGATGCGGCCGTAGCGATCCTGATATCGGCAGGGCTGATCACCGCGGCGCTCGGCGTGATGGCTGAGCCGGCCACGGCGCCGACCAGTGCGCCGATCACCGTGCTCTTGGTGTTGCAGCTGGCGTCCAGTGATTGTGGTCGTGCGGGCGGGCATTGCGACCGCAGTGCCTACACCCACTACCTCGAAGCCAGCTTCAAACCCGACTTGATGTCGAGCAGTATTATAGTTTCGTCTTCAACAACGCGAACCGCGCTGTCGATCATGAAGTATCCCAAATTGGTGCGCACTCAACTGCGGAGGAGATATTTCAGTTCCAGTTAGAATGACCATAGAGACGCGAACGCGGAGTTGTTGCTGCCAGGGATGGTTGCAACTGAGCGGTGGCGACGAAATGACCCCCGATCGCTAAGCACAGCGGTACCCTATTGAGCTGAAAGTGCGCGCTCTTTCCGTCAGACTTGAGTTCCCGGCTCCCTGTCGAAGGCAGCATAGTTGGCAACGCGGGCAGCGGCCAGCGAGATCAACCGAGCCGTTGCTCGTCGTCGATCAGCTCGAGCCTGGATGGGGCAGCGTCACCCCATCGCCACAGAACGAGATTCAAGTCGCCGATTGCGGCGCCCTTGGCAAAGCTCGGCACGAGCAGGCCATTATAGTCTTGCGCGACCAGCTCGCGGGCAAATCGCTGCGTATGCGCCTCGCCATGGCCTCTCATCTGATCGCGCCATGTCGGGTCGGCGAGGGCCGCCGCATCGAGACCCATTGCTGCAAGAGCAGTGCCGTCACCTGCGTCGAAGACGGCCTCGATCTCGGCACGATAAGCGACCAGCGTCGTCGGCTGCAGATCGCCTACCTGGTTGGCTTCGTGCAAAGCCGTCAGGACCGAGGTCGACGCATAGAGCGCCGGCATGCCTTTGGGGTTGAAACGTCCTCCATAAAGCTCGGCACCGCGTCCCGACATAGGCTCGCGGGCATACACCGGATTGAGAGCGCGGTAGAGCCGGCCTGAATAGGTGATGGCGGCGATCGTCAGGCGTAGATCCCCGCATCGACCGCGTCGATGAAGTCGAGGATCTCATCGGCTCGACCCTCCCGCACGAGCTGCATGGCCGTCTGCCCCGAAAATCCCGGCAGCGGCTCGGACCGATACCAGGCATAGGCCATGAGCGCGGAGCCAAATCGCGGCTCGACCTTGTTCACGATTTCCACCATCTCGCGCAGGCGGCGCTGCGTCTTGGCTGAGCGCACCCGCTCCCGGCGCTGGACCGCGTCTTTCCCCAGACCAGCCGTACGCGCGATCTCCTCGCTCGTGGTGCGGAAAGCGTCCGCCATCTTCTTCGGTGCGAACAAACCGTTATCCGCATATCGTGCCAAGCCCATTGCAGCACCTCCGTGCACTGCCAAAAATTATGACGCAATATAGCGTCAGTTAGGTCGACATTTCAAGATCTGCCCGGCTTCTCCCCGCAACGATGGCCGTTCCAGCGATCAGGCCTCCACGACCCCACGGCGGACTGCGCAGGGTGTTCGGCAAGATCGACCAAATCTAGACGCAAGCGGGAGCAACAGAGACAGCTCAATGATGACATTTGGAATCTTTCCGTTCAGCGATTCCGCCAGCGGAACGCACGCGCTTCTTCCTCGTTTTTGGCTCTGAGGGAACCATGAAACGGAGACAGAACGATGAGAAGGCTTTTGTTACCTGTTGTGACAGGCGCGCTTGTCGCCTTGTCTGGCGCAGCTTTCGCCGACACTCCCGTATCCGCCGCTACAAACCTTAACGTTCGAGCCGGTCCCGGCTCGCAATATCCGGTCATCGGCGTGCTGCGGGCGGGCCAGACGGCCACACTGAACGGCTGTCTGCAAAACTCGAAATGGTGCACCATCGCCGAGGCCGGTGGTCAAGGCTGGGTCTATTCCGATTTCGTCACCGCAGAATTTGGCGGCAATCGGGTCGTCTTAACCGAGCGGCCGGCCAATTCAGGCATCGCGGTGGTGAAAGCTCCTCGCGATCAGGCTAATGCCGGAGCCGTCGCCGGCGGCGCTACCGGAGCGATCGCCGGCGCTATCATCGGTGGTCCAGTTGGCGCTGCCGTGGGCGGCGCGGCGGGGATCGTGGGCGGCGGTGCGGCTGGTACCGTGATCACTCCCCCCGAACAGGTGCGCACCTACATCACCGAGCACCGGGTCAAGCCTGTTTACCTTCAAGGCAAGGTTGTGACAGGCGCGACCCTGCCTGCGACGGTAGCCCTGCAGAAGATCCCGAACTACCGGTACCGGTATGTCTATGTGAACAACCGACCGGTGCTGGTTGAGCCGTCGACGCGCCGCATCGTCTATGTGGAAGGCTGAACGTGCCATTCGACAGTGAATACCGACCGCCGGGCGAGTTGCACGGCGGTCAAGCCGAGGCGGGCTCGACGGCAACACACGACTGCGAACAACGACACCGTCGATTTATGGTGAACATCTCCGGCGTTAGCGTGGGCTGGCCTGCGTCGTTCACGCAATGCCGCCGAGACAGACATGTTTGATCTCGGTAAACTCCTCGATTCCATGGCGCGACCCTTCCCGGCCCAAACCCGAAGATTTGACGCCGCCGAATGGAGCTTCGAGGTGAGACCGGTGTTGAGACCGACCATGCCGTATTCCAGGGCCTCCGCGACGCGAAACACGTGCGACAGGTCCTTGGCATAGACGTAGGAGGCAAGGCCAAATTCGGTATCATTGGCCTGAGCAATAACATCTGCCCCATCCTTGAACTGAAACAGTGGTGTCCGGCCGGTTGAATGCCGGCGCGGCGACACCATTGTCTCAGACTTCGGTCCTTAGGAGCCATACGCATCGCTTTTCGCCGTTAGATCCGCAGCTTGAGTGCAGCTGGCCTATGCGAAACGCGCAAACCAGCAGTTAATCCGGTGATTGGGTTGCCATGGTCGTCAACGCCTTCATAACCGCCAGCCCGTAAACCAGCGTCTTCCTTTTCACGAGTGTCGCCGACGGCGAAGCCTTCCTGTCCCCGTGGCGGATAGTGTTCGATTACCCAGCGCTTTTCGCGCGCCGAGGAGCTGGCGCCGCCGAAGCTGGTGTCGGTCGATCTCGGAGCCTGCCTTCTATCGGAGATCAGGGCCAAGTCGCATCTGGTCGTCAACGACAGCGCCTTCTTGCGCAGCTTCGATCCCGATTCGATCAAGATCTTGCTGCAACTCGAGGCCACAGCCGCTTCGATCAGCGACAGGTCAACACCGCGACATAGTCGCGAAACCCGCCGTCGCGATGGACGCCCATCACTCCCAAGTTGGCGCAGACGCTGGAGCGGCCGATCTGGCAGGCATAACAATGGCCGCAGGACACGACGGGATCGACGACCACGTAGTCGCCGACGGCGAGGCTGCCGACGTCCTCACCTTCGCGCATCAGCTGCTGACCGCCGGATTCGAGCTGCGCCTGATCTCGTCGCGCGCCCTGATGCGAACGCGAGAGGCTCTTCACAACGGCTGGGACAAGAACGTTCCGAAGGACGCGCATCTCATCCTGCACACACTGCGAATCGCTAGGCTATGTCGATCCACCGGCAGCCGGTCGCTTCAATCATTTTCGCCCAACAAATCACGTCCTTCTGCCCAGCGAATGCACCTTGCGACCTACCCAGTTCAGGACCGCGCGGCTCAGTTGCTGGACGGGCAATTTTGTGTTCCCGTGGTCAAGGCATCGTGCTGCCGCTGACCGGAGTGCCCCGCGAAGGAATATCCGTTTCCTTGTCAGCCGGCGAAGCGCGGCTCCGGCACGCCGCGCACGCCGACGTCGAGCGCCAGCAGCGAGCCGGCCAGCGGCTGAGCCCGCAGATCGGCCTCGTTGGAATCCCAGATGGCTGTGGTGACATAGAGCGTCGCAAGATCCGGGCCGCCGAACATGCAGCTCGATGGACGCTGCACCGGCAGTTCTACGATCCGGTCGATCGAGCCGTCCGGCGCGTAACGTACCAGGCGCCAGCCGCCCCATTGCGCGTTCCACAGATAGCCATGCTCGTCGATCGTCGAACCGTCAGGCGTTCCCGGCTGCTCGGCGGTCGAGGCGAAGAGCCGGCGATTGGCGATGGTCCCAGCGTTGTGATCGTAATCGTAAGCGTAGATCGCGTTCTCCGGAGTATCGGCGAAATAGAAAATGCTGTTGTCGAGGCTCCAGACCAACGAATTGGAGATGCAGATTCCGCCCACCAGGCGCGTCACCTGCAAGTCGGGATCGAGCCGATAAAGCGACGCGCTGTGGTCCTTGAGGTTGTCGTCCATCGTGCCGGCCCAGAATCGGCCCTTGCGGTCGCATTTGCCGTCGTTGAAGCGGTTGGTGGGGATGTGCGCTTCGGGTCTGGCGATCCAGTCGATCTTTTCGGTAGCTGGATCGAAGAAGGCCAGCCCGCTTTCGAAGGCACAGACCAGCCCGCCTCTTTCGCGCAGTGCGAAAGAGCCAATGCGCTCGGGGAAGTGCCATTCGCGAACCTGACCGGTGGCATGGTCGAAGCGGCGCAGCCGCTTGCTCTCGATATCGACCCAATAGAGCGCCTGCTCGGCCACATCCCAGACCGGAACCTCGCCAAGCTTGTCGCGCGAGCGGAAGACTTCCGTGACGCTGCTCATCCCCCATCCTCTGCCGCGCCACACAAAAATGCCATGGAAGTCTCGGTCCCCTGCCCCGGCGCAAGCACCGTCAGGCCACCCAAATCCGGCAGGTTGTGGCCGTTAGCCGAGTGGCTCATCGGTTCGAAGCAGAAGAAGTCCTCGCGGTAGTGCGGATCGAACATCGTGTCGGAGATGAAAAGGAAATAGCGCGACAGCATCGGAGCGGTCTCGATGCACAGCCGCATATGCCGTTCGGGCCAGACGATGGAGGCCGCGCCGTCCCAGCCTTCAAAACCGTTGTTGACCCAATGGCGCGGCAGCGCTCTCGGGTGGTTGAAATCAAGTGCCTCGGGCACTGAGGTGCGGGCGTCCGGAAGCCAGCCCGCTTTTTCCGTCCAATAAGCCTTCGCCGGTGCTTCAAGCGTGGTTGCCGGCGTCAGCGGAAAATAGGGATGCCAGCCGAGCCCGAACGGCATCGGCCGCTGGCAGAGATTTGTCACGCCAAGAATCGCCCTGAAGCTCACCCCTTCGCATTTGAAGCGTTGCGTGGCGCGATAGCGATAAGGTTCTCCCTGAAATTCGAACGACAGCGATGCCTCGGCGTCGCCGCGATCCTCGACGGTCCAGTCGCCAAGCCAGCCATCGCCGTGCAGGTAGTGCTTGTCCCAAGGCGTGTTGGGCTTCAGACGATATTCGGTCCGATCGAACAGAAAACGATTGCCTTCGACCCTGTTGCCGAACGGGACGAGCGGAAAACAACCGGCGTTCAGCGGATCGCGATCCGAACCTTCTGGTGGAGGGCGCAGCAGCGCTTGCCAGCCGTCGCCAAGATCGACCTCCAGCCGCCAGATACTCCCGCCTTGCGTCGAGAGCACGCAGCGAAGTCGGTCGCTGGCGATCTCGATATCGGTCATGGTCAGCCCTTGATGCCGGTCGCGGCGATGCCGCGCACGAAGTGTCGCTGCAAGGCGAGAAAGAAGAGTGCCGTCGGCAGCGTCGCCACGACGGCAGAGGCCATCAACACGCTCTGCTTCATCGACATGCCGGCGCCGCCGACCAATGTCGCCAGCCCGACCGGAAGCGTGCGGGTCTCGTCGGAATTGGTGGCGATCAGCGGCCAGAAGAAATTGTTCCAGCTGGCGACGAAGGTGAAGATCGCGACGGTGGCAAGGCCGGGCTTGGTAAGCGGCAAGAGGATGCGCCAGAAGAAGCCGAAGCGGCCGCAGCCATCCATGATGGCGGCATCCTCCAGTTCGCGCGGCACGGCCTGGAAGAACTGGGTCAGCAGGAAGACACCGAAGGCGTTGGCCGATGCCGGCACGGTCAGGCTGAAGATGCTGTCGACCAGGCCGTAGCTATTCAGGCCAAGGAACAGCGGCACGAAGAGGAGTTCATAGGGCAGCAGGAAGGTCGCGAAGATCACGCCCATGACGACGCGGCGGCCAGGGAACTGCATGCGCGCCAGCGGATAGGCCGCCAAGGCATCGACGGCCAGGGTCAGCGCGGTGGTGAGAATGCCGACAACGGCCGAGTTGCGAAACCAGGTCAGCATGGGGAAGCGCTGAAACAGCGCGCCATAAGCTTCCAGCGTCGGCGTATCCGGGATCCAGGTGGGCGGATAAGCGTAGATCTCGCTTTCCGGCTTGACCGAAGTGACCAGCATCCACAGGATCGGCGCGCCCCAGAGCGCCGTCACGACGATCATCAGCACATAGGCGAGCGAGCGCCCGCCAAGCGATTTTCCGGCACGATTGGAGCGCTGGTCCTGCATCAGATCGCCTTCATCAGCTTCATCTGGGCGAGCGAGAAGAGCAGCGTGATTAAAAGCAGCACCACGCCCGCGGCGGCGGCCGGACCCATCTCGAAATTCTGGAACGCGGTGAGATAGATATATTGCACGATGACGAAGGTGCTCGCCTCCGGCCCGCCCTGCGTCATCACATAAGCCTGGCCGAAGACGCGCCAGCCATTGATTATGGTGAGCGCGGTGACCAGCGCCATGGCCGGCCGCAGCAAAGGCAAGGTGATGTAGACGAAACGCTGCCAGGGGCCGGCGCCGTCGAGCGTGGCGGCATCATGCAATTCCTCGGAAATATCCTGCAGCGCCGCCAGGAAAATGATCATGTTGGTGTTGACGGTCCACCAGATGGTCGTGATGGCCAAAGCCGGCATGGACCAGTGCGGGTCCTTGAGCCAGGCGATCGGCTCGATGCCGATGGTGGTGATGTAATAGTTGACGAGGCCGGTGCCCTTGTCGAACAGCCAACCCCACAGGATGCCGACGGTCGAGACCATGACGACATAGGGAAGGAACACCACCGTCCTCACGAAAGCGGTGCCCTTGAGCTTCTGGTCGAGCAGCATAGCCAAAGCCAGGCCGAGCACGACCATCGGGATCGCCGTCAGGAAGACAAAGTAGAAGGTGTTCCTGATCGCGGTCAGGAACAGCGGATCGGCGAAGATCTGCCGGTAATTGTCGAGCCCGATGAATTCCGGCGCGCCGAGGATATCCCAGCGCATGAAGCTGATGCCGATGGCGGCCAGCGTCGGCAAAAGCATGAAGGCGATGAACAGCGCCAGATAGGGCGACAGGAAGAGATAGGCGGCAAGCGTCATGCCGCTGCGCACCGCCCCTCCCTCCTGCGCCGATGCGCGGCGTGCCCTGGAGCGGCCCGCCGGGTGTGATGCCAGCGATGTCATCAGCCCTTCTTCAGCTGCGCGTCGAGACCTTCCTTCATCGCCTTCAAGGCGTCCGGAACTGGCTTGGAGCCGCTGAGCGCGGCCTGCAGGTTGGTGACCAGCGGCGTCGGCTTGTCGAAAGAGAAGACCGAGAGATATTGCGGGATCAGCGGCTCGTAGACGATGTTGGGCAGGTCGTCGACGAAGGACTTGAAATATTTGTACTGCTCGGTGCCTGTGAAGGCAGCGCTTTCACGCACCGCCTTGCTCTGCGGGATGATGCCGACGGTGGTGGCGGGCGCGGCAAAGTTGTCGAAGAACCACTTCATGAAAGTGCCATCGGCGGCGAGCTTGTCGTCGCTTTTCTGCTTCGACACCGCCATGCAATGCGAGTTCGCCCAGACGGCCGCCTTCCGGCCAAACACCGGCAATTGCGCGGTCATGAAATTCATCTTCTGCGCCATGCGCAGATTGACCTCCCAGGGGCCGATGAACTTCATCGCGACCTGCTTGGAAGCAAAGGCGTCCTCGCCCTTGTTGCCGCCGACCTCGGGATTGGTCACGCCATGCACGTTGATCAGGTCGACGAGATATTGCAACGCCTTCTGCGAGGCCTCGCTGTCAACCGCGGCCAGGCCCTTGTCGTCAAGGAAGGTGCCGCCGAACTGGTACATCAGGCTGAACCAGATCCAGCGCGCTGTCGCCCAGGTGTTCGGCAATTCGAAGCCGTAACGCGTGACCTTGCCGCTGCCGTCCTTGACCGTCAGCTTCTTTGCCCATTCGAGGAATTCCTCGCCGGTCTTCGGCGGCTTGGCCGGATCAAGGCCCGCCTCCTGCACCATGTCGACATTGTAATAGAAGCCGAGCGGATGCACGTCGAGCGGCGCGGCATAGACCTTGCCGTCGAAGGTCACGCCGGTGCGGCCGGCATCCGGAACCTGCGACAGGTCGAGACCGGACGAAGCGACGACGTCGTCGATCGGCCGGATGACCTTGCGCGTGGCGAATTCCGGCAGCTCGGTGATGTGGAAGAGCACCAGGTCCGGCGCACGACCGCCGGCCGAGGAGACCACCCATTTGGAAAATAAGGTGTCCCAGTCATAGCCGGTCGGCTCGACGATGACGCCCTTGCCGCCCTTGTTGAAGGTGTCGATGACGCCGTTGAGCGCGGTGGTGTTGTCGGCGCCGGTCCAGCCATGCCAGAGCGTCACCTTCTCGTCCGCGGCGAAGGCGCCGCGCGGCAACGCGCCCGCCAGCGCAGCACTTGCACCAAGCGCAAGCGCTTGCCGGCGTGTCAGCAGGGATTTCGCGAAGACATCATTTGCCATGGTTTCCTCCCATTATGGCTTGTGTGTCAGGGGTGGTGAAGCACGCTTAGGCCGCCATCCGCGACAAGGCAGGCGGCGTTGATGAAGGGGCATTCGTCGGAGACGAGAAAGACCGCCGCCATGGCGATCTCCTCAGGCGTGGCGATCCGCCCGCCCGGATGCAGCGCCAGCGTCTTGGCGCGCGCGGCCCCCGGATCGTCGAAGCTGTTCCAGTAGTCGATGACCTTCTGGGTGGCGACATAACCGGGCGCCAGCGCGTTCACGCGGATATTGCCGCCGGCATATTCGATCGCCAGCGATTTGGTCAGGCCAAGCAGAGCATGCTTGGCGACGGGATAGGGAAAGGTGTGCGGGATGATGGTGAAGGCGTGCGTCGAGGCGATGTTGAGGATCACGCCGCCGCCCTGCCCGATTATCCCCGGCAGCGCCGCCTTGGCGCAGTGCCAGGCGCCTTTCACATTGACGTCAAGATTGCGCGTCCAGTCGTCCTCGGTGGCTTCAAGCGGCGTCGAGAACACGTTCATGCCGGCATTGTTGATGACGGTGTTGATCGGGCCGATGGCCTTCGTCGCCGCCGCCATGGCGGCCTCGATTGCCTTGGCATCAGCGATATCGGCTGCGGCATGCGCGACGTCGCCCAAGCGTGCAGCGCTTTCGACGAGAATGTCCGCGTCGCGATCGACCAGGAACAGCCCGGCCTGCTCCCGCAGACAGGCCTCGGCGATGGCGTAGCCGATGCCTTGCGCGGCGCCGGTGAGGAAGATCCGTTTTCCCTTAAGACGTCCCATCAGCGCCGCCCCAATGCCGAAGAACGCAGATTGTCGAGGAGCACGGCCAGAAGCAGGATCACGCCTCTGACGATGTATTGGTAGAAGGCCGGGATGTTGAGCAGGTTCATGGCGTTTTCGGCGATGCCCATGATCAGCACGCCGACGATGACGCCCGACATCGTCGCCCTGCCGCCGGCAAGCGAGACGCCGCCGAGCACGCAGGCCGAGATCACCGACAGTTCCAAGCCCACCGCGGCGTTGGGCTGGCCGGAGGTGATGCGCGAGGCAAGCAGGATGCCGGCGATGCCGCAGACCACGCCCTGGAGCGTGAAGATCCAGATGCGCGTCCGGTCGACATTGACGCCGGCAAGTCGCGAAGCTTCCGGGTTGCCGCCAATGGCGAGCGTGTTCTTGCCAAAGACGGTGCTGTTGAGCACAAAGCCGAAAATGGCGAAGAGCACCGCCAGCACCCAGATCGGCGTCGGTATGCCGAGCAGCTTCGAGAGGGCCAGCTGGTAGAAGTCAGGGCTGTTGATGCCGACGGCGCGGCCATCCGACGAGATCAGCGCGAAACCGCGTACGATCTGCATGGTGGCGAGAGTGGTGATCAGGGCGTTGATGCGGAATTTGGCGATGACGACGCCATTGACCCAGCCGACGACCGCGCCGCAGGCGATGGCTGCGACGAGGCCAAGCAGGATCGAGCCGGTTGTGTTCGAGGCCATCACCGCGACCATGCCGGCAAAGGCGACGATGGAGCCGACCGACAGGTCGAAGTCGCGCGCAGCGAGGCAGAACATCATCGTGCAGGCAACGATGCCGACGGTGACCACGGACTGAAGCAGGCCGAGCATGTTGCGGTCGGTGAGGAAGTTCGGCACGAGCAGCGACACCAGCGCGAAGGCGACGATGAAGATGACGACGAGGCCTTGTTCGCCGAGCAGGATCTTCTTCAGCCGACTGGTCATTGGAAGCCTCAGGATGCGATCGCGTCGGGGGTTTTCTTGTCGGGGAGCGCCGCGGCCAGGATCGCCTTTTCGGCGAATTGGTCGCGCGCGAGCTCGGCGCTGATGCGCCCGCCGCACATCACCAGGATGCGGTCGCAAATGCCCATCACTTCCGGCAGCTCGGAGGAGACGACGACGATCGCCATGCCCTCCTCGGCCAGTTGATAGAGCAGCTCGTAGATCTCCGATTTGGCGCCGACATCGATGCCGCGTGTCGGCTCGTCGACGATCAGCACGCGGATGTCCTGCTCCGACAGCCAGCGGCCGAGGATGACTTTCTGCTGGTTGCCGCCTGAGAGATTGACGATGTCCTGCTTGCGCGACGGCGTGCGCACCTTGAGCTTCTTGATGAAGGTTTCGGCGGTCGTGATCTCGCTAGTCCGGCTAAGCACGCCGAAGCGCGTGTGATGGCGCCTGGACGAGATGTTGATGTTCTCCTCGATCGAGCGACCTTGGATGATGCCGTCATGCTTGCGGTCCTCCGAGCACAGCACGATGCCGGCCCTGATTGCGTCATGCGGGCTGGCGGCGGCAACCGTCTTGCCGTCGACCATGATCGTGCCGCCCGAACGCGGATCGGCGCCGAAGACCAGCCGCATCAGTTCGGATCGGCCGGCGCCGATGAGGCCGAAGAAGCCGACGATCTCGCCGGCGCGGGCTTCGAAGCTTGCCGGCGTGCGCAGCCTGGTGCCGCTCAGATTGTCGACCTTGAGGCGAACCTCTCCCGCCTTGCGCGACCGAAAACCCCAGATGTCGGAAATCTCGCGGCCGACCATTTCGGCCACGACCTGATCGCGGGTGACATCCTTCAGCGATTGATGATGTGCGGCGAGCTTGCCGTCGCGCAGCACCGTCAGGCTGTCGCAGAGCCGGAACACCTCGTCGAGGCGGTGCGAGACATAGATGATGACCTTGCCCTCGCCGCGCAGCCGGCCGATCAGCTTAAACAGGATCTCGCTTTCGCGCGAGGACAGCGACGAGGTCGGCTCGTCGAGCGCAATCACCCGGGCATCGAGCATCACGGCCTTGGCGATCTCGACCATCTGGCGCTCGCCGATCGAGAGCGTCTTGACCTTGCGGCGCATGTCGATATCGATGCCGGCCGATTTCAACTTGGCGCCGACGTCGTCGAGCATGCGGCGGCGGGCGATGACGCCGGCGCTTGCCGGAAAGCGTCCGAGGCTGAGATTCTCGGCGACGCTCAACTCGGGCACCAGCTGCAATTCCTGGTGGATGACGATGACGCCATTGTCGAAGGCATTTCTGGTCGAGGCATAGGCCTGGACCTTGCCGTCGATGCTTATCTCGCCGGCATCGGCATGCTGGTCGCCGGACAGGATCTTGATGAGCGTCGATTTGCCGGCGCCGTTCTCACCCATCAATCCGTGCACGGCGCCCTTTTCGACGCCGAACGACACATCCGACAAGGCTTTGACGCCCGGATAGGTCTTGGTGATGTTGGAGAATTCGAGAAAGGACACGGGGCTTCAATCCTTCTTGAGCATGCCAAACAGGCGGCGGCATCAAGCCGCCGCCTGTTTGTACAGGGAGGACTATTCGATACCGAGGTCCTTGCGCACCTTCTGGTAATCGTCGCGCTTGGCCAGCGCGCCGGCGGTCAGCGTCAGCTTCGCCGGCTCCTTGTTGTTGGCGATCCAGTCATACATGTTGAGCGCCGTCTCGTAGCCGTGGCGCTTGGGCGAGATGATCACCGTGCCGACGAAGCCGGTGGCGGCGGGTTTCTTGAACTCGTTGATCGCCGATTCCGCGCCGCCGATGCCGACGCCGATCATGCCGTCCGCCGGAATGCCGACGCTTTCAGAAGCGCGCACTGCGCCCAGCACCGCCTCGTCATTGAGGCCGAAGGCAATCCACTTCTTGATGTCGGCATGGGCGTTGAGCACCACGGTCGCGGCATTGAGCGCGGCTTCCGTGTCGGTCTTGGCCTGCGGCGCGTCGAAGATGTTTTCGGCTTTGAAGCCGGCGGCCTTCAGCACCGAGATCGCGCCCTCGACACGATCGACGGCGGTCGGCAGCTGGTCGTAGGAAACGCGGATCGCGCCGACCTCGTCCATCTTCCAGCCGCGCGCCTTCATCTCGTCGACGATGGCCTGACCCACGGCCTCGCCGATCTTGGTGGCGGAAATGCCCATATGCGGCACGTCTTCCAGCGGCTTGCCGTCGGCGCCGACGAGGCGGTCGTCCACCGTCATCAGCTTGAGATTGTTGGCGGCGGCCTTGGCGACGATGCCGGGGCCGAGCTTCACATCCGGCGTGCAGACGACGAAGCCTTGCGCTCCTTGAGCGCCCAGATTGTCGATCGCCGACATCAGCTTCTCGCCGTCCTCGGCGCCGATCTTGATAAGAGTAAAACCCTTTTCCTTGGCGGCCTGATCGGCGAACTTCCATTCGTCCTGGAACCAGGGCTCCTCCGGCTGTTTGACGATGAAGCCGATCTTGGTGTCCTGAGCGTAGGCCGACGCGATCGTGGTGACCGACAAGACGGCGAGAGCACCCGCGACGAGCGCGGTTTTCAAAAGTCGCATGATTACCTCCCAGCAAACAGCCGGGCGCTCAGCCCGGATTGGTCGTGTGTAATCAATTTTATCATACCCGTCAATTGATCTGGTATGATAAATGAGATAGGTAGTCCGATAAGTAGTCGCTGGCGCAAATCACTCGCATCCGCTAAGGCCGGACCAATTGCGCGCAAACCGAACGGTTCGCTGCCTTGGAGGAGGGGCTGAGGTGAACGAAACACCGAAGAAGGCTGACGAAGACACGCAAACGCGCGAGACGGCGCGCCGGCCGCGCGTCATGCCCGACGTGACCAAGGCGATCGCCTCCGACATATTCTCCGGACGCTATCCGGCCGGGTCGTCGCTGCCCACCGAGAACGATCTCGGCATCGAATATGGCGTCAGCCGCACCGTCATCCGCGAAGCGCTGAAAGTGCTGGCAGCCAAGGGGCTGGTGCTGTCGCGGCCACGCGTCGGCACGGTGGTGTGCGACCAGGACAACTGGAACATCATCGACCCGCAGGTGCTGGCCTGGCATGCGCCGCATGCGCTGGACGACAAGCTGTTCGACGCGATCCTGGAAACCCGCCGCGCCATCGAGCCGCTGGTCGCCGAACTTGCGGCAACGCGCGCGACGCTGCAGGAAATCGCCGATCTTGAAGCGGCCTGGCAAGGCATGGCGGGTGCCGGCGAGGACCTGACGCAGTTCTCGCGCTCCGACATCGTCTTCCATCAGATCGTCTATGGCGCGAGCCACAACCCTATCTTCCGCCAGATCGGCAAGCTGATCGATACGGCGCTGCTGTTTTCGCTGGAGGCCACCGCGACGATCTCCCCGGTCAGGCGCAGGGAAGCGGCGGCGGCGCATGGCGAGGTGGTCGAGGCCTTGCGCATGCGCGACGCCGCCGCCGCGCGCAATGCAGCCAATAAGATACTCGACCTGGCCGCGCGCGATCTCGTCAGCGCCAAGAAACTGAAAAGCAACTGAGACCGGCCGACCGCATGAAGATCACCGCTCTGACCACCTATATCGTTCCGCCGCGCTGGCTCTTCCTCAAGATCGAGACCGATGCCGGCATCAGCGGCTGGGGCGAGCCGGTGGTCGAAGGCAAGGCGCTGACGGTCGAAGCGGCGGTCAGGGAACTGGCCGATTATCTGATCGGCAAGGATCCGCGTTTGATAGAGGATCATTGGACGGTGATGCATCGCGGCGGCTTCTATCGCGGCGGGCCGATCCTGATGAGCGCTATCGCCGGCATCGACCAGGCGCTGTGGGACATCAAGGGCAAGGCGCTCGGCGTGCCGGTCCATGAATTGCTCGGCGGCAGGCTGCGCGAAACGATCAAGGTCTATTCCTGGATCGGCGGCGACCGGCCGGCGGAAGTGGCGGCCGGCGCCAGGGATATGGTGGCGCGCGGATTCCTAGCGCTCAAGATGAACGGCACCGAGGAACTGCAGATCGTCGACAGCCACGACAAGATAGACGCGGCTATAGAGCGCGTCGCCATGGTGCGCGAGGCGGTCGGGCCGAATATCGGCATCGCCGTCGATTTCCACGGCCGCGTGCACCGCCCGATGGCGCGCATCCTGGTCAAGGAGCTTGAGCCCTACCGGCTGATGTTCATCGAAGAGCCGGTGCTCAGCGAAAACCGCGAGGCGCTGAAGGAGATCGCCGCACTCGGCTCGACGCCGATCGCGCTTGGCGAACGGCTCTACAGCCGCTGGGATTTCAAATCGGTGTTCGAGGATGCGGTCGTCGACATCATCCAGCCGGATCTCTCGCACGCCGGCGGCATCACCGAATGCCGCAAGATCGCGGCGATGGCTGAGGCCTATGACGTGGCTGTGGCGCCGCACTGTCCGCTCGGGCCGATCGCGCTCGCCGCATGCCTGCAGCTCGACGCCGTGAGCTACAATTGCTTCATCCAGGAGCAGAGCCTAGGCATCCACTACAATGCCGGCAACGACCTGCTCGACTACGCCGCCAACAAGGACGTATTCCGCTACCAGGATGGCTATGTCGCCATTCCCGATGGCCCGGGCCTCGGCGTCGAGATCGACGAAGAGTATGTGAAGGAGCGCGCCCGGGAGGGACACCGCTGGCGCAACCCGGTCTGGCGCCACAAGGACGGTTCGTTCGCCGAGTGGTAAGCCGGCAAGATTCCGACGGATTGTTTTGCGAGACGACCGGTGCGGCAGGAAAGTGCAAGTAGGATCCCGAGCGGCGCGCGCGTGGCGCCGGAGCACCTTCAGTTAGGTGGGATCGATCCACAGGTATGGCCAGTCGCCTTCGATCGGCCGATCGAGGAACGAGGGCAACGCCGCGGAAGTGTGGGTCGGGATCAACAGAACGGCGGAGGCACGTCACGCTTCGTACCGCTACAAGCGATGTTCTAACTGAAGCGAACGTCGGCGGAAGAAGTCGCCACCGGAAGAGGCAATCGAGCTCCTCAAGGCGAAGCTCCCCCGCCTGTTGGTCGGCAGCATCTGTTGGCTGATACCTGCTAGAAATACGCGCTCCGCTTGCGGGCAGAATAGAGTGGAAGGGAAGTTGCGGCTCCCCTCTTCTATCCTATTGCACCGCCAGCGCCGTCACTTCGCGTCGAAATGGCAGCGCGTCACCGATATCGGGTTCGTCCAGCTCGCGGGCGAAGCGGTGGCCGGCATAGGTTGCCCAGGCGATCGGCCCCGGCGCTTCCGCATCGCCAATGACCTTGATCGAACGAATGCCGTTGCCGGCCCACTCGTTTTCCCGGGCTTTCAGCGCGCGCCAAACGGCATCGTCCTGATTGCGTGACGTGACCAGGACGACGGCATCGGCGGCCAGCTCCTGTTTCGCGCCGGTATAGACGCAGGCTGTCACGACGCCGCCTGAAGCGATATTCGTGACGGTCCTGTTAAGGACGATACCCACTCCCAATCCCGCCAGGCGGCGGTGGATGGCCCCCTGCTCCAGCGTGTTTCGCGTCCAGTCCGAGACAAAGGCCGACGGCATCCTTGAAGAGAGCGATTGTAAAGGATGGTGACGCCGGTTTCGCGATGGATGCGTCGGATCTCGGTCTGGATCTCCTCGCGCAGCTTCTTGTCCAGAGCCGACAGCGGTTCGTCCATCAAAAGGATCGGCGGATCGTAGGCCAGCGCGCCGGGTTTGCCCATCCGGCAGTTTATGGCCATGTGGCGCGCCCTTTCCCAGTTTGTGTAATACCACGGCGAAGTGATTGATACCGGGAACAAATTAGCAGTTCGAAAGTTCGCGATAACAGCGAATCGGGAGAAGAACTAACCGCTGCCGAGCCGGTTCGTTGAAGGCTGACTTTCTTTTCCAGGATGCCCGCATATGAAGATTGCCCAGATCGCCCCCCTGATGGAGTCCGTGCCACCGAAGCTCTATGGCGGGACCGAGCGCATCGTCTCATATTTAACGGAAGAGCTGGTTCGAAGGGGCCATGACGTGACGCTGTTCGCCAGCGGCGATTCACGCACATCGGCCGAACTCGTGCCATGTTGCGAGGTTGCGCTACGCTTCAATTCGAAAGCAAAGAATCCGATTCCTTACCACGTCATGATGCTTGAAGAGGTCCGCAGGCGAGCGGACCAATTCGACGTGCTGCATTTCCACGTCGATGTTCTTCATTTTCCGATAATTAGACAGTTCGCGCAGCGAACCGTTACCACGCTTCATGGCCGGCTCGACCTTCCGGACCTGGCGCAGCTTTACGCGATGTTCAACGACATTCCACTGGTCTCGATCTCGGATGACCAGCGCCGGCCCATGCCGCCGGTCAACTGGCTTGGAACGGTGTATCACGGCCTGCCGAACGACATCCTCCCATCCCGGCCGAAAGCCTCTGGATACCTCGCGTTCCTCGGTCGCATCTCACCCGAAAAAGGCCCGGAAGCCGCGATAGAAATCGCCGCGCGCGTCGGGATGCCGCTCAAGATCGCGGCCAAAATCGACGCAGTGGACCAATCATTCTGGAGCGGTAAGGTCGAACCCCAGGTGCTTCGACATTCGAATGTCGAGTTCATTGGCGAGATTGATGAGCGTGCGAAGGCGGAATTTTTGGGCAATGCGACGGCGCTGCTGTTCCCGATCGATTGGCCGGAGCCGTTCGGCCTCGTGACCATCGAGGCGATGGCCTGCGGCACCCCGGTGGTTGCCTTCAACCGCGGAGCCGTTCCGGAGGTCATCGATCATGGCGTGTCCGGACTGATAGTGGAAAGCATTGACGAAGCCGTCGAAGCTGTGCGGCGGATAGGCAGTCTCGATCGCGCACGAGTGCGGAAAACTTTTGAAACGCGATTCACGGTCGGGCGCATGTGCAGCGACTATTTGGGGATCTACAGCTTGCTGGCGTGCGACGAGCAATTTCCACTCGGCCCGCGAAACGGTTTCGCCGAAAACGCAGCTGAGATAGCCAGCACGGCTTGAAACGAGTTGGCGGTTACAATCGCCGGCTTCCGCCGCATGCGATCGGGATCGAGCAGCGGAAGCTTCGTCGAATATCCGCCAAAATTTCAATGACGCTCTCGGGATCACGGGCATCGCAGCATCGATGCGCAATACTGTTGAGAGGGGATGGTCGGGCGCAGGCATATTGGATGAGCGCCAAACATCGGCATCTGAACAGGAGGGATGAGATGAGCATCGAAGTCGAAGAACGCAAGCTTAATCCAGCGGTCGCTCTCCCAGCACTCGATGAATCGGCACCGCGGGAGCCGCATCGGCAATTTGCGCTGAAGCATGAGGACTGCTTCGTCGTCGCGGACAGCTATGGCGACATACGCGGCAGCGGCGACGGGCTTTTCTGCGACGATACGCGAGTGCTGTCGCGTTTTCGGCTGTTCGTAGGTGGCCGCATGCCGTCGCTGCTCGGAGCCTCTTTGTCTCAGGACAACATCCTATTCACCGCCAATCTCACAAATTTGGCTACCAACGCGCCCGACGGTAGTGAAACGCTGCCTGGGGTCGTGCATATCGAGCGGACCAGATTCATCTGGCACGACCGCATGTACGAGCGAGTCACTTTCGCGAACTACTCCGCGCGTGAGGTGTTGCTGCCGGTCCGGTTCGACTTCGATGCCGATTTCCGCGACATGTTCGAGGTGCGCGGCACCACGCGCAGCCGGCGCGGTCGCGCACATGACGCCTTGGTCGGCGAGTCAGGCGTGACATTTTGCTACGAGGGCCTCGACAATGTGGCGCGCCAATCCGTCATCGCGTTTTCGATGAGGCCCGACCAGATCCATCCCCATCATGCAGAGTTTCTCATTCTGGTGGGGAGGCACGACAAAAAGGCGCTGTATCTGGAAGTCGGTCAGAACGAAGAAATCCCGTCCAGTGATCGGTTCCGCGCCGCCGCGGCGCGAGCGCGATTTGCAATGCGCTCAAAGCGTCGACAGGGCGCCACTGTTTTCAGCTCCGGCCGCGTGTTCAATGACTGGCTCACGCGCACACGTGCCGACATCGCCCTGCTGACCACCGATCTGGAGACCGGGCCATATCCGTATGCCGGTATTCCCTGGTTTTCGACTGCCTTTGGCCGCGACGGCGTCATTTCCGCCCTGCAAATGTTGTGGCTTAACCCCGAGCTTGCCCGCGGAGTGCTGGCGTTCCTTGCCCGCTATCAATCAACAGAGACCTCTGTGTTCGACGATGCCGAGCCAGGCAAGATCATGCATGAAACGCGCAAGGGGGAAATGGCTGTGCTGCGCGAGCTGCCGTTCGGCCGCTACTACGGCGGCGTCGACACCACTCCACTCTATGTCTACCTGGCTTGGTCCTATGCCGATCGCACCGGCGATGACGAGTTCGTCGAACGCATGTGGGATTCACTGTGCGCAGCAATCGGGTGGATGGAGGAAGTCGGCGCCCGCAACAGCGACGGTTTCGTGACCTATAACAGGGCGGCGGACACGGGTCTCTTCAACCAGGGCTGGAAGGACAGCGCCGACGCCATCTTTCATGACGATGGCAAAATACCTAGAGGTCCGATCGCACTGGTCGAGGTGCAAGGCTACGTCTTCGCAGCCTATCAAGGCATGGCCGCGTTGGCAGCCAAGCGCGGAGACGTTGCCAAGGCGGCGCACTGGAGCGCTATGGCAGAAAGAATACGCAGCGCAGTGGAGGCCCGGTTCTGGATGCCGGATCGCAATTTCTACGCTTTGGCGATCGATGGAGAAGGCAGGCAATGCGCGGTGCGCGCCTCCAACGCGGGTCACCTGCTCTATGTTGGGCTGCCCTCGGCAGAACGGGCGAAATCAATCGCCGAGCAGTTGCTGTCGGGGCATCTGCACAGCGGTTGGGGCGTTCGCACCTTGGCCGACGACGAGATTCCGTTCAATCCGATGTCTTATCATAACGGCTCGATCTGGCCGCATGACACGGCGATCTGTGCCGCCGGGCTAGCCCGTTACCAGGAGCGCACCAGCGTCGTGAAGCTTATGAGCAGCATGTTCGAGGCGGCGGTCCGGTTCAATATGCGGCTTCCGGAGCTGTTCTGCGGCTTTACGCGGGCGATCGGTGATGCGCCGATTGCCTATCCCGTCGCTTGTCTGCCGCAGGCATGGTCGGCCGGTTCCGCGTTTATGATGCTGCAGGCCTGCCTGGGGATCCGCATCGACGGTTGGAAGCGCGAAATCAATGTCGATCGCCCGCGGTTGCCGATAGGCATCGACAACATCGTCATCCGGCACTTAGCCGTGGGCGAGGCGAAGGTCGACCTGAATTTCCAGCGCGTCGGCGACCGCGTCGTCTGCTATCTAGGCGAACGGCACGAGGGCCTGGTGCCGCTGGTCGTTCGCTCTTAGCAACCGGGACAGCAGGGCCTGCCATCGATGCTCGCTGTGGCATTCAGGTGCTGCTGGTGAGGCTCGCAGCTCCTCTTGAACCGAAAAGAACTGCTTCCAATCTTTTCTCTTGGTCTCCAGCCGAGGGTGCAGGTGTTCGAATATTACTGTTGCATCTGCGGAAACGACCAATGGGGTCAGTTGTTGACTGGAGGTGACTATGGACGGTGGTGTTTTCAAGCAGCCAGTTTTCGTAGGGGAGAATGGCTATATCCAAAAGATCGACTGCCTAATGGATGCCATTGAGTTTTTGGAAGAATGGCCTGTGGAGAGACGTGGTCTGCTTCACGCGGCGGCCTGCGAAGCGTGCTACTCGGCTTATGACGGTCGGAAACCAGTCGAGGCCGCACACAAGACCTTTACGACTTGGGCCCGCAAGGTTGGCGTGATCGAGGACGTGCCTACAGCACCGCAGTGGATGACTGGACCAAAGATCAGCAACGCAGACCTCTTGTGAAGGGCGAAAGGCCACATCGTCAGACGCGGCTTGCGATCAAACCTGCCGGAGCGAAACGCCGCGTCAGGGTCGCGTATGTGGGACCTCGGCCCCCCTCGTCCTATCCCATAGAACCGGGGTTGACTGATGGAGGCCGCGCCGCTGCGAACGCTGTCTGTTCGGCCGGACGACTTCGCCGCTCTCATGGAAGTTCGATCTCGCCGTCCACCACGTGGGTGAGGCCAGGCAAAGCATCGAGGAAGCAGGACAGTGACGTGTGTCCCCATAGCACTAGATCCGGAGCCCGAAGGAGCCTGGTTCGGCGATTGGAAGCTATGGAACCGATCGGAATCTAGAACGCTCGGGATGTTTATTCAACGATCCCTCTGGAAGGGACATGAGCAAGACCTTGCCACGAAACGGTCGCGCAGTGCATCTTCCCAACGGCCCCATCATCACCAACGGCAAGGCATCGATGAAGGAGGTGGCCGCAGATCGCTGGCGGGTTCGGCGGGTACCCTACGAGGCGCCGGCATTCAGGCAGGCGGCCGAACCATTCATCGCCGCACCAGCGCCGGGTCGAGGAATTCCCTTTGGGTTGCTTGGGAGCCTTCCGCGGCGAAGCCGGAGATTGACCAATCCCGCGCCGAATTCGATGCGTTTGCTCGCCATTTCGAAACGCTGGCGAACGCCCTAGCTGCGGAAGCAAAACGACTGCCGAGGGCATTCCTAAGGTATCAGAATGCAACCGGGCATCCCGATGGTGGCAGTCTCCTCGGCAAGAGAGCCGGCTTTGCCGAGAATGCCGACCTCCAAACTGTCTGTCGAACATGTCCTTTGCCTGATCCTTCAGACGAGACATCTTATGTCGGTGAAGTCGGACTTGATGCCGGCCCTCGTTTCCACAAATCGCTGAATGCCCAAAAGCATCTGTTCCGCGGGGTCCACGAGCGAGGCAGAGTCGGCGCCAGCGCGGGCAGCCGCCGGCTAGATCAACCGAGCCGGGCTCGTCGTCGATCAGCTCGAGACTGATGGGCAGCATCACCCATCGCCCCACACGAGTTTCAGGTCGCCGATTGCTGCGCCCTTGGCGAAGCTCGGCACAAGCAGGCATTGTAGCCTCGCGCGACCAGCTCACGGGCAAATCGCTGCGTATGCGCCTCACCATGGCCTCTCATCTGATCGCGCTACGTCGGGTCCGCGAGGGCCGCGTATGGAGACCCACGCTACAAGAGCAGTGGCGTCGCCCGCTCGAAGACGGCCTCGAGCGACCAGTGTCGTCGGCTGCAGATCACCCACCTCGTTGGCCTCGCGCAAAGCCGTCACGACCGCGGTCGATGCATAGAGCGCCGGCATGCCTTTGGGATTGAAGCGCCCTCCATAAAGCTCGGCACCGCATCCCGACATAGGCTTGCGGGGCATACACCGGATTGAGAGCGCGGTAGAGCCGGCCCGAATAGGTGATGGCGGGGCGATGCAGCCAATTACTCACACGATGTGGAAGCGTTCGAAGCATTGGCGGCCGAACTCCGCAGTCGGTCGGCCTGTGGATAGTAACCGCCTGTTCACCATATCGCGGCAACCTGATTGAAGGTGCCCCCAACGCGCCTAGTCTACCCCTTGCGTCATTTGAGACGCACCCTCCCGCCCAAAACTGGCGGCCGACGCTTTCATGTGCGGACCCCAAATCCAGGTATGCGTCGGCCGCCGGTATCTTTTGACGGATCAGGCACCAATGACTTCTAAGCCGGCCACCGGCATGATCGTTGTGCCTCCTCGCATGTGCGCGGTCACCCCCAAGCTTGTTGACGATCTGACTAAGGATCTCCACGCAGCGCTCCCTGCCTACCGGTTTCAAATCGTGCCCGATTACATAGGCCGGCAGAGCCATGAATTCTTCGTCTTGCCGGATGGCAAGGTGCCGGATGAAGCGATCGAAGCGCTTCAGGCCGTGCTGGCTCGATATGGTGACAACTCGCCACGGTGCGCTAGTCCGCCTTTGCCGCTTCCCTAAAGGGCATGCAAAAGAAGCTCCGATCATGCGGGCAAAGTGGGCCGGTGCCCATGGCGACCTGTTAACGCCGTTCAACCGGCCGCAAATGCTCGAGCGCTTCCGCGTCCTGCAAATCGCGGCATGATCCGCTGGCCAGATATCGCCAGATTGAAAAACCGAATGAAGCCAGGTGCAGCAACCTTTCTCGCTAGAAGATAGCTTGCGTGTGGAAGTCCACGGCCGGGAGCGAAGACGTTTTTGTTACTGACGGTGATCTCTCATTTCTGGTGAAGTGTGTGGTCGTCTCGACCTCAGTTGAGCAATTTGACGATATCCTCGGCGGCGACCGGCTTGCTGAAATGATAGCCTTGTATTTCGTCGCAATTGTTCTTGCGCAGGAACGCTAGCTGCTCGTCCGTTTCGACGCCCTCGGCAATGACTCTGAGGTTCAGTTTCTGGCCGAGCGAGATCATGGCGCTGGCCACGGCCTGGTCATTCGCATCGGTGGCGAGGTCGTTGATGAATGACTTGTCGATCTTCAGGCGCGCCACCGGGAAAGTCTTGAGCGCGCTCAGGCTCGAATATCCCGTTCCGAAATCGTCGATCGAGATCTGGACACCCAGATTTTGCAGCGCGTTCATCGTGGCGACCGCCGTCTCGACATTCTGCATGATCAGACTCTCGGTCAGTTCGAGCTCAAGGTATTTCGGCTCCAGGCTGCTATTTTCCAGCGCCGCAACGACACCATTGATCAGGTTGCTCTCCTTGAATTGTCGCGCCGACACATTGACGCACATCACCATCGGCGGCAGCCCCGCGTCCTGCCAGGCCTTGTTCTGTCGGCAGGCCTCGTGCAGCACCCAGTCGCCGATTGGCACGATCAAGCCCGTCTCCTCGGCCATCGGAATGAACTTCATCGGCGAGATCAGGCCCAGCGCCGGATGCTTCCAGCGGATCAGCGCCTCGACCGCGAATACACGACCTGAGCGAAGATCGACTTGCGGCTGGTACAGGAGCGTGAATTCGGCACGCAACAACGCGTTGCGCAACTCCTCCTGCAGCAGGAATTTTTCGTGGCTGCTGGCGTTGAATTCGGGCGCGTAGAACTGAAAATTGTCGCGGCCGAGTTCCTTGGCCCGGTACATGGCCACATCGGCATTGGCCAGCAGCGCATCGGCATTCGCCCCGTCCTTGGGGTAGTTCGCCACGCCCATGCTGGCTGTCGTCCTGAGATGATGCTCGCCCAGTTGAACCGGCTCCGCGATCGCCGCACGGATCTTCTGCACCGTCGCGGCAACAAGCTCACCATCCGGGTCCTGGTCGAAAAGCACGACGACGAACTCATCGCCGCCGAGCCGCACGACGGTGTCGGTCGCCCCCACGCATTCGACCATCCGGTCGGCAACAGTTTTCAGCAGCGTGTCTCCGGCATTGTGGCCCAGCGTGTCATTAACGAGCTTGAAATTGTCGAGATCGATGAACACCACGCTCACCCAACGGTGATAGCGCTGCGCATACAGGATCGCTTGCGAAAGCCGGTCCCCGAGCAAGGCGCGATTGGGAAGCCCGGTCAGCGTGTCATGGTTGGCCATGAAGTGGATGCGGTCTTCGGCAAGCTTGCGCTCGATGGCGATGCCGGCGATACGGGTGGTGAAGTCGATGAGGCTGGTCTCGCTCTGGTCCGGCTCGCGCACTGTCATCGAATACATGGCAAAGACCCCCAGCACCGCGCCGGTATGCGACAGGATCGGCGTCGACCAGCACGAGCGGTAGCCGTACGGGGCTGCGATGTCGCGATAATCGTCCCAGAGTGGATCGCTCATCACATCGGTCACGATGACGGGTTCGCGGCGATAAGCGGCGGTGCCGCAAGACCCCACATTGGGGCCAATCTGAATGCCGTCAATGGCGCTTGCATAGTCCTTTGCCAGGCTCGGCGCCGCGCCATGGCGCAAGTGACTGCTATCCTTGTCGAGCAGGAGCACGGAGCCGAATATGCCATGCAACTGCGACTCGATGAGGCGCATGAGTCGGTCGAGCACATCCTCGAGCGTTGCGCTTGCGGCGATCATTTCCAGAATTTTCGCCTGGCCGTTTCGCAAATCGTCCGCCCGCTTGCGCTGTGTGATGTCGCGGGCGATGCCGACCAGGCCGAAGATCTCATTCTGGTCGTTGCGCAACGGCACTTTGGTCGAGGACAGCCACTTGCCGGCGCCGGCGGCATCGACAACGAATTCTTCCTCGTCGACCATCGGCTGGCCACGGCGCAAGAGGTCCAGCTCGCAGGCGCGAAACTGCCGGGCGAGCTCTGGAGCATGCAGGTCGAAATCGGTCAGGCCGATCATTTCGGCCGTTTGCCGGCCACTGTCCGCGGCAAGCGCCCGGTTAACCACGACGAAACGGCTTTCGGTATCCTTGACCCACAGATAGTCGGGAACCCAGTCGATAAGCGCCTGCAGCGAAACGCGCTCATTGGCGACCATGCGGCTGGCGGCGAGTTCGGTGAGATCTTCATGTGTCGCCACCCATCCGCCGTCGGGCATCGGCTGATGGCAGACCCGGATCGTGCGGCCGTCCTTGAGGCCGGCAGTCCAGGTTTTCGAACGGCTGCCCGCATTGATCGAGCGCGCGAAAGCGAGATAGTCCTCGCCGGTCATTGGCGATGTTCCTGCAGCGAGCCTCAGCTCGACGATTTCGCTTAGCATTGCGCCGGCATGCAGTTTTTCGGGCGCGACACGATAGATTTCCGCGTAGCGGCGGTTGCACATGATCAGCCGCTCGTCGGCGTCGAAGAAACAAATGCCTTGCGAGATGTTGTCGAGCGCCGCCTCGAAACACCGTGTCTGTGCTTGGAGCGTCGCGTTCGTGGCCCGAAGCTCGCTCTCCAGGTTCTCGTATGAGACGACTGCCAGTTTCGACAGTACAACCAGGCCCGATTCGTCCGCCGGCTCGGCAATGCGACTGGGTGATTTCGGGGCCAAACAGAGTTCCTCCGCTTCGGCCTGCGCTGCAAATACAATTGGCCGCGTGCGAGCAAAAATCCCGCACAAGTTAGTTGTGATCTACTAATTGTCTGTGAACGTCCGCAGCGAAGCCGATCGCCAGCCGGAGCCTGACGTGACGACTAACGGCATCCATGTAATTACCGACTTTGAACAAGTCTTTTACTGGTGGATAGGAAGCGAAAAGAACCTGAAACCGAAAAATCTGAGCAAAGTCGAATCGCCGCAGTCCTCCGCCAATAGGATGATTGTCTGTTGGAGTGCACCCCAAATTGGAAAAAGGATAAGGGAAGTCCTGAGAGAGGGACTGATGCAAGACGGAGATTTAGCCGGGAGGTGAAGCTAGCAGCCGCTGAGCGAATGCTGGCGGGAGAGAATGTGGCGGCCCTGACCAGAGAGCTGGGGTGGCGGGCACACAAGTTGCTGTATCACTGGCGGGCCAGTATCTGAGCGGCGGTGCAGCCGAGTTGCGATCATCTGGGCAACCCCAGAACAGCCGCGGTTGGGCGGCACCGCCGCCTGCTGATCTTCTAAGACTGCTCCTTCTTCGCTTTCGCAAAGCCGCGGTCCGTTGCGATGAACCGTTCAAGCATCGGCGCAATCAGGCGCGATGGATCGGCAGATGGCCGCCCGGGCTCGCGCCCGAGGATCTCTGCGTATTTCACCAATTCGCGATGCAGGGGCGCCGGCAGTTCCAGCGTAATCTTCACTGGCTTGTCGTCGGCGATCGCTGCGAGTTTCAACTTGGCCATGTCAACCTCCGTATGGTTCAAGGGCGAGGTCGCGGGTGACGAAGACGCGAACGGGAAACCCCGGCCGGATCGTGAGCGTCGGCGCGATAGCGAGTTGCCGCTGAACGACCTGCTGGCCTACCTGGCTGGCGCTATCGGAAGCGCCGCTTCGCACAGCACGCACGATATCGCTGTCTTGGTCAGAAGAACCGGCCTGCGCGCCAACGCTCAGAATGGTCGACAACGCCGCAGCCTTGAACAATTCGCCCCAGTGATAGTCGACGGCATCCTCCAGGCCGGCATAGCCCTGAGCGTCGGCGCCAGGCTGCCGCTCCAGCACGATGGAGCGTCCGTCGGGAAAGATCAGCCTGTTCCAGACAAGCAGCACGCGGCGCTGCCCGGAACCAATTCCGCTATCGTACTGTCCAATGATACGAGTACCTTGCGGGATGAGCAGGGAGCGGCCGGTGGGACTGTCATAGACATTTTCGGTCACCTGAGCGCTGATCTGCCCGGGAAGGTCCGAGCGGATGCCGGTAATGAGCGCGGCCGGGATCACGGCACCGGCTTGAAGCACATAGGGTGACGCGGGCGGCGTGATGTGATCCGGGGCCACGGTCCGCCGGTCAGCGGCGGCGGACAGGAAGGAAAGCTGGCGATCCTGCGCACTTGGCTGACCGTACTGACCGGCAAAGTCGTTAACAGCAGGAGCGGACGCTTCGGCGGGCCTGGGATCTCCTTGCGCTGCCTGGAAGAAGACGCGCGAGGTTCTGGCCGCTTCCTCATCGGCTCGCCGGCGCTGCTCGGCTTCGTCAATCGCGGGGCTTGCGATTGAGGGCGGCACGACCGCCTGCCCCTTGTTCTGAGCGTCGAGGATCGGCCTGCCGAGATCGCCAGGCAGCGGCGGCCCAAGGATCGGGCCGGCATAGTCGCGCGGCAGTCTTGCCAGTCCGTCGGCGGGCGGCCGATTGGCGGTTGGGTAGAGCTCCTCGCCCTGCTTGAGAGTGTTGGCATCCTGCAGAGCGTAAATCAGCGCACCGCCGACACCGAGCGAGGCGACGAGGCCGATGCCTGCGAGCATCTTGCGCGACAGACGCGTCACACGCGGCGGGTCGGCGCGAAGCCGCATGGGTTCGACGGCCATGTTCTTCTCGTTCATGGCTGCAGCGCTCCCCTCAGCGTTGCGTTCGGCAGCTTCGACGCGGCGCTGTCGCTTGGGCCCCGCCGCAGCCCATCGGTTCTTCTATCGACACGCACGATCCTGACCGCCTGCTGCCGCTTGCCGGCGCCAAGACGCAGTTCGGCCGCACCAAAAAGGCGGTCGACGATGAGCATGTTTTGATAGACGCGGCTGTTGGTGATTTCAGCCTCGCCGTCCGCGCCGATGACGAAAATCGGCGGCATCTCGCCTTGCACGATGCCGCGCGGAAACTCGATGTATACCCTGCGGCCGTCGTCGTAGGCGTTTACCGGCTTCCAAGGCGGGCTGTCGCCGGTGAGGCCATAGCGATAGTTGCGCGCCGTGACCTCCGGGATGACCGGCGTTGTGGCGACCGTCTGCAGCAGGCTCGCTTTCAGAGCCGGATAGGACCACGCAACGGCGGGCATGTAGGGCTTCGCGCCTGCCCGCAGCTCAAGCATATAGCTGCGCCGGTCCGTGGCGATGATAAGGTTCGTTGTGATGTCCGCCCGCGAGGGTTTCACCAGGACGTGGACGCGTCGGGCAATGCCGGACCCGCTTTCGGTGTCGCCGATGATCCAGCGCGCGGTGTCGCCAGCCGCGATCGGACCGTCTCCGGTCAGGCTCTCGCCCGGCTCAAGCGCGATGTCCGTTATCTGGCCAGGTGAGGCGTAGACCTGATAGAGCGCTCCTTCGCTCCATGGGTAGATCTGAATTGCGTTGTAGTAGCCCTCACGGCGCGGCTCCACGCGCGCCGCGGCGTTTGCGTTCTCGACACGGGCTGCTGGCGTTTGCCCGATGGCTCCGCCCCGCGCGGGCGCCCAGCCTGGTGGCACGCGAAGGGGTTTCGGCCTTTGGTCGGTCGCGGCGGCCGGAGCCGGCGGCAAGGGCGGAACATGGGTATCGTAGCTGATCTTCGGCGGCTTCTTCGCAGGCGTGGCGCAAGCCGCAAGCAGCGTCGTCCCCGAGACCAGCATGGCCGATAGCAGATATCTTGAGAAAGTCGTGCCGGCAACAAGACGCGATGTCCGGCTCATTGGCTCATCTCCCGCGACCAGTTGATGGCGTTGATGTAAATGCCGAGGGGATTGGCGCGAAGCCGTTCGGCGTCGCTTGGCATCTGCGTCACGATCGTCACGATCGCGGTCCAGCGCTCGGTGCCCGAACGCTGACCGTTTTCGTAGTGATGCTCCATCCAGGCGACACGAAAGGAGCCCGGCGAGGCTCTGATGACCGAAGAAACGTCCACCGCGACCTGCTGCTTGCCGACCTTGGAGAAAGGATCCGCAGCGCGAGCATAGTCGTTGAGCGCCGCAGCACCCTGATTGGTGGTCCACTCATAGGCCCGCAGCCAGTCCTGGCGGAGGATGATTGGGTCAGCGGGGATGGAGCGTACCTGCTCGACAAAGCGGGCGAGATGCCACGCGATCTGCGGATCGGTCGGCTTATAGTCGGCGGTTGCGGGCTCGATCGCTTGAGCCTGCCCCAGCTTATCGACCTGCACGACCCAAGGCACGACAGTGCCGCGGCCCGACTGCCAGACCAGTGAAGTGGCGAGCCCCGCCGACAGGATAAGCGACCCGAACGCCATGGCGCGCCAGTTGCGTGCCTGCACGCGTGCGGAGCCGATTCGTTCATCCCATATCTGCTCCGCCTTTTGATAGGGAGTTTCCGGTCGAGGGCTCTTGCCGTAGTGGACGGCGGGGCGCCTAAAGATGTTCATGGGTCATTCGCCTTCTGAAAGAGAAATCGAGGCTCCGCCGCCATGGCTGTCGCCGGCGCGCACCGCGTGGGCGGCGGTCTGGGCGCCGTGGGCGAGCCGCTGGGAACGATGCAAGCGTCTGGCCCATTCGGGCTCTCCTTGGGCGCTGGATGGCTTGCCCGCGCCGGAAGCAGCCGCCGCCGTTGACGCAGCAGCGCCGCCGATCGTTCCCATGGTCGACGAACCGCCGGTGATTTCAGCGGCCGAACCGGCGCCAGAGGCAAAGTTTGACTTGAGCGATTGACCGGTGTTTGCGGCGGCGCGCTTGAGCGGAGAGGCTGCCGCCGAAGCACCAGCGCGCGCAATGCCGCCCAAGCCGGAGGCGACGCCTGCCACGCCCGACTGGCCGGCGGCGCCAAGCATATAGGCGGCCGAACCGCCCCCAGCGAGTGACGTCCCGCCACGCACGGTTGAGGCTGCTCCCGCGAATGCGGCTGTCGCGCCTCGCGCCGCGAGGCTGGCTGCTCCGTAGCCTGCAACTGCGATGCCGCCGGCGGCAAGGCCAGTCCCGACAGCCGCACCGGCGCCGAGCTGCGGTCCACCCGCGACGAGGCCGTTGGCAATGCCGGGACCGAAGATGCCGAGGCCAAGCAGCGACAGCGCAGCCAGCACGATCGCCATGGCCTGGTCAATGGTGGGGTTCTCGCCGCCGAAGCCTTGGGTGAATTCGCCGAAGAGCGTGGATCCGATGCCGATGACCACGGCAAGCACCAGAACCTTGATGCCGGACGAGATGACGTTGCCTAGCACGCGTTCGGCCATGAAGGCCGTCTTGCCGAAGAGGCCGAAGGGGATCAGCACGAAGCCGGCCAGCGTCGCCAGCTTGAACTCGATCAGCGTCACAAAGAGCTGCACCGCCAGGATGAAGAAGGCGAGCAGGACGAGCGCCCAGGCAAAGAGCAGGCAAGCGATCTGGATGAAGTTTTCAAAAAAGGAGATGTAGCCCATCAAACCGGAGATCGCCTCAAGCAATGGTCGTCCGGCGTCGAGGCCGGTTTGCGCCACCTTGCCCGGGTGCAGCAGGTCCTGTGCCGAGAAGCCGGTTCCACTCGCCTTGAGACCAAGACCCGAGAAACTCTCGAAGACGATTTGGGCGACGCCGTTCCAATTCGAAATCAGATAGGCGAAGACACCGACGAAGAGCGTCTTCTTGACGAGCCGCGCAAGGATGTCGTCATCGGCGCCCCAGCTCCAGAAGAGCGCGGCAAGTGTCACGTCAATGACGATCAGCGTGGTGGCGACGAAGGCGACCTCGCCGCCGAGCAGGCCGAAGCCGCTATCGATATAGCGGGTGAAGGTGGCCAGGAATTGGTCGATGACGCCGGTGTTGCCCATGTCTACCGGGCCCCGTGCAGGGCAGCATCCGGCGATTGCGAAGCGGCCGCCTCGCTTGTCGAACTGCCCGACGCATTTTCGAGACCGAGGAAGCGATCACGCTGTTCGGCCCACAGCCGCGCACATCCTTCGTCACGCAGGGCAGCCTCGCCGAGGGCCTGGCAGCGGCGCAGGCCATCGCGGAGCGGATGCGGCGCCGAGGCCGCCGGTATATGCGGGCCCTCCCCCACCGACTTGTCTTCCTTACGGCTCATCTCGAGCGCCGTCGCCGTCATGGCGACGGCGACGAAGACGACCGCCACGATGCGAGCGAGGGTTTTGCCGTCCATGGCGATCGACCTCAGCGGTTGAACATCTGGACCGAGCCGGCCTGGTAGCCGGAGCCTGGGGTCAGGAAGCGGCGGCGTTGCTCACGGCCCTGATCGACCGCGGCAGCGCGTTCGGCTTCGGTCAGCGCCTGGGCGCGACCATTGGCGGCCACCAGGGCTGTCAGGTCCGCAAGCTGCTGACCCTGAAGCGCAAGCAACTGGTTGCCAGCTTGCGTCGCCTGCAGCGCACCGGTCGCCGATTGGCTGGCGCCGACCAACGCCGACATCTGCGCGCGGCCGGTGTCGATGTTTGAGACGACACCCGCCTGGACGCGCATTGCGTCCTGGAGGCCGCCCACTGTGTTTTGCCAGCGCGAGCGCGCATCAGCGACGAGTTGCTGGTCGGAAGCAGAAAGCGAGGCGCTGCTGTATTGCTGCTGAAATGCCTTGTCGATCTGCTGGACGTCGAAGGCGATGTTCTTTGCTTCACCGAGAAGCTGTTGCGTGCGCTGCACCGACTGTTGCAGTTGCTGCAGTGAGGACAAAGGCAGGCTCGCCAGGTTGCGCGCCTGGTTGATCAGCATCTGGGCCTGGTTCTGAAGTGAGGTGATCTGGTTCGTGATCTGCTGCAGCGAGCGCGCGGCCGTCAGGACATTCTGCGAATAGTTCGATGGATCAAACACGATGAAGGCATGCGCTGGCGCAGTCATCATCGGCGAGATCGCGATCGGCGTGGCGAGCGTCGCCGCGACCAGAAGAAGGACACGCCGGCGGCTTTGATGAACAGTCATGGTCTGGGATCCTTTTCAGGTTCGTGAACGGTGAGGTTGGGAATGAGGTCGGCGGCCCAGCCGACGTCGCGGGCACGCAGCCAGGCCGACAGGAAGCCGTCGCGGCCATGCTCGGCGATGATGCTGCCGATCAGGGTCTGATCGCTCTTGGAGGACGCGGCGCAAAGCGCAAGCCCGACCTCGGACAGGCCGAGCTCGAAGAGACGGTTGCCGCGACGGGACTGGCAGTAATAATCGCGCTTGGGTGTGGCTCGCGCCAGGATCTCGATCTGGCGGTCGTTCAGGCCGAAGCGGCGATAGATCGCGGTAATTTGCGGCTCAATCGCCCGTTCATTGGGCAACAGCAGCCGGGTTGGACAGCTTTCGATGATCGCCGGCGCGATAGCCGAATTGTCGATGTCGGAGAGTGACTGGGTGGCGAAGACGACGCTGGCATTCTTCTTGCGAAGCGTCTTCAGCCATTCGCGCAACTGCCCGGCGAACGCGTCATCGTCGAGCGCAAGCCAGCCTTCGTCGATGATGAGCAGTGTCGGACGACCGTCGAGCCGGTCGCCGATGCGATGAAACAGATAGGACAGGACGGCCGGCGCGGCCGGCGTGCCCACCAGGCCTTCGATTTCGAACGCCTGCACGGATGCCTGGCCGAGGTGTTCGGCCTCTGCGTCGAGCAGCCGGCCGTTCGGGCCACCAACACAGTAAGGGCGAAGCGCCTGTTTCAGGTCATTGGCCTGCAGAAGCACGCTGAGCCCCGTGATGGTGCGCTCCTCGACCGGGGCCGAGGCCAGCGAGGTCAGCGCCGCCCAGATATGCTCCTTTGCGTCCGGCGTGATCTGGATGCCCTCTCGCGTCAGGATCGCGACGATCCAGTCGGCCGCCCAGGCGCGCTCGTACGTGTCGTGAACGCGGGCGAGCGGCTGCAGCGCAACGGAAGCCTCCATGCCTTCGGTGAGATGACCCCCGAGATCGTGCCAGTCGCCGCCCATGGCGAGCGTCGCCGCGCGGATCGAGCCGCCGAAGTCGAAGGCGAAGATCTGAGCCTTGCGGTAGCGGCAGAATTGCAGCGCCATCAACGCCAGCAGCACCGACTTGCCGGCACCGGTCGGGCCGACGACCAGCGTGTGACCGACGTCGCCGACATGAAGAACCAACCGGAACGGGGTCGAGCCTTCGGTCTTGCCGTAAAGCAAGGGAGGACTGACCAGATGCTCGTCCCGTTCCGGCCCCGCCCACACGGCAGAAAGGGGGATCATGTGGGCGAGATTGAGCGTCGAGATAGGCGGCTGACGGACATTGGCATAGGCGTGCCCGGGCAACGAGCCGAGCCAGGCGTCGACGGCGTTGACGGTCTCGACAATGGCCGTGAAGTCGCGGCCCTGGATGATTTTCTCGACAAGCCGCAGTTTCTCGTCGGCCACGCGCGGGTCGCAATCCCATATGGCGACGGTGGCGGTGACATAGGCCATGCCAGCCATGTCGGCGCCGAGCTCCTGCAACGCCGTGTCGGCATCGGCCGCCTTGTTGGCGGCGTCAGTGTCGAGGAGTGCTGATGCCTCGTTGGTCATCACCTCCTTCAGGATCGAGGCGATGCTCTTGCGCTTGGCGAACCATTGCCGCCGTATCCTGGTCAAAAGGCGGACAGCGTCGACCTTGTCGAGCAGGATCGCGCGGGTCGACCAACGGTACGGGAAGGCCAGCCTGTTGAGGTCATCAAGCAGGCCGGGTGTCGTGGCGGTCGGGAAGCCGACGATGGTGAGCACGCGAAGATGCTTGTCGCCAAGCCGCGGTTCGAGCCCGCCGGCAAGCGGCTCGTCGGCCAGCAGCGCATCGAGATAGATCGGGGTCTCGGGGACGCGCACCCGATGGCGCCTGGTCGAGATGGTCGAATGCAGGTAGGTCAGCGTTTGGCCGTCATCGAGCCAGTGGCATTCAGGCATGAAGCCGTCGAGCAGGGACAGCACACGCTCAGTGCGATCGACAAAGGCGCGGACGATCTCGCCCGGATCCGCGCCCGACTGGTCGCGACCCTCATAAAGCCAGCCCTCGGCGCGCGTGGCGTCTTCGGGCGGCGGCAGGAACAGGAATGTGAGAAAGTAGCTCGATACGAAATGAACCCCCTCCTCGTCGAAGTCGGCTTTGCGCTCGGCATCGAGCAGGCCAGAGGCCGCATTGGGAAACTGGCTCTCGGGATAAGAAGCCGCTTCGTGCCGCTGCGCTTCGACGAAGATGCTCCAGCCAGAGCCGAGGCGACGAAAGGCATTGTTGATGCGCGATGTCACCGCAACAAGTTCCGCCGCTACGGCGGAGTCGAGATCGGGTCCGCGAAACCTCGCGGTGCGCTGAAAGCTGCCGTCCTTGTTGAGCACGACCCCGGGAGCGACGAGTGCCGCCCAAGGCAGAAAGTCGGCAAGGCGAGCAGCAGTCCGGCGGTATTCGGCAAGGCTCATCATAGCGGCGCCCTCAAACCGACAGATGCCCGGGCAGCCGCAGGTGCCGGCGTCCGACTTCGAAAAAAAGCGGATCGCGCCTGGCAGCCCATACCGCCGTAAAATGTCCGATTGCCCATATGAGAAGACCGACCAGCCAGAGCCGCAGCCCAAGACCGACGGCGCCCGCCAGCGTGCCATTCAGGATCGCGATTGCACGCGGCGCGCCCCCGAGCAGTATCTGCTCGGTCAACGCCCGGTGCACGGGCACCGTCCACCCCGGCACTGCGTCGAGCTGTTCAAAAGCGGTTGTCATCAGATCAACGCTCCGCCGCCGAACGAGAAGAACGATAGGAAAAAGCTCGACGCAGCGAAGGCGATCGAAAGCCCGAAAACGATCTGGATCAGCCGCCTGAAGCCACCCGAACTGTCGCCGAAGGCCAGCGTCAGGCCGGTGACGATGATGATGATGACGGCGATGATCTTGGATACCGGTCCCTCGACCGACTGCAGGATCTTCTCGAGTGGCTGTTCCCACGGCATCGAGGAGCCCGACGCGAGGGCGACCGGCGCGACCATGAGGTTGAAGGCAATGGCGGCGCCGACCGCGGCCAGGCTGGCCTGGCAGCGCGAAAGCAGGCGGATCATGAAATGTCTCCTGTGTTGATCGGTGTGGCTTCAGCGATGCGATAGTCGCCATCGGGGCCAAGACCCTCGACCCTGACCAGTTCGACAAGCCGTCGCGCGGCGCCGCGTCCGGCGAGCACGGCGACGAGACCGATGGTGTCGGCGATCAGCGCACGCGGCACAGTGACGACGACCTCCTGGATCAGCTGTTCAAGTCGGCGCAGAGCGCCAATACCAGAGCCCGCATGAAGGGTGCCGATGCCACCGGGATGCCCGGTGCCCCATGCCTTCAAGAGGTCCAGCGCTTCGGCGCCGCGAACCTCGCCGATCGGAATGCGATCGGGCCGCAGGCGCAGCGAGGAACGAACCAGGTCCGAAAGCGTGGCTACGCCATCCTTGGTGCGCATCGCGACGAGGTTGGGGGCGGCACATTGCAGTTCGCGGGTGTCCTCGATGATGACGACCCGGTCCGTCCCTTTCGCCACTTCGGCAAGCAGCGCGTTGGTCAAAGTCGTCTTGCCCGTCGACGTGCCGCCGGCAACAAGGATGTTTGCCCGGCCAGCAACCGCGGCGCGCAACACAGCGGCGTGGCCACAAGTCATGATGCCCGCCGCGACATAGTCATCGAGCGTGAACACGGCGACCGCGGGCTTGCGGATCGCGAAGGCCGGGGCGGCGACCACGGGCGGCAGCAGGCCCTCGAAACGCTCGCCGGTTTGCGGCAACTCGGCCGAGACGCGCGGGGAACGGGAATGGACCTCGGCGCCGACATGATGGGCGACCAGGCGCACGATCCGCTCGCCAGCGGCAGGCGCGAGCATCTCCCCCGTATCGGCAAGGCCCTCCGTGAGCCGATCCACCCAGATGCGGCCATCCGGATTCAGCATGACCTCGACGATCGCGGGATCGTCCAGGAACCGGGCGATGGCGGGCCCGAGCGCGGTGCGCAGCATACGCGAGCTGCGCGAACGTGCTTCGGTGTCGTTGTGCAAGATAGCCATCCTGTCCCCGTTTGGGTGCGGGAACTCATCGAGCAGTTCCCGGTCGGGATGAGCAAAAGAGGCCTGAAGCAGCCCGATTCAACAGCTTTCGACCGCCGTCGTAGCGCAGCGAGCAAAAACCGGCGAACGGCGGCGCAGAGCTCAGGAAGTTTTATGCCGGCGTATCGCGGCGTTCCAACATCGGCAGAATGTGAACTGACGCAATGATACGTACATGTTTATTGACACACGACTCTCACCGGGATTATGAAATCTCCTGGCAGGGGCGGCGATCGCCCTTTCCACGGCGCGGAGGATTGTCATGCGGTTTGGTCCGGAAGGCTCGGTTTCGCGGCGCCAGACAGCCGCTTCCAAATATGCTCGAAGCGCTCCGAGAGTCGCTACGCCGCGCCCCTTGATGGCAAGGGGCGGCGAAGCTTCATGAGCATGCTCGACATCTGGCTTGGGATCCTGCAAGGGCTGCGTATAACGGCAGCGGTCACCGCCTATGGCTTGCTCTTCGCGGTGCCCTTCGCGCTTGTTTTCGGTGTCGCTCAGTTTGTGACGACCGGCTTGACGCGCTTCCTGGTCACGGCAGTAATTGAATTCTGGCGCAGTTCGGCGGTCGTCGTCCTGCTCTTCGTCTTCTACTACGTTCTGCCGGTCATGGGGGTCACCCTGTCGGCGATGACCGTCAGTGCGTTGGTGCTCGGCCTCAATAGCGGCGGCTACGCCAGCCAAGCGGTGCGGGCCGGGCTCCAATCTCTTCCTGCCGGCCAACGCGAGGCTGGAATGGCGCTCGGCCTCTCGCGCCCGGCGATCCTGCTTCTGATCGAGCTGCCCCAGGCGTTGGTCGCCATGAGTCCCACATTCGTCAACAACCTTATTCAGCTCGTCAAGGCGACTTCCCTTGTCTCGTTGGTCACTTTGACGGACATGACCTTCCGCGCCAAGGAAATCTCGCAGACCGAATACGACCCGGTCGCGATATATTCGGCGTTGCTGCTAGCCTTCTTCGTCGTCTGTTATCCGATCGCGCTCGCCGGCCGCTGGCTCGAGGCGCGGGTCAATCCCGAAAGAGGAGCGCCTCGTGGGATTTAACCTCGACTTCGCGCTCTCGACCATCCCGATCATAATCGGTGCGATCGGGACTACCTTGCTCGCAACGGTCTTGAGTTGCCTCGGTGCGTCGGCGCTTGGCTTCACTTTCGAAATGATCCGGCGCGGGGGCGGCGCGCCCGGCCTCGCCGTGCGCTTCCTGATCGACTTCATCCGCTCGACGCCGGTCTTGGCCTGGCTTTATTTCCTGTATTTCGTCCTGCCCTTCTACGGGATCAGGCTTGGCGCCATGACGGTGGGCGTATTGGGGCTAAGCCTGTACTACAGCGGTTATCTGGCGGAGGTGTTCAAGGCGGGCATCGACGCTATTCCGAGGGGCCAGCAGGAAGCAGCCAGAGCCCTGTCGCTCACCCGCCGCGACACGGTCATCTTCGTCATCGCACCCCAGATGCTGCGCAACATCGCCGCGCCCCTGGGCAACTACCTGGTTTCGATCCTTAAGGCGACGCCTTATCTCGCGATCCTGGCGGTGCCGGAAATGCTCGGGCGCGCCTTCGATATCGCTTCCGAGACCTATCGCTACGCGGAGCCGCTGACCGTCGCCGGCGTTCTGTTTCTCGCCCTGGCGCTGATCGTTTCTTATGGGGTGAAGCGCATGGAGAAGCTCCTGCTTGCGAGCGGGCTCCGCTGATGCTCGACCGACGCGCGCCTGCGACCTCGACGCTTCAATCCTCCCCGCTCGTGCGGATCGACGGTCTCAACAAGTGGTTCGGTGCCCTGCACGTTTTGAAAGACATCGACCTGACCTTACGGCCGGGTGCGCGCGTCGTCGTCTGCGGACCCTCCGGGTCCGGCAAGTCGACATTGATACGCTGCATCAACGGTCTTGAGCGTTTCCAAAAGGGGACGATAGAGTTTGAAGGCGGAAGTCTGGGAAAAAGCGATCGCGATGCCGCGATGGCGCGCCGCCTGACAGGCATGGTGTTCCAAAGCTTCAATCTCTTCCCTCACCTCACCGTGCTTGCCAACTGCACGCTGGCGCTGCGCCGGGTCCTCTTGAAGTCGGCGCATGAGGCCGAAGAGATCGCCATGCGGCATCTGACGGCGGTGCACATCCCCGAAAAGGCGCGCGCCTATCCGGCCCAGCTGTCGGGCGGCCAACAGCAGCGAGCGGCGATCGCGCGCGCTCTGTGCCTAGATCCCCGTATCATGCTGTTCGATGAACCCACCTCCGCGCTCGACCCGGAAATGATCAAGGAAGTGCTCGACGTCATGATCGCGCTCGCGAAAACCGGCGTGACCATGGTCTGCGTGACGCACGAAATGGGATTTGCCCGCGAAGTCGCGGATGAGATCGTTTTCATGGACGAAGGCCGCATCGTCGAGCACGCGTCTTCCAGTGATTTCTTCTCTAGCGCCGCTCATCCGCGCGCCAAGCTGTTCCTGGATACCATCCTAAGCCATTGAGAGCCGATGCCTGCGAACGTGGCGCACGCAACCGCGGCGCGATCAGCAACATGACAATCGCATCGGTGCCGGAACCGCCGCGCGGACTACCAGTCCGGCGCGAAGGCGTAACCAGCAGAGCGAACGGTCCGGATCACATCGCTTCCCACAGATGCCCGAAGCCTTTTGCGCAACCTGGCAATATGAACGTCAACACCGCGTATATCGGTTGCGGCGGCGTGTTCAGGCCATGCAGTCGCGACCAGTTCTTCCCGGCTGAACACCTTGCCAGGTTGCGCCAGAAGGCTGCGCAAAAGCTTGAACTCAATCGGTGGCATCACGATTTCTTTTTGCTTGAAGAATGTCCGGTGGGTCTGTCGCTCCAACCGGAAATCGCCCTGCACCAGATCGCCTGTCTTGGTTTCGCGCGAACGCTTCGCAACACGCGCCTTGCCATGCAGCCAACTCAGAAGCTGTTCGGGCGCAAACGGCCGCGAAAATATCTCATCGACGCCAGCCTTGATAAGGTCCAGGTGCAGCTTGCCGGAACGAGGCGCGACCAAGCCTGCAAGGGGCGTCCCTTTTGTCGCTTCGGCCGACTTCAGCGCCAGGCATTGCTTGACGATTGCGCGGTCGCCCGGATGACAGTCCAGGACGATGGCAAGCGGCGCAGCGGCCTTGATGGCGCGCGCAATCTCCGTGTCTGCCGTGATCAGCCGGGTTTCGAAGCCGGCTGCTGAAAGGATGTGCCCGAAAACCAGAAAGAAATCCGGGTCCTTCGAAGAAATCAGGACCAGCGGCGTCATGAGTCCATCAACCGAATGCGGTGCATCATGGGCGCCATGCCGATTCCATGCCCTTGGTTTTCCAACATTTTGTTTAGCCAACCCGAATTCACGCCAGAGTACGATCCTTTTCGTCACGTTTCGATCTCAGTGCACACGGAGCGCACACGAAAATGGCAACCTACACAAAGCTCTCGTCCGGTTCCTGGCGCGTGCAAATCCGTCGCGAAGGTCGCTCCACGCCAGCGAGACTTTCCTGCGCCGTGACTACGCACGCCGCTGGGCGACCGGGACCGAGCGCCAAGTGGATCGTGGAGAGACGCAGACCAAGTCACGTATAGCGCGCCTGAAAACTTCCGGCGAACTATCGACGTCCATATCGACGACATATGCGACGTAGGCAAGTCCCCTCGCCGCTCCAAGGCCGCGGCCCTCTCTGAAGAAGGACCGGTCTTTCGTGTCGAGCGAGATCAAGTGGCGGAGCTACGCAAACGCTGATGGCGACCGCCGATTATTCGAGTCGCATTTTGGGGAGCGCGATGTCCCGCAACCTGGCCACCTCATGGGTGAAGGAAACACAGTTCCGTCCACGTTGTTTCGCCTCAAAAAGGCAGCGACCGGCAACACGAAGGATATCCTCAGCATCAGCAGCGCGAGGTATTTCCGCTCCGCCGATACTGACAGTCACCCTTACGCCATCCTGTCGCCCTTTGACCCAGGGACCTCCCTCGACATGCCGGCGGATGTTCTCCGCTATGGTGATCGCCTGCTCTTTGCGCACATCACTTAGCAGGACCCCGAACTCTTCCCCGCCAAGCCGGCCAATCGAGTCCCCTGGGCGCGTCGTATAGACAAGCGCCTTGGCGATCCGCACCAATGTCTCGTCGCCTTTGGAATGTCCGTGCTTGTCATTGATCAAGGAGAAATGATCCGGATCGATCAGAAGAAGCGTGTCGCATTCCCCTTCATCACGCTTTCTGTTCATCCTTGCGATGAATTCACCGCGGCTAAGGAGTCCCGTCATGGGATCATGGCTTGTCACGAAGGTGAACCTGTCGTGCGCCTCTTTCAGGTCTGCGTACGACTTCTCCAGCTTGTCACATGTGTCCTGGATCGTTTCGGACTGGGCAAAGATATAGGCACCGACAGGCATTCCGATCAGAATGGGGATGACGGTGCATTCCACCCAACTCAACCAATCGATCGGCATCTGCAAGGCAATTCTGGCTGTGAACGACAGACCGAAAGTCGCGACGACTGCAATTATCGTCACGACGATCGATTTGCCCAGAATACGCTTGGTGCGCGGCGTCATACCGTCTTTATAACCGCTGGCGCTGAACGCGACGTTATCGGTTCGACTAAGATTATTCGGACCTCGCGAGCGCAGATCCGGCACGGGCAACGGGATTTTCAGTTTCGTCCTGCAATTGCCGATCGGGGACATTCGATGCGCGGGCCCTAAGGTGGCGCCCTGCAGAAGAGAACCTCTGATACTCCGTGCCTTCCGGTTTTGTGACATGTTCCTCTCGCAGCCATGGCCTCTTTCGAAGGGAGGCGCGCTGCCAACTCCGAAGCAGAAACGTAGCGATCATGAATTTTCACTGAATGGAGCCTTCAGCCACCGTTCCGGGCCATCCTCTTACAAAGAGACCGTTCAACCCGCGGTACCCTACCGCACCCAAGGAGAAGCACCCATGACCCGCACATCAGTCGTCGCTGCAGCCTTTGCCGCCTTGGTCGGCCTCACAACCATCGCGCCCGCCAAGGCCAACGATGTGAATATCGAACAATACGGCTGGCGCAATTCCGCCGGCGGCGGCCAGCACGGCTCCCGTAACCGCATCCATGTCTACCAGGATGGCCGCTTCAACACCGCGATCGGCCAGCAATATGGTCATCGCAACCGGTCGGTGATCGGACAGCAAGGCGTCAACAATTACGGCGCGACGTACCAGTATGGCAACCGCAATGCCGCGGGGATTGCCCAGTTCGGTTCGAACCACACCGCAATTATGACGCAGGACGGCAACGGCAACATCGCAGCCGGTGTCCAGGTCGGCCACGGGTGCAATGCCGATGTCAGCCAGGGCGGCAGCGGCAATGTCGCCGCCTTCGTCCAGGACTGCCCCTGAACCATGGACGGCCCGCAATCGCTAGGAGATCATTCATGACCAGACTGGAAAAGCGAGCAGCAGCGGTGTCGGCCGCGCTCGTGGCTGTCATGGTCGCCGCCGCGACCGCCGCGACGGCCGACAAGGACGGCTCGAGTCACGAGCCGCTGCGATGCGAGATCCGGGACACAGTGCAAGGCGACGCTATCCTGCTGGAGCCCGTGGTTTATGCCGACAGGAAAATCACCGGCACTTACACGGTCAGCGTCTCCGGGGGCGGAACGTCCGGCTCCGCCAAAATCAGCCAGGGCGGCGCCTTCGAGGCCGGTCCCGGCAATCCGGCGTCAGTGGGCCGGATGAGCGTGGGAGCCAATGGCGCTGCCTACGACGTTAAGCTGAAGGTGACTGCAGGCGGGGCCAGCGTCAACTGCCTCAAACAGGTGTCCGGCGCGAACTGAGCGCCGTCTGTCTTCGATAATCGAAAGAAGGGCTCCGGGCGACCGGAGCCCTTTCTTCTTACACGATGGGTTTTTTCCTTCCGGAGTGATGCAACAAAACAATTTGGGCTTTGACGGTGCGCCGAAGCTCACGCCGCTCCATGTCTTGAACCGCGGCTGAACGAAACCTTCCGTCACGGTTCAGCTTCGCTGTGCGACTGTGGCTCATCAGATGATGAAACCACAAAGAGAGGCATCATGAACCGCCAGGTCACAAAACTTATAGCAGCCATCGCGCTCGCGACAGCCGTCGGTCTGCCCCTTGTCTCCGCTCCGGCGAGGGCGGGCGGCGCGATCGGGTTCTATTACTCGCCTCCGACGGCCCGCGATGCGCGGGCGCTGGATTTCGGTCTGCGCGCCTATTCGGCCTACAAAGGGCTGCGCAGCGGCGCCCACATACGGCAGCGCGGCTGGAACAACCGTGCCGGCATAGATCAGGACGGGGCCCGCAATCTTGGCATAGTTCGACAGGAGGGCAGCGGACACTCGGCCACCCTGCGGCAGGACGGCAACGACAGTTCCTACGGTATCTTCCAGTTTGGCCGAAACACCGAAGCAAACGTCGTGCAGGCCGGCGACAGGCAGAGCGGCGCGGCTCTCCTGTTCGGGTGGTAGGAACGAAACTGCGCGGTTGCGGATGCGTGACAACTGTCCGCCACGCATCCGCCGCCGTCGATCTGGGGCCGCAGGCGCAAACGGACCACCGGCATCAGACTGCCTCAATCGTCCGAGTCGTCCCAGTCATCTTCATCCTGCGGCGGGTAGTTTGGTACGACGCGGATAATTGGCCGCGGATGTTCATAACGCCACTGATACTCGTCTGACGGCTGCGACTCATAGGTGCGGTAGATTTGCCGGTAATGGTGCTTAGGCTTCCAATACTTCTGCTTCCTGTGCGGCCGCACGCAGTAGCCGTCTTCCGTGAGATAGGCGCATGTCACATGCGCCTCTTGCACCAGCCTATTTATATCTGGCGCCGCGATCATCTGCGCCGCCTGGACCGAAGGCATCATTGGCAGCATGCCGCCGGCAAGAGCAAGAACAGGCAATTTCATCGACCTCTCCATCGTCTCAGAGTTAAGGCCGGAAAACCCGCTGATTGGGGCAATTTGGGGCGGCAGTGATCACTTTGATTTTCGGCTGAACATATGAGCGTTGAAGTTGACCCAGCTGTGAGCTTTCAGGGGGTTGTCCATTGGACCAGACCGAGCCCTCAGGTCCGGATTGCACTACCCGATTTCTCTCCCACTAGATTTCTTTGATCCAGTACGCTATATGACCATCTACATGGTCAGGAGCATGACATGCACGCTATCAATCTGGCGGACGCCAAGGCACATCTGAGCGAACTCGTTGACCGAGTTGAGGCTGGTGATTCGATCGACATTACTCGACGCGGCAAGCCAGTCGCCCGCCTCACAGCGGCGGCCAGGCCACGCATGCGGATCGATGCCGCCCTGCTCCGATCCTTGACGGCAAGCATGCCGCCGGAGGCTCAAAGTGCCGCCGATCTGGTGCGGTCGATGCGCGATGGCGATCGCTACTGATGCTCTATCTCGACACGTCGCTGATCGTGGCGGCGCTCTCCAACGAAGCGATGACCCCACGCGCCCAAATATGGCTCGCTCAGCAGGATCCTGCTCAGCTTCTGATCAGCGACTGGACGATCACCGAGATGTCCTCTGCCATGGCGGTCAAGCTACGGACCGGGCAGATCAACCTGGAGCAGCGTGCCGCAGCGCTGGCAATGTTCAACAAGCTGGTCGCCGAGAGCTTCACCGTGCTTTCGGTCACAAGCGGGCAGTTTCGAGCGGCGGCGAAGTTCGTCGATCAGCATACGCTGGGGCTTCGTGCCGGTGATGCATTGCATCTCGCGACGGCGTCGGAGCATGGAACGACGGTGTACACCCTTGACCAACGGCTTGCCACAGCCGGGCCAGTGCTCGGTGTGCCGACACAACTGCTGGCATGATCATGCCCCTCCTGGCCCATTGACCTTGCCTGGGGCGCCGATGGGCGGTGCGCCAGATGGTGGCGATCCGCAAGGGCGGCGCGATCGTCAACGTCTCCAGCTAGGCGGCGCTGGTTGCGCTCGAGGGGCACATTTCCTGCGGCTCGTCCAGGGCAGCGCTCGAAAACATCACCCGCTGCTCGGCGCTGGAGTTGGGCAAATACAACATCCTCGTCAACAGCGTGAACCCGACCGTGGTGATGACGCCGATCTCGTCCGGCCACTGGAGCCAGCCGCATGTCGCTGAGCCATTCTTGAAGCAGATGCCGCTCGGGCGCTGGGCGACCGAGGATGAGGTCGCCGGCCCGATCGTGTTCCTGCTCAGCGACGCAGCCTCGATGATCACCGGGGTCCACCTGCCCATCGACGGCGGATGCACTTGCCGGTGAAATAGATGCCGCGGCTCAGATCTTCACCATCGCTCTAATTAATGATCACCTGCGGAGGCCCTCAGCGGAGTTTTTGCTTCCGTTGCTCAAGGCTGTCGCTGCAGGCCGAGACAGGTTCAACATGGCGACTTGAAACGACGCTGGACTCTCGTTCGATGCTACAAGGAAAGGCCCGAACAGCCAGGGTTTTCTGATGCCCCTGCGCTTCATCTGAGATGACAGCCCGATGTTCAATGCTGCAGCGAGTGCATTGCTCACATTGTGAGATCCGCCCAACTCGAAAGCTCAAGCCTCGACGCAGGAGCAGGTCAGGAACCGAGCTTCCTAGTGCAGTCTAGGAGCGCTGAGATATGTGTCTATGGTTCCTATGCATCGTAGCGCTGACTACCGCGCAAATGGGCGCGATGACAATATCCTCTGGCGAGCGAACCTTCAGCTGCCGGTGGCAATCAGCCTAGATTTTATCCGCAAGTATGACGCCGCTGATGCCATAAGCGCGGCGCGTCTGCTCAATAGCCTCAGGCGTGACATCGATCAGCAGCGCGATAATGTCGCCATCCGGATGCTCGAGAGCGTTGCCGAGTTCGAAAAGCGTCCAGCCAAGCGCACGCAGGCGTTTCGGCCAGAATGTTTCGCACACCACGCTGATCTGTCGAATCCCCAGACTTTGCGCCGTCTCAAGAAGGCCGCACAGAACAAAGCCGGCGATCGGCGACGACGCTCCGTGCGTGCGAAGCGATGGGACGACAAAAAAACGCGTCCATTCGAAAATTTCAGCCGCTCTCGGAGGCGTGCCGCCGGCGAGAACTGGGAAGACCTCGCTCATCAGATGCGGCTCCAGCGTCGGTACAAGACGGGAGCCGCCGACGATCTTGCCGTTGGTGTCGAGCGCCAGAACATAAAGCGCATGCTCGTTGTCGAATGCGTCGATCTCGATGTTGATGGGCCGGGCGACGGCGCGCCATCGTCTATGCTTGACGTAAATGTCGTACCGGATACGAAAATAGCGCTCCAGCACTTTTCTATACCGCTTCCTGTTTTCCCAGGTGACCAGATGAATACGGACCATGACGCCTCCAAAAGTGGAGGTCGTAGGAAAACACGCTTCATGCCCGTATGATGGTATTCAGGTATTGCTAAATCTGGATTTCCTGTCGCCGCAGAGCTTTGACGATGGCATGCGAGACGTTGGCTGCATCGAGCTTGCCTCGAATGTTGCGCTGATGGCTCTCAACCGTGTTCCTTGTGACGCCCAGGATGCAGGCGATGTCTTCGTTCGACTTGCCTTCGGCGCTCCACTCCAGGAGTTCGCGCTCGCGCGGCGTCAAGGGCGCGGCCTCAACGGACTGGCCGGATTCTTCCAGCCCTGACAGGCGTCGGAACGTATGCACGCAAAGCGTCTCGATGAACGGCACGACGCTCGGCGCTATTTCAATCCGATCGCCCGCTGCCGTGACGACGCCTGGGCCCGCCAGCGGCACGTGGACGGGAACACAGAGGCCTTGGCCCATTCCGAAATCCGCCGCTTCGTCCATCACCAGCTTTGCGCGCGCAACAAGCTTTGCCGGCGGCAGTTCCTCCCACAGGAACGGCTTCGGCGAATGCCGGCACTGCGCGACGCAGGGATCATGCGAAAAGTAATCCTCTGACATGTAGCGAAGATACCATTCGGGCGGCCAACCATCGACCAGGATCTCTCGCTTCCAGTCGGTGTCGTGCGGCACCGGCAGGCCGGTGATCAGAAAATAACGCAGGCCATAACGCTCGATGGCAGAGCGGAACTCTTGGAGGACACCATCCACCGAGCACGCGGCATCGATCCTTGAGATCGCTGCAAACAACCCGACAAGACTATCGATCTCCATCGGCAGACCTCGACAAGAGTCAGGCCCCGTCCCGGCCAGAAACTTACGGTCACAGATGCGATATATTCAATGGGACTTGCGCCGAATGTACACTTCAGGAGTCAATTAGCTGGCACAAAGATACAGAGCCTGAAAGCCGTATCAATGCTGGCTGAACAGACCGCGCTTCATTCCGCTGACTTTGGGGTCGTCTGCTTTGTCCCGCGGACTGCTCGCCGATTCGATGGAACGGCCGCGATCAACTCTTGCGGCTCCACATCCAAAGCCTTCGCCAGGATCTCGACTGTATCCAGCGTGGCGTTTCGCCGACCGGCCTCGACGCTGCTGATATAGGCTCGCGTGCGGCCCGAAACGAAAGACAACTGCTCCTGAGACAGTTTTCTTTCTCTCCGTAGCCGCTGCACGTTCAAACCAAAAACGCCGCGAAGCTTCATCAAACAACGGATGCTACGACGCGCACTATGGTGCGACACACTATAGTGCACATTCCGCATTGACAGCGGTGCTGTTGGCTGTTTGAAACAACCAGCGAATTCATCGTTTCCTGACACAGGAATAGCCATGCCGAGCCGGCCGTTTCGCGACCTCGCGCACAACAGTTCCGTGCATTCCTCAGGCGACATTAGCCGACCCGGAAGGGAAGAAAGCCGGGTTCTGGAATTCGTCTGCATCCGATGCGGTGCCGCCTACCCCGCCGATATCACCATCGACTCCAAAGGGTGCGCGCGGTGTCAGGAGACCGCACCCGCAAATCTTCGGCCGGTTTATTCGGGTCCTCCCCCTCATCCTCTGGACGGCGCCACCGCCTCGCGCTCGCTATGGCGTTTTGCGCATATGCTGCCTTGCACAGCCGCGGATGCAGTGAGCCTTGGCGAGGGTTTGACACCGTTGCTTGCCGCGCCTCGCATCGGCGCGCTTCTCGGCGTGCCCAACCTCGCAATCAAGGACGAAGGCCGGAACCCGACCTGGTCGCATAAGGACCGCTTCTCGACCGTCGCGGTCAGCGTGGCGCGCGCACGTGGCGCGAAGACCGTCGCGACCGCGTCTTCTGGCAACGCCGGCGCCTCGCTGGCGGCCTACGCTTCCAGAGCCGGGCTGAAGTGCGTTGTCACTACTTTCGCCGGGTCGGCCGGCGCGATGCTGGCGCAGATCCGAAAATATGGCGCGACGGTGCTGCCCTTGGTCAACAAAATGGACCGATGGTCACTGCTGGAACAGGCGGCTGCCCGCTATGACTGGTTCATCGCCTCGCCCTATCACGGTCCGGTCGTCGGCAGCCATCCGCTCGGCATAGAGGGCTACAAGACGATCGCCTACGAGATCGTCGAGCAATCGGATGGCGCGGCGCCGGACTGGTGCGTCCTGCCGGTCTGCTATGGCGATGCGTTGTCCGGCCTGTGGGCTGGCTTTTGCGAATTGTACGCGCAAGGGACCATCACGCAGCTGCCCCGTCTCGTCGCGGCGGAGGTGCACGGGTCGTTGGCGGACGCCCTTGCCAGCGGCGCCGATGCCTTGAGTGAACGCAAGATGCTCTTCGACAGCCTTGCCGTATCGATCGGCACCCCGCGCAGCACCTTTCAGGCTCTGAAGGCTCTGCGCGAATCGGGCGGGCACGCGGTCCCCGTCGACAATCATGGCCTGATCGCGATGCAGGAACGCCTTGCGCGCGACGAAGGGATCTTTGCGGAACTGGCATCGGTTACGCCGCTGATCGCCATATCGACGTTGAGGGATCGAGGGGTCGTCGCGGCCACAGACCGCGTCGTGGCCGTCGTGACCGCCAGCGGACTCAAGGACCTCGATCGGTCCGCCGGATCGAATGAACACGGCCAGATCTTCCAGACGACGCAAGATGCCTGGCGCTGGCTCGACAAAAGCGGGCTGGATCTCGTCTCATAGATTCTCCACCGCACCAATAGCCGAGGGCACTGCACTTGCTGCCTGGGTTTGGAGCACATCGTCGAGACTGCGCCGCAGCCAAAGAAAGCGCGTCCATTGCGTCTCTGCGGCTGGTGCGATTGTCGTCAGCGTCCTCGGCTCAGACGGTTCCTTGCAGGGCCAGCCAGGCAAGGTCGCAAGCCAGTCGTCATTGTAGACGGTCTCGGCATGGCGATGACCTTCGTCAGGCATGATGACCGCGACCTGTGCGTCCGGAAGGGTCTTTGCGACCCACCGCGCCACCAACGCGGCGGCGCCGCTGGTTGGCCCCATGAAAATCCCGTGCTCGCGCAGCAAACGGTGCGCGCTCAGATACGCCGGATAGGCACCGACCCAATGAATCTCGTCGACAAGCTCATGCCTGACGTTTTTCGGCAGAACGCTGTTGCCCAGGCCCCGCAGCATGCGTTTGCCGATGGGCTGCCCAAACAGAATGCTGCAATGGGTATCGACGGCAAACACCGTCAGATGGGGAAAGACCGTTCGCAGAAAGGACGCGGTGCCGCATAGCGAACCGCCCGTCCCGACGCAGCCGACCAGACAATCGACCTTTCCCATTGCCCGGATGAAAAGTTCAGCCAGCCGCGCATAGGCAAGCCAGTTCCCCGGACTGTCGTATTGGCGGGTCCAGAAGCCGTCCGGCTCCTTGGCCAGGATTTCCTGCAGGCGCTCAAGCCGGCCAGGCTGATTGCCGTCACCGCGGGGATCGTCAAGTGCGATGACCGTGGCGCCGATGCGCTCCAGCCGGGCTTTGTATTTGGCGTCGATAAGGGTCGAAGCGGTGACGAGGGTAAGGCGATAGCCACGCGCCGCCGCGAGCAGCGCCACCGCCATGCCGAACGTGCCGGACGTCGTCTCGACGATGTGGGAGCCTGCCTTCAATTCGCCATTCGACGCTGCCCGATCCAGAATGTAGCGGGCCGGCATCAGCTTCATCAACGGAAAAGCCGCCGCCACCAGATTTGGCGCCAGGCGAGCAAGGCGTGGGGTCTCAAGGTCCCTGAAATAGTCGACTGCGAGGGTCACCATGTCCAGCCCTCCGCATTGACCAGATGGACCTCGACGTCCTTGAAGCCGGCGCGTCTTATCTGTTGTGCGGTCAAAGCTGCCCGTCGCTTCAGGTTCGATGCGAAAAGATCGAAAATCAGACCAAACAACGAGCCGCTATGGGCGACTTGCACCCCGCAGGCCCCGGCTCGCCTGGCGATTTCGGCGATCTCGTCGAACCCTTGTTTCGGCAAGTGCCGTTGACTGATCACCGCGCTGGCCGAGGCGGCGCGTCCGAGAAGATTTGGGTCCTGACGGTAAACCGCGCGCGCCACCAGCGCCCGAAGCACGCCGAATTCCTGGATTTCGGCACTGTCGTAGCGCGCCGGCGGCAGCTGCAATGTGTCGACCGGGACGCCGCCATTCGCCTTGAACCCGACCAGTAGCAGCGGCGGCAGCGAGCCGCCGAAATTCTCGATCACCGTGCCCTCGCGTTGCGCGAACAGGACCGCATGCTCATCGAATGCGATCGCGTCGCTGGCGCGCTCGGCGGCAACGGCGAGACGCCCGATGCTCGAGGGCCGCAACTGGATCTTGAGGGCTGCGGCCACAGCGCGAATGGAAGCGACGACGTCCGCGGTCGATGAGCCGTAGCCGTGCCCCACGGGAATCGAGCTTTGAAGTGTCAGCACGCCACCACCGGTTACATTCAAGAAATCGAGTGTGAGCCGCGCGGCTGCCGAAGCCTTGATCTTATGATCGGGGTGGACAATGACCGCATCGCCGTCGGTTCTGGCAAAGGTCGCCTCGGACCTCAAAGCGGCGATCGGCAGGGTGACCAGCCCGCGATGAAGGCGCCCGCCATCATCCTTGAAGACGCCCTGGATGAGCTCGCCGTGATGCGCGATCGCCGCTCCCGTCCCGATCGCAGAGCGCAGCGTTTCACGGCTCATAAGATCGCCGCCAGCCATTTCCATTCCCCCCATGGTTTTCTCGCAGCGGAGGAGAATGGCGCCGGCGGCTGATGCCCGCCCTCAAGGAATTCCGGTATTGACGGCTTGCTATCGAACGAGCCGGCCGGGAGGCGGGTGATCGATGGTCAGGCGGCGGAGCCGAGGTGCCTCAGCGGCCGGCCAACCGAAACCGCCTGCGCTGCAGCCATGATACCTTGCGCATCGATCCCGTAATGCCGGTAGAGATCGGCGATCGTACCAGTCTGGCCGAAATGCTCGACGCCCAAAGCGCGTGTACGGTGGCCATGGACCGACCCCAGCCAGGCGAGCGTCGCGGGGTGCCCGTCCAACACCGTCACGATGGCGCAGGACGCCGGAAGACCGGCAAAAAGGCGCTCGACATGACTTGAAGCGCGCTGATGGCCGTACTGGCGCGCCCGGGCTGCGGCTGACCAGCCGGCGTTCAGCCGATCGGCCGAGGTCACGGCCAGAAGCCCGACATCGCGCCGATCGCCGGCCATCAATCCCAGCGCCTGTACCGCTTCCGGCCCGACTGCGCCGGAATAAGCTATCACCAGGTCGGCGTTTGGCCCGGGCGGGCGCAGCCAGTAGGCGCCATCGACGATGTCGCGCGCCAGCTTACTTTCCATCGGGCGTGTCGGCTGCTCGATCAAGCGCGTCGAGAGCCTCAAGTAGACCGAACCTCCGGTCTGATCTCGCAGCCAGGTATGGTCGTCAGGCTCGGCTTCGCCGGTACGCTGCATGTAGTCGAATGCCCAACGCAGGATGATTGCCAGTTCGTCGACATAGGCAGGCTCGAAAGTCGCCAGACCGTCCTGCGCCATGCCGATCAGCGGCGTGGCGATCGACTGATGCGCTCCGCCTTCTGGAGCCAGCGTCACGCCGGAGGGCGTCGCCGCCAGGATAAAGCGGGCGTCCTGGTAACAGGCATAGTTGAGCGCATCGAGACCGCGCTCGATGAAGGGATCGTAGAGCGTGCCGACGGGAAGCAGGCGCTCGCCGTGAAGCGAGTGCGATAGCCCGAGCGCCGAAAGCATCGTGAAAAGGTTCATCTCCGAAATGCCCAGTTCGATATGCTGTCCCGACGGCGCAAACGTCCAGTTGAAGGTGGAGGGAATGCGCTCCTGGCGGAAAATGTCCGCCTGGTCGCCGCGCGCGAACAGACCCCGCTTGTTTACCCAGGCGCCGAGATTGGTCGAGACGGTGACATCGGGGGATGTCGTGACGACACGGCTTGCAAACTCGCTGTCCGATTTTGCGATCTCGTGCATCAAAAGCCCGAAACCTTGTTGTGTCGACATGGCCGGCTGAGCGCCGAAGCCGATGCGCGCTGGCACCGGAACAGCTGGGGCTTTGTGACGACGCGGGGCTGGCTGCGCAAAAGGCGACGACGCGAGGAAGGATCGTATCGCAGCCTCGTCATAGGCAAGGCCCTCGAAAATGTCCCATTCGCGGCCCTCGCGGACTCCCATGCCTTGCCGCAGCACGTCGACCTGCGTCGGTGTCATCAGTCCGGCGTGATTGTCTTTGTGGCCGGCGAGCGGCAGGCCGAAGCCCTTGATCGTATAGGCGATGAAGCAGGTCGGACGATCATGTCCGCGCGCTTGCTCGAAGGCATCGATGATGCTCGCCAGATCGTGGCCGCCGAGATTTGCCATCAGGGCCGCAAGCTCATCGTCGCTGCGCTTCTCGATCAGACGGCTGACCGGTCCTTGATCGCCCAGATCGTCCAGCAGGCGCCTGCGCCAGGCAGCACCGCCCTGGAAGGTCAGCGCGGAATAGAGCTGATTGGGGCATGCATCGATCCAGGTCCGCAGCTTTTCGCCGCCCTCTTCCTCGAAGGCGGCCTGTTGCAACGTCCCATGTTTCAGGATCACCACATCCCAGCCGAAGTTGCGAAAGATGGATTCGAAACGCTGCCACAGGCCTTCGCGCACTACCGCGTCGAGGCTCTGCCTGTTGTAATCGACGACCCACCACGTGTTGCGCAGGCCGTGCTTCCAGCCCTCGAGAAGCGCCTCGAAGATATTGCCTTCATCCATTTCGGCGTCGCCGAGCAGGGCCACCATCCGGCCTTCCGGCCGATCGGTCTTCCAGCCTTTTGCCGTGACATAATCCTGGACCAGGGACGAGAACAGGGTCTGCGCCACGCCCAGTCCAACCGACCCGGTCGAGAAATCGACGTCGTCGATATCCTTGGTTCGGGACGGATAAGACTGCGCGCCGCGATAGCCACGAAAATTCTGCAGCTGCTCAACCGTCTGCTTGCCGAACAGATATTGGATGGCATGGAATACCGGGCTGGCATGCGGCTTGACGGCGACGCGGTCCTGCGGCCTCAGGATCTGGAAATAGAGCGCCGTCATCAAGGTCGACGCGGACGCCGACGACGCCTGGTGGCCGCCGACCTTGAGGCCGTCCGTCGACGCCCGAAGATGATTGGCGTGATGGATCATCCAGACGGCCAGCCAGAGGACCTTGCGCTCAAGCTCGGAAAGGATCGTCATCGTCGGCTCCTGTGAAATCGCGGCTCAACGATACCTGCGTCGCTCTTCCAAATGTGACTATTCTTGCCCAAACCGATCGATCATATTGGCTGCTCCAGCCAATAACGACGCCCAAACGAGGGAACGATGCCAAATCCAGCGCTTGACGCAATCGACCTGAAGATCATCGCCGCGCTGCAGAAGAACGCCAAGGCGACTTCGAACGACCTCGCCGAAGCCGTCGGTCTGTCGCCCTCGCCTTGCGCGCGGCGCGTCAGACTCCTGGAGAGCGCCGGCGTCATCAAGGGCTACACCGTGGTCGTCGACCAGAAGAAGCTCGGCCTGCCGATCAGCGCTTTCGCGTCGATCAAGCTTGAACGGCAACGCGAGGACGATCTCGACCGTTTCTCGCAGGCCGTGCTGCGCTGGCCGGAGGTCGTCGACTGTTACCTGATGACCGGCCAGCGCGACTACCTGATGCGCATCGTGGTGCGCGACCTCGAGGCCTATGAGCGGTTCATAAAGGACAAGCTGACGCGGCTGGACAACATCGCTTCGATCGAAAGCAGCTTTGCCCTGGGCCAGGTCAAGCGCTCGGAAGTGCTGCCCATTTGAACGAGCAAGTATTCTGCGACGGCCGTGGCGGCGGCAACTGAAGCGAGGCTGGGCACCCGTCACCTACCCCGATAGTATTTCACCGACAGATGTATGCCCGCTCGTGCAGCCCGCGAGAGCTGCGGCAACCCCTATTTCGGCCTTGCCGACACATGTCAAACAAATTTGCCAAGTGCCGACAGGTACTCCGTTATCCGATGTTCAAGCCACGCTGGGCACCATCAAGATTCCGGCTGCCGTGGCTGTAAGGGACGTCGGCCAAGCAGGCTTTATTTCGCTGCTCGATAAGAACGGGAAAGCGCTTCTTCACTTGGACGTAGGCTTCCAATCGACTCACGTTTCCGAAACTCTTCCGATCTGATTCATCGGAGAAGCCGGTGCAAGTGTTGTCCCACAGGGACTGGGATCATGTCCACGCCGCTTTGTTCTCCGCCACCGCGGGTTGTACAGGAATGCAAAGCAATCCAAGCGCTTTCCAAATTGACAAGCGGTCGAATTGCTTTGCTTGCGGTGATGCCGACTGTCAATTTCTGGCGTCGCGATATGCTCATTACGGGCGACATAGGCGGTCAGCGATCATCAAGGGTGGTCTGCGTCCAAGCGGCAAAGACCGCCGCCAGTCACGGAAACCCCTAACCTTCATTGAGCGCTCGGTTGCGCATGCAGAGATAGGCTCAACCTTGCCAGCTTTTCTCCATGCTCGTTGCGGATTTCGATGAACAACTCCTGGCCATTGAGGTCCTTAAGGAATTCTCTCGTCAGGTCTACCAGACCTTCTATGGCCTGACGACGCGCGCTCCCGATCCCATCGCATTCGATGCCTACCTCATCCTTGAGGACAACGTCGCGATCACCGCTATCAAAGAAGTATCTCGCCATCGCACCAGCTCGCCATCAGAATGTTGTTGCGGTCCTTTGATGCAAGTAGGTGGCGTCAAAATCTCCGGCTCGGACGAGCCCGGCCCAATCAACAGCATGAAATCGGGTGCCCTCGGTAAATATAAGCCCGTTGCGTCGCAGCTCCTGAAGCACTCGGTTCACGTGGACAGTTGACAGGCCCAACGCGTCGGCAAGGGCTGCCTGCGTGACCGGGAGATTGGCTACATGATCTTTGATAACCCCCATCGAGTGAAGGCGGACGATCAGTTCGCACAATATGTGAGCCATACGGGTATAGGCGTCGCGCCTTCCAACGTTGGTAACCCATTCTCGGTATATCGCTGCGTCGATCAGCGTCGAGCGCCAAAATATAGCGGCTATGGAGGCATGTCGGTCGCAGATGGCTCGCATAGCATCATGCCGCATGAAGCCCAGACTGGCGCGCGCGAGCGATGAGAAGGTGCAGTCCAGAACCGAGAGATGCATACCGTGCAGATCGGGAATATCTCCCGGAACAAAGAAGGACGTGATCTGCCGTTTGCCGTCGCCGGTAAGCTTGGTGGATCCCACCAAGCCCTCCAAGACCACAAATGAATGAGTAGGTCGATCGCCCTCGCGTACAATATCCTCGTTTGCATGATAGTCCCTCTTTGAAAGCGGAATGCCTTCTAAAATAGCTATATCTGACTGGGTCAGATCGGAGATGTTCTGAAGCTTACGGATCAAAACGTTCGGGGAAAGGACATGTGCCAAGTTGGGTGACCGGGTTGAGTTGCGTACCGAACCTGGATTAGGCGGTAATGTTCCATTTGGCGGGCGGCTTTGCTGCCAAGCGCGAGCTTGGAAATGTCTTACGAGCGCAGTCCCGGCCTCGGTTTTTTGGTGATGGCTTTGGCCTCTCGGACGAGCGAAGACCAATTCGTGCCGAGTAGAGAGACCAACTCTCGCGCTTGTGCCTCGGTAATGATTTCTCCAGAAGCCTCTGCACGAGGTCGCGCCCCGAGGTAATCGGCATAAGCGTGGTTCCAAAGAGATATGATTCGCAACGCCCGGTAACGACGCCGTTCGATGTCGTTCCGCTCATCCGATGATTTCTAAGCGGCGTTCGCGCTTGCACCGCCCCCGGCGGCTGCCAATCCATGTGGGCGGGTGCCGGAGCGCACAGACGCGATCCTTCACGTCCTGATCTTCTTTGATTGTGCGGGTGGGATCGAGCTGTTGCGTTGGCGTGACTGGCGGGCATTCGTGATCTGACGATGAACGGACGGAGGGAAATTCAGTAAATCCCTAGGACAATGACGAGTATGATTCCGATCGCCGCTAAGGTCATGACCGCGACCATGGCGGCCTCAAACGGACCGACGCCATTTCTCACGAAATTCATGGTGCCTCCCCGCATGCCACTGGGCCTTTCCTGAACCTCCAAGCTAGGCCGTGACCTGTTCCCGCTGAATAACACATGTTATCGGGGCATGAAGAAACCGTTCTAAGCTTGCGCACCACTGAAATTGCTGAACTCGAGTCTTGGCGAGAGCTGCGACGCCTCCCTGCTCAAGGGAGTTTTCGTGAGCTCTAGAAGGCATCATCGTCTCGTCACCGATAGTTTGTGCACCCGGAACCTTTGCATCGCGGTTTGCGTGCATGGACAGAATTGTTCCTGCTCCAACGGCCTCTCGCCCGGAACAGGAGTCTTGGCGGCATTAGATCGGAAAAAAAAGAATGAGACTATCATAGGTAATCGCGTGCCGTACCTGACGTCGCGTAAACGCCCGATCAACGGGCTTTTCGGGAGCGGACGTCATGCTGTATCCAGGTCGGTTTTTGGAGGCGAGCGAAATCGAGATGCTAGCTCGGGTTCTTCGGGCGATCTGCGCTGAGCGCGGCATTTTATCGGCTTCGGAACAAGGGGAACGCTTAGCGTCCCATTTGCTCAAGCTTTTTATGAACGGCTTGACTGGGGAGCACGAGTTGCTTGACGCCGAGAGGAACCTGGCTCGACGGCATGGCCAGTCGCTCCAGCGGCTTTCTGGCGGTCACGCGTGGACGAAGGAGGCCGCGTGAATTCAACGTGGATCATTCAACTCGCTGAAGATACGCAATTTTGGCGCAACGCTGGAATCAGGCCCAATACGCCACGAGATCGATGCCGCAATCGCCAGAGCGGCTGAGCGCAACAAAAGCATGCTCTCGGGTCCAGATTTGGAGCGGTTCCGATAGGCGGCAGAAGGGCCAAATATCGCCACTCGTTCGGATTACGCGGCATGCGATTACTAGCGCCCAAGTTTGGCACGGAGCGCGATCATACAGTTCAGTTTGCTCGGGTCCGGGGGGACAGAAGCGCAGTGGGCTTCAAGAAATACAGCGGCGTATACGCGCCTTGCGATCTCGACATCCTTCAGAGGGTATTCGACCAACTGTGCAGAGAGCGACGTCTGGCCCTCAAAGACGAGGAGCAGAGGGAACATCTTGCGTGCGAAGTTATTGCAGCCTTCGATAGGGGAATAACTGACGAGACGGAATTGTGGAAATTGCTTTCAAAGCTCCGCATTGCCAAGAAGGCCTAGTCTAGGCACCTGCCAATATTTGGCCGCCTAGGTATGGACATTAGCGTCCGAGCGGCAGCTTTGAGGCCGATGCCAATTCTTCCTCGTCTCTAATTCCTGCCTGACAGTTTGCTACAACGCGAGACACGAGCGCTTCACGTCGCTGAAGCGATTGACCATCGGTTTCAATCTTCGAGCACGCGTGCCAACAAGGCGATCTCGGCCGAACTGAACACGCCAGCTTGGTTAGCTCCTTGAGAAATCGGTATGCAGAGCTCCCTGAGCGGAATACATGAGAAACTAATCTCATTTGATGTTTTGACGCAAAGCAAAAAACCGCTGCGGAAACCTAAGGCGCGGCGACGCGCCATCTCAGAACACGAACGACCGAAGGACTCTCGAACGCGAGACACCAGAATCCAAGAGTTGATCTCGCGCAGAGCACGGTGCGCCGGTAAGGCGGATGCCCACGTCCTTGGCTGCAGCCTAGGATCTTGGAACACACCACGCCTGGAAATGAAATCTTCAGGATAGTTTGACACGCTTGGGCTTTACGGAACTCCGGGTGGGGTCCGAATGGATGATCAGGAGAAAGCGTAAGGCCTCTCGACTGTGTCAGATCTTACGCACATCGATGTGCAGGATGATCCTGCCTTAATTGCTGAAGTCGACCGGCTTCTGGCGCGCCGAACGCGCGACATCCGCCTCAAAGGTGAGGTCAGGCGGCTGTTTCGGGCACGTGTCTGGCCGCAAACGGCGAAGATCATCCGCGCCTGGATGATCTGGGTGGCCGTGTTGGATATGCTAACGCTGGCGCTCAACATGCTGATGCTCCCAACCGCAATCGCGCAATCTATGCTGCTGCCTGCAGGTATCATCCCGCCCGTCGTCGTCGCAGTGGTTCTAGCATGGCGAAAGCCGCGCCCTTCCTGGCTCGAAGGGGGTTCGCTGATTACAGGTATGTTCCTGATTTTGCTGTCGGTGGCCTTGGTCGGCGTAGCCGCTGGCGGCGAGTTCTATGAACGGCAATTGAACGTCATGCTGTTCGTAGCCATTACAGCCATCATCATCTTCGGCATCCCGCTGGCCTGGACGGTCGCGATCGCGGCGCTGGCGCTCGGACTGTATCTCGTGTTTCAGGTGCAGAATCCGGCCATTGAGCATGGCAGCGCGATCGATGGAACGCTGTTCTTCGCCAGCGGCATCTTCGCGACGGTTGCAGCCCGTCGCATCATGACAATTCTCGCTCAAAAGACTTTCCTGTTTGAGTTGCGCGACCGGCGCAGGGTCGCCGAATTGGCTAAAGCGAACAATCGACTGGAATTGCTGGCGAAGACCGATCCGCTCACGGGCATCGCCAACCGGCGCTGGATGACTGAAACACTCGAGCACTTGTGGGGAAATGACAAACGTTGCCTCGACGGTGCGGCGATGCTGATGTGCGACATTGATCACTTCAAGAAGCTGAACGATCATCTCGGCCATTCCGACGGCGATCGCTGTCTGGTGGAGGTCGCCAATATTATCCAGGAAAACGTCAGGCGCGATCGAGATCATGTTGCCCGCTACGGTGGGGAAGAGTTCCTCGTGCTGCTGCCCGGGGTGACAGAGGAAGAGGCTGTCTCAGTGGCTGAACGGGTTCGTAAGAGCGTTGAGGCCGCCGCTTTGCCCAACCCAGGATCGCGCGTCTCGCGCAGCGTCACTCTCAGCATTGGAGTTGCAGTTCAGACCGCTGACGAAGCCATTTCACCGGAGCAGCTACAGGGTAAAGCGGACGCCGCACTCTATTTGGCCAAGCAAACCGGCCGGAACCGGGTGCTGCTCCACACACCCGACCCAGCGGGACGTAAACATATTCGCTCGACACGGTGATGCTCTCGAGCGGGTCCGCAGTGGGCCGTTCCGGAATATGTTGGCATTTCAATCTACGTGAGTTGAATGTGCGTATTCATCATGGCTAAGCCAAGCGCCGCTCGACCTGCAACGCGCGGCTCGCAGCATTGGCGAACATGACTCGCCATTCGAAGGTTAGCGATTCCCCTGATCTCCACGCCGTCGGCCGCCGCAGTTTGGGTTCGTCAGGCTCGCAATCTCACCAACCCTCCCCGCCATGCCGCCAAGCCAACATCGGAGGACAACGGCTTGGCAGCGGTAGCACGACGAGGACATTAAAATTCCGAGTATATTAACCGCTGAGAAACCATATCTTGCGGCTCATGCTTCTGCGCGGAAACCCTCCGTACCTCGGGGCGTACTAATTTGAGTAACGGCAAATGGCTTGTTGCAGGTGCTCAAAGCAACGACAGGAGAATGTTACGGCCAGCGTCTTCGGAAAACTTGCTAAAACTTTCGCGGGTGGTGCTGTCATCGCGATTATGTGCGTGTCCGCAAATGCAGCCGGAATTGGCGTCAGCGCATCAGTCGGCGGCAGTGGAGGTGTTAATGCCGGGGCTGGGGCCTCCTTGGGCGGCTCCAACGGGGTGAACGCCGGGTTCGGTGCCTCCATTGGCGGATCAAATGGCGCCAACGCCGGGGCTGGAGCTTCTTTGGGCGGCTCCAATGGGGTGAACGCCGGGCTCGGTGCCTCCATTGGCGGATCAAGTGGTGCCAATGCCGGAGCTGGTGCTTCCCTAGGCGGCTCTAACGGGGTGAACGCAGGCGCTGGGGTGACAGTGGGCGGTGCGAGCGGCGTCACGGCTGGCTTAGGCGCTACGGTAGGCGGCACCAGTGGGACGGGCATCGGAGTTGGTGTTGGGGTCGGCAACGGCGTTACTGCCGGGGTCGGGGTAGGAACCAATCCGAGCGGCCTGACAAGCCCGGTTAACCCGACGAGTCCCAAGGTGGCCAGCGCTGTCTCTGGCTTGTCTGGCACTCAATTGGCTCGGATGAAAAATCGTTGTGTCGATGTGCTGGGCAGTCAGGACAGCTACGATCGGGACCTGCGCCAACTGTGCCTGATGATTTCGCGCCGATAGTCTGGCCTGCAGGACGGAAGTGTGAACAGGCAGGAGGCCCGTTGTGACACTCTCCGGCCTCCAGCCGGTTGGAAGTCCGCTGCGACAACGCGGCGGGCTTTTCGCCGTCCGCGGTTCGTTCGTGATAAGAAGGGGCGGCTTCGGGGTCGATCGGCGCTGATTATGCCCGGAGGAATCCACGTTGTCGGAAAAGGACCACCGTCGCGAACATCGGAAGCGTGTTCTCAAGGGCGCGACGATCATCACCAGCATTACTAACTCGGAAACCACGTGCACGATCCGCAATCAACACGCGGCTGGAGCAGAATTGAAAGTGCCGGCCGACACTAGGGTCCCGGCAGAATTTCTACTCTATGTCCCGGTCGATGGGATCGCTTACCGGTGCGTGATACGCTGGCGGAAGAACGACAGGATCGGCGTTCAATTTACCGGCACCGAAAGCAAGCCGAAGCTTCACTATGGCTGACGGATCGATAATGTTCGGCGTGGCCTTCAACGGATATCGGAATGAACAAAGCCATCCTATGGGTATGTGGGATCGGAATGGTCCTGATCCTTCCGTATGTCCTCCAGCACAATGGGCTGATCAGATTCTAAGCCTCTACGTGACCGGCGGACTGGTGGTCAGGAAAAATATTTCGGTTCCTAGCGCGTCAATTCTCGACAGGCGGCCCGTCCTGGGCGACCTCGGCCCTTGCCGCAGCGCGAATGAGCTTCGCCTCTCGCACGAGCGAGTTCCAATTCATACCAATTAGGAGGGCAAGCTCGTAGGCCTGCGCCTCAGCAATACCGGTTTCTTGAACGAGCTTTTGGACGATCGGTATCGTCTGGTTTTTGTCTGACATTGGCTGGGAATCTCTTTTCCCCCAGCGGCCGCAACTTTCAAACTCGGATTTGGTTCCCAAGGCATCGAACAAAAAAGTGTCCCATCATAGAACGCATTCACGATTTGATGATTTAAGCGAAGCAGTCGATCCGCCGAGGTGTAGCTGCTCTTTCGTCCCGGAAAGCCCGTCGCTTACGCTCATTAGCTGCGACGGGCTTTTCTTTCGATCGAAAACCATCCCTTCCTAGCGCGCCGCAGCCTCGAATGCGACGCGGACGTCATCGACAGGACCCTGCCGTGCTCTTTCTTACAGTCAAGCCGCCGTTTGAGCAGCGGCTCTAAACGGATGGCTCATGGTGAAAACGTCCGGCCTAATGCCGACTTCAACCTGTTTCCATGTAACTGGATGCGCAATCGGAAAGCCGGGCCGCGATCGAGGTGAGAACGCACCAACTGCGGTATTGCCTCGGCCGTTGCGAAGGTAATCTAGAAAAATGTGGCCTCTCCGCGCTGCCGGGTCGGCTGACAACAGGTACCGGTCAGGATCGGCATCAACGAGACATTGGGCCAGCGATTTGGCCAGTTGCCGCGCCCTGTCATGAGTCATCTTCGCGGCGAGCGGTGCCATTAAGTGAATACCTTTGCCGCCGGTGAGCTTCGGCCAGCTGTCCAAGCCAGTTGCTTCCAAGATCGCGCGTAGCGACAGCGCGGCTTCGATCACCGCATCCCAGGAGACGCCCTCGCCAGGGTCGAGGTCCAGGACAAGCCGGTCGGCATGTTCAATGTCGTCAATCGTGGCATTCCAAGGATGAAGCTCGATGACATCCATTTCGATCAAGCCGAGCAGTCCGTCAAGGTCATCCACCCAAACCCGGACACCTTCGCCACCTTCGCGTTTTTGCACCCGCAGCTGGTGCACCGACGCAGGGATCGGCGGCAGCGGCCCCTTGTGATAGAAGGTGGCCCCGTACGCATGGCGAACCAGCTTCAATGGTCTTCGGCCCAGATGAATCAACGCTCGGTCGGCCACCCGCCGCCAGTAGCCCAAAAGCTCTTCCCTGGAAGGTGCAACCGCATCGGGTAGCAGCTGGAGAATGTTCTCGCCAGGAACGCCATGTTGGCTCTCCAACCTGCGCTTGGAGAGCGACGGCGGCTTCGCTGGGATCACAGCGAGATCCTCGCGCAATCCCTTGAACACCGCCTCGCGCAAGATACCCCGGTCGGTCACGCCACTGAATTGCACCTCAGCCGGCACCTCCGGCCGCACCCAAGTTGCTTTAGGCTTTTTGATGGGTTCCGAAAGAGGCGATTTGCTGATGATGAGCGGATCGAGCCGCTCGCGAACTCGCCGGGCTGCCTCCAGCGTATAGCCGCTTTGCGCTTTTCCAGCATAAAGCAGCCGCTCGCCCTCCCATCTGCCGATATACAGGGAAGCAACGCGGCGCGGCTGCGCGCCAAGCTTTTCGACGAAAGCCACAATCGGGAACGTGTCGCTCTTGACGCACTTCACCTTGAGCCAGCTCGTTTGGACACCGGAACGGTAGGGAGAGTCAGCCCGCTTTGAGACCACCCCCTCCAGGCCCATGCGGCAGGCATGGTCGAACACGTCCTTGCCGCTAATGTCCAGGTGTTCGACAAAGGTCAGCGTTGGAGCCGTTTCCTGCAGGAGCCTGTGCAGAGCAGCTTTGCGCTCAATCAGCGGCTGCTGTCGAATGTCTCGGCCGTTGAGGTACAAAAGATCGAACGCAAAGAACATGAGCTTCGGCGAGCTCGGGTTTGCCAGCTCCCGCTCGAGAGCCTGGAAATCCGGCAAGCCAGTCTTGCCGAGGACGACCGCTTCGCCGTCGAGGATTGCGGATTTGACCGATAGGTTCGCCGCCGCCTGGACGATCCGTTTGTACCGATGCGAGCAGTCATAGCCCCGACGGGTGAAGGCACGTGCCGCGCCACCTTCAACGATAAGCTCGGTCCGGTAGCCATCGTATTTGATTTCGTGCAGCCAGTCCGTATCGGCAGGAGCGCTCTCGACCAGCGTCGGTGATTGGAACTCGATGAAGGCGAGGTGACCGGTCAATTTACGCATGCACTCGAACTCCTGAACCGGGATTCAAACCGGGCCGGAGCAATCGGTTCCGAAGATTTTAGCAAAATTGAATATGATCCCCGCCGCCGGCGCGGGTTCGCTGCTACCTCTGGAAGTTCTTAGAAACCCTATAGCGATGATCGTGCGCTGAGCCTTATCCGCTCAACGGCCAATCCAGCGGTGAGCCGCCTCTCGCTGCCTCGCGTCGGCAATATTTTGTACATAGCTTGTATATCTATATTGACGCATTGGCGGCCCTCAACGTAGCGTTGAAGGGCTGGGCGGAACGCCTGTGCGCAACTCAATCTTACGGGAGGACTGCACGATGAATTTTCGAGCCCGATCGGCCGCCATCGGCCTGGCCTGCATCGCCTATGCCGCGATTGTTGGAACTGTGCTGCCGGCCACGGCGGAAACGACAAAGGAACGCGTCTTGAGAGAGGGCAAGATCGTGATCGGCATCCACAACCGCGCGCCATGGGGCTACAAGAAGGAAGAAACCGGCGAGTTGCTCGGCTGGCATCCGGACCTGCTCAGAGCTGCGTTCGCCGACCTCGGCGTCAAGCAGGTCGACTTCCAGGTCACCGAGTTCGGCGCTTTGATCCCTGGCTTGATGGCCGGGCGTTTCGATGCCGTGGCGTCCGGCTTGTCGATAACGCCGCCGCGATGCCAGCAGGTCGCCTTCGGCGCTCCCGACCTGAGGCAGGACGACGCGGCGATCGTACTCGCCGGCAACCCCAAGGCGATCCATAGCTATGCTGATCTTGCTAAGAGATCCGACACGATCATGGGCGGCGGCCGCGGCAGCAACGTCATCCAGAACGCCATCGCCGAGGGCGTCCCTGCAGATCGCATCCTGCAGTTTCCCGACATCGAGACCAACATCGCGGCACTGCGCGCCGGCCGCATCGACGCCGCGGTATTTTCGTCCCCGACGGTGATCGGGCTGCTGGCCGGCAAAAAGAACCCCGATCTGGAGCGCGCCAACCCATTCACGACCGACGAGAAGTCGATCAGCTACGTCGCGATCGCGTTCAGGAAGGATGATGGCGACCTGCGCGACCTTTACAATCAGGGGTTGGCCAAGGTCATGTCGAACGGCACGATTGCCTCCATCATGGCGAGGTACGGATTTGGCCCCACCGAAAACGTGCCGCCAGGATTGACGACCTCGCAGTTGTGCGGAGCCGCCAACTGACCGGATTGGCAACGGGAAGCCGCCCAGCAATCAACAGGACCTGGCGGCGCCGCGCGAGCCCGGGCGGCGCCTTCGCCCGCAGGCCCTCGCATCACTGCCGCTCAGGATCGCTGGATGGCACGATGTCTTCGGGGATTTCCTGCCGCAAGCTCGGCCCCTTGGCCAGCCGCCTGCCAAGCGCGGAAACGAAAGCTTCATAACGCTCGCTTGCCTTCGCGCGCGCTGCCTGGGCCATCGGCTCAGGCAAGGCCGGAGTGGTGGCAAGCCAGAAGCGGATGAAGACCGCGAGGGTTTCAACCGAGATGCCGACGTCGCGCTCCAACCGCGCGATCCGGCGATCGATCCGGTCGAGACGTTTGGAGATCGCCGCCTCGCGTTGCGCGTCGGCATCCGGAGAAAGGAAGGAGGCGATCGCCGCCTCAGCGACGAGCGACTGCGAGCGATCGCGCCGGGCGGCATAATCGACCAGCAAGGCCATCACGGCAGGGTCGAGATAGACAGAAATTTGGACCTTCTTCTTTCTTGCTGTCATGACCTTCACAGCTCCATGCCGTCGTCCGGATCGAGCGCGATCTGACGCGCCACGCCCCGAGCAAGGCGAGCCATCCGGCTGCTGCTCAATGCGAGATCATCCGTCTCGTCAGGCGCTTCGATCTCGAATTCGTTGACGGGCGGCAGCTCCGCCGCAGCCGGGAGAAGTCGATCGAGCTCGGGCTGACGTCGCAATTCGGACTCGGTCGATTCCTCCTGAACTTTCGCCACGGCAGTTGCGGCTGCCGTACCAGATGGCGGGAGCGGCAACGGAAGCGCCGTCCAATCGTCAGGCTCCGGCTCGGCTCGAGCTGTGACAGCCGGTGGCGGCAGAATGCGCTCCCGCAACCGCGGGTCTTCGAAATAGCGCGCCTTCTTCGCCCGGATCGGCGGCGTGCCGGCCAGCATGACGATCTCGTCGCCTGCCGGCAATTGCATGATCTCGCCGGGCGTCAGCAAAGGTCGCGCCGTCTCCGAGCGCGACACCATGAGATGACCGAGCCAGGGCGAGAGCCGGTGACCGGCATAGTTCTTCATCGCCTTCAGCTCGGTTGCCGTGCCCAAGGCATCGGAAACACGCTTGGCGGTCCGCTCGTCGTTGGTCGCAAAGCTGACGCGCGCATGACAGTTGTCCAGAATTGAATTGTTCGGCCCGTAGGCCTTCTCGATCTGGTTGAGGGACTGCGCGATCAGGAAGCTTTTCAAACCATAGCCGGCCATGAAAGCGAGCGCGGATTCGAAGAAGTCGAGCCGTCCGAGCGCCGGGAACTCGTCCAGCATCAGGAGCAATCGATGGCGATCCGTCCTGGCCTGCAGATCCTCGGTCAGACGGCGGCCGATCTGGTTGAGAATGAGACGGATCAGCGGCTTGGTGCGGCTGATGTCGGAGGGTGGAACGACAAGATAGAGCGTTGCCGGACGAGGATTGGCGACAAGGTCGGCGATGCGCCAGCCGCATGCGCGCGTCACCTGTGCCACCACCGGATCGCGATAGAGTCCAAGGAAGGACATCGCGGTCGAGAGCACGCCGGAGCGTTCGTTGTCGGACTTGTTCAACAACTCACGGGCAGCGCTGGCGATGACCGGGTGCGGACCGCCCTCCCCCAGATGCGGCGTCGTCATCATCGCGGCCAAGGTCGATTCGATCGGCCGCTTGGGATCGGACAGGAAGGCGGCTACGCCGGCAAGCGTCTTGTCCGGTCCGGCATAGAGCACATGCAGGATCGCGCCGACCAGGAGCGCGTGGCTCGTCTTTTCCCAGTGGTTGCGCCTTTCCAGCGAGCCCTCGGGGTCGACCAGGATGTCGGCGATGTTTTGCACATCGCGGACCTCCCATTCACCCCGGCGAACCTCGAGCAGAGGATTGTATGCGTCCGATCTTGCATTGGTCGGATCAAACAGCAGCACCCGGCCGTGGCGGGCGCGGAAGCCGGCGGTCAGATCCCAATTCTCGCCCTTGATGTCATGGACGATCGCCGAGCCAGGCCAGGTCAGCAGCGAAGGCACAACAAGCCCGACACCCTTTCCCGAACGCGTTGGTGCAAAGCAAAGCACATGCTCAGGCCCGTCGTGGCGCAGATAGTGAGTTCCATAGCGCCCCAGCACCACGCCGTCGGGGGCAAGCAGGCCTGCCGCGTGCACCTCGCTTCTTTCGGCCCAGCGTGCGGAGCCATAGGTCGCGACCTCCCTCGCCTCGCGGGCACGCCACAGCGACATGCCGATCGCTACAGCGATCGCGATGAAGCCGCCCGAGGCGGCAATCAGACCGCCGCGCGCGAAGATGGCTGGTGCGTATGCGTCGTAGAAATACCACCACCAGAAAATAGCAGGCGGATAGTAGACTGGAATGCCGCCGATGACGAACCAAGGCGCGCCCAGCCGCTCCTGATAGCCCAGCTGCCAGGCGGACCATTGCGTGGCGGCCCAGATCGTGAGGAGCACGATCAGGAAGACCACGACAATCTGTCCCCAAAGGACTTTCGTTCCCGACATTCGCTTCTCCTTGTGGCGAGAGGTCAGCAAGGTGACGCGAGATGCAACAGCCGTCTGACGCCGATCGCATCGCGTCGTGCCGTCGGCAAGGAAGACAGGGAATCGGGAAGCCCAAGAGCCCGGGGCGCGAGCGAGGGCGCCGTCCTCTTGGACTGCGCATTTGAGTAGCAGACATCATACGCGATTGCGTATATCCGATCTCTATACGCATTTGCGTGTGCGACAGATTTATACGCGATCACGTATATTGCAAAGCCATACGCGATCGCGTATATAAGCTCAGGAGGCTATCATGTCCGACCAGATCGCTCGTAACGAAAAGCAGCTCGGCGCCATTCTGCGTCGCGCCCGCAGGCAAGCCGATCTCACGCAAGAGACGCTTGGCAGCCGGATCCACCTGCGTCAGGCCACGGTGTCCCGCCTTGAAGCCGGCGAGCCGGCAGTCCAGCTCAGTACGTTGATGGCAGCCCTCTCCGCCCTCGACCTTGAACTCGTCGTTCGCCCGCGCAGCAAAAGCAGCGCCACCGAGATCGCGGACCTGTTCTGATGGCGCGGCGATCGGCTCACACGCCGCACAATGTCTTCGTGAACGGTCGGCTGGTGGGCGTGCTGCGCAGGCAATCCACCGGCGCCGTGGACTTTCGATATGCCCGCGAATGGCTGGACTGGCACGGCACCTTCCCTGTCTCGCTTTCGCTTCCCTTGCGGGAGGACCGCTATATCGGCGCGCCGGTTATCAATGTCTTCGACAACCTGCTTCCCGACAATGACGCCATCCGCAAGCGGATTGCCGAACGTGTCGGCGCAGATGGCACCGACACCTACAGCATGCTTGCCGCCCTCGGCCATGACTGCGTCGGCGCACTGCAATTCCTGCCTGATGGCGCCGATCCCGGCAGTCCTGGTAGCAGCGAAGGCAAGCCGATCAGCAAAAAGGATATCGCCGGGCTGATCGCAAACCTCGCTGTCGCCCCGCTTGGCCTCGGCGAGGATGAGGATTTCCGCATCTCGATCGCCGGCGCCCAGGAAAAGACGGCGCTGCTACGCAAGGACGGACGCTGGTACAAGCCGGTCGGCACGGCGGCGACCACCCACATCCTGAAACCGCAGATCGGCAGGTTGCCGAATGGCATCGATCTCTCCAACAGCGTTGAGAACGAATATCTTTGCCTTAAGCTGATCGACGCGTTCGGCGTTCCCGCCGCCAGAACTGAGATCGCCGACTTCGGGGAGCGCCGTACGCTGATCGTCGAGCGGTTCGACCGGTTGTGGGCCAGGGATGGCCGTCTCATGCGCCTACCACAGGAGGATATGTGTCAAGCACTGTCGGTCCCGCCAACACGCAAGTACCAGTCGGAGGGCGGTCCCGGCATGCCGTCGATTATCGAGCTTCTTAAGGGCAGTGACAGGCCCGAAGACGACATCTCGCTGTTTTTGCGTGCTTGCATAATATTCTGGCTCATTGGCGCGACCGACGGTCACGCGAAGAACTTCAGCATTTTTCTCGGGCCCGGCGGGCGGTTTCGGATGACGCCGCTCTATGACGTGCTGACCGCGCAGCCCAGCCTTGATGCTGGACAGATCCCGCGCAAGAAATTCAAGCTGGCGATGTCTGCCGGCAACAGCCGGCATTATTCCATACATGAAATTGTACCCCGCCATTTCATGCAGACCGCCGAGGTTTCCGGCGTGGGGAGGTCCCTGATGCGCAAGGTCCTCGAAGACATCTCCGAAAATGCCGAGAGGCGGACCGAGGCCGTGATTTCTTCGTTGCCACGTCACTTTCCCGCGCAGCTCGTCGAGTCGGTCAGATCGGCGATAATCAGGCGCGCGATCATCCTCGCCGAGACACGCTGATCAAGCTCAGAGGGCGGCCGGACAAGAATTCTGGGCTGCCCGACCGCACATTCGATAGCGACATACCCTACGGCGCAGCTAAGACTGCCTGTTCTCGGTACACCGGATCGTATCTTCCCAAATCTCTTGGCGCAGCTTCGCCCCTTTCGCCAGACCGTCTCGCGCCGTGACGAAGGCCTCATAGCGTTCGCCCGCCTCCTGCACGCGCGCAGGCGCACAAGTTGACGGGCAAGCCGGCGCGACCAGTGCGGCCCGAGGTGCGGCCGAACGCCAAGTCTCCATGCCGCGATTGTGTCGCCGTCCAAGTCGTCAACACCACGCTCAGGAAAACCGTGAGTATCTGCTCCCAAAGGATTTCGCGGCGGACATGGCAGGATCCATCTTTCAGCTGCTAGAGGCCTAGCCCGCGCTTGCGGGCAAAGCTCCAATCGACACCGCCGTCGCCGCGAGTGCTGCCGCTGATATGCTGGCCAAGGTGCCTTTCGAGCGAAGGCGTCCAGGGCACGAGCTGGAAGCCGAGGCCATCATCGATCATCGCGAAGCGGCCGGACGCAAGCGCAAAGCGCTGGCTGTAGGTACCGGACACGGACTCGCCAGGTGCGGCACGGTTGAACGAACGGCCGGTCTGGGCCGCGATCCTGCCGCCCAGCGCCTCGATCTCCCTTCGGCGCAGCGTGTCGATCAAGTTGCGGGCAAAGACGGTCCCGCCCGGCCGCCGCTCCACCAGCCCCAGTCCGACCAGGTGCTCGACGCGCCGATCGAGCGCCTGGCGCGCCTCGGCGCCGAAGCCGCCATCGGAGAGAGCCGCCGCAGGACGGGCAAGCGCCTGCCGGTCGAGCCAGGTCGCCCCCTCCGCAACCACCTGTCTGTCAATGTCGAGATCGGAGCGCACGGCAAGCGCCAGCCGCGGGCGTCCCGTGGCGTCCTCGAATTTGCGCAGTTCGACGATCGCGCCCGGTGGGGCGTCGCCCGCCGCCTCGAGATCGGCGAGCCGCACGTGATGAGAACGGCCGTCGACGCCATCGATGACCGCATAGGCCGTGCCTTTGAGCTCGTCGTCCAAGCCGCGCTCGATCAGACGGCCGACAATCCTGTCGTCGATGGTCTCAGCGGCCAGCACATAGCTGGCGCTCGCACGTTCGATGTCGCGGGCTGAGAATGCGCGATGCACGCGTTTGATGATATCGGCGCGCTCAGCCATCGCGCGCAGCGTCGCCTCGGCTTTGTCGCTGAGGATCCATTGGCCAGGACCGACCTGCTCGGCGAGGCCCAGCGTTTCCAGCCTGCGCAGCCGCCCGATCTTTGGCGCGATGAATTCGTCAGGCTGGCGATCGGCACGTGGCGCGAGATCGATGACACCGCTTTCGCCTGTGTCGCGGAGCAACTGGCGGTCGAGCCCGGTCCACCGCTCGGCCTCGACCTGGCGCTCGACATGCCGTCGGATCTCAAGTTCCGACCGGGGGCCAAGCTCCTGCGTGACGAGTTCGCTGGCGCGATCGCGCATGCCGCGGCTGATGTAGTCGCGCGAGATCACCAGGTCCTGGCCGTCGTCGGCCCGGCCACGCAGGATGACGTGGACATGCGGATTGTCGGTGTTCCAATGATCGACCGCGATCCAGTCGAGGGACGTGCCGAGATCCTTCTGCACGCGACCCATGAGATCACGGGTGAAGGATTTCAGGTCGGCGATGTCGGCGGCATCCTCGGGCGAGACGATGAAGCGGAAATGATGCCGGTCGTCCTTGCAGCGATCGACGAAATCCGTGGTCGACGCATCGTCGACCTCCGGTCCGAACATTCGGGCTTTCGCGTCGTCGCGTGTGACTCCTTCGCGGCGCAGATAATTGAGGTGGGTCGCCAGCGGCGCGCTACGTTTCGAATGGCGAACCACGCGGGTCTTGATCGTGGCGAGGCGGGAGCGGCCGGTGAGGAAGCGGTTGGCTTGAACGCTCGCTGCCCTGCCGCGTCCGAACTGCGAGCGCTTGCCTGTCCTGATCCGGCCTGACCGGGACACGCTGCCGCCAGCCTTTTGCGCTGCCGCAAGCGCTTGGGCGATGAAGGGCCGCGACGATTGAGCTCGCGTCGAGCGAATGCGGCCTGGACGGATACGGAACTCGTGCTCATCAGACACGGCGCCCGCCCTCACCTTGCCATAAGTACAGCAAATACAATAATTTGCATGTTCTCAGCACATTGCGCCGAGGCGCCGCAATGTGCGAGAAACGGCAAAAAACCCAATAAATGCAACCAACCGACCGCAGCACAATGTGCGCCCTTTTATCTTGCCATCCTTCGGTTGTTGCCTTGTACCCTATGCGCCTCAAAGGCCACGACTCCCAAAGAGGCGCCGGGGCGCGATTTGGCGGAGACTTCATCATCGCCGCGATGTCCGGACGTAAGACCCGGTGAACAGTCGGCGCGGCTGCGAACTGGCCGCAAAAAGTTTGCGCACCAACAGTGACGATGAGACCTCGACAGAAGCGTGCTCGCCGGACGAGAGACCGGAATCGGTCAAGGACCCGGACCGCACTATGAACAGCGGCGCGAGCTTCCAAGTGATGGCCTTGGCATGACCGGCGGTGAGCGCGCCGGGCGCATCGCCGCCGCGCCACAAAGGGCGAAGCTTCGCAACATAGGCCCGGGTTTCTGCCGGCAGCGGGAGGCCCTTCAAGGAGGCTTCGTAGCGCCCCGGCCCCGCATTGTAGGCGGCCAGGAAGCCCGGTGAACCGTATCGATCATAGAGCTCGCGAAGATAGGCGGTGCCGGCAAGGATGTTGGCGTGCGGATCGTAGGGATCGCGGCCCAGTTGGTGACGAAGACGCAGTTCGGCCCAGGTTGCGGGCATGATCTGCATCAGACCCACTGCACCCTTGCGCGACACGGCGCGTGGGTCGCGGGCGCTCTCGATGTGCATGACTGCCCGTATCCAGAGCTCAGGAATACGGAAGCGATGCGACGCCTCGGCGATATGGGTGGCATATGGATCGTCCGCAGGCATACGTGGCCCCGGGGCGCTCTGTGCGACGGCCTCCGTCATCGCGTGACAAAAAATCAGCATGCCAGCGATAAGCCGACGTGCTTGCCTCCGACCAGGCAACCAACTGACGGGGCGGCTTACGTGCGCATAGTTCGGCGCCGATGGCGCACTCATCGAGCACGCTCCGGCCGCGATTTCGGCCGGATCCAGCGCAGCGACCAGGAACCGTCATCGGAGCGGAAGAGACCGGCGCGGAAGCGTCGACCAAACAGCGGATCCTCCAGTCGGCAGGACAGATAGTCGCCAGCCGTCTGCCCGTTTTCCTTCCAGGCCGCGCCGACCTCGGGGCCGCTGCCATCGCCGATGTGGATGCGAAAATCCGGCGCATTGCCGTTGGACGTCCTGATCGGGACAAGCACCAGCTCGACGTCCACAAGCAGCGTTCGAATGCGTCCGGAGTAACCCGATTCCGTTTCCTGGAAGACGCCGATCTCGGCCATGGACAATCTCCTTCCTCTTGTTGGCTGGGCTGAATTTCAGTTCGCGGGAGCAAGCCAGGTGTAATGGCCATCGCCCCTCTCGTCGGTCCAAAGCGGCATCGCGCGCCCAACGATCGAGTCCATCGGGAACGGGCCGAAATAGCGGCCGTCGAGACTGTCCTGGACATTCCGGTTCATGACGAAGATTTCGGCGGCGACAATGGTGCGGCAGCCCTGCCAGTCAGGCAGCGCGCGTCCTTTGCGATCGCGCTCCAGCGCGGTGCCAACGGCAAGCCCGTTCACCGTGACGACGCGGCCGACGCGACAGACTTCCTGTCCAGGAAGCCCTTCGATGTGCTTCAGCATTGGCACACCGAGCGGAAGGTAGCCGCGTTCGCCGGCGAACCGAGCGACGGTCTCCGGCGGTTCGATGACGGCGAGCGCGCCAGCCGTAGGGACGGCCATTTTCCTGAGTGAATAGAGCCCGATCGGCGCGCTGGCCGACGCGTTCCATAGCAGCAGCGGCGGCATTTCCACAGCAGCTGGAGCGACGATCGCGGCAACGGCCGCAAGCGTCACGGCCATGCAAGCGGCGCGGCTCATGAAGTCGCTCGCTTGCGCAACAGAAAGGCCCGGTGCTGCTCGAGCGAATAGGCGCGCGGCGTTCCGCCGGCAACCAGCCGGTTGTGGGTCTGACGCCAATAGTCAGGGGCGGCATCGACCGGATCGAGGCCGATCGCCTCGATTGCATCGATCAGTTGAAGAACCCGCTCAACCTTGTCCCAGCCTGCGATCTTGAGCAGGATCTCGGCGCCTGGCCGGATGTAAGGCAGCGTCTGATAGGGTTCAACGGGCAAGACGGCGCGCACGATGTCGATGCGCGAAACGATGGTGCCAAAGTCATTCGCCGCCCAGCGGACGAACGCAAAAACGCTGCCCGGCGCAAATCCCACGACGCGACGCCGCGTGTCGATGATCGTCTGATCGGCAGGGCGTCCGAAGCGGATGCGGTGCTCGATCCGTTTCTCGATCCAGATCAACTCCACCGTCGTGAGGCCGGTGCGCGGCGTCGATTGAGGAGGCCGCGTCATGCGTCGCCTCCACCGCGTCGGCCGACAAATCGCGGCTTCTGCTCCCCGCCGTCGATGCGCGGCTGCTCCGCAAGAATGTTAGATTGAGAGTTAGACTCCAAGTTAAGAGCGCGATTTTTCGTTTCGGGTCCGTTCCTTAAGGCCGATTGCGGTTCCCGAAAGCACGAGGAAGCGGTTCCCGATGGCACGATAGTTCGGGTTCCCGATGGCACGATCCTATCAACAGGCGTCGGCGCCGGTTCGAAAGCCAACAACACGCGGCCGCTGGCTTCGACCTCGGTGAACAGCAGATATCCCGGCAAAGGCTGACGACGCACGATGTCACGCAGCTCGAAGGCGAAGCGCTTGAGTGGCGAGAGACTGCCGGATTTCCGATGCAGGTGGCTGATGTCGAAACGCCAGCCGGCGCGCTGGCGCCCGCCATGCTTTCGCACCAGGCGATAGAGCCAACGCTCCAGGCCGCCGGTCAGCCCGAAATAGGCCCGGTCTATCGTCAGGATCAGCGTGTCGTCCATGACGGCGCGATAGAACCAATCAGGCAGGATCATTTCGACGCCAAGCGGGCGGCCGTTTCGACCCGAACGTTCCTGCCATTCATTGATCCACGAGAAGCGATGACGCCGTCCCTCGGCGGGTTGGCGGATGGAGGTGACGACGCTTGTCGACTGCAGGCGGTCGAGCGCCGCCTTGAGGCGCAGGTAGTCTCGCTTGGAGACGCCGCGGCCGATGAAGGTAAGCATCTCGTATGGCGTCGCGGCCATCAGGCGGGATGTGCGCAATCCGGCGTCCCGCGCGCTGACGATCTGGCTAGCGGCCCAGATCAGAATATCGGCATCCCAGATCGTCGCCATGCCGTGATCGGGCATCGCTTCGACACGGATCGCGATATCGCCGGCGTGAAAGTCGATCGGTGCGATGCGCCTGGATTTGGCGAGGGAGAAGAAGGGATAGGCCATGAGGTCCTGCGCATCGCGTGGCGCGACGACGCCCGGCAGAGCCTGGAACAGGTCGAGCTGTTCGCGCTCCAATGGTGGGCGTAGTCGTGCCGACAAGGGGGAAATCAGCGGGCTCAGCGCCTTTCGCGCCCGGCATAAGGGATCAGGCGGGCGGCCTGAGGCTTGGCGGGCAGCACCGACCCATGCGGATCGGACGTCGATGTCATCGCGCCGCGCTGAACCCAGAGCTGGAGGTCATCGACGGCGTAGACCACGCGGCCGCCAAGTTTGCGATAGGCAGGCCCGGTGCCGTAGGTGCGATGTTTCTCAAGCGTGCGCGCCGAGAGACTGAGGAAATGCGCGGCTTCCGAAGTGCGCAGGTAGCGCGGCGGCAGTGGCGCGGCGTCGGCGTTCATGAGGTTTCTCCTTCCGGCCGTTGCGGTTGAACGGCGATCGATGGCCAGGATGGAGGAGCAAGGGCACGATGATCAGGTGCGCAATTGAGGGGCACTATTTCGCACCGCTGAGAGACCTTAGGCGGTGGCTCGGGCGCGTGCGTCGATCGGAGGTATCGCGCATCAAGCCGCGCACCCGGTAACCGGAACCTCGGTCAGATACCGGCGCCGCGGAACGTTTCCGCGCCATCAGGAGACGCCCCGCCCGGTGCCGGGCGGGGCGTCTTCCAGGTCACTCGCTATTGCGGCGGTTGGGTCGGGACCAGATGAGGCTGTGGCCCTCGCCTTCCTCGTCGGCGAAGAGGTTGGCGTAGATGGGAGCGGTGAAGCTCGGATCGTCTAGCTTGAGCCCGAGATAATCGCGGCCCTCGTTGGAGCGCTTGGACCAGGCGGCGCCGATCTCGGCCTTGCCGACCACCACGCGGTGGCTTGGAGCGTTCTCGCCGCTGGCCCGGGTGTCGGGGACGATGCGCACGCCCTTGGCCTGGACGCTGAGGGTGACGATCTCGCCGGTGAACTCGTTCGCATTGGTCTTCTTGAAGCTGCCGATGGTAGCCATTTTCAGTCTCCGTTCTTGTTTCCGAGCCCGCACCATGCGGCCTCGATGGCGATCGTGAGGCCGGAGGCGACCGCTGCCGCATCGCTTGCGACCGCAGCAAAGCGCAGGATGGCGCAGGCGCGCGTTTCTTGGTTGCGCGAGGAATGGGCTTCGCCCAGGGGAAGAAACGCGCGTCGCGCCATTGCGGCATAGGCGATCAAGGCTTCCGCCGTCCTTCGGCCAGATCAGCCCGTCCGAGAGGTCGTTTGGTGCCCGCCGTGAAATGGAAGACGGGACGATGCGATCATCTGCGGGTAAATGACCTGATGTGGACCATTTCGCCGGTGCTGATGTCACCAGGGCCTGACATGTGCTGCATCAGAGCCTGATCCATCTGGCGATCGCGCATGGGATCGGCCTCGGCTTCGCGTGATGACTGGTAATGCCGTTGCTGGATGCTATCGAAGCTGGTCCAGACACGCGCTCCAAGTACCGGCTTTTGCTATTGAGCGGCCGTATATTGCGGACGTCTCGTTGCGGCCGATAACGGAACGTCCTCTTCGGACAATTAGGCTAGGTCCCCGGCATCGACGGCAGTTGTAATCCTGTTTGCAGGTCGGGTCATTTGACTCGTTGGTGGCGGGGGGCGGTAAACCCGTGCAGGTTCTGCATGAGCCTTCAGTCCGGCGCCCGTTGCGACCATTGGCCTCCTCCCGGAACGCAAGGCAGTTCCTTCCGTTGGATGAATTGGCGTTGGCAGCTGCCGACGTCAATCGACCAGGCAACAGGAGGAATTTCACAATGATCCGCAAGATACTAGCTGCGGCCGCGACGGCAGCTCTCATGTCGACGGCGCTCTGCACGGCGGGTGCTCACGCCGCAAATCCCAGCAACCCCGCTACCCAGACGGAGGTTGTTGCCGCGGTCACCGATGGCAAGCTCGTCTCCAAGATCATGGGAGCCGCGGTCTATGACAGTACCGCCGACGACGCGACGAAGATAGGCGATGTCAATGACATCGTCCTGGACAAGGACGGGAACGCCAAGCTCGTCGTCATTGGCGTCGGCGGATTCCTTGGCGTGGGGGAAAAGAACGTAGCCTATGATTTCAGCAAGCTTCAATGGGTCAACAAGAAGGGCGATCGCTGGTTAGTCGCAAAGACGACGAAGGATGAGCTCAAAGCTCAACCCAATTTTGATACGAAGGCTTATGATACCGCGGCAGCACCCACGGCGCAGACGACTAACGGCCAAGCGGCTAACGGCAAAACCGATACGACTTCGACAGCCTCGATCGACAAGTCGTCCCTGACCGAAATGCCGTCAGACAAAATCAGTGCGGCAAATCTGATCGGAACCAACGTCTATGGCGCAGATGATGCGAAGGTCGGCGAGATCGGCGACGTCATCCTGACTGGTGACAAGAAGGTCGACGCAATAATCGTTGATGTAGGCGGCTTTCTGGGCATTGGCGAAAAGAAGGTCGCGGTCGCTATGGAGAACCTCAAGTTCATGACCGACAAGAACGGCAACCGTTACCTCTACACGAACTTCACCAAGGACCAGTTGGAGGCGCAGACTGCCTACGACAAGGCCACTTACGCCCAAAACCGGGACAAGCAGCGCATCATCGTCAACAAGTAAAAAATCATCGCGCAGCGCTCGCCCGTGTGGCGGGCGCTTCGACTGGAAAACGCAGGAGCGGACTTGAAACTAGCCGACGAGGTCCGTCATAGCTCTGAAGATATCAGCGACCTGGTCCTGTCCGATGTCGTGTCTGCACTTCATCGACGAGTTAAGGTCAGCCACGAGTTCGATATTCCCTACATTGCTGGGTACAGCACGGATGCAAGGACGATTTACATCGACCGACATCTGCCGCGCACCATCAGGTGGAGAGGCAAGGACGTGCGGCTCGAACCATTTCTGGTGTGCCACGAAATTGTTGAAAAAGCTCTCTTGGACGAGTTGCGGCTTCATTATCTGCACGCCCACCAAATTGCCTCGCGCATCGAAAGAGATGCGGTGAGAGGGGCTGGCCTGACCTGGCGGCACTACCAAAGCGTCATCAAGGGGCACGAGAAAGCGATCGATGAAGAACAGCTTCAGTGCGTGCCAGGGGAGTTAGATCTCACGCCTTACAAGGACCTGAAGGATTACCCATTGCTCCGACGGCTGGTCGAAGCATCGCAGTAGCTCGTTGCGCGGGATGGTCCAAGGCACACAGACAGCGGAGATTGAAGCAGGCACACTGTCAAATTTTCTCGCCATTGGAACTTCCCGACGCACTGCTGGTTCGCCTGCATAGGGACGACTGAGGCCCATTCCGACCTGTGCATTCTGCAGGCAGAGCGCCTCGCCAACAGGAGACGGCCATGAAACATCAGACACTGGAAGAACTACATGAGGTCGCGGAAGTCGAAGTATCCTTTCCGGCTATGACGCGAGGGCAGCGTTTGGAACATTGGGCCATGCTGCTCGAGCGAAATCCCGAGCGGCGCCTCGCCGCTTTCCCTGGGACGGAATACATGACCTTGGACGTGCGTGACAAGGCGCGGTCCCTGGACTCCGCGCTCAGCGTCGCTTTCGCTGATCCGATATTGCGCGCGCAAGGATTGAAGAACGATACCTATGGCGAAGCGAAACGCTTTTTCGAGCTTACGGATTGGCAGTTGCACGCTATCGTCTGCCATTGCCATGTCGGCGGGACCATGAAAGCCGGATGGGCTGCCGTTCAAGTTCGGTCTGCCATCGGCATGGAAGGGAAGCTTTTCAGCAGACTACGTGAAGCGATTGCTCATTGGCCGGTATTTCGCATTTTGACCCATGCGAGGGAGTAACGTCTCCTCGGAAAGCTGAAAAGGCAGCGTGCGAAAAGTCCAGCAGATGCATTTGGGGCTAACATCGCTAATTATGAGAATACGGGCGAGTGTCGCCCGTATTCTTTTTGCATCCGGTGGCCGCGATCACTCTCCTCAAAGGTAAACCGACCAACGGTGTCCACCGAGGTTCGGCACTAGGTGCGATCAGTCGGCCTGATTTTTCAGCAATTCCTGATTTTCACCAACCTATGTGAAGTTCATAAGAAAGCTCAAGGGGGCCTAACCGGCTCTTCACCATAATGACAACGGCTTCGGAACCTTCATGATCGCAGCGGACTTCTCGGCTTCATCATGAATTCGAATGAAGGGGCCCTTGCATGAAAGTCACCGCAGCAGGAATCGACCGCATCAAGATCGGCAATGCGGACGCAAGCGGCCAGGGCGCGCATTTCGTCGTCTGGCTTTATCTTCAGGTTGATGAAGGCGGCACACAGACCGGCCAGGAACTGGTGGTATCGGTGCCATATGATGCGCGGATGACATTCGATGAACTCGCCACCCAGGCTTTCGAGAAGGCGCACGCCATGCTTCGCGCCTGCTGTGAGATCGATGAGACCATGTGGTGGAAGCAGTTCAACCGCAGCCTGGCGCCGCTGCCCGAATGGACGCCCGGCGCTCAATAGTTGGTCGGCGGCGAACCAGGCGTGGGGACTGACAGGACGCCGAACCCTAGCAATGCGGATGGGGATCCACTTCGCATCGGGTGCTTCAGGCGCATGACGAACCTCCAGCATGTCACCCGGGATGTCCGCGTTTGGGCAGAAGCTAAGTTTATCTCAATGGCCGAGATGAAGGCGCAAAGCTCCCGTTCACTTCAGAATCGTATGCCTGGGCCTGCAGGCAACGCGTGGACCAGGCGGCGCCGGAGCGGTCTCACGAATGAGGCCGTCGCGCACGAAGCAATTGGCGATAGCCGCGCTCGACCATCTTCAAGCCGTCGCGCACTAAGCGAAGCGTCTGATACCGAAAAGCCGAGTCGTGCCAGTCGGCGGTGCTGAGCAGTCGCCGACCGAACAAGGCGATCGCGACTTCAAAATGGGATGCATGCTCTTCCCGGCCATCGAGGCATCGCAGCATGTGGCCAAGGCGCCGGCGCTGCGCCGCGGTCAAGCGGGCGTCGGGAAGGTGCTGCCTGTGAGCAATTGTGAATGCGCTCGAGAAGGCTGGAATTGAAGTACTGCCCGACAATGGAATTCTGTTGCGAAAGAGCAGTTGATCGCGGCTTCACCGCTGAAACCCGGTATCAGGCGCCGAAGCCGTCCGGCCGAAGCCGAACGGGCTGGCTACCTGTTACTCGCCGTTGCGGCGGTTGGGGCGGGACCAGATGAGGCTGTGGCCCTCGCCTTCCTCGTCGGCGAAGAGGTTGGCGTAGATGGGAGCGGTGAAGCTCGGGTCGTCGAGCTTGAGCCCGAGATAATCGCGGCCCTCGTTGGAGCGCTTGGACCAGGCGGCGCCGATCTCGGCCTTGCCGACCACGACACGGTGGCTTGGAGCGTTCTCGCCGCTGGCCCGGGTGTCGGGGACGATGCGCACGCTCTTGGCCTGGACGCTGAGGGTGACGATCTCGCCGGTGAACTCGTTCGCATTGGTCTTCTTGAAGCTGCCGATGGTAGCCATTTTCAGTCTCCGTTCTCGTTTCCGAGCCCGCACCATGCGGCCTCGATGGCGATCATGAGGCCGGAGGCGACCGCTGCCGCATCGCTTGCGACCGCAGCAAAGCGCAGGACGGCGCAGGCGCGCGTTTCTTGGTTGCGCGAGGAATGGCTTCGCCCAGAGGAAGAAACGCGCGACGCGCCATTGCGGCATAGGCTGTCGAGACTTCAGCCGTCCTTCGGCCAGATCAGTCCGTTCGAGAGGTCGTTGGTGCCCGCCGTGAAATGGAGAGACGGGGACGATTGGATCATCTGCGCCGAAAGGATGATGTGGGACCGTTTCGCCGTGCAGATGTTACCGGGGCCCGACATGTGCAGCATCAGAGCCTGGATCCATCTGGCGCTCGCGGATGGGATCGGCCTCGGCTTCGCGTGATGACCGGTAATGCCGTTGCTGGATGCTATCGAAGCTGGTCCAGACACGCGCTCCAAATACCGGCTTTTGCTATTGAGCGCCCCTGTATAGCGGACATGTCATATGGGGCCGACGCCAGACGGTCTCGCCTTGCTGGTGGCCTTGAGAAAGCGGACCGGCTTATTGCCTGGCTCATGGCTTGCGGCTTCTCCGGCGGAGGAGACGGACGGCTCCAACGTTCTCCAGGTGAAGCCACCGAACATGCTCAATCATTTACTTCGAAAGCCATGTGCAGACCCAAGTTGGCCTTCGACTGCAGTTCCTGGAAGCGACGGCCGGCCAAACGATGTCGGAACTTTCTTGGGGCGAAGTGGTTAGTTTTCTTTGGGGGCAATGGGACGTGCGTTCACTTGAAAATCGAAAACCACGAATCCTCGTGATCGAGGACGACCTCTTCATCGCAATGGATCTCGAGTACATGGTCGGCGAGTGCGGCTGCGTGCCTGTCGGGCCGGTCTCCAACGTCGAGGCAGGGCTGTTGGCAGTGCGGCAGAACAACCTTGACGGCGCGGTCCTCGACGTGAACCTCGGCGATGAGCGCGTCTGGCCGGTCGCCGATCTGCTTCACGAGCATGGCGTTCCTTTCATCCTCGCGACCGGTTATTCCAGGGTGGAAGTGCCCGAGCGCTTCAAAGAGTGCCAGGTTCTGCACAAACCGCTGACGGAGGCCGCTCTCTTTGCTGCGCTCGACGCGCTCGGTCTCGCGCGGCGATGAGAGGGCCTCAGCGATTTTTATCGCGATCCATCAACATGGCCTTCGCAGGCGCGACTATAACGCAGCGGTAGCCAGCGGAGGGAAACTCATGCTGGCAGGTGCCACGAAGTTCGTGCTGGGTAGACCGCGAGACGAAGTTGAGGCCGAAACCATTGCTCTTCGGCGGCGCAACGGGCGGCCCGCCACTTTCCGCCCATTCGATCCTCAGCTCGTCGCCGTCGGTCGTGACCCGAGTCCAGTTCAGCGAAACGCGTCCCGCCCCGGTGGACCACGCGCCGTACTTCGACGCGTTCGTGGCGAGCTCATGCAGGATCACCCCGAGCCCGACCACGACCTGAGGCTTCAGGTGGACCTCGGGTCCTTGGAGGCTCAGCCCGTCGAGCCCCTCGCCCACGAAGGGGGACAGGACGGCGCCGACAAGGTCATGCAGCCTGGCGCCCTTCCAGTCGCCGCGCGAGAGGATGTCGTGCGACGCGGCCATCGCGTGTAGCTGGCCTGTGAGCACCTTGTATATCTCATCCTTCGTCTCTGTGTGTTGGGCCGCCTGACGGATCATGGACTGCACACTGGCCAGATTGTTCTTCACCCGATGGTTCAGCTCGGACACCATGTCCGAGAGCCGCTCTTCAGACCGCTTGCGCGCGGTGATGTCGATGAATGTGAGAACAGCACCCTGAATCACGTCGTTCTCGTCGCGATAGGGCAGCATGCGCATGATGAGCGTCTGGGGCTCGCCGTTTTGCGCCTCGACCTCCTTCTCAATCTGCTCCCCACTGCGGATGACTTCCGCCACCTGCTCCTTCAGGGATCCGAGCTCGACGCGGCCGGCGAGTTCGTCCAGCGGCCGCCCCATGTCGTGGTCGCGCAGCCGGAAGAGCGGCTTGGCGGGCGGGGTGAAGTTGCGGATGCGAAACTCCGCATCGAGAAAGAGCATCGCTATACGGGTGTTGGAGAAAAGGTTTTTCAGGTCGCTGTTGGCGCGGCTCTGCTCCTCGACCCGCGTCGAAAGTTCATTGTTGACCGTGCGAAGCTCCTCATTGATCGATTGCAGTTCCTCCTTTGAGGTTTCCAGTTCCTCGTTCGAGGACTGCAGTTCTTCGTTTACCGACGAGAGTTCTTCGTTAGAGGCGCGAAGTTCCTCGTTCGAGGTTTCCAACTCCTCCAGCGTGCTCTGCAGCCGTTCCTTCGTCGTCTGAAGCTCCAGCTCCAGTGCACGCACGAGTTCCTCGTCGCCTCCTCGCTGCCTTGCCCGCTCGGTGGTCTGCGCCATCGCGGCGGCTCCCGCCTGAAAGACGACGAGACAACGGCGTTCGCTCGCGTCGGCCCCGGTCAGCGGCTCCACGATCAGCGTGAGGTAACGGCGCTCGTCGTCATGGCCCACGATTAGATCGTCGCGCACGAACCGCTCGCCCGAGGTCAGCACCTTCGCGACGGCCGCCTTGATGTCCACGGCCAGTTCGGTGCGCGCCATCGCGGCCAGGTTCGCCTTCGGCCGGCCGCGCGGCAGCTCGAGGAAACCGCCGGTGCCCGTCGAAGCATCGAGGATCTCGAAATCGCCATCGACGATAACATAGGCTGGCGTATAGCGCTCAAGCAGTTTTTGCGCAGTGCGGAATGCCGGATCGGTTACGGCAGGTTTCGTGGCCGCATCCTGCCGTTGCATCTCCTGACGATTCTTGCCGTCACCGCCGGCGATAGGAAATTCGGGCAGCCGCGCGGTCTCGCCCATCCGGCGGAAGATACGGTGCTTCCGGTCGAATTCACCGAAGAGCTTGTCATGCCCCGCGTTCTCGGCAGGGCCGAGGAACAGGAAGCCACCGGGCCGGAGCGCGTAATGGAACACCGGCATCAGCCGCTCCTGCAATCCCGGGTTCATGTAGATCAGCACATTCCGGCATGAGAGCAGGTCGATGCGCGAGAACGGTGGATCGCGCAGCAGGTTGTGCTGGGCGAACAGGCACATCTCGCGCAATAGCGGACGGATGGTGTAGTGGCCATCCTCCTTCTCGAAGAACCGCTCCAGCCGCTCCTCGTTGACATCGGCGGCGATGCTGTGCGGATAGCGGCCGATACGGGCGAAATGCAGGGCGGCCTCGTCGATATCGCTGCCGAAGATTTTCACCTCCGGCGGGCTCTCCATCCGCGCCCGGGCCTCCTGAAACAGGATCGCCAAGCTGTAGGCCTCCTCGCCTGTGGCGCAACCCGCAACCCAGACGCGCACCTCGTCGTCCTCGGTCTTTTTCTCCATGATCGGGCCGAGTACCTTCGCGGCCAGCGCCGCGAACAAGTCGGTATCGCGGAAAAACTGGGTGACCCCGATCAGCAGATCGCGGAACAGGCGCTCGGGCTCCCGGCGGTCGTTGCGCATCAGGTCGACGTAAGCGGACAGCGTGTCGATGCCCTGCATCTGCATTCGCCGGCGGATGCGCCGGTCGATCGTGCTCGACTTGTAGTCGGTGAAATCATGACCGGTGGCGCGGCGAAGCACATCACAGATCTCGCGCCTTTCGCCATCTTCGACCTCGACATCGCGCGTGATGGGCTTGCGCCGTACGAGGAAGTCGGCGAAGAGCCCGGGCATGTCGGCGACGTCGGCCTCGCGATCGACGAGGCCAGTGCGCGTGGCGCTCAGCAGCATGCTGTCGTATTCGGCCGTCTGAAGTGTCTGGGTCAGCGTCAGCCCGCCCGCCTCCTTCACCGCCTTGAGGCCGAGAGTCCCGTCTGTGCCCGCCCCTGACAGAAGCGCGCAGCCGCTATGCTCCCCCTGGTCCTCAGCGAGCGAGACAAGGAAGGCGTCGATGCTGGTGCGCCGCGCGAGCGGGTCGCCGTCCTGCGCTGGCCGCAGCACGCCCTCTCGGATCGTCATCACTTGCCCCGGCGCGATCAGATAGATCCTGTCAGCTTCGATGCGCGTGTCGTGCGTAACCTCCTCCACTGGTAAGTCTGCCTTGCGCGCAAGAATGCTCGCGAGTTCGCTCGGCCGATCCGGCGCCATGTGCTGGATAAGCACCCAGGCGATGCCGCTGTCCGCCGGTATGTTGCTGACAAGGTTCTGCAGAGCGGCCACGCCTCCGGCCGATGATCCGATCCCCACGATGGGGGGCGTGTTGTTCGTCGCTTTCCCTTCAGCGTTATCGTCGGCAGGCCTGTCGCCGTCCTTGAGGAGTGCCCCTGCCATGTTCTTGCCGTCCTTGTTGGCGTCGTTTCTAGCCTATAGATGTTTCCCTTCGGCTGCGACCCCCCGGCCCGACAGCGGCTGTCGGCCAGCACCTCGTGCACGGACGGGGTTTCCGCGGCGAAGGCTGTCTCCCGGACCGGGAAACAGTCGCCCCGCGGGCGGCCTGGCCAAACTCCTGGCAATAAGTGGACAAGGCGGCGGGGGGAAGCCTCAGGAGCGGCGCCGTCGCGCGCGAAGCAATTGGCGATGGCCGCGCTCGACCATCTTCAGGCCGTCGCGCACGAGACGATGCGTCTGATATCGAAAAGCCGAGTCGTGCCAGTCGGCGGTGCGCCGCAGTCAACCGCGCGTCGGGAACGTGTTGCCTGTGGATCGAGCCGATGAACCGCTCGATGACCTGCAGCCGGTCGTGTGCCACCGTCGAACGGAATGATGGCGGTAAGCGGTTCGCTTGGCTTGGCTTCGCCAAAAAGCGCCAGTTGCATGCCGCCCGACCGCATATGAAGGCCGACCTAGTGACGCCGGCTTAGGTCCAGCGGTATGTCGAAGGCGCTGTCCTCCCGCGTTCTCTCGCTACAATCAAGCGATCCTAGGCGAGCTTGCGCAATCACCGGCAGGAGACGCCTCACCCGGTACCGGGCGAGGCGTCTACCGATTCACTCGCCGTTGCGGCGGTTGGGGCGGGACCAGATGAGGCTATGGCCCTCGCCTTCCTCGTCGGCGAAGAGGTTGGCGTAGATGGGAGCGGTGAAGCTCGGGTCGTCGAGCTTGAGCCCGAGATAATCGCGGCCCTCGTTGGAGCGCTTGGACCAGGCGGCGCCGATCTCGGCCTTGCCGACCACGACACGGTGGCTTGGAGCGTTCTCGCCGCTGGCCCGGGTGTCGGGGACGATGCGCACGCCCTTGGCCTGGACGCTGAGGGTGACGATCTCGCCGGTGAACTCGTTCGCATTGGTCTTCTTGAAGCTGCCGATGGTAGCCATTTTCAGTCTCCGTTCTCGTTTCCGAGCCCGCACCATGCGGCCTCGATGGCGATCGTGAGCCCGGAGGCGACCGCTGCCGCATCGCTTGCGACCGCAGCACAGCGCAGGACGGCGCAGGCGCGCGTTTCTTGGTTTCGCGAGGAATGGGCTTCGCCCAGGGGAAGAAACCCGCGTCGCGCCATTGCGGCATAGGCGGTCGAGGCTTCAGCCGTCCTTCGGCCAGATCAGCCCGTTCGAGAGGTCGTCGGTGCGCACTGAAAAATGCATCACGGAGACGATAGCGTCATCTGCGACGAAAAGAGATGATGTGGACCGTCTCGCCGGTGCTGATGTTGCCGCGGCCTGACATGTGCTGCATCAGAGCCTGGATCCATCTGGCGATCGCGGACGGGATCGGGATTCGCCTTCGCGTGCACGACCGGATAATGCTGACTGCTCTCGAAGCTGGTCCAGACACGCGCTCCAATGGCGGCCTTTGCGCTGGAGCGGCCGTATGCTGCGGACGTCTCACTTGGGCCGACAGCGGACCGGCAGTCTGCAGAGGGACAGTGAGGATCAGTCATGGATGAGCGGGCTTGCTATCTCGAAAGCACTTACAACCAGCTTGGGCGAGCCTTGCTGCGCTCCAGATTGTCACTCGTAAACGCCACTCGCCGCAATGAGGCGCACCAGCTCCGCCTGCCGCCGCGTCTCCGTCTTTTCGAACACGTGCTGCAGGTGGGTGCGCACCGTGGTCAGGCTGATGCCGAGCTCGTCTGCGGCCGCCTGAAGTCCTTCGCCGCGGGCGACTGCAATGGCCACGGCGGCCTCGGCCGGGGTCAGCCGATAGAGATTGCGCACCTGGGCCTGCATGGTCCGCGGCGCGCTGTCCGGATCGGCCACGAACACGATTGCGGCGGGGCGGCCGGTCACGAACCAAGTCGACTCGATCTTCAGCGGCGCCACCAACACGCTCAGCGGTCGCCGCGGCGCCGGCCGCGCCAGCGCCATCACGCCGCCCGCGGTGTCCGACCGCTCCGCAGCCGCGACGATCAACCGTTGAAATTGCGCGGCATCCGAGCGCCTGGTTGCGCGCAGCGCCGATTTCTCTGTCTTGATTCCATCGGCTTCACTGAGCAGCGCTTCGGCCGTTCGGTTGGCGAACAGGATCTCGCCGCTTGCCGCCACGATCAGCACGCCTTGGGCGATGCGGTCGAGCGCCTCGACATTGGCACTCCTGGCGATCTCCGAACGCGAGAGGCGCAATCCCACGCTCGCCGCGCGAACCAGATGCGGCCCGACGCGGCGCAGCCGCTCGAGATGCTCGGGCTCGAACTCGCCGGCTGTCCTGGCGCGTCCGCAGGTGAACACGACGCGCATGTCCGGTTCGTTGGCCAGCACGACCCCGATCGGGTGGCACATGTCGCCGGGTCGGCAGAAGTCGTTATAGAACTCGGAGCGCTGGTAGACTTCGCGCGGCACGAGGTCCCACACCGGAATCAACGCGCCGGCGCGCAGCTTGGCGATACGCGGCAGGAACACATTGGTCTTGTGGTAATACTGTGCGTAGGTGAGGTCCGCCTCGGGCGGCATGCGCACCGAACTCGCTTCGCTGCGCAACGTCCTTGCGTTCTGGAACGTCAGCTTGGTGGCAGCGCCTTCGAGGAAATCCGACAGCGTCTCGAGAACCTGCGGCCAGCGGCCGGGTTCGACCGCCGCATCGTAGATCTGCCCGACCATGCCGTCGAAGTCGTGCATGCGTGCCGGATTCACCGCTCCCTCACCTGAAGGGATCTGCAGTTTGCCGGAAGCCGGCTTCACTGACAACCATTCCCCGGCGCATCTCGTATGTTCATACGAGGCGACCGCCTGAGGCCAGCGTGTAGCTATCGTGACGCCATCAAGCTTCACTCCAACCCCATGTGGCGAAGATGCAAATGCGGGCAGCACCTGGCACTCAGACCGATTGGAACGGTACGCACTACGAAACGCTTCTGACGGCGCGCGAGACCGGCGGCAAGCTCGGGGCATTTGCATCCGATGCTGGTCCGGGCGACGGACCGCCACGCCATCGCCATCTCGAGGCCGACGAAATATTCGTCATTCTCCAAGGGCGGCTGCGCTTCTGGCGCGCCGGGGAAATTTCCGAGCGTACCACCGGGGCAGTGTTCTACATTCCCGCTGGCGTCGAGCACACATTCGTCGTCGTTGAGCGTGCGCGATGGATCGCCATCCTGTCCCCGGGTGGTCTCGAGAGCTTTTTCCCGGCGGTTGCCGCGCAGGGACTGGAAATTCCGCGCGACCTTGTGGCAATCAAGGCCGTCGCGGCCCAGTTCGATATGGAGATTACCGGGCCACCCCTCACGATCGCTGGGCCATAACCGCACTGGGCGTGTCACCGCATTTGGCTTCATCGGATCGCGAGGCAGCACCGGTCGAGATTATTGCCCGAAGACGGTGATGCCTGAGTTCGATCGTTGGCTCACGCTGCTTCGGGTCAGACTTGCAACGAACGAGCCCTGCCCTGGCGCTCTCCGCTTAGCTGAGCAGCAGAGCTGACCTCAACGGCCGCAAGGCAGCGCAAAAACGCTATTCAGTTCAGGATGGTAACCCTGGACTTGCACACACCGCATTAAGTGAACCTGGCGTCAGGCCCCCTTCAGGAATGACGCCGTCGCGCACGTAGCAGTTGGCGATAGCCGCGCTCGACCATCTTCAGGCCGTCGCGAACTAAGCGATACGTCTGGTACCGAAAAGCCGAGTCGTGCCAGTCGGCGGCGCTGACCAGCCGTCGGCCGAACAAAGCGGTCGCAACTTCAAAATGGGATGCCTGCTCTTCCCGCCCATCGAGGCATCGCAGCATGTGGACAAGGCGCCGGCGCCGGCCCGCGGTCAAGCGGGCGTCGGGAAGGTGCTGCCTGTGGATCGAGCGGATGAACCGCTCGATGGCTTGCAGCCGGTCGTGCGCCATTTCGTCCAGCGGTATGATGGCGGCGAGCGGTTCGTCTGGCTTCGTGTCGCCAAGAAGTGCCAGTTGCATACCCCCCGGCGACGAACGCACGTGAAGGCCGACCTCGTCATGCCGGCCCGCCGCGGCCAGCTGGACGTCGGAGGCGCTGCCTTGACCCGTGCGCAGGCCCCGCGGAAGCGCGACAAGGTTGACGACCCCAGGGTTGATCTGAGGCGCCCAATAGACGGGTTGCTCCACCGCGGACTGGTCAGGCCGGGCGGCGAAACTGCAAACCCCAGCGTTTGCGTAATGCGCGCATCGCCTGAGCCGAGCGTGAGGTCGCGAAGTCCTGCTGATATTGCGGATTGCGTCGCAGGAATTCCCAGGCAATCTCATCGGCGGTTGCGCCTTTGACGAATGCATATGCCTGTGGGTCACGCCACTGCGATGTATCCGGCTTCATCCGCATCCTTCCCTTCTCGAGAATTTGATAGGGGGACGCGGCGTTAAGCGAAATCCTTGGATTCCGTCATTGACGAATGGACGAGGAGGGAACCCGGCGACGAGCGATCAGGCCCGGGGGCCTAGCGAGGCCTATTGGCTTGCGCCGCCCTGCAGTATTTTGAATGTGTTCGTCCAGCTGCGATAGGCCTCGTCATCGCCTTGGCTCCACGCACCGAATGCGCGCCAGGCCGCGAAGGATGATGCGGACAGCTCGAACAGCGAGCCGATCGATTGGTCGCCGGCGGGCCAGCCGGCCGGCTGGTCGCTTGTCGCTTCATGCGTGAGCCGCCGCAAATCGGCCAAGGCCGAGCGGATCTGCGGCAGCGGAAATTCGAAGATGTCGGTGTTGTCAGTCGCCTCTCGAAGGATGACCGCGAGCTTGGCGATCACGCCTGTCAACGATTGAGCAGGCGTCGAAGCAAGCTCAGCCAGCAAGGCGTCGGCCTTCTCGGCATCATGCTGTTCCCGGGGATCGAGACCGTCGCAGTCGGCGCTAGCCCCATCCCCGCGCCCAATAACTGCGCCGGTGGGCAAGAGCGCGCCGCGCTCCAGGACTCTCTCCTCCTCCTGCTGCTGCCGGACGCAGGAAGCCAGCATCGCAACATGGGCGTCGATCCAGGCAAGGGACAGGAGAAGTGCGGGATCGGGTGACAACGGGGCTTCGGCTGAAGGGACGGTACGGTCGTTGGTCAACGGAGACCGCGTCTCCCGTCCAAGCGTGACGGAAGGCAAAGTCGTGGTATTGTCGGAATCAGCCATGATCCGAGCTCCCACACAGCTTGGCTTTGGTCAGGTCGAAAAGGGTGTTCGCGCACCCTCTTCGACCGCTAGTTCGGTCAGGGATAATATACAAATTGATTGACGTCAATCATAATGTTGGCAACAGGGCTGCGAATTTCAGCCCCGAACAGTGTCGCGGCGCGCGTGCAATGTTGGGATGGAGCCAAGATGATTTGGCCCGTGCGGCAAACGTCGCACGGCAGACAATCGCTGATTTCGAACGCCGGGCGCGGATTCCGATCGCAAACAATATATTAGCGATTGTGGATGCGCTCGAGAAGGCTGGAATTGAAGTACTGCCCGACAATGGAATTCTGTTGCGAAAGAGCAGTTGATCGCGGCTTCACCGCTGAAACCCGGTATCAGGCGCCGAAGCCGTCCGGCCGAAGCCGAACGGGCTGGCTACCTGTTACTCGCCGTTGCGGCGGTTGGGGCGGGACCAGATGAGGCTGTGGCCCTCGCCTTCCTCGTCGGCGAAGAGGTTGGCGTAGATGGGAGCGGTGAAGCTCGGGTCGTCGAGCTTGAGCCCGAGATAATCGCGGCCCTCGTTGGAGCGCTTGGACCAGGCGGCGCCGATCTCGGCCTTGCCGACCACGACACGGTGGCTTGGAGCGTTCTCGCCGCTGGCCCGGGTGTCGGGGACGATGCGCACGCCCTTGGCCTGGACGCTGAGGGTGACGATCTCGCCGGTGAACTCGTTCGCATTGGTCTTCTTGAAGCTGCCGATGGTAGCCATTTTCAGTCTCCGTTCTCGTTTCCGAGCCCGCACCATGCGGCCTTGTGGTGCTGACGCGGCAGGCGTGATGGCTGCCGCAAGCTACGAGGCTCGCGCCTTCGGCGGTCGCTCCGCGATGCCTTTCATCACGGCAATGGCCGGGGCCGGACGATCGCGCTTTGGGTCAAATTTGCCGATTGCCACCAGACCACGCGCAGTCGCACCGTTTCGGTGCCAATCGAGTTCTCTGATTCAAATGTTTCGCAGCCGATCTCCTGGGGTCGGTGTTTTCCGGTACAGAAGGCAATCCGGCTCTTGGGTGTCAGGCTTTCGTCGCTAGTCGATGTGTTGCCGCCGGAACAACGGCAACTTCGGTTCGAACTTTAGGATGGCCGCGAGAAGGAAATCGGCCGCCCGGATCTGTCGATCAGCCAGAGCGGGAATCGGTTTCGCGATTGTCTGGGAAGCATCTCCGGCTTAGCCATCGGCCGGCACGGCCGAGCGAAACAGAGGGGAGGCACATGACCTCCCCTTCCAAAGTTGATGCGTGAAACATTAGGCAGCATTGCGTTCTTCTGCGGTCTCCAGCTGAAGTCCATGCAGGAAACCGACGGCGCGCTGCGCATGGGCTGTGGCCGAGAAGATCGCGCGCTTGTCGTCGGCGAGGATTTTCAACCACGAGCCGAGGTAGCTCGCATGGTCCGGCCGGGGCTCGAGTTCGGGCGCGATACCAAGATCGGCGCAGAGGAAGCAGCTTCCGAGCTCGGCAATCAGTTCCTCGCGCGCTCGCTCGCTGCGATCCTTGGCATAGCGGCTAAGGTCGCGGTTCACGCGATGCGGCGCCGAAGTCCAATGGATGACCTCGTGACTGAGTGTGGCAACGTATGACGCGGCGTCCCGGAACGTCTGGAAAGGCGGCATCTGGATGTGGTCCGTCACCGGGGCGAAGTAGGCGCGATCCCCGCCGTGCTGGATTAGCGCCCCAGTATTGGCGAAGAACTGGTCGGCATGCCCGATCCGGGCGATCGGATTGCGCACCGGCTCCGCCTGCCGTCGATAAAACTGGTCCGGCAGGCCATCGATTTGCGCAATGTTGAAAACAGAATACGCCTTGAGGAACGGGATCTCGCGGTCGATTTCCTCGCCCCTGGTGTTCGTCTCCGTCCTGGTGAAGCGGCTGGCGAAGACCACTGTAGAGCCGGTCTCGCCCTTGCGAACCCCGCCGCCAAGGTCGAGCGCCTGCTTGAATGTCATCCACATCGGGCTGGAAAAGCCGCGTGCGACAGCCTCCGACCAAAGCAGCAGCACATTAATGCCGTTATAGGGCAGACCATTGTGTCTGAGCGGCCGGGTGACGCGGCCGGAGGCATTGCTCGGTTGCCACGGCTGCATCCAAGGACGGATACCCTTCTCCAGCTCGGCTACGATGCGGTCCGTGATCTGCGCATAGACGTCCATGCGCTCTGCATTTTCTTTCCTGGTCATTTTCATGAACCTCCGGTTGTAGGCCGCGCCGATCGCGGCCCCGTCACGGGGTCCGCTTGGGCGGAGCAGGAAGGCGGGCCGCGCACCCTACCGGGTCCCATCGTGCTTGCACGATGGGGTGGGCCGCAGCGACAGCGGAGGACGGCGAAGCCGTTGCGCTGACTGCCTGGCTCCGCCAGGACCTCGGGAAGGACGGGGGCGCGAGCGGCCGTCAGAAAATAGGAAAGCGGCGCTGGGCGCCGCCTGAATGCCGTCGAGAGAATGTCGGTTCAATGAACCGACCGGCCACCGCCATATGGATCGTATTCGAAGAGGATTTCGACATCGGCGTCGTCGAGTTCATCGGCGGGCATGACACCAAATTTGTTGTCGACCTGGAAGAGGATAACCGGGACCATGAGAGTGCGGGCGAGAGACCATGCGGCCTTTTGGGCGAGTATGAGATCGTGGGACATCTGAGGGCTCCATCTTGGAGCGGGCCAATTCCCGCTCGATGGCTCCGTCAGTGTGCGGAGGCGGGCGCGATCACCCGAAGGCGCCAGCCGAGCGGCCGCAGCATGCTAGCGGACCCCTTGCGGGTTGATCGGGGAAGATCCGCAGCCGCACCAGGAAAGCCATCACCAGAGAGCCGGAGTTGGGCCGTGAAGGAGCCCAGCAATGCCGATCGGGCCGAGGCTGGCGAACGAGCTGGCGTCGGCGGCCGTCCCCGGAACGTCGTGCACCGGAAGCGACATCCGAACCTGGGTGCAAAGTCGCACACATGAAATCGCTGGAACAAGAACTTGCCGTCGACGTGGTCGCCACGGGCGGGAAATTGGGAGACGATGCGGCCCTATTTGCTCCGGCGCACTGCATGGCAGCAGGTTGTCTCTCTTCGTCCGCCAGGAGACGGCGCTCGCAACGAAAGGTTCACTTAGCCACGATCGAAAGCGGCATGTTCGGCATATGAAAATCGGCTGGGCCCCGTGCAGTCGATGCGACGGACGGATGAGCCGGACGTGCTCAACATGGAAGGAGGGCGGGACCGGAGCCCCGCCCTCGACGTTCATCCGAGGGCCGCCATCTGCAATTCGGCCGCCTTGCGGTCGACGGATTGGCCGGGGTTTTCGACTGGACGCTCGAAGGGCTTCCAGACCTCGCCTACGACCTGCTCGTAGGCCGCGATAGCCCCCTCGGCGGCCATGCGCAGCGCATGGGCCTGTAGTGCCATATCGGCGGCGAACTCACGCTTGCGCTGGGCAGCGCTGTCGAAGCCGACCGGACCTGCGACGTCTTCGTTCCGATCGTCGCAGGCCGACTTGGCCGTCGCGTCCCGAGCTTCGGATACCGACCGGCTGTAGAACTGGCCGGCCCCGTAGGCGGACCCGACAAAAGCACCGGCGACGCGTTGCAGGTGTATCTGCATGGCGCGTTCCCCAAGCCCCTCGTCGAGCGCTGCGGCCGTGTCCACGACGAGCTTTTCGTGCAAGTCGCGAATGCCGTCGCTGTCGAGCACCGGGAGGCCAAAGCTCTCCGAGACGAGCGCGCACTGTGCGGCGTCGGGACACACGAGACGGACCATTTGGAAGGTAGTGCCCTTGCGCAGCGGAGCGACGCGGGCGGTTGCGCGGGGATTGGCGGCTTTCCTGGTCATTGGCATATCCTTTCTTCTGGTTCTCGAGGCCAGGACCGGCTCCGTGCCGGCCCTCCCTCGGGCGCGGACCAAAAAGAACCGGCGGAATGACGGGCGCTTCAGGGCCCGGGCGGACCGAGACGAGCATGGAAGGTTTGCGGCCAAGCAGGGCTTTCTTCAGCCCTCGCGCGGGGCGCGGGCCTGCCATGCCGAGACCGGACCGATCCGGCCGCCTCGCGGCGCGGAACGCGGCCTTGAAGCGGACGGCCGCAGGTTCAGGACCGCATGAAGCCCGAGTGAGGACCGGCACGGGCCTCGACTTCGACATTGGAACCGAAGGACGGGTGATCATGGCCACCTGCCTATTCATCGACCGAAGGTGTCTCGGCACGCACAACAGGGTCACACCATCATGGCCGTGGGCCCACGCCGGAGTTCCATTGTATCGCCAGCGCTCGCTGCCGCGGCCGTGCACCTGCAGCCGCCAAGCGAACCTGGCGGCGGCAGAGCGATCAAAAGGACGCGAGGTCTATTCGGCGGCCTCGCGATAGCCTTCCCCGAGCTCGCCTTTCTCGGAATGTTGGTCCTCTCCACTCAGACCGTCGACCTCAGGCCCAACGTCGTCCTCGGCCTCGGGGACGGTGCTCTTGGACAGCCACTCGGTCAGGCTTGCCGCATCGGCAGCGAACAGCGCAGCCGGGTGGACGAAGTGCCCCTCCTTGAAGTGCTCGACGAGCGCGGCCCGCGTGTCCTTTACGCGCGCCCGCGGCAGAACCGGCGTACCGGCGCAGGAGCCCTCGAGCGCTGGACGCGACAGACAGGACAGGAAGTCCTCGGTGCCCATATTGGCGAGGAAGCTGTCTGCCCCGATCGCGCCCGCTGCGACGAGCGCCACCACGCCCGACTTGCTCATGCCCTCGCGGCAGGAGAGCGCATCGATGAGGACGCCCCGGGCCGCGATACGCAAAGTCTCGGCGTCGAAAGCGAACTTGCCCTCGGCATCGAAGAGGGTGGCGGCGTGCCGAGGCATGCGGCGACCGAACCCATGGTCGCCGCCGGCACCGGAATCAACGCGCACGTTCTGGCCAGCGAAGGCGAGAACGAGCAACGCCAACAACGTGTCGTCCTCGATCGGCGCCCGTGACAGCGCCTCATGGAGAGCATCGGTGCGCAGGTCGCCGATCATCTCGATGCCCTTACGGGTCACATCGGGACGCGATTTCGGCATGACGACCGCCTCGGCGGCTTCCGTCGCGTTGGCCTTCTTCTTGGCCTCGGGCAGACGGAAGTGAACGGTCTTCACCTTTCCCTCGCGGTCGAGATACATCGCGGCGTGATCCGACTTCTTCGGCGTGCCATAAACGCGTTCCGCCTTTGGCGGCAGCTTCACCTCTCCATACGTGTTCGGTTCGGTGATGATGCCTTTCTTGGGCAGGTTCTGAGTCATCCATTCCTGCTGGGCGCCGAGGAAGGCGTCGATGTCGGTGGTGTACCGGCTGTCCTGGTCGGCCGGTGCGAACAGATCCTCCACCCAGGCGATGCCATAGGCCTCGCGCAGCTCGTCGCCAAAGCTTGCGTCGCGCGCGTACATCCGGCGCTTGGTGAGACCGTTGGCGATGCTCCACCACGGCACCTGCGGATCGCCCTTATTCGGCTTTTTGGCCTTCCAGACCTCCTTCTGCTCCTCAAGCGAAGCGGCCGCGATAGTGCGGAGCTGCTGCTCGTTCGGCATATCGCCCTTGGCCATGGCGTCGAGCATCGCCGGCAGTACATTGGCGAGCAGGCGCAGCTTCTTGACCTGGCGCACCGACTGCGCGAGGGCGATCGCAATGGCCTCTTCGGTCCAGTTCAGCGCAACGAGACGCTCGATCGCACGCCACAGATCGACCGGGTTAAGCTGCTCGTGCGTGATCGAGGTGGCCAGCGAGCGCATCGCGCCGCCGTCCTCGGCTCGAGGCACGACCAGAACGGCGATCTCTTCGAGACCTGCAGCGATCGCCTGCTTCGCCCGGCGATGACCCTGATCGATGACGAAGCCATTTCCGCCATCGGCCTCAGCGAAGACGATCAGCGGCTCGACAACGCCGATGGCCTTGATCGTTGCCAGCAGCAAGGCGTCGGCCTGAGGGCTGGACTTGGAGCGCCGCGCCTTGTCGGGATTGTCCTTGAGCGAGCGCGGATCGACAAATTTCAGTTCCATTGGAATGCTCCTTGGTGGGTTATGGACAGGCCCCGTCGCCGGGCCTTTTTTCGTCTTCTTTCCGAAGACATCCCCCGGCCCGCGGAGCGGGCGGGACGGGGCAATTGCGCTGGAGCATCCCTGCCCGGCTGGCCAAGCGGGGCTCCTTCAGCCCTGCGCAGGATGACGGGCCGGGATGCGACGGGCGCGATTGAGCGTCAGCGTCGGCGGACCACCCGATCTGCGAGCAGTCCTCCTTGCTTTTCACTTCCCTACCTCGTTCGGGAAGGCCCCTCCACCGGGCCGGCGAAGGCTGCTCAGAACGTGGGGGCGGGTTACGCCGCCTGCACCTCAGCGGGGCGTACACCATCGATCTCCTGCGACAGCGATCTTTCGATTTCGGAGAGCTGGCGGCGCTTGTCGGCCAGTTCGTCCGAGAAGGCGAAGGTACTGCCCGCGCGTGAGCGATAGGACGCGAGCCGCCGCTCGGCCTCCGCGAGCCTGTGGCGTGCGCGCTCCTGCTCCTCCTCGAGATTGCCAAGCATATGTTCGAGCTTTGCAATCGCGCGAAGCGGCGGGGTGGTCACAGGTAACTCGACTTCCGTCGCCGCGCCGGCGCGCAGCAACGTGGTGATGTAGCCATAGCTGTCCTGGCCAAAGCGCTCGCCGCAATATTGGAGTTCGAACCCACCGATCGCGGCGATGGTGCGGGTACCGGCATGCTGGAGCTGGATCAAGGTCAGGATCTCGGTCATCAGGGCGCGGCCAGCGAGCTTGCGCTCCACATATGTCGTGTTGCCCACGCTCATGCGGAACGCCTCGCCCGTCGTCGGAACCAGCCGCGCGAGGTCCTGGCCGATCTCGCCAATGCGACGTGTCGAGTATTCGATGTCGCGCTCGGCATCGCGGATCTGTCGGCGGATGGCGAACTGATCGTCCTGATGCGCCGCCCTCAGGCGTTCGAGCCGGGCGATATCGACCTCGAGCCCGGCCTTCTGCATCAGGCGCGGGTCGCCCGAGGCAATCGCCTTGGCCATGGCGAACTGGTTGGCCTGCCCTTCGCCGAGGTCGTCGAGGCGGCGCACCGAGGTGTCGCCCGAGAGTGCAGCGGCGATGAAGCGAGCCTTGCGCTCGTTGTTCTGCCACATCTGGGCGTCCATCGAGCCTTCGGTGGCATAGGCGAAGATGTCGACGATGTGGTGCTGGTTGCCCTGCCGCAAGATGCGTCCCTCGCGCTGCTCGATTTGCGAGGGGAGCCATGGCACGTCGAGATGATGCAGCGCCTTGAGCCGGAGCTGGGTATTGACGCCGGTGCCCATGGTGTCGGACGAGCCGATGAGAAAGCGGACTTTGCCCGCGCGGACGTCGCCGAACAGCCGCTGCTTGGCCTCCGACTTCTTGAAGTCCTGCATGAAGGCGATTTCGGCCGCCGGCACGCCCATGCGCACCAGCTCGTCGCGGATCCAGCGATAGGCCGAGAAGCCCCGCGTCAGCTCAACATTGAGCGTGCCGAGATCGGAAAAGATCATCTGCGCAGCGCCAGTCAGTTCGAACGGCGTGCCGTCCGGCCGGACGTAGGCTGCGTCTGCGGTGTCGCGCCAGATGCGGTAAGCATTGGCGATGAGGTCGTTGAGCTTATTGCCCGGCTCATTGTCATTGTCCGGATCGACGAGGCGGAGGTCGATCGCGGCATGGCGGCCATCGGTGATGACCGAGAGCAGGATATCGTCGCCGGGCTAGGGTGGCGCTTCGCGCCCTTCGATCGCCTTGATCCGGGCGTCGAGGAGAGCCTGGTAGCGCTTGAACGCGACAGATGGTTTGCAGGTCCTGATCTGCCGCGTGCCGGTCGAGAGCGCCGGCACCTTGACGTAGTCGCGCAGATCCTCGGGCGTGATCACATCCGCAAAGGTGCGGAACATGGCGATCAGCTCAGGGACATTGACGAAGGTGGCGAAGCGGGTGACCGGTTTGTATTTGCCGTTGGGCTGCAGCTCGAGTTCGGTAGTGACGTCGCCGAAGGTCGAAGCCCAGGCATCGAACTCGTGGAGGCCCCGCTCGGACAAAGCCGCGTAGCCGAGGTAGCGCTGCACCGAGAACATCTCGCCCAACGTATTGGTGATCGGTGTACCGGAGGCGAGGACGAGCGCCCTGCCCGGGTTCCTGGTCTCGATGAAGCGGGATTTTACATAGAGGTCCCAGGCGCGCTGCGAGCCGTTCGGATCGATCCCCTTCAAGCTCGACATGTTGGTCGCGAAGCTGAGCTTCCTGAACTCCTGCGCCTCGTCGACGATGATCTGGTCGACGCCGATCTCGGAGATGGTGAGCAGGTCGTCCTTGCGGGTTGCGAGGGCCTCCAGACGTTCCTTGAGGCCTTCCTTCAGCCGCTCGAGGCGCTTGCGCGAAACGCGATCGCCGCTTTCGACCTTGGTGAGCAGGACCTCATAGAGCGCGAGCTCGTCGTGAATCATCTGCTGTTCGAAGGAGGACGCAACGCCGATGAAGCGGAAGGCCGAATGAGTGATGATGATGGCGTCCCAATTCGCCATGGCCGCGCGGCTGAGGAAGCGGCGCCGCTTGTCCTTGCTGAAATTGGTCTCGTCGGCGACGAGGATGCGGGCCATCGGGTAGAGCGCCAGGAATTCGCGCGCGGCCTGCGCCAGGCAATGTCCTGGGACGACCATCATGGCCTTGGCGATGAGACCGAGCCGTTTCTGCTCCATGACGGCGGCCGCCATGGTCATGGTCTTGCCGGCGCCTACGGCGTGCGCGAGATATGTCGAACCGGCCGAGATGATGCGCCAGATGCCGCGCTTCTGGTGTCCATAAAGAGAAACCGCGCCTGAGGCGCCCGCAAGTTGCAGATGGTCCCCGTTGAACCTTCGCGGGGCGATGTTGTTGAACCGGTCATTATAGACCCGCGCCAGCCGGTCGATGCGGTCGGGATCGGACCAGATCCAGTTTTGGAAGGCCGTTTTGATCTTGGTGAGTTTCTCCTTGGCCGCCTCGGTGTCGACGACATTGAGCACGCGCCGCTCGCTGTCGCCATCCTTGATCGTGTCAAAGATCTGCGGCATGCGGCTGTTGAGCGCGTCGGTGACGAGCTCGCCGGCATGCCGGCGCTCGGTGCCCCACTCTGACGTGCCGGACGCCATGTAACCGAGCTGGCGGGCATCGACCGTCCACGAAGCGAGCTCGGGCATGTGGTGAATGCGGATCTCGGCGCCCATCGTCTCCTTGACGAAGGCGACGACATCGGCCGCCGGAATCCAGGGCGCGCCGAGACGCGCGGTGATGTCGGATGGGCCGAGATCGGCGGGCTGGACAGCTACGAGGGCGCTAACGTTGCGCCCGAAGGCGGGATCGAGAGCCGCGGCGGCTTCAGCGGCCTTGAGCTTGCCGCGGACCTGGCCGGAGAGATAGTCGTCGGCGGTCCGCCAGGCGCCGCTCTCCGGATCGCGGTAGATGGCGTCGCCCAGATCGGCGATGACCAGGTCGGGATCGACATGCGACAGCTCGGCGATCTGATCGATATCGACAAGGCCGCGCTCGTTGAGCACGACCGCGAGAGCGTCTGCTGGCGAATTGATGATCGGGGCCGCGGGGGGTGCGATCACCCGCTCGGTGAAGATCGGACCGGGCCGGGCGGTGTCCGTCTCGAGCTCGTAGTCCTCGATCGAAGCCACGAGCCAGCAATCAGGATCATCGAGGAACGGGGCGAGGTTCGGGCGGCGATGCGTCTCGCGCACCTCGCCGGTCTTCGGGTCCTCGCTGGTCGACACGACGGTGGTGTTGATCGGACCGAAGGCACGGACGAAGTTTGACCAGGCGATGCGCAGCTTGACCTGTGCCGCCTTCCACGGCCGATCCAGCTCCTGCGCCTTGAGGACCTCGCGCACCGCGTCGCGGATCGGGATCAGCTTGCGGATAATGCGGGCGTGCTTGTCGAGCACTCCATCGCTCGACCGGCCCTTGCGAACGGTGAGGGTCACTGGCGCGCCGTCGACCATCTGCATCAGCGCCGTGTTCGAGGCGACGAAGAAGCTGCCCTCGCGGATAGAGGGACCTGCGGGGAGGTCTTCACCGAAGTGCCCGGTGTGCCCCCCGTTGAGATCGATCCTCTCGGGCTCGCCGTCATAGATGGCTTCCGGAAGAAGGGTGATCGCATCCGACAGGGCCTGTGCAAGATCGATGCCCTGACACGGGAGGCAGGTATACGTCTCGTCAAACCGTCCCGACGTGGTCGCGTGCGTGCCGAGCACGGAATCCGGTTGCCGGGCGAGCCAGCGGTTGATGCGGATCGCAGCATTGTCGCCATCTGCGGGGCTGACCTCGTCGGTATCGAGCCACGACAGATCGCCTTCGGCCTCGCTGTGCCCACGCTTGCGGAAGAAGAGGACGTCCACCACCACATCGGTGCCGGCGTCGGCCCGGAAACTGCCCTGCGGAAGGCGGATGGCGGCGACCAGATCGGCGGCCTTGCCGATGTGCTCGCGCACCGAACGATCCGTCTTGTCCATGGTGCCCGAGCTGGTGACGAACGCCGCGAGACCGCCGGGCTTCAACAGATCGATCGAGCGGGCGATGAAGTAATCATGCAGGCGCAGCCCCATCGACCGATAGACGCGATCCGAGCGGACGATACGGTCCGAGAAGGGTGGGTTGCCGATGGCGAGATCGAATTCAGCCGGCAAGTCGGTGCGGGCGAAGTCGGCGTTGACAATGCGTGCCCGAGGCTGGAGTAGCCTAACAATTCGCGCGGTCACCGGATCGAGCTCGACGCCGGTGACGTGCACCTGGTCGCGCAGTTTTGCCGGCATCAGTGCCACAAACAATCCCGTGCCGATACCGGGCTCAAGCACCCTGCCCCCACGCCAGCCGAGACGCACCAGGCCTGCCCACATCGCGCGAACGATGAACTCTGGCGTGAAGTGCGCATATTGCGTGCAGCGCGCGAGCGAGGCGTAGTCGGTGCTCGACACCATCTCCTCGAGCTCGGCGCCCATCGCGGTCCAGCCGGCGCGGAAAGCACGGTCGCCGGGACGGCGAAACACCGCATTGGCGAGCTCGGACGCACCGAAACCGGTGAAGCGGATCAGCCGCGCCTGTTCTTCGCGCGTCGCCGGCCGATCGGCGCGCTCGATTTCGGCGGCGAGTCGTATCGCATCGAGATTATCGCGGGCTCGCTGCTTCCAGCCCTGGCCAAGACCGCGATCGGTCTCGAGGACGAAGTCATCGCCACCCAGCCCGGCCTCGGCCGCGCAGCGCGGCGAGTGGACTGGCGAGGAGGCCGGCTGTGACTCCGGCACGGCGGGCGTCGTAATCTCTTTAGGTTTGGGCTCGCCAGCGCCGAAGTCGTTGCCGAAGGCGGTGACGCCGAGACCGAGGCCCGACGATTGCGTGGTGGTGTTGAACAGATCGAGCGTGAATGGATCGTCGTTGGACATCTGGAGAATCCTCGTCTTGAAGGCGCGCGCGAGCCCCCGGCCGAGCGGGTCGGCCAGGCGATCGATGTCGCGGCTTGGGAAGTCAGCGGGTGATCAGCGAGAGCGCGATTTCAGTCTCGGTGAGTTCGACATTGAGGTGAGTAGCCCGCAGGTTGCGGTCGAACAGCGGAAGCAGACGCTCGGCCTCGATGAACTCGAGGCCGTCATCGGCGCCGAAGTGGCGGCGCTTGTAGTCCCACCAGTCAACGTCGCCCCTGGGGTGGCATTGCTCGGAATAGATGACGAGCGCGCGTGTCCCTTCGACGAGCCTGCCGTTGGACATGATGTAGACGCCCTCGTCGCCGACCAGCCACAGACCCGGACTCTCGCCTTCGCCGGGGCGGGTGCCGTAGTAGGGATTGCGGAAACCGTCATTGGCCGCGGCATCCTCGATGCCGCGCTCTATGACCTTGCGGACCGCTACGATCGGAAAGGTAAACATCGCCGCCTCCCTCACGCCGCTGCGCGGACGGGAAGGTTCCTGAGATGCACCGGGAGCTTGGCCGCGATCTCGTCGTCGGTCAGGTCGTCGAGCAACTTCTGCTCGGGCGTCCCCAGGCCATAGACGAGGATGGTGCGTTTGCCGCGATGCTCGGCTCCGAAGCGCTCCCCGGCGTAGCCGCGGTACTCGTCGTGGGTCGCGCTCCCGACATGCTCGAGGCGCTCCGCACGCGTCATCGCCTTCACTGGCCAGGATTCGCGTTCGACGATGGCGTCGCGCATCTCGACCGGCGAGCGGGGCCGCGCGAGGTCGCATGTCGTCATTCTCCCAGCGATCGGGCCGCTGGGCGTGGCGGTCGAAGAGGCGGAACATCTGCCGGCGATCGGCGAAGCCGAAGTAGATCTTGCGGATGAAGGATTGGGTCATGGGAGACTCCTGGCCTTGTGCGGAGCCGGAGCGCGGTTCATCCCCTATGGATCACCATCTTCTTCGGCCCTTCCGGACCCTCCCCCCGCGGCCGCCTCTCCGCCCGGGCGGGTCAAGGGCCGGCGCGAGCCGGGCGAAGCTTCACCCTTGAGGCGACCGGCGGGCATGCGGCAGCTTCCTCCTTCCTCCCCTCCTGCTTCCGCTTTCATTCTCAGATCGGCGTTCCAATCATCCGCTATAGGTCGAAGGCGATCACCGCCGCACTGAGCTTGCTCCCCCAGTCCGAGCAGGCGGTCGGCATAGACCTCGCCCTGCTTGTTGTTGTCGGTAGCCGCGACGAGCTCAATACCCGGCCTGGCGGCAAGCGCGCGGAGCGCCGCATCGGTTGCCGGCGACCAGCCGCCACCGGTGCTGAGATAGAGCGTGTCGGCGCGGAAGCCCTCAAGCGCGGCAAGGCTCATAGCGTCGATCGCGGCTTCGGTCACGCAAAGGCGCAACGCATCGGGACTGCCGAGGCGGAACAGCACCTTGGCGCCGCCCGTGGCAAAGCCGCGCCAGTCCGGTCCGCGTTCTTCCCAGCCCGTAACGGTGCCGTTGGTGTCAATATGGGCAGCCCACATCGAGCCGTGCGGGCCTTCGCGCAGGACGCCGGCGCTGATTGCGGCGCGGACGATGCGGTCGGGAAGATGGCGGGCCTTGGTGAGATAGCGCCAGGTCGCCGATCCGCACCACGGCCTGCGCCGTGCGTGCCAGCGCTCCGGTATCGACAGGTCAGGCTCCCGCTGGCGGGACACCCGCTGCCAGACCGGCTCGGACGGCACGAACCCGACAAGGTTGGCGACGTCGTTCATGGCTTCGACGAACGGCACCTTCTCAAGATGTTCGACCAGGCGAAAGACATCGCCCTTGTCGTCGCCAAGCGGGTCGAACCAGCCCTTGCCGTCATGGATGACGATGATGATCGACGCCTCACGGCGATACTTCATCGCCTTGCGCGTGCTCTGCTTGACGTCGAGGGCGAACCCCGCGCGCTCCAGCACCGCAGCGCAGGGTACCTTGTCCTTCAGCCCTTCAATTTCTGCTTTTTCCATTTCCGCCCGCGCACCTTCGCAGCGCCTCCCTTCTATTCGGTCCTCGCCCAAACAATCAGGCAGGAACAGGAGGCCGCGAAGCGCAAGGCGGGCAAGGGCGCGGCATGCAACGCGATGATAGTGACGGGTTGCGCCGCGGCGCAGCTTCCCTTGCCGGCCTTGGCGCGCAAGCGGCACGGTGCGCCGCCGTCAGTTTCGGTGATGCTCTTCCTCCGCGACCACTGCACGCACCGCGTCGATGTCCATTTCCGCAAACTGAGCGATTCGGGCGACTTCGCAGCCCATCTTGACCCAATGGTAGTCGGCACGGGCAGCCTGGCGCTGCGCGCGGTCTTGTCTGAAACTTGTAGCATTCTACGGACTGCGAACCTTGCTGACGCTCGCCCGCGACTATGTAAACACGACCGCCATGATTTTCGGCGCGGCACCGAGCTTTGATGATGTTCTGGCCTCGGCCCGGCAGAATCGAGAAAGCCCTGAACGCCGGAAGCCAGATGCGGCGGCCCCGATGCCAAATCAATCGCCTCCTTGCTCGACAGGCTGGCGGCGCAGGTTCTGCCTTGCCGGGCCGAAGCGATGTAATGTCTTTAGAGCTATGATTTTTCGCGCCGAGAGATCGCCACGCCATACGCCTCCTGAGCGCGAGACCCGATAGGTTAACCACCCTTTGAGTTGGAAATCCGCTTTCCGCGACGGCACCCCGCGATAAGCACGTTGGTTTCGCTGTAGGTGCGATCCGTACTGGCATTCTTCGGCAGGAGAGCAAGGCCTTTGCTCCTCGCTTTCTGTTATCAACCCGTCGCTAAAAATCCAGCCCTTCTAGGCCTCTCCGTCGGGAGAGCCCACTGCTCTCCTGACCAATGTGAAAAGGGCGTACAAGGTGAAGGCACCGAAATGTCCGTAAGCGCAAACAAGTCAGTTCGGTGCTGGAGCAGGTTCGTGGCCATGAGACCGGTTCAACAGGGCGGCCGAAGGAGCATCAGCATAGCGCCGCCGTCAAGGCGGGATGCGGGACCGACAGCCCCCGGCGAAGGGCACCATATGAAACGACCAGTCCCGGTTCCAGCAATCCTGGTTTCGATGTCACCGATACCCAAATGAAATCGGGTGAGAAATGCCGCGGAGTCGTGCGTCGCCAAGGCAATTTCTGGATGCTGATGGCATCCAAAGCCAAATACGCCACCGCCATATAGCCGCGTAAAACTCTCCTATGACTGACGCCATGCCGCTCAGCGGAACATCGAGCCGCCATCCACGTCGAGCGCCGCGCCGTAGACGAACCTCGCGGCGTCGGAGCACAGGAACAGGATCGCGGCAGCCATATCCTCGGGCCGGCCCATGCGGCGTATCGGCAGGTTGGCCGCGATGCGGTCCTTGAGGGCCGGGTCGATATGGGAGTGCATCGGTGAGTCGGTCGGCCCCGGATTGAGGGCGTTGATGCGCACCTTCTTTCCAGCCAGTTCGCGCGCAACCGACCAATTGGTAAATCAGCCATTCAGCTCACGACGCCTTGCTGTCATTGGAATCGGACACGATAAACGGCTCGATCCAGCCCTTTGCCGCATGTGGGCAGACCCCACCATTCAGACAGGTTCTGCCGGCGAAGCGGAAGATTCGCGACACCGGCAAAGTGTTCCGCCGCCTGACCCGAAGTGCCGGAGCCCCAGCATTCCTGCCGTCATGCGGCAAGAGCCATGGCATCAGCGCCTGCGGCCTGGCGCAACGGACAGTCCGGCTTGGTCACTGCCCGCCAAATGGCCGCAATCACGTCCGCCGGCTCGGTGATCTTCGTGGTCGCCGCCGCCGCGTGAGCGGCAAAGACCTGCTTGGCAATGGGGCCATAGGCTTCGGGAATGCCCCCCGCTTCTGCCATCTTGCCGCGTGCGTTTGCCCCGAAACGGGTCCCTGGAGCTTGGCCGGGCAGGACCAGCCGCGTGCGGATGCCGAAGGGCTCGAGCTCCAGCGCGAGACATTCGGTAAAGGCATTCACCGCAGCCTTGCTGGCCGTGTAGATCGGTAGCAGCGGCAGCGCCTTCAGCGTTGTACTGGAGGAAACATTGACGATCGTCCCCGCTCCGCGTTGCCGGAACTGCGGCAGCACGGCGCGGACCATCTCGATCGTGCCGAAAGTGTTGGTCTCAAAAATTTCGCGGATTATCTCTTCCGGCGTGCCCTCCAGCGGTCCCATCCAGCCGATGCCCGCATTGTTTACGAGCGCATCGATCGGACCTGCTGCCTCGACCGCGCGGCCGATCGCATCGCGCTCGGTCACGTCGAGTTGCAGGATGCGCAGTCGATCGGAGGCGGGCAAGACATCCTCGCGCGGGCTGCGCATCGTGGCGACGACCGACCAGCCCTTGTCGATGAAGTGGCGCGCGGTCTCCAGCCCGAAGCCAGAGGAGCATCCGGTGATCATCACGGTATTCATGGGGTGTCTCCGTTGTTGGATGCTTTGGATATCGACCTTGCGGAGCGAACTTTCTATAATCGCATGTCCGTGATTGTTTATCGAAAGTCCGAAATGTCAGATCCGCTTTCAGAAGTGATCGCCCTTTTGCGTCCGCGCGCGCCCTTTTCGAAGCTGGTGGACGCTTCCGGCCCCTGGCGCGTACGGCGGACCGAGGTTGGACAGGTCTACTATTGTCTGCTCCTTGCCGGTCAGGCGCGTCTCGAGGTGGACGGCAAGCCGCCGATGAACCTTTGCCAAGGCGATTTCGTGCTGGTGCCGGCGGTGCAGAGCTTTTCCATGTCGAGCGCCGATCCCGAACCGCCGCCTGGGCTGGAAAGCCGCCCTTTGATCCGTCCGGACGGATCAGTGCGGATCGGGCCAGAGGATGCCCCTGTCGAGGTGCAGCAGCTCATCGGGTATTGCAGCTTCGGCGCCCCGGATGCGGAGCTGCTGGTGTCGCTGCTTCCCGATATGGCCATGGTGCGGGGCGAGCAGCGTCTTGGCGACCTGGCGCGACTGGTGCGGGACGAGGCGAGAGCGGATCGCCCGGCACGCGACGTGGTTCTGGAACATCTGCTGCAGGTGCTACTGATCGAAGCTCTGCGTTCTGCGACCGAGACGAGTGCCACGCCAGGCCTGCTGCGCGGGCTGGCGGACGACCGGTTGACCGGCCCGCTGCGCGCCATCCACGCGGCGCCAGATCGCGCATGGAGCGTCGCCGAGATGGCACGTGAGGCGGGGCTGTCCCGCTCGGCCTTCTTCACGCGATTCAACCGAGTGGTGGGCATGGCGCCGATGGAATACCTGCAAAGCTGGAGGATGACGCTGGCCAAGCACATGCTTAGAGCGCGGCAGCACAGCATCGCGCAGATTGCGGCGAAGACCGGATATGGCTCGACGAGTGCCTTCAGCTCAGCCTTCTCGCGGTGCGTGGGGGCGCCGCCAGCGCAATACGCCCGCGGTGCTTGAAGCGGCGAAATCAGGTATTCATAGCTGTGCCAGTGGGGGCCGACTGCTGACTGTCCGGTCCTGGAGCGGACCCTGCAGATAGCTGCCGTTCGGTAACCGACCTTAGTTCCTGCCACCACTAAACAGGCCGCGCAGCCACTTGCCAAATCGGACCCACCATTTGCGATTGTGCGGGCGAGCGGCATAGTAGGTCTCGCCTCGGTGCTGTTCCGCGATGCGGCCCGCGTTGATGTTCTATTCACTCCACTGGCCTGCCCACAGGACTTTTCCGCCTGTGATGACGGAGTGCGAGCGGCGCGGCAACTGCCAGTTCCCGATTGAGGGAACGACCGTAGGCCCACCGTTCGCATAGGTCACTCGCCATTCAGGAGGGCCGAGCGGCGTCGTAACTTCGTACCGCAACCGCAGGCGCAAAGATGCACAGCGATGTCGAACTCATCGGCCACGTATAGCTCGCGAGCTACACCCCGAAGTTCGCCTACGGTCGCTAGTATCCTCAGGTCCTGGCGCAGCCGAACTGCGCGATACCGACGAGCATCGCTGTGCCGTCCTTCCGGTCCGCCCCGCAAAACGTCCGCTTAGGCGCTTATCTGCCGTTCGTGGCAGCCACCGGAACGACCACGCCACCCAGATGACGGTGCGACATGATCCCGGTGCGATTGAAGGGAAAGTCGATTTTTTCTCATTCGGGGCCGGATGCCGAAAGGGAGCTTCAGGTCTTCGGATGCGCGATAGCGGACGTTTACCGTGAGCGCCTTGAAGTCTCGACCTGATCCAAAGCCGACGTAGGCGCATTAAAGCAGGCGGTTGCTTTCAGCAAGGTGACGCGCCCACCGCATCGTGCCGTCGGTGTCGGCGATCTTTCGTCTTGCGGCTTCGTCGCTTCTGGTCGTCAGCCGCTTCGATAGGACTTTTGCGGCCTCGACGATTGGCTCGATCGTTACGACCGGAGCATCCGGGGTTTCAAGTATCTCGTTATCCTTTCAGGCAAAAAATGAAAGCGAGCGCGGAGCAGCTGCCCGCTCCGGCAAGTTATGCACGGCGACAAGGTTACTTTCGTACGATCCAGGCCAGCAGTGCCGAATCAAAATCGGAGTTGCCGGCCTAATCGCGGATCAGAAGCGCGGCGTTTCCCTGCCATTGATTCTCAGGGATGTGATTTTCGATGACCGATGTTCTGAAGGCGTCGCGCACGATATTGCAGTCAAAAGTCGAAATCACATCGGCGGAATGATCGTTGTCCATAATCCGGCTCCCATCGAGGGGCGGGAGTATGATGGACGCTCTCAAGCGCCGGTGCCCATGTTCTGGCCAGCGACAATGGCACTGTAGGCCCCCGACATTCCGGCGGATTTATTCGTTGGTACATCGGTACAAGTCAGCGGCCGGCCTCTTCCCGCCGCTTGGCGTCTTGATCGCTCAGCCGGCTACCATCTCGTACGCTTGGCCGGCATTGATGCCGACCATGATCTTGTGATCGGACTCGGCGGCCTGGCCGGTGAAGACGTCGAAAACGGTCCAGCTGTCCGGATGGTCCATACGAAGCCCGTGGCGGTTTACCAAATTCCGCGTCCTTTCGTTTTCGCCCGCCGCCGATCGGTTCAGGTTTGCAGAATGAAAAATACCGCCGCCAGGACAAGTACTGTCCACAGCGCCACGCCGAGGTTCAAAGCCAGGCCCCTGCGCGACGAGAGACCTTCTCGCATACGGGCCGCCAGGTTCGTCATATTGCTGGATGTGGCCGAAGCCGCCACGATGGCGACCGGCGACTTGACCCCAAGCCTGCCGAACGCTGGGGGTAGCGTCGGTTCACGCACGGCCGTCTCCTGGCGCCAAGGTCTCAGTATCCCATTCCGCCCATGCCGCCGCCGCTAGGTGAAGGTGCGGCATCCTTGGCCGGAATGTCGGTGATCATGGCTTCGGCGGTGATCAAAAGCGCTGCGATCGAGCCGGCATCCTGCAGTGCCGTGCGCACCACCTTTGCCGGATCGACGATGCCTGCCTTGATCATGTCGACATATACCTCGTTCTGGGCGTCAAAGCCCTGATTGTGGTCCTTGCTGTCGGCAAGCTTGCCGACGATGATCGACCCTTCGACGCCGGAATTCTCAGCGATCTGGCGCATCGGCGCTTCGAGCGCCCGGAGCACGATCGAGATGCCTGCGGTGACATCGACATTGGCGCTGGTCAGGCCCTTGAGCGCCGACCTGGCGCGCAGCAGCGCCACACCACCGCCGGGCACGATGCCTTCCTCGACAGCCGCGCGCGTGGCGTTCAGCGCATCGTCGATCCGGTCCTTCTTTTCCTTGACTTCCGACTCCGTAGCACCGCCGACGCGGATCACCGCAACGCCACCGGAGAGCTTGGCCAGCCGCTCCTGCAGCTTTTCCTTGTCGTAGTCGGACGTGGTTTCCTCGATCTGACCCCTGATCTGGGCGACGCGCGCCTGGATGGTGGCCTTGGCGCCGGCGCCGTCGATGATCGTGGTGGTGTCCTTGTCGATCAGCACGCGCTTGGCGCGACCGAGCATGTCGATGGTGACGTTTTCGAGCTTGATGCCGAGATCCTCCGAGATCATCTGGCCGGCGGTGAGCACGGCGATGTCTTCCAGCATCGCCTTGCGGCGATCGCCGAAGCCCGGCGCCTTGACGGCCGCGACCTTGAGGCCGCCGCGCAGCTTGTTGACGACCAGCGTGGCCAGCGCCTCGCCTTCGACGTCCTCGGAGATGATCAGCAGCGGCCTACCGCCCTGCACCACTGCTTCGAGGATCGGCAGCATCGCCTGCAGGTTGCCGAGCTTCTTTTCGTGGATAAGCACATAGGGCTCTTCCAGTTCGACGCGCATCTTGTCGGCATTGGTGACGAAATACGGGCTGAGATAGCCGCGGTCGAACTGCATGCCCTCCACGACGTCGAGCTCGGTCTCGGCGGTCTTGGCTTCCTCGACAGTGATGACGCCGTCATTGCCGACCTTGTCCATGGCCTTGGCGATCATCTCACCGACGCTGGCATCGCCATTGGCGGCAATGGTGCCGACCTGCGCGATCTCGGCCGACGACTTGACCTTCTTGGCCCGCGCCTTGATTTCCTCAACCACGGCGGTGACCGCCTGGTCGATGCCGCGCTTGAGGTCCATCGGGTTCATGCCGGCAGCGACCAGCTTGGCGCCTTCGCGCAGGATCGAGGCGGCCAGCACCGTGGCGGTGGTCGTGCCGTCCCCGGCAAGGTCGTTGGTCTTCGAGGCCACTTCGCGCACCATCTGGGCGCCCATGTTTTCGAACTTGTCGGTAAGCTCGATTTCCTTGGCCACCGTCACACCGTCCTTGGTGATGCGCGGCGCGCCATAAGCCTTGTCGATGATGACGTTGCGGCCCTTGGGGCCGAGCGTCACCTTGACGGCGTTGTTCAGGAGCTCGACGCCGCGCAGCATGCGGTCGCGCGCGTCGGTGGAGAATTTGATTTCCTTGGCAGACATGATCGTTGATCCCGTTCGAAAATTGGAGTGCGCGGCTTGCCGTGAAGACTGCCCGGTCAGGCGGCGTTCTTGACGGCCATTGTCTTGTCGACGATGCCGGTCTCGCTCTTGTCGATGATGCCCATGATGTCGGCTTCCTTCATGATCAGAAGGTCCTCGCCATCGATCTTGACCTCGGTGCCGGACCATTTGCCGAACAGGATGAAGTCGGCGGCTTTCACATCGGGCACGATCAAGGCGCCGCTTTCGTCGCGTGCTCCCGGGCCGACGGCGATCACTTCGCCTTCCTGCGGTTTCTCCCTGGCATTGTCGGGAATGATGATGCCGCCCTTGGATTTGGTATCGCCTTCGGCGCGGCGAACGACGACGCGGTCGTGGAGTGGCCGGAATTTCATGGGAACTTCTTTCTGTGGCCGGCATTGGGCGGCCCCTGCCTCTGTATAGGCGGGTTGGCACTCGATAGATAGGAGTGCCAGAATTATTTCTCGCCGATGGCCAAGAATTCGAATGAAATAATTCGAGCCGCGCAGAAATTCATCCGTACTTGTGGGAAATTTTCTGCCGGCTTGAATTCTGCGGGCGTGCGTCTGTTATTTCAAGGGACAAATAAAAAGCGTCTCGACCTTGTTTAGAACTCAAATGAGGCGCATAGGTAAAACTCGTTGATTTGGTCGAGTTGGCTTTGTGTCAGAGCCCCGCCATTCACCACCGAATTCTCGAAAACGAGTGCAGCGCCGGTCCGGCGCACATTTCGTTCCGTTCGAACCCCTGGAATGACATCGACGCTGACCACGAATGTACTGGCAGCGTCGGGCATCATTCCGGTGGTTCGAGTGGGAATGATAGGGAAACGCGCAGGCGCGGGTTTCCGCTGAAAGCCGCAACAAATGACCAGCCGCACCACACCAACTATCGTTCGCTTCAAGTCGGCGTTTTCGCTGCCCGGCTTTGATGCACCGCAACCACCCGGGGATTACCGCGTCGATCACGACGAGGAAGCCCTCGAAGGAGCTTCCCTGATCGCGTGGCGCCGCGTCGCCACCTTCATTCACCTGCCGGCGATCTCCGCAAGCGGTGCTACGCGGCAGATGGTGCCGATCGAACCGGCATCGCTCAAAGCCGCACTGGAGCAGGACCAGAGACAATGATGAGAACCACGATGATGCAACGCAACCCACACCCGGTCCGCCGCGAAGCCGCAACGCATCTATTTGCTCTCGGACAGGCTGTCCGGCTGAAGGGCGGCTTCGGCACGTTTCCAAAGACTTCGGAAATCTACCGGATCACAGCCAGACTCCCGCCGAGGGAAGATTCGGCGCAGTACCGCATCCGCAACGACGGCGAACCTCATGAACGGGTGGCGACGCAAGACAGTCTCGAACCGGTCGCCACATCGCCGGGTGACACCATAACGCTCATCGAAAGGACGTTCGCACATGGCAAAGGGACCGAAACGCTCGAGCCGGGAAATCAGGAAGCCGAAGCAGGAAAAGGCCCTGCCCAAGCCTAAAAGCGTGTTCGGCGCCCACACCAGACTTCCTGACATCAGTACCCCTCGCGGCTAAGGCGAGAACTGACACAGCGAGATGGATGATGATGAAGATCATGATCGAATTCTATCGCACCCGAGAAGCGGACGATGCGCATGCCGTGCTCGGCCGCGAGGCCGCGGAAGCCGCCGACCTCGACGATGCGATCGAAATCGCCAGGCTTTTGGCTGGGACCCTGAACATGCCGCAGCGGCCGGACGCCATGACGATCGCCGATGCGAATGGCGCAACGCTCTATTCGGGCGTTCTCGCCGGGGAAGGCGAGTAATGAGGATCGGCTAACATCATGAGTGGCCATAACGACGAAAGCTGTCGGACCCGCAACGTCGCCGCGCTTGCGGTCTGGGAAAATGAGGGCGGCGCGTCCGGGCGCAATTTCTATGGACCATCAAATGGCCGTCGAGTGGAAGTTGGTCGCTCCTGGACCGACTTCCACGTTTTCAGCGCGCAACGCCGTCGGCCTCACCGATCATGACGGCTTGCTTCTTGGTCGATGTCAGGCGCTCGCGAAATCGGATATCGCCTTGGCCGAGACCGGGCCTGCTGAAACAAGATACCTTTCAGCATTCGAGGCCTTGCTGATGTCCATCCATGATGTTGCTTGCCAAGCCTACTCCCGCAACCGTCGCGAATCCTGCACTCTGACCCCCGCTGATTTCCGGCAGGAAAGATCCACATGCTGATCCGCTACGGCTATGAGATCACGCTGACCTGCCAGCAACCGACCGCATTGGTATGCCTGCTATCGGTCCACGACGACCGCGCGGCCGACATCAGGATCCCCGAAACGGTCTTCACCACGCCCGATGTTCCGACATCGACCTACCATGATCTCTTTGGCAACCGATGCCGCCGGCTTGTCGCGCCCGCGGGCGACCTGACGATATGGGGCGATGCAACGATCGAGGATGACGGCAAGATAGACAGGCTGCTGCCAGCTGCCCGCGAAGTAGCGGTGTGGGATTTGCCGGACGGCTGCCTTGTCTACCTAATGGGCAGCCGCTACTGCGAAACCGATCGTCTCAGCCAGGCGGCGTGGGACATGTTTGGCGCCACTGCCCCAGGTTGGGGCCGCGTGCAAGCAATCTGCGACTTCGTCCACGGTCATATTCAATTCGACTACATGCAGGCCAGATCGACGCGAACGGCCTTCGAGGCGTACCAGGAACGCATAGGCGTCTGCCGCGACTTCGCCCATCTCGCGCTGACTTTGTGCCGCTGCCTCAATATTCCTGCACGCTACGTCAACGGACATCTCGGCGACATCGGGGTCCCGGTCGTCGACCCCATGGACTTCAGCGCCTGGATCGAGGTCTTCCTGGACGGTGCTTGGCATACTTTTGATCCCCGAAACAACACGCCCAGGATTGGCAGGATCGTCGTCGCCCGCGGCCGCGATGCGGCCGACATTCCGCTCATCAACTCCTTCGGCCCGCATGTTCTCAAAGGGTTTCGGGTCTGGACCTACGAAGTGCAGAACCTTCATCTCACATGAACAATTTGCAGGCGGGGCGCGGCCTCTCGACCTGTTGAAGTAGGGGCCGTTTCTGGCGCCAAGCGGATCGTCTGCTAGTGGCGCTATGATGACTTCCAGCGCGGTCGCCTGCGACGTCCGCTTTTAGGCAGGGGCACAGCTAACTTTAATGACCAAAGTGAGGCGCAAAGCTGCCGTTCACGTCTCGATAGCTTTCGGCTCAGACTCTCCCGTTCCTTACCGGTCTTTGCGGCACCGAGACAGGCCCATCACGCCCGACACTGTAAGAAGTATCGCACGCTCTCCGAGTGGGGGGAAAGGCGGTAGCCCTCTCCGCTGCCACTTCAAACCCTCACATATCCTGAATGGGCGCTGGATTAAGAGCTAACCTCTTTCCTTCCGAATAAGTGCTCGATGCGGGAAGGAGCGCGAGGGCGGGGCTTCGGGGCACCCTCGCTGCCCAAAAAGCAAGCCCGGATCGATTTCGGTCCGGGCTTGCCGTGAATGTGCCGAGGTTATTCGGCGGCCATGGCCAAGCTATCTGGCGCTTCGGTTACTGCCGAACGCAGAATACCCGGCAACCATCCCTTGCCTGCCAGTTCCTCTCGGCCAACCGCCTCGCCCTTGGGCGAGCGTTCCACCGCCTTGGCGACGGCTTCACTGCAACCGGCCGCGCGGAGCACGTCGGCGATGCGATAACCTCGTCCATTGGATGCATCGCTACGTGGTGGGTGTTCTCGACCAGCGAGATTCGTGTCGCTCCCCTCCCGCTTCTCCATCACCCGCATTGCGGGAGCGATGGTTTCGTCTTGTGCCTCGACGACGTACCAGTTTCGCCTTGAGCGCCACTTCGCCGTGCTGATCTTGTCGCCGAGCACCTTTCTGCCAACGGACCTGGGTCGCCTATCCTCCTCGCCGCGCAAGTGCTTCACACGGCGATGACCACCTCACGCCCTTCGGCGCTGGGCCGGCATGCTCTTGAAACGATTCCATAGGCGCTCCCGGATGGCCCGCTTGAACTGATGAAGGCCGAGCCGACATATTGCCCCCTCGTCCGGTCGGCCGTCAGCGCGAAAGCCGGCTTTCCGGGCTCCCGTTCGACCCCAAGCAACTCCTATTCCTCGACCGTGGAGCCTTCACTTTCACCACTCATTGGAAAAGCAGGCCGCCAAAGGCCAACACCAATCTAGGGACGTTCTCAAAAACCGGAGGGAAGCGGCTCATGTCTAACATCTCTGTCGGCCAGGAACACAATGATCTCGTGGTCGATCGCTTCCATATTGGCTTCGCGAAAGTTTTCGTGCGCGCCTGGCAAGACAACGGTTTTTATCCTGGTTTCTTCAGACGCCCAGCCCTTGTATTGCTCGACGGTTGCGGCGCCCCATTCTGAACTGGCAAGAACCAGGATGTCACAAGGATAGGATGAGGGCGAGAAGCCGGCAGCGGCGTGGATGAGCATACTTTTGAACGCCTTCTGGCGCGTATGGCGCCCAATCCATGTCTGCCCCATCCCGACTGCCTTCAAACCGTCGCGAAGCGTGCGCCAGTAGACGACCTTGCGCGTGATCTGACGCCGCCTCTGAGCGGTCATGCGATTGTCGGCCATCGGTTTCAGCCAAGCCGAACCGAGCGGCGGTGGATCTATGAGCAGTAGCGCCGGTCGCTCGCCGGTTGCATCATAGGTGAGGCGTCCAACCTCGATGGCCAGCAGACCGCCAAAACATATGCCGCCGACCACATGCGGATGTCGGCCGGTGGCCGAGGTCAGACCGTCGAAATAATTGGCGCTTATCTCGGCGACGCTAGAGTATGGCGTCTCTCCGGGTTCGAGCCCCATGCCACGCACCGCCATCACCGCGTATTTTTCCTTGAGGCGCTTGCCAAAACGGTTGGCAAACAGGGCGGATCCCGAAATGCCGTGTATCATGGCGATCGGCTCATGGCCGGCGCTGCCGGACACGCGCACGATGAGCTGAAGGGCCGGATGAACCTGATTCAAGGACGCGACCAGGCTACCGAATTCGCGCGGCGTCGGCGCCGCGAGCAAGACCGAGGTCTGGAGCTTGATGCCGAAGCGGCTCTGAACGGCAAGAACGACAGTTTCCGCGGTCAGTGAATCGCCACCCAGATCGAAGAAATTATCGTCGATGTCTGCACTCGGAATTTGCAGTTCCGCAGCAAAGATGCCTGCGATCAGATGCGCCGGCCCAATGCTTGGCGCTGCCTGAGCAGCGCGGATAATTTTCTGCACGTTCATCGGCAAGCCCCTGAACCGATTGATTTTCCGCCGATTGCAAGCAGGGCGGTACATCGAATGCCTTTGCTTTTAACGTACAGCCTGTGCGACTAACAGGGATTCTTACCCAGGGAGACCAAACACCCTGAGCCGGTCTGAATTGTCATTCGCATTCAGCGAATGACAGTCCTGGCAAAAAGCCCTTTCCAGATCTTGATCAGTTTTGCAGACGGCGCGTTCTCTTTCTTGTCGGACGATTGCACGGTCTGGCCATCCCCAACGGGGCCGCCACGTGCCTGAAGAAACTGCTGGAGAAGTGGCTTGTCTATCTTGCCTGTCGGCGTCAAAGGCAATGACTCGACCGCTTGGATTCGGCCTGGAATTTTCCATTGAGGGAGGATCGACCTCAACCCGGCTCTTAAGGCGCCAGTCTCAAACAACGCTCCCTGCCTCATCACGACGAAGGCAGCAAGGGAGTGCGCATCCTGCCGAAGCTCGGTGACGACCGCTGCTTCGTTCACGGTTGGAAGCAGCATGAAAGCCTGCTCGATTTCCCGCGTTTCGACGCGATACCCGCGAATCTTGACCTGTTCGTCGCGCCGCCCGAGGAATTCAAGACTGTCGTCGCTCGATAGCCGCCCGATGTCGCCGGTATGGAACAGAAGCTGGCCGGGAAAATTGGAGTCGGTGCCGAAATGCCTTGCCGTTTCGGAGGACTGCCGCCAATAACCATCTGCCAGGAAAGCGCTGCGGATGACGAGTTCGCCCACACCTCCCGGTTCGACTGGCTGGCCATCTTCATCGATGACCAGAAGAGATTTGTCGGTGACCGGGCGCGGCGCCGGTACCGTACCTGCCGCAGGTGTCTCGCCTGGGGCCACCGATGCCAGCGCGATGTGACCAGCTTCGGTGGAAGAGAAACGGTGGCGCAAGGCACAGGACGTGGTGAAGCGAAGGCGCCATTGCTCAACGTCCGAGGCAATGACCGTTTGGCCCGCAAGCGCCACGAGGCGTACCGACGGATGCAGGCCCGAGCCCTCGAGCATCGACAGATACTTGCGAAACAGCATGACGGGCGGATGCAGCAGGGTGATGCGGCGCTCGTCGATCCACGCCTTCAGATCGGCGAGACCACGCGATGCCGCGTCATAGAGTTCCAGCGTGGCGCCGTTCAGAAGCGCGCCGAAGACGTCCGCTTCCGATGAGGCGAAACTGCAATATGTCAGAAGAGACTGACGGTCCGAGAAGGTTACCCCGTCATATCGGGCACAAAGCCAGGCCCGATGCAGTACGGTGCGATGGCTTTTCACCACGCCCTTCGGCCGCCCGGTGCTCCCGGAGGTATAGAAGATTGCGGCCGGGTCGCCTGGGTTGACCGGGACATGCAGCGCATCCGCGGAATATCGCGCGTCGATGTCCTCGATCAGGCGAACCCGCCTATGGTCATCGACAAGGCTAAGCGCGGTCATTGCGTGAGACGCGCCGGCGAGCAGCAGATCCGGCGCAGCATCGCTGATGATGTCGCGCTGCGCTGCAAGCGGCATTCCAGGATGAACGCAAAGGAAGGCCTTTGCCGCCTTGAGCGTCGCCAGCGCACAGATCACCATGTCCGGCGAATGGTCGACAAGATAGGCGACGCATCCTTGCCCTGGCTGCGTGCGCTCAAGGATTGCGCGAGCCAGTTGATTGGAACGCCGGTCGACCTCCCCGTAAGTCCATTGTTGCCGCTCGCCGCCGATCGCCACGTGTGAGGCATGACTGCGGACAACTCTGTCGAAACGCGCCGGGATGGTCTCCTCCAGCTCGGCCCGGTCGAACGTCATCATGTGATCGTTCTGATTTGGCGCAAGATCGTGCAACTGATCAGCCATGACCCTCTGCAAGCCGGATTTCGGTCACGACATCCAGTTCAGCTTCGAGCTTTGCCTTGCGTCCATAGGCGATGAGCGCACTATAGGTGGATGAGCGCAACCACACACCTTCCTTCAGGCTCTGCCGGCGGGCGCGCAATTCCATTTCACCGGGGATCAGGATTTCGTTGGCGCCTTCGGCGCGTTCCCCGTTCCTGGTCTGCTCGATCAGGCGATCGACGCGCTCGATAAAGTCCCCAACCGGCATGAACCGCTCGGGGTCAAGTGCCATGAAGAAGTGGCCGTAGTCCGGTGCGTGGCGGCTGTCGTGCAGCGTGTCTCGCTGATGATCACGGCCGAAACCCGCGCCGCTGAGCACGCCCGCAAGCACTTCCATCACCAGTGCCAGCCCATAGCCCTTGTATCCGCCGATCGGCACGCCAAGTCCTGCGGCGAGATCGCCCAGATCGGTAGAAGGACGCCCCGACTGGTCAAGAATCCACCCAGCTGGCAACGGACTGCCTTCCGCCACGGACAAGCCGATCTTGCCGCGCGGGGCGACGCTCATGGCGATGTCGAGAAGGATGGGGAAATGCCGTCCTGCCGGAATGCCTACACCAAGCGGATTGTTGCCAAATGTTGGCGTGACGCCGCCTGTCGGCGCCAGGATCAGCGGTCCGTTGGTTGTGCAGAGTCCGATGAAACCGTGCTTCGTTGCTTGCCATGCATAATGGCCGGCGGCGCCGAAATGGTTGGAGCGGCGGACGCCGACGATTCCGACGCCGTGCCTGCTCGCCTTTTCAATGGCAAGGTCCATTGCCACCATGCTCACCCACTGGCCCGGTCCGTTGTCGCCGTCAATCCGCGCGATGGTGGCGCTCTCGTGTTCGACCCGGATTTGCGGACGAGCTTTGATCTTGCCCGAAGCAATCCTTGAGGCATAACGCGGAATGCTGACCATGTCATGTGTCGGCTGTCCGCGCAGGCTTGCCTCAAGCTGCACTTCGGTGACAATCGCCGCACCCTCGGAGCTCAGTCCGGCCCGTGTCAGCGCATCGCGGCCATAGGCGCGAAGGCTCTCGATCGTCACCAAAACTTTCGTGCCATTTTCGCTCGATACCGGTGCGGCGGCCACGATTGGCCCGATATCGTGCCGTGCCACGGCAACAGCGCGCGCCAGATCGGCGATCGTCTGGTGCCGGTAAAGCTGACGCAAATCGAGGATCAGGCCGGCCTTGCCGGCTTCGACAACGATATTGATGCTCAGGATGGAATTGCCACCCAGGTCGAAGAAGTTGTCGTGGAGCCCGATCTCATCGAGCCGCAACACCCTTTTCCAGATCTCCACCAAGATCGTCTCGACGTCGGTAGGTGCGACCCCGTGCGGATCGACCCGGATCGAGGGATGCGCGACAGCATTGGAACGAACCGACGGCTGCGGCTCCCTGGTGAGCAGAGCCCCCCGGTCGATCTTGCCGTTCGGGGTGCGGGGCAGGCGCTGCAGAATCACGATGCGTTGCGGCAGCATGTATTCCGGAAGCTGCCGCTTCAGAAGCTCGCGCAACCGTAGCGACAGGGCAACCGTATCCGCATCACGCGGCTCGTTGGCCGCAACGAAGGCGACCAGGCGTTTTCGATCGCCGAGATCATCGTCCTCGCCAGCATCCTCCACAACACCGACGACACATTCGCGTACTTCAGGGTAAGCAAAGATCGCAGCCTCGATCTCGCCCGGTTCGATGCGGAAGCCACGAATTTTGACCTGTTCGTCGGCGCGGCCGAGAATTTCGAGCGTCCCGTCGGGCCGGTAGCGGGCGAGGTCGCCGGTTCGATGCAGCTCGCCCTTATGCGGGCTGAACGGATTGGGCCCGAAGTTGCAGACGGTCTGCTCCGAACGATCGAGGTAACCGAGTCCGATTCCTGCCCCGCCAATGTACAAGTGGCCTCCGATGCCGATCGGAACCGGATGGCCGGACGTGTCCAGCACGTACGCCTGCGTGTTGGCGATCGGCCGCCCGATTGGGACGATCCCCGCCACGCCGCCCTCCGCCGGAATGGGGTAGACCGTCACGATCCCCGTCGTTTCGGTCAGGCCGAACATGTTGATGAATTCTGTCGCGGGTTTGCAGAGCCGCCGCCATTTTTCGACCAAGGCGCTGGGCAAGGGCTCGCTGGCGGAAAGCACGAGCCGCACATGACTGTCGAGCAAGCTTATCCGCACGGATTGGTCGAGCGACGTCAGAACCTGCAGGCAGCTGGCCGAGAAGGATGGAACGAGGTCCAGCACCGAGACGCGCTGACGGCGCACCGTCTCGAACAGCAGATACGGATCGCGCAACTCCTCGGCCGATGCTATTGCCACGGCAGCGCCGCAGGAAAGCGGGACGGCAAACTGCCGTATCGAGGAGGAGAACGAGAATGAAGCGGTGTGCAGATAGATGTCGTCCGGACGGATAGCGAGTGCGCGGATCATCGCCTGCGCATAGTGGCCGACATTGGCCTGCGTGATCATAGCGCCCTTGGGTTTGCCGGTGGAGCCCGACGTGTAGATCACATAGGCAAGTGCATCGGGTGCGCAGAGGCCTATGGGATTGCGCGGATCCTCTTGCGCCACGGAAGCCCTGCAGGCGTCCAGGCAGATCGTCCGGCCGGACTCCGCAAGATCGCCCGCAATCTGGAACGCGGCCGGGAACTTTGCCAGCAGCGACGTTTCTGTGACGAGCAGGCTCACGCCGGCATCATGCAGCATGAGGGCGATGCGCTCGGACGGATGATCGGAGTCGACCGGCAGGAATGCGCCGCCGGCCTTCCACACTCCCAGCAGCACCGCCAGCATCTCGCCTGATCTTGGCAGGCAGATCGCGGTCAATGTCTCGCGGGCAACCCCGCGGCTGCGAAAGTACCGCGCGAACCGGTTGGCCCATTCATTGAGCTCGCGGTAGGTGAACTGCCGGTCCTTGCCCAACACGGCGGCGGCCTCGGGTGTTCGTTCCACCTGCGCCTCGAACAGCTGGACACAATCCTGACCAAGCAATTCTCCGACTTCGGTGCGGTTCCAGTCGACTTCGATCTGGCGGCGGTCGGCGTCGGGCAACAGGGGCAATTCCGACAGTCTTTGCCCGGGATCGGTTGCTATGCCTTCGAGCAAGGTCTGGAAATGCCGGGCCAGCCGGTCGATGGTGGCCGGCTCGTACAGATCGGCGTTAAATTGCCAGGTTGCGGACATCCCTTCCGGGCTTTCCGACAGGTACAAAGCGAGGTCGAACTTCGCCGTCGCCTTGTCGATGCTCAAAGGCTGTGCCGCGAGGCCCGGCGCGAGATTGAAGCAAGGTCCTGTCGCGTGGCCGGTCGCCGATCGTGCAGGCAAGCCTGGCAATTCCGGGACGTTCTGAAACGCGAACATCACCTGAAACAACGGCGTGTGGCCGGGATCGCGCCGAATCTTCAGCTGTTCCACGATGCGTTCGAGCGCAACATCCTGGTGTGCATAGGCATCGAGCGCCGTCGACCGGATGCGGCCGAGCAACGCCAGCAAGGGCGGGTCGCCGGCAAGCGATGTCCGCAGGACCAGCGTGTTGGCGAAAAACCCGATCAGCGGCTCCAGCTCCTTCCTCGGGCGGTTTGCGATCGGCACGCCGACGACGCAATCGTCCTGCCCGTTGTAGCGGAAGAGCAACGTCTTGAAGGCCGCCAGGAAGATCATGAACAGGGTCGCGTCCTGGCTTCGGCCGAGGACCTTCAAGCGATCCGTGGTTTGACGGTCGATCACGGCCTGCAGAGTTCCGCCGCGATAGGATTGAATGGCGGGGCGCGGGCGGTCAGTCGGAAGCGTGAAGGCTTGCGACAGTCCTTCGAGCCGGCGGACCCAGTAACCGGTCTGGCGCTCGAGTTCCCCGGCCTCGACGCCGCGCCACTGCCAGTCCGCGAAATCGCCATACTGGAGCGGCAAGTCTTCGAGCGGCGACGTCGTGTCGTGATGAAAGGCGTCGTAGAGTTGCTTCAGTTCGGCATGGAGGACAGCGACCGACCAGCCGTCGGAAACGATATGGTGCATCGTCAGCAGCAGGAAGTGCTCGTCGAATGCCAGCCGGATCAGCCTGGCGCGAAAAAGCGGGCCCTGTGCCAGATCGAACGGTTCCGCGACATCCTGGCTGGCAAGGCGCATTGCCTCGGCGGCGCGCACCTGCGCATTGTGGCCGGTCAGATCGATCACCATCAGACTGGTTTCCTGAAATTCGGAAACCACCTGCACCGGTTCGCCGTCGCGCATGTGAAAGGTCGTGCGCAGGATGTCGTGACGCCGACGAATCTCATCGAGGGCCGCTGCCAGTGCGCGCTCGTCGAGCGAGCCTGTCAACCGCAGCGAGGCCGACATGTTGTAAGCGCCGCCGGCGCCCATTCCGTCGAGAAAATAGACGCGCTGCTGGGCGGACGAGAGTGGTGCGGGCGTCGCCACTTGCCGCCGCGGGATGCGTGTCGTGCCGGGCTCAGATACCGGTCCATGCTCCAGCCGCACCGTGCCCTCGGCCACGAGATTGGCCATATGCTCGCCGATGCGTTCCGAAAGTCGCGCAACGGTGGGGCGTTCAAACATGCTGTCGATCGGCAATCCGACCTGAAATATGTCCTGCAGCCTGGCGAGAAGCTGCATGGCGATCAGCGAATGACCGCCGAGATCGAAGAAGTCGTCATGAATGCCGGGCGGTTCGGTCCCCAGCACTTCGGCAAACACCGCCGCCACCCGGCGCTCGGTGGCGGTTCGGGCAACCACCTTGCCGGTCCGTGGCGCATCGACTTGCGCGAGCTGTCGTTGCGGATCGAGCGTCAGGGCCAGATGTCTGCGATTGACCTTTCCGCCGGAATCGACAGGGATTGCCTCCACCACAATGATCTTCTGCGGTACCTTCGAGCGCGCCAGCCGTTCGGCCACGAAGCCGCGTATCTGCTGATCCGACACCAATTGCTCGTACCCTGGCTTGAGCACGACCGATGCGGCGACCGCCTCGCCGAGCACCGGATGTGGAACGCCGAAGGCAGCCGCCTGCGCGATCGCGGGGTGTTGGAGCAGGACCTGCTCGACCAACAGCGGCGATATCTTTTCGCCGCCGCGATTGATGATGTCATTCAGGCGCCCGGTGACGAACAGATAGCCGTCGGCGTCGATATGGCCCATGTCACCCGTCCGCAGCCAGCCATCGATGAATGCGGCTTGGTTGGCGGCGGGGTCACCGTCGTAGCCCTGCATGACATTGGCGCCGCGAATGACCACCTCGCCATTTGCGCCGGGCGGCAGGAGACGCCCGGTTTCGTCCATGATGGCGATTTCCGGCCCCGCGGCTTTGCCCACGGAGCCTAGCTTGCGTTCGAACGGCGGAAGCCGGTTGCTCGCAATCTGCGGCGCTGCCTCGGTCATTCCGTAGGCCTCGACAAACGGCACGCCGAATATTCTTTCAGTATCCGCGATCAGCTGAGGCGGCATTGGTGCCGAAGCCGAGCGAATGAAGCGCAGTCCACTCTGGCGAGGGTCATCCGGGCAGAGACGGATCTGATCGAGAATGGTGCGATGTATGGCGGGCGACGCCGAATACCAGGTCGGCCTGAACTCGCTGAGACAGCTGAAGAAGCTGTCGGCGGAAAAACCCTCCATACTGATGTAGGAGCCCCCAGATACCACCGACGATAGAAGGCTGCTTATGCCGTGAATATGAAACAGTGGCATCACGCCCAGACACCGGTCGGTATGCCGGAGATCCAGCGCCGAGCAGATGTTGTGCGCCGCAACGCAAAGGTTTCGATGTGTCAGCGAGACTAGCTTCGGCCGCGCCGACGTGCCCGACGTGAAAAGTAGCAGCGCGGCATCGTCTGGCGTGGCCCTGGGCTGGTCATCGCGACGTGCCCCGCTGGCGCCGGCTAACAAGAATTGCTCGAGAGCCGCGTCGCGCGCCACATGCAGTCGCAGGATGCGTATGTTCAACGAAATCGCCACGGCGAGCACTGGCGATTGCCAGCCATCCGACACGATCAGCGCCTTGGGCTGCACCGCGCTTAGTTGCGATTCAAGCTCGTCGGCAGGCCATGCGGGATTTAGGGGAGCGCAAGCCGCGTTGGCTGCGACCGCCACGATCACAGCAGCAGCTTCCGTGCACTCGGGCAGAAGAAGCGCTACGCGGTTGGCTGGTCCGATGCCTTCCAGCGCCAGCCATTCACCGATGCGGCGAATCTTGAGCGCCAACCCTTGATAGGTAAGAGGCGCGCGTCCCGCAGCCAGAAGGGCCACCGTTCGCGAATTCTGTCCCGCATGCCGATCCACATGGCCACGTATCGTGTCCATCAGATCATGCTCCAAGATCGGACGTTATTCAGCAACAGCACCGTTCAATCCAATGGAGCACCAGGCTCGGATCACTGAGTGCTTGCTGGCCGCGTGGCTGTCAAGGCGCGGAGAGAGCAAAACACGAGAACAACGTGCCATGGCTGCTGCCGAACCGGCCGTCGAAAGTATCGGCCGCTACAAAGCGGCTTGACGAAACGATCACGGCTTTCGCTGCGTGTCTCTCCACGTCAAGTTCCACGCGAACATCCCGAAACGCCAAAAAGCGCCGGTTGAGCGGGAAATGCATTTTGTAGAAAGCTTCCTTTATGACGAACAGAAGCTTTGGAAGATCGTAGCCCAGCCGCGCTTCGATCACGTCCCGCTCGTTCAGTTCCGAAGTGTGCGTCACCAGTTTCGCCAGTTCGCCGGAAAGCGAAGAATTTTCTTCGATGTCGATGCCGATGCCAAGATAATCGGCGGACAATCCGACTGCGACAGCGCACAGGCTTCTGGTGTGAGAGATTGAACCGACGGCACCTGTCGGCCAGATCGGCGCTCGATCGGGCCCTATCGGAATCACGGTTTCAGGAATGCCTAGGCCCCGGAGGGCCTTCCTTGCATAAAGGCGTCCAGCCCGAAACTCACGCCGTCGCGCCGGTACAACATTGCCCAGATGTGCTTCCTCTTTGAGCGGCAGGTCCCGATCGGCTGGTTTGAAATCACCACCCTCGATGCCGATATCATCGGCCACCAACTCCCGAAAAGATGCCACGAACTGGGCGGCCGAACAGTCGCTGCGGATGTCCGACCCAACAGGCAATACCATTTCTTTGCCGGCCCCAACCGCAGTCCTTTATGCTGTCTAGCCTTATACCAGAACGTCGACGCAAAGTCGCCAACGACATTCATTTAGCAGAGGTCACCCGGCCGTTCGCTGGGCCATGGTGGGTCGGGACGAGAGCTCGGCTGGCGCGGCGACGTTAAGAATCTGGCGCGGAGCCGAATGGATAGCCAGTCGCAGCGGACGGCAATAGTTGCCGGGTAGTGCGTAATGAACCGGCCTTCAAACCGGAAGCAGCTTTATATCGACACATCCACCTCCCGTCCGCTTGCGGCTGACTTTGTGCGATCGACCCGGCAGGGACAGCTTCTGGCGCAAACTCGCCTGTTTGCCCCGAGACCAGCAATGGCTTCGCCGCTTGACGCGACGAGCCATCGGCGTAAGCTTAGTGCGTAACTAAACTATATATTCCATAAAAATGGAACCTGGAGGAGAACGAATGAAGCGCGTACTGCAAGTCGTCGCGTCGTTCGCCGCATTGCTGCCGGCGCTGGCATGGGCTGAACCGCAGAAGGGGGGAGTGATCGACGTCGCCACCGTCGGCGAGCCTCCGACATTGGATCCAATGGCATCGACCGCCGATCTGGTCGGCATCATCACCCAGCACATTTACGAGACGCTTTATACGTTCGACAACAAGTGGGGCATCACGCCGCTCCTGGCCGCCGACATGCCCACGATATCGCCGGACGGCCTGACTTACACGATCCCGCTAAGGACGGGCGTCAAGTTCCACGACGGTTCGGATATGAGATCGGCCGATGTCATGGCCTCGCTGAAACGCTGGATGAAGGTGGCGACGCGCGGCAAGCAGGCGGCGGACGTCATAAGCTCACTCGACGCCCTCGACGAGAAGACGGTCAAGATTACACTGAAGAAACCCTACGCGCCGCTGCTGTCGCTGCTGTCGTTGAACAATGCGGCGGCCATCATCATCCCCTCTGAGAATGCCGACGAAGATCCGCTGACAAAGTTCATCGGAACCGGGCCTTACATGCTCAAGGACCGTAAGCCGGATCAGTTCATCCAACTCGCCCGCTTCGATGGCTACAGGTCCCGCGACGGAGAGCCGGATGGCTATGGTGGGGCGAGGAAACAATATCTGGACGAAATTCGCTTCGTGCCGGTTCCGGATCCCAATACGCGCGTCGAGGGCGCCGTCGCCGGCCAGTTCGCCTATGCCGATTCTCTTCCTGTCGAATCCTACGACAAGATTTCCGGCGGCAAGACAAAGCCGCTTATCCTGAAGCCGTTCGGCTGGCCCGTGTTCGTGATGAACACCAAACAGGGGCTGAATTCCGACATCCGTATCCGCAAGGCCATCCAGGCGGCGCTGGCGCCTGAGGATATGCTGCTCGCCGCCTTCGGGTCCAAGGATTTCTATGCGGTCGATGGCGCCATGTATCCGGAAGGCTTCGCCTGGCATTCGAACACAGGTACCGAGGCCTACAAGCCCCAGGGCGACACCGAGAAAGCCGCCGCACTGCTCAAGGACGCCGGCTATGACGGCAAGCCGCTGCGCATCCTGACCAGCCGCCAGTACGAGTTCCACTACAAGATGGCACAAGTGGCTCAGGCCTATCTGGAGCAGGCCGGCTTCAAGGTCGAGCTCGATGTCGTCGAATGGGCGACACTGACCAAGAACCGCACCGATCCGGCGCTGTGGGACATCTACATCACCCACAGTCCGTTTCTCGCCGAACCGTCGCTCAACGGCTTCATGTCCGACAACACGCCTGGCTGGTGGTCGAGCGATGCGAAGCACAAGGTGCTCGATGCCTTCAACTCCGAGACCGACCCGGCCAAGCGCGCCAAGCTCTACGAAGACGTGCAGAAGGTGATCTACGACGAAGCGGCGGTTTACAAGGTCGGCGATTTCAACGCGCTCGCTGCCGAGGCGCCGAACCTCAAGGGCGTCACGCCGGCGCCCTGGCCCTATTTCTGGAACGCTTACCTGGAAGGCAAATAGCCAATCCCCTGCCTTCCCGCTCCGTCGCGGGAAGGCAGCCTGGCATGATCCGGGAGGCGCCGCGGTCCGGCGGCCATTCCCGCAAAACCGGCCCCGGAGATATCAACGCGGATGCTGCGCTCGGTTCTCAACAGGCTCCTCGGCATGATCGTGGTGATGGCGCTGGTTGCCACCATCGTCTTCGTGATCGTGCGGGTGACGCCGGGCGACCCGGCCGCGGTCATGCTCGGTCCCGACGCTACGGCCGCCGACATCGCTACCCTTCGCACCAAACTGGGACTTGATGGTTCAATCCCGCAACAGTTCTTGCACTACCTCGCCGGGGTTATGCAGGGAGATTTCGGCCAGTCAATCTTCCTCAAAGAGCCGGTCACCACGGCACTCCTCCAGCGCGCCGAACCAACTTTCTTTCTGACCGTGTTCTCGCTCATGATCGCGACTGTGATCGCCCTGCCCGTCGGCATCCTATCCGCCTACAGGCGCGGCTCGCTTTTCGACCAGGCGGCCACCACGATCGCCATGTTCGCGGCCAGCGTGCCGAGCTTCTGGCTCGGCCTGCTGTTCATCCAGGTCTTTGCCGTCAGGCTCGGCTGGTTCGACACGTCGGGATATGGCGGACCCGGCGCCTCGTTCGGCGATCGCATCGCTCATCTCATGCTGCCGGCGCTGGCGCTCGGCCTTGTCAGTTCGGCCCTGATCACGCGCTTCACGCGCGCCTCGATGCTGGACGTTCTCAACGACGATTACGTCCGCACCGCGCGCTCCAAGGGCATGAGCGAGTGGCGCGTGGTGCTCAAACACGCGCTGAAGAATGCGCTTATCCCTATCCTCACCGTGATCGGCCTGACGGCGGCGCTGCTAATTTCGGGAGCCGTCGTCACCGAGACCGTGTTCGGCCTGCCGGGGGTCGGCAGCCTCGTCGTCTCGGCGGTGCTGCGGCGCGACTATCCGGTCATCCAGGGCGCGCTGCTGGTCATCGCTGGCCTTTACGTGCTGGTCAATTTCGTCATCGACATGCTCTACATCCTCATCGATCCGCGGGTGCGCTACTGATGGCCGCGATCGCAACCCCGCTGCAGCAGGAGCCCAACCTTCTGTCACGGCTGCTCGGCCGCCCGACGGCGGCGGTGGGGCTGGCCCTGCTCGTCGTCATCGCACTGGCGGCGATCCTGGCGCCGATCATCGCGCCCTATGCGCCGACCAAGCTTTCGATCGCCAGCCGGCTGCATCCGCCAAGCCTCGAGCATCTGTTCGGCACCGACGATCTCGGCCGCGACGTGTTCACGCGCATGCTCTATGCCGCGCGCACCTCCCTCTCCGTCGGCTTCTCAGTCGTCGTCTTTTCATCGGCGATCGGCATCGTCCTTGGTCTGATGGCCGGCTTCTTCAGGAAGCTCGACACCCCGCTTTCGCGGCTGATCGACGCCATGATGGCGTTTCCCGATATTCTGCTTGCCATCGCCCTGGTGGCGGCACTCGGCGCCACGGCAGTCAACGTAGTTGTCGCGCTCGGCATCGTCTACGCGCCGAGGCTGGCGCGGGTCGTGCGCGCCTCAACGCTGGTGATCCGCGAATTGCCCTATGTCGAAGCGGCGCGCGCGCTCGGCGTGCCGACGCCGGTCATCCTGGTGCGTCACGTGCTGCGCAACGTCGCCTCGCCGATCCTGGTGCAGGGAACCTTCATCTTCGCCAACGCCATCCTGGCCGAAGCCGGGCTATCGTTTCTCGGTGTCGGCATCTCTCCCGACATCCCGACCTGGGGCACGATGATTGCGGTCGGCCGTCAGTACATGGACCAGGCCGGCTGGATCATGATGTTCCCCGGCGCTGCCATCGTCATCACCGTGCTGGCCCTGCAACTGGTTGGCGACGGCCTGCGCGACCTTCTCGATCCCCGTCTGGCAAAGGACATCTGATGTTCGGCAATCGTTTTCTCGAAATGAAGCAGCCGCTGCTGATTAGGGGCGCCAGGCCCGTGGCGTTCGGCGATCGTTTCGGTCCCGCCATCGACGTGCTCGTCGACAAGGACGGGCGCATCGCGGAGATCGGCTCGATGATTGGCGCCGGCGACGACGTCAAGGTGGTGGAGGCGAACGGCGCCTTCCTGTCGCCCGGCTGGACCGATCTGCATGTCCATGTTTGGTATGGCGGCACTGATATCTCCATTCGGCCCCAGCAATGTGGTGCCGCGAGCGGCGTCACCACCATGGTTGACGCAGGCTCTGCCGGCGAGGCGAATTTCCACGGCTTTCGCGAATTCATCGTCGAGCCGGCACAGGAGAACATCTACGCATTCTTGAACATCGGCTCGATCGGGCTTGTCGCCTGCAACCGGGTGAGCGAACTGATCGACATGCGCTCGATCGACATCGACCGAACCATCGCCACCATCGAAGCCAACCGCGACGTCATCGTCGGGTTGAAGGTGCGGGCAAGCCACGTCATCACCGGCGGCTGGGATCTGACGCCGGTCAGGCTGGCCAAGAAGCTCGGCCGCATCGTCAAGCTGCCGGTGATGGTGCATGTTGGCGAGCCGCCGCCGCTCTATGACGACATTCTCGGCCTGCTGACCGAAGGCGACATCGTCACCCATTGCTTCAATGGCAAGGCCGGCGGCTCGATCCTCGAGGATGACGATCTCTACCGTCTGGCCGAGGACGCGGCGTCGCGCGGCATCGTGCTTGATGTCGGCCATGGCGGGGCATCCTTCTCGTTTGATGTCGCCAAGGCCGCTCTGGAACGCGGCCTGCCGCCGAAGACGATCTCGACCGATCTGCACAACCGCTCGCTCGACGGTTCCGTGTGGGACATGGCGACGACCATGTCGAAGCTTCTGCCGCTGGGCATGGCGTTCGAGGACGTAGTGACAGCGTCGACTGTGGCACCACGCCGGGCCATCCGACTGCCAGCCGACAGCTTGCTGGAAAAGGGCAAGCCGGCGGAATTCACATTGTTCGAACTGGCCGATGCCGAACTGACGGTGAAAGACTCCCAGGGTGCGACGAGCGTGCTGCACCAGCTGTTCGAACCGCGCTACGCAATATTGGGCGCGAACGCGATACCTGCCCACCGGCATGTGCCCGCCACGGATGCCGGTGACGGCGCTTGTCCTCATTGCGGATGGAAAGCTTGAGCGAGGCGCTGGCCCAGAACACGATCCTTTCGGTCCAGGACCTCAAGGCCTGGTTCGTGACCCGGCGCGTCACCGCCAAGGCGGTCGACGGCGTCACCTTCGAGCTAAAGCGCGGCGAGACGCTGGCCGTGGTCGGCGAATCCGGTTCGGGAAAATCGGTCACCAGCTTGTCGATCATGGGGCTGCTGTCGAAGCCGGGCCGTATTGCCGGCGGCAAAATCCTGTTTCGCAACCGGGCCGGCAAAGTCGACGATCTCGCAGGCTTCACGGCGAAGGATTTCCGCCGCATCCGCGGCAAGGAGGTCGCGATGATCTTCCAGGAGCCGATGACCAGCCTCAACCCGCTCTATAGCGTCGGCGACCAGATCGGCGAGATGATCGCGCTGCATGAACCGGTCGGCCGGCAGGAAGCGCGCAAGCGGGCGCTGGAGATGCTGCGGCATGTGGAAATTCCCGATGCCGCATCGCGTCTCGATGATTATCCGCATCAGATGTCAGGAGGCATGCGCCAGCGCGTGATGATTGCGATGGCGCTTGCCTGCAATCCTTCGCTGCTGATTGCCGATGAGCCGACGACGGCGCTCGACGTGACGATCCAGGCTCAAATTCTTGATCTCTTGCGACGGCTGCAGCAGCAGTTCGGCATGTCGATCCTGTTCATCACTCACAATCTCGGTGTCGTCGCCGAGATCGCGCACAACGTCGTGGTCATGTATGCCGGCCGCGTCGTCGAGCAGGCGCCCGTCAACGATCTGTTCGCGCATCAGCGCCATCCCTATACGCGCGGCCTGCTCGCCTGCACTCCCAATGCGGCGCGCGACGTCGATGCGGCCGGCGAGCGCAAAATACTCTATTCCATTCCCGGCAGCGTGCCGGCGATCACCGCCCTGCCGCCCGGCTGCGCCTTCGAGCCGCGCTGCGATTACGCAATCGCCCCGTGCCGGGCCGCCCCGCCACCGTTGATGCCGGCGGGCTCGGCAGGGTTCTCCCGCTGCATCCGGAGCGCCGAACTATGATTGCCGACGCTGAAACCAACGACACGACACAAGCAGCCCCCCTGCTCAGCGTCCAGGCACTGACAAAGCGGTTTCCCGCGCGCAACGGCCGTGTCGTGCACGCCGTGGAGGACGTCAGTTTCGAGGTCAAGCGCGGCTCGACGGTCGGTCTGGTCGGTGAATCCGGATCCGGCAAGACCACCGCCGGTCGCGCCATTTTGCGTCTGATCGAGCCGACCAGCGGCAAAGCCCTGTTCAATGGCGTCGATCTCTTCTCGCTGTCGGCGCGCGAGATGCGCGCTTATCGGCAAAAGCTGCAGATCGTCTTTCAGGACCCTTTCTCCAGCCTCAATCCGCGCCTGCGTGTCAGCGCGATACTCGGCGAAGCTCTCGACGCGCGCGGCTATTTGCGTGGCAAGGCGCGGCAGGACCGCATTGCCGAGCTTCTTGCGCTTGTCGGCCTCTCACCCGATCATGCCTCTCGCTACCCGCATGAATTTTCAGGTGGCCAGCGCCAACGGATCGGCATTGCCCGGGCACTTGCGGTGGAACCAGAATTCATTGTTGCCGACGAGCCGGTTTCGGCGCTCGACGTCTCGGTGCAGGCCCAAGTGCTCAACCTGATTGGCGATCTGCAAAAGCAGCTTGGCCTGACGCTGCTGTTCATCGCGCATGACCTGTCGGTGGTTGAATATTTGTGCGACGAAGTCGTCGTCATGTATCTCGGCCGGGTGATGGAGCGTGGTCCAAGCAGGCTGGTCTATGCGGCGCCACGGCATCCCTACACCAGGGCGTTACTGGCAACCGCACCGGTGCCGGATCCAACGCGCATGCGCGTTCGGGTCCCGCTCCTGGGCGATATTCCCAGCCCGATTGATCCGCCATCGGGCTGTGTCTTTCGCACTCGCTGTCCGGAAGCGATCGAAGCCTGCGCCGCGGCAATCCCGCCGGTCTCGCCCATCGGCGGCGGACATCATGTGGCCTGCATTCGCCACGACCAAAGAAATGACTGACTGGAGTTCGCTTACATGACTTTTTCCGAGCCGATGAAGCGATCGGAAAGCTCGCCCAATGACCGCCTGAAGGCGCTGGGCATCACCCTGCCCCAGGCACCACCTCCAATCGCCAATTTTGTCACCCACGTTCAGGAAGGCAAGCTTCTGTTCCTGTCCGGTCAGGGGCCGACCGAGGCTGACGGCATGCAGCACACCGGCAAGGTCGGCGGCAACGTGACGGTGGAGCAGGCCTATGCACATGCACGGCTGACCGGTATCAACCTGCTTGCCGTGATGCGATCCGCGCTCCACGACTTGAGCCGTGTGCGGCGTGTGGTGAAACTGCTCGGCATGGTCAATGCCGTGCCCGATTTCGCCGACCATCCTGCCGTCATCAATGGCTGCTCGGATCTGTTCATCGACGTCTTCGGTCCGGCCGGAATTCACGCGCGATCGGCCGTCGGGCACGGTTCGCTGCCTGGCCAAATCACCGTCGAGATCGAAGCCATCATCGCCATCGATTGAATTCCCACTAAGGAGAGCACCGCCATGCCGATTGAGGACATTCGTCGCCGCCTTGGCTTGAGACCGGTCATCAATGTTTCCGGCACGATGACTGGGCTCGGCGCCTCCATCGTGGTGCCGGATGCCGTCGAAGCAGTGGCGGCGATCCTGAGCGAATTCGTCGAAATGAGTGACTTACAACGTCGCGCCAGCGCCGTGATCGCCGACCTGACCGGCGCCGAAGCCGGCTTTGTCACGGCGTCCTGCTCGGCGGCGATCAGCCTGGCGGTGGCAGCCTGCATGACCGGACCTGATCTGGTCGCGATCGAACGCCTGCCCGACGCGGCCGGGCTGAAGGACGAGGTGGTCATCCAGTCCGGCCATATGGTGAGCTACGGCGCGCCTATCGAGCAGGCGATCCGCATTGCCGGAGCCAAGGTCGTGCCGGTCGGCCAGGCGACAAGTGCCGCGGCCTATCAACTCGCCGGCGCCCTTACCGAAAACACCGCGGCCGCCGTCTACGTCGTGTCACACCACGTGGTGGGCTACGCGCAAATCCCCTTGAACATTTTCGCCGAAGTGGCCCACGCGCGCAACGTACCGGTGATCGTCGATGCGGCGTCGGAATACGACCTGAAGGGCTTCCTGGCCGATGGAGCCGACCTGGTTCTTTATTCCGGTCACAAGTTTCTCGGCGGCCCAACCTCGGGCATCGTTGCCGGATCCAAGGCAAGGGTGCGCGACGTCTATCTGCAAAATCGCGGCATTGGCCGCGGCATGAAGGTGGGCAAGGAAGGCATCGTCGGCGCTGTGGCGGCACTTCAGGCATGGAAAACACGTGACCATGACGGCATCCGCGCCCGCGAACGCAAGGCGCTCGACTGCTGGGTCGAGGCGCTCGATGGCCGACCGGGTATAATCGCCGAAATCGCCCCGGATCCGACCAAAAATCCGCTCGATCGCCTGAAAGTTTCCGTCAACCCTGCTGAAGCCCGCATTGCCGCCTGGGATCTGGCCGACCGCCTGGCTGCCGGCGACCCTCCGGTCGTCGTGCGCGACCATGAGGTCGAGCACGGCTATTTCTTCCTCGACCCCTGCAATCTGCATCCGGGTGAGGAGCTTGTCGTGGCAAAGCGGCTGGCCGTGGAACTGGATCAGGCGCGCAAGTCGAACGTGATGGCCGCCATGTCCTTTGAGGAGCGCCTGCGCGCACGGGAAGCGGCGATCCTGAAATGGCCGGATTGATGTATCAGGTATCGCAAACAGCCATCCCGTTCTACACTCGCCTTGAGAAAGATGTCCGAACCAATGACCAGGATAGTGGCCCAAATCGAAGCGGCGCCAATTGCGGCGCCTGAGCCGCGCCGCTCGCGCACCAGCGGCATCGACCGGGCGCTGCAGATCCTCGATTATCTGCAGAAGGTGGAGCGACCGGCGACCGCCTACGAGATCGCCCGCGACATAGGCGCGCCGCTGTCGACCATCTATGTGATCGTTGACGACCTGGTGGAGAAGGAGTTGCTTGACCGGCAGGACAACGGGCTCCTGTGGCTCGGGCCTCGCCTCTACCACTATGGTTTGACCTATGCCCGCACCCTTGATCTTCTCAACGTCGCGATCCAGGAGATGCACGAGCTCGCCCAGAACTCGGGCGAGACCATCCAGATTTGCGGGCGCGATGGCGATCACATGGTGGTGCTCGCCATGAAGGAGGGCAAGGACCACTTCCAGGTGACCTCGCGCGTAGGCACTCGCAGCCCCCTCAACTGGACCGCCTCCGGCCGCATGCTGGTCGGCCACTTGCCGGAAGAGGAACGCCGCGCCATTTTTGCGCGCTCCGCAACGGCTTCCCCGACCGGCCGAGCCGAAACGGATGAGAAGGTGCTGGCGAGCACGGCCGCCGCGGCGCTCGAACAACGCCTCTCGATCCAGGCCGGTGAATCCGACTTCTCTGTGGCCTGCATCGCCGCCCCCATATGCGACGGCGAGGGGGCTTGCAGGGCGACGATCTCTATCGTGGTTCCCGATATCAAGCTGAAACAGAAGAACCCGGATCTGATCCATCTGGTCAAAGCTAGCGCCTCGCGCATCGAATCACGGTTGGGCTGGCGCAGTGTAAGGTGACCAACAACGGCGACCGATCGGCATCGCACGCGCGTCCGTCATTGCTGGCAACCGCGCCTCGACCTGGACTAGACGCCAAGACAGCGCTGCAGCAGGTCCAGTTGACTCCTGAGCTCGGCGGCCGGCACTTCGTGGGCGATATGGCCGCTGCTTTTAATATAGACGCGGCTCGCGAGCGCGAGCGTCGCGGCTAGGTCCTGCTCCACCACACGATCGTCTGCCCTGCCAGCGCCGGTTTGAGGCCGAGCGCACCCTGTCCCTGGTGCCACTTCCGGTTCACCGAGCCGCCTTGGTTCAACGCGCCGCGAGCATTTTCACGCCGCTCTTGCGGAACGCTTACCCTTTGCCCTTGTGAGCAAAGAGATACTCCCCGCTCAACAGGTGTGCGCGATGGCGCGTACTCTCCTGGACGCTAGGGCAATCCGCTACATATTTAAAGATCGGGCAGCTGTCGGAGGAGACCGCGTCGATACACGATTGTTGACCAAGGCATGACCCGCTGATTTCGGGATGGAGGAAGGCCGTGGAAGATCCCGCAGGCTCTGCGCCCAATATAGCTGAGTTCGTCATTCACAAGGTTCTGGACACGTTCGAATACTCCGACGGCGGCGCGGTGGTCACGATGGTTGATCCGCAGGGTGCATGCATCCGTCTCCACGTCACCATCGTCACCGGAGACCTGCTTTGCGAACACATTGCCGAAGCCCTGGAGCAGCGATACGGGAAATAGAAACGTCTACTTCAACAGTGCCACCGTCCTGTCGACCGCGCTGGGGAAGCCGTTCAGCGAGAGCGCCAGATTGGTCTCCTTGCCGCCGTCGGCGACCACCTTGACTTTGAGGCTTTTGCCTTCACGAAGGGTCGCCAACGTATCGGTATCAAAATTCAGATCCACCAGGCAGCCGCCGGGAAGGCAGGTGCGGAAGCGCAGCGGCGGCAGGGTCGGGCCGTCATCGATCTGCAGCGTCACGCCCTGGTCGAGCGCCAGGCCGAACGGCAGCACCAGCGTTCCCTGGACGGCCTCTGCGGCCGGGCGCAACTCCATCGCCACCACGCGCTGACGCGACTGACTGTCGGTCTGCTCCTGCGACAGCGCGCAGACTTTCACGTTGGTGCCGTTCTGGGCGGCAAGATTGCAAGAGACGGCCCAGTCGCCATGCCCTTCCCTGAGTGAGGTCGCCCCTCCGGGCAGAGCCGCGGTTTCTTGCGCGAATGCGGCTGCCATTGAGAGCAGGCTTGCCGCTACCAGAGTGACACGTCCAATTCGTCTGTTTCGTTTCATCTCGTTTCCATCTCTCAAAAAGTCGGACCGCCGGGAATGCGAACTACAGAGAATGCGCACAACAGCGCGCATTGTATTGCTTAACCAAGCTATGCCGGTGCCTCGTCGATGCCGCTACCAGCGCACGCTGAAGCCGAGCTTGCCGCTGATGACATTGCTCTCGCCAAAGCTCGCCAGGCTGGTCCTGGCCAGCGCCTCGCCATAGACCGAGTATTTGCCGTCGCCGAAGTCGAGCGAGCCGCCGAGACCGACGCCGCCCCAGAATTTCTGGTTCTGGCTGGAAAGCTTGACGCCTGAGACATCGACATCGGTTCCGCCGAGGAAGTCGTAATAGAGGTTGGCGATGCCGTAGACATGCGCCCGGCTCACCTGGCCGGCGCTGTCGGCCCACTGGTCCTCATAGTCGGCCGAGATGCCGAGGCGGCCGATCAGGCTGTCGCCGCTGCCGGGCGACACGATCGTGCCGAACGGATCGGTGAACTTGTCGAAGTCGACGGCCGAGTAGGAAAGCTGCGCCTGCGGGGTCAGCGACCAGTTGGAGCGCAGCGCGATCTTCTGCCCGCTCTCGATGCTCAAGCCATAGCCGAAGCCCTTGTTGCCGTCGGCAAGCTTACCCAGCACGGCCGAGTTGATGTCGCTGTCATACCAGGTCGCTTGGGCCTGGCTGTCGACATAGAAGCCGCTGTTGCCAAACCAGGTCAGCGTGCCGCCGACACCGTAGCCGGTTGCCGAGATCGAGCCGGTGCCGAAGGTCGACGACACGTCCGACGAGACGGTGCCGTAATGGACGGTGATGCCGCCCAACAGGATGCCGGCCTCGCTCTCATGCAGCAGGCCGTCGACGCCGGCATTGAGCTTCCAGGTCGTCACGTCGTAGTCGGTGCCGGTGGTCGAGGTCTTCGGCTCGAACTTGCCATGGGCGGCATCGATACGCGCCCAGATGGCGTTGCCGTCGACCGGACCCTGGCCGGGCACATCAGCGCCCTGCGGCGTCGCGCCCTCGCCCCAGGCCCGGTTGCCGATGCGCTCCTGCAGCGTGCCCAGCTCGTTGAAGCTCTGCAGCACGCCTTCATAGGCCTCGTAGAGCGGCGTGCTGGGCGCATAGAGCGGACCGCTCTGGTTGATCAACGTCGAGCGCAGATACCAGTCGCCGTCGGCCGGCGTGCTGACGCCGTTCTTGTAGAGCCGGTAGGCGTAAGCGCCGCCGACCACCGCCTGGTCCCCCTCAAAGACATAGTCGCCGGCAAGCGTGAAGGTGCCGGCCGAGCTGCCGTCGATGTCGACGATCTTGATGCCTTCGCTGGTCTGCGCGCCCGCGCCGCCGACATTGGTGACCGCCAGGATGCCGGTGCCCGACGTGCTGCCATGCATCACCAGCCTGTCGGTCGTGGAAGCATCGCCGTCCAGCGCAGCATTGATGAGGATTTTGCCGCCATTGCCGACATAGTCGCCGCTCACCGTCAGCACCGTGCCGGGTGCCGCAGCACCAAGCCGCACCGCGCCGCTGTTGTTGAGCGAGGCCACCGTCTGGTCGAAGCCGGCAAGGTCAAGCGTGCCACTGGAGGCGACGGTGAAGGCGGACAAAGGGCTCAGGACGTCCGCAGCGCCCGCCGCGAGCGTGCCCTGCTGGACGGAGGTGGATCCCGAGAAGGTCGAGCCAGCGGGCGCCAGGACAAGCGTTCCATCTCCCGTTTTGTTGAACGCGCCCGATCCGGTCAATGCCCCGTTCAGGGTCAAGGTGGTACCGGCGTCGGTCGAGATAGTGCCTTGGCCGAGAACGTCGATGGCGCGGTCGCTGGCGAAGCTGGCGGTGGAGTTGAGCGTGCCGCCGTTAAAGGAGAGCCCGCCCGCCGCATCGCCGAGGTTGGCATCGGCCGAGATCCGCAGCGTGCCGCCATTGATCGCGGTGCCGCCGGTGTAGCTATTGGTGCCGGCCAGCACCAGCGTTCCGGCATCCGTCTTCACCAGCTGGGCACTGCCGGTGAACGCCGAAGCGATCGTGGCCGTGTAGCCTGTGCCCGCGCTGCTGCCGTCACCGACCCGGATCGTCGACTGCGGCCCGAGGAGACCGATGTCGCCGCCCTGGATGACATAACCGTCGGTCGAGAACTGCATGCCGGCCGCCGTTGCCTGGCCGAGCCCGTTGTCCACCGTCACCGTGCCGGCCTGCCCGGCGAAGATGGCGAAGGCGCCGTCGGAATAGCCCGCGTTGATCGAGCCGGTGTCTTCAGTCCAGTTGTCGTTGCCCGAGGAGCTTTGCCAGGTGCCGTTGCCGCCGTTGATGGTGCCGTCGAACTTCGGACCGGCATCGCCGTCCCAATAGTTCAGGTTCAGCCCGTTTGCATTGACCAGATTGACCTGATGATCGACGGAGGTTTGCACGAAATAGTTCGAGGACGGGATGGAGCCGACGGACAGGCCGTTGTTGGTCAAGGTCCCGCTGTAATCGAACACGCGGTAGATACCGGGGCTGAAGGTGCCGCCTGGCGAGACAGTCACGTTGAGCGTGCCGTCGAGAACGAGATTGCCGCCGACGGTGGTCAGATCGTTGAGAGCTCCTCCAGCGACATTCGCCCGGCCAAAGCTGTAGTTGAGGATCGAGCCGCCGGCGAGCGTCAGATCGCCGGCGATGGCCAGCGTGCCCGGCGTGCCGTCGGCAGATCCTGGCGACAGCGTCGCGCCGTCGGCCACCGTGACATTGCCGCCGATCGTGCCCTTGCCGCCAAGCGTGGCGCCGATCCCGACCGAGGTAAGCCCTGTGGCCAGGCTGTTGTCGCCATCGACATAGAGCCCGCCTGCCGCAACGGTAGTCGGCCCGGCATAGGCATTGGTACCGGTCAGCGTCAGCGCCGCGCCGCCCGTCTTGGTGAAGCGGCCCGCGCCGCTGATCGGACCGGACAGCGTGAGAGCGGCGTCTGTCTGGAACGTGCCGCCGCCCGTGTTGAGGGTGACGTCGCGCGCCGAGCCGAACGCGGCAGTGTTTTGCAGCGTCGCGCCATTGTCGAACGACAGCGCTCCCGCCGCGTCGCCGAGATTGGCATCGGCCGAGACCTGTAGCGTGCCGCCATGAATGGCGGTGCCGCCGGTGTAGTTGTTCGTGCCGCCAAGCACCAGAGTTCCGAGGTCGGTCTTCACCAGCTGGCTGGCGCCGGTGAGGGTCGCGGCGATCGTTGCCGTGTAGCCCGCGCTCGGCAGGGTGCCGTCGCCGACGCGGATCGTCGCCTGCGATCCAACCAGCTCGATGTCCTGTCCTTGGACCAAGTAGCCGTCGGTAGCGAACTGCATGCCCGCGGCCTGCACCTGGCCATTGGTGTTGTCGACCGTCACCGTGCCAGCGCTACCTGCGAAAATTGCGAAGCTGCCGTTCGAGAAGGCGGCGTTTATGTCGCCGTCGGAGCCGGTCCAGTTGTCGTCGCCGGCCGCCCGCCAGGTGCCATTGCCGCCGTCAATGCCATCATTGGCCTTCGGCCCGGCATCGCCGTCCCAGAAGTTGAGCGTCATCGCGCTGATATCGACCAGGTTCACCTGACCTGCAACGGAGGTCTGCACGACGTGATCGCTCGACGTGGTATCAAGCCCGTTGTCAGTCAGAGCGCCGTCATAGCTGATGACGCGATAGATGCCCGGGCCGAAATTGCCGCCGGGCGCCTCCGTCACGTTGATCGTGCCGTCGAGCGTCAGATTGCCGTGCACGACCGTGAGGTCGTTATAGGCGCCACCGACGACGCCAGCCTGGCCGAACGAATAGTCGAGGTTCGAGCCGTCAGCCAGTTCGAGCTTGCCGTTGATGGTAAGGGTGCCGGGCGTTGAGCCCGGGCCACCGGGTGCCAGTCGGCCCGCAACGTCGACGAAGACATCGCCGCCGATGGTGCCGTTGCCGCCCAGCGTGCCGAAATTGACGTTGGTCAACCCAGTCCCGGCGCTCTGGTCGCCATCGATGTAGAGCCCGCCACCGCCGACAATCAGCGTGTTGCCGGCGTAGCTATTGTCGGCCGTGAGCACGGTGTTGCCAGTTCCGTCCTGGGTGACGCCGCCGCTGCCGGAGATCGTGCCGCCAAAAGCATAGAGATTGGAGCGGTTGAAGCTGAGCGTACCGTTGTCGACCACATCGCCGAGGATCGACCCGGTCGTGCCGCCGGTGCCCAGCATCAGGAGGCCGCTCGCAACAGTCGTGCCGCCGGCATAGGTGTTGTCGGCGCCGAGGATCAGCGCGCCGGTTCCCGTCTTGGTGAGCGCCCCTGCCCCGTCGACCGCGCCTTCCCACTGCACAGTGCTGTCGACCTGGAACGTTCCTCCGCCCACCAGAAGCGTCGCGTTGCGGCTGGCGACGATGCTGGCTGCACCTTGCTGGAAGAGCGTGCCGCCATCAAAGGTGACCTTGCCGGCAGCGTTGCCGAGATTGGCATCGGCGGTGATCTGCACCGTGCCGCCATTGATGACGGTGCCACCCTGGTAGCTGTTGGCGCCGCTGAGAACCAGCGTGCCGGCGCCGTCCTTGGTCAGCGCGCCGGTGCCGCTCACGGTGCCGTCCAATGCCAAGCTGGTCGCCCCATCGGTGTCGAAGGTGCCGCCACCGACATTGAGCGTCACGGCGCGCCCGGAAACGATATCGGCCGTCGTGTGCAGCGTGCCGCCATCGAGCGAAAGCCCTCCGGAAGCATCGCCGAGATTGCCGTCAGTCGAAACCTGCAGCGTGCCGCCATAGATCGCCGTGCCGCCGCTGTAGCTGTTGGCGCCCGACAGCACCAGCGTGCCCAGGTCGGTCTTCACCAGCTGGGTCGCGCCCGTCAGTTTGGAGGCGATGGTCGCGACATATCCGGAACCCGACGCCGACCCATCGCCGACGCGTATGATCGATTGCGGGCCGACCAAGCCGATGTCGCCGCCCTGGACGAGGTAGCCGTCGGTGGCGAACTGCATGCCCGAGGCCCGCACCTGGCCATTCGTGTTGTCGACCGTCACCGTGCCGGCAGCACCCTGGAAGATGGCGAAGCTGGCGTTAGCGAAGGGCGCGGCGAAGTTGCCGCTGGCATCGGTCCAGTTCTGGTCGCCGGCGGCCCGCCAGGTGCCATTGCCGCCATTGACGATGCTGTTGGAATGGGGGCCGGCATCGCCATCCCAGTAGCTGAGCTGCAGCCCCGCCGAGTTGACGAGGTTGACCTGGTTGGCCACGGAAGTCTGCACGAAATAGTTCGGGTCCGTGACATTGAGCCCATTGTCGGTCAACGAGCCGTTGTAGCTGATGATGCGATAGGTGCCGGGTCCGAAATTGCCGCCAGGGCTCTGCGTCACGTTGAGCGTGCCGTCGAGGGTGAGGTTGCCGCCGACATTGATCAGGTCGTTGAGCGGACCGCCGACGACATCCGCCTGGCCGAAGTTGACGTTGAGGTTGGAGTTCCCCAGCGCGAGGTTGCCGTTGATGCTCAGCGTGCCTGGAGCGTTGCCGGCCCCGCCCGGGCTTAGCGTGGCGCCGTCGACGACGGTGACGCTGCCGCCGATCGTGCCGGTGCCGCCCAGCGTCGCCCCGTTCGCGACCGTCGTCGGTCCTGTGGCGCCGGATTGATTGCCGTCGATGAGCAGCGTGCCGGCATTGACGTTCGTCGCGCCGGTATAAGTATTGGTTCCGGTGAGCGTGGTGGTTCCGGTGCCGAGCTTGTTGACCGCGCCGGTGCCGGAGATGGCGCTACCGAAGGTGTAGTTATTGTTCAGGTTGAAGGCGAGCGTGCCGTTGTTGGTCACGTTCGGCGTCGTCAGCGCGCCGGCGACAGCGCCATTGCCGATCTGCAGCGTGCCGGCGGCGATCGTCGTGCCGGCGCTGTAGCTGTGATTGCCGGTCAGCGTCAGCGTGGCTGCGCCTTGCTTGTTCAGGCTTTCGAAACCGGTGATCTGAGCGCCGTCGAGCGTGCGGCTGAGGGTGGTGGTCACCTGCAGCGTGTCGGAGCCGCTACCGCCGTCCACGCCGACTCCGGCGATCGTCGCAAGACCGCTCAACAGGAAAGTGTCGTTGCCGCTGCCAAGATTCAATGCGGCTGCGCCGGTATTCAGCGAACCGGCGGTAAGATTGAGGCTGTTGCCGCCTCCGCCAAGGGTGCCGTTGCCGAGCAACGTGCCGCCAGTGATGTTGATCGTGGCGCCGCCGGTCCCGCCGGCGAACAATGTCTGCGTGCCGCCGGCGGCCTGGACCGTGCCGCCGCCGACGTTGAGCTTCGAGCCGGAGTTCATCGTGATCGTCGGCGTGGTTATGGAGGCGCCCCCTCCGTTGCTCTGCAGCGTGCCAGCGTTGATCGTGATCCCCCCGGCGCTCGTGAGGCCGCCATTCACCTGCAGCGTGCCGGCGTCGATGCGCGTGTTGCCGCCGATCGCGTTGGTTGCCGAGGTGAGGATCGTCGTGCCGGTGCCGATCTGGGCGATGTTGCCGGAACCGCTCAGCGTGCCCGTGAAGCTGAAGGTGTCGGAGCGGTTGAAGGAAAGCGTGGAGGTCGCATTGGCGACGATGACGTTGCCGGCGCCGGCATTGCCGCTGGTGCCGCCATTGCCGATGATCAGGTTGCCGTCATTGATGACCGTGTTGCCGGTGAAGGTGTTGTTGCCGGTGAGCACCCAGGTGCCGCTGTCGTTCTTGGCGAGCGTGGTCGTGCCGCCGGGGCCATCGATGATGGTGCCGCCCATCGTGTTGAGCCCGGTATTGGTGCCGCCCAGCGCCAGCGTGCGGTTTCCGCTGCCGGTATAGGCGGCCGAACCGGTGTTCTTGAAGACGATCGCGCCGGTGCCCGAGGATTCGATGAAGCTGATGCCGGTCTGCAATGTGAACAGGCGATCCGTCTCGTCACCCGCGCCCGTATAGCGCAACGTCGAGCCACTGCCGATCACCAAATTCGTCGCGGCATTGGTTGACTTTCCGATCGAGCTCGCCTGATCGCCGTCGGCGAGCTTGCTTACCGCAAGCACCCCGCCGCTGATCGTGGTGACGCCGGTATAGGTGCTGGTCGTGTTGTTCAAGACCCACGTGCCGGCACCGGACTTCGTCAGCGACGTGGCGCCCACGGAGGGATCGTCGATGCGCGCTGAAAGCGAGTTGTTGGCCGTGTTGCTGCCGGCGAGCGTGAGCGTGCGGTTGCCCGTTCCCGACAGTGTTACCGCCGTGCTGGTGAAATTGATCGCGCCCGAGCCGGAGGCATCGAGAGTGCCGCCGCTCGTTCCGAGCGTGAACTGGCGATCCGTGCTGCCGGCGGCGCCGATATATTGCAGCGTGCCGCCGTTAAGCACCAGGTTGGTTGCCGCGGCGCTGGAATCGCCTATCGAGCTTGCGAACCCGCCATTGGCGAGACAGCTCACGGCAAGCGTGCCGCCGGTGATCGTGGTGACGCTATCGTAGGTGCTGCTGCAGCCGGAGAGCGTCTGCGTGCCGGAGACGCTTTTCGTGAGGCCACCAGTACCCGTGATCGCTCCACTGAAATTGAAGCCACTGCTAAGGGTAAGCGTGGCCGTTCCGAGAGCCACGCTGCCGCCCCCGTTGAGCCCGCCCACTGTGTTGTTGTTGTCGGCGAGATCAAGTGTCGCGCCACTGTTCACCGTCACGGCGCCCGTGCCGAAGGCGCTTGTCGAACCGGCCCGCAAGATGCCGCCGGTAATCGTCGTTCCACCGCTGTAATTGTTGGTCCCGGACAATATCAGCGTGCCGGGTCCGTCCTTACGGAGCGCACCGAGACCTGTGGCCTGCCCGCTGAAGGTCAGCGTGGTGGCCGCGTTCGCCACACCAATGGCGCCCGTTCCTCCCTGGAGCGTGAAGCCGCGATTCGTCGCGACCGTCCCGCCGGTATAGTTCAATGCGCCGTTGCTAAAAACGAGATTGGTCGACGCACTGCCGGACATGCCAATGTCACTGAGCTCGCCGCCATTGGCCAGGCAGCTGACGTTGAGGGTGCTGTTGCCAGTCAGCGTGGTGGCCCCGGAATAGGTGTTGCCGCAGCCGCTGAAGGTTTGGGTGCCGGCCGCGAGGGTGACCCCGCCCGTGCCGCCAATCACGCCCGTGAAGTTGCCGTTGCTATTGATCTTGAGGGTGCCCGAGCCCAGCGTGACATTGCCACCGCCATTGAGCCCACCGACGAAGACACTGTTGCCGGCGAGGTCCACTGTCGCGCCGCTAGCCACGGTCATAGCGCCAGCGCCCGCGCCGGCAGCGTCGCCGCCAAAGGCTTGAGCAGACCCTGCCCGCAGGATGCCGGCGTTGACGGTGGTGCCACCGGTGTAGGTGTTCGTGCCCGACAGCACCAAGCTTCCGGCGCCGGTCTTGGTGAGGCTTCCCGCGCCGGCCGCCGTGCCGCTCATCGTCAGCGCAGTGCCGCCGATCACGTCAATGCCGCCGCCGCCCGCACCGAGTGTGAAGCCGCGGTTGGTGCTGGCGGTTGCGCCGATATAGCCCAGCTTGCCACCATTCTGCAGGACCAGGCTGGTCGAGGCATTGCTGGAAGCGCCAATGGAGCTGTTGATGCCTCCATTGGCGAGCGTGGTCACCGCAAGCGTGCCGCCGTTGACAGTGGTGGTGCCGGTATAGTTGTTGTTGCCCCCGGCAAGCGTCAGCGTGCCGGCGCCGTCTTTGATGAAATTGGCACCGTCGGGGCTCACCACCTGCCCGGAGAAGGACAGGTTGGCGGCGGCATTCGTCACGTTGATCGTGCCCGAGGTGGTGGCGCCCGAGCGGGCCAGGGTGAAGCCGCGGTCGGTGGAGGCGCTCGGCCCGGTATATTCGAGCGTGGCGCCTTGGATCATCAGGTTCGATGAAGCGGAGGTCGAAGCACCGATGGCGCTGGCGACACCGCCATTGGCGACCGAATTGATCGAGAGCGTCCCCTGGCTCACGGTCGTGGCGCCAGTGTAGGTATTGCTGCCGGACAGCACCACCTTGCCCGTCCCGGCCTTGCTGAAGCCGACGATGCCGGTGTTGTCGACAATGGTCGAGGCGATGGTGAAGGTGCCGGTGCCGTTCTGCTGGACGCCCAGCACGCCGCCGCCCAGCGTGCCCGTCATCGAACCGCCGGTGATCGTCTGGTTCGCCGCGCCCACTGATGGTGCGACGATGATGGTGCCGTCAACGCCGAGGGTTTGGCCGCTCGCTACGGTCACCGTCGAGTTTGCGGCCGCGGTATATTGCAGCCCGCCGATCTGGATGCTGGCGCCGACCGTGTTGAAGAAGGGCGTGTTCGCCGCTCCGCCGGCGTCGCTCAGGATCTGGTTGGCCTGCCATAGGCTGGCATTGTCCTGGTTGACGTAATCGGCCGCGGTAAAGGCAACGATATTGCCGCCCACCACCTTGGCATAATCCGAGCCGTTGACCGTCGCCCAGCCGCCGAGCGCGCCGGCGGCATTGCTGGTCGCAATCGCGCCGGCGGTGGGCAGAACGAAATTGGCGAGGCCGCCGGTGCGGGTGATGGCGCCAAGACTGACGGTGGTGCTGCCGCCGGCGCCGGAGGTGGCGCTCACCGTGTTGTTGCCCGTGGTGATCGTGAGGCCGCCGAAGCTCTGCAGATTCGTCTCGCCTGCGGCACCCTTGACGGTCAACGTTCCGCCATTCATGACGAGCGGCGACGAGCCAGAGATAATGCCGCTGGTCGGCCCTCCGGCCGGCGAGAAGTCGAGCGCCAGCGTGCCGCCGCCGATCGTCGTTGCGCCCGTATAGGTGCTGGCGCCCGTCAACGTCAGCGTGCCTGCGCCGAGCTTGGTCAGACTGCCGCCGGTGCCGGTGATGCTGCCACCATAGGTGTTGGTGACCCCGGTGCCCAGATTGAGGGTAAGGTTGCCGCTCCCCATCGCGACGGTGCCGCCCGTGCCGTTTAGCGAGGTGGGCGCAAGATTGTTGCCATTGAGGTCCAGTATGCCGCCGTTGACCGTGACATTGGTCACGGTGCCGAAGGCCGAGGCGCTGCCGGCGCGCAGCGTGCCACCGTTCACGGTGATGGCGCCCGTGCGCGTGTTCGCGCCTGTAAGCACCCAGGTGGCCGCGCCAGAGCTGGCGAGGGTGCCCGTTCCGGAGATCACGCCGGATAAGGCGTTGTCCGCGCCGGCATAGCTGCCGCCGAAAGTCAGTGTTGAGCCGGCATTGAGCGTGGTGGTGCCGCTGAGCGTCAGCGCTCCTGAACCATCGTTGCTGACAGTGCTCGCGCCGCTGACCGACAATGCACGGTTGCTGCTTGCGCCGGCGCCGGTGTAGCTGAGGGTTCCACTGGTGAACGCTATGCTCGTGCCCGCGCCGAGAGAGCTGTTCACCCCGCCATTGGCGAGCGTGCCGACCTTCACGACACCGCTTTCGATCGAAGCCGATCCGGTAAAGCTATTGGCATCCCCGAGCGTGATGGCGCCGCTGGCGCCGGCGATGAACCTGAACGGGTTGGCCGTTGAGCTGCTGAGAACGCCCAACAGCTGCAAATCGGCGTTGGCCGCCGAAAATGCGACAGCCGTGCCCCCCGTGACCGAAACATTGCCAGTCAGCTTCAGGAGGCCGCTGCCGGAGTTCTGGATAAGAGCGGTCGGTGCGCCGATACCGGTGTTGATCTGCCAGTTCCGGTTGGATGTATTCCCGGTTCCGGTATAATAGAGCCCCGACACACCTGAGTTGGCCGACAAGCTGATCGTGTCCCCGGCGCCCAGGGCGCTGGCCTCGCCGATATTGCCTATCGAGGTGAACGAGGCCGCAGCCGCGCTGTTCACAAAAAAATTCACCGGACCGGCAAAGTCGTTCGTGTTGTCGCTCAGAGTGATCGAGCCGGTGCTGCCGACAGCGGTGACGTTCAACCCGCCGGTTCCGGTGTAGTGGGCGGATCCGGCGCCTGCTACCTGCACGGTGCCTTGGCCCGTGAGGCTGACGGTTCGCCCACTCAGCGAACCACTGGCACTTAAAGTCGTTCCCGCGGACAAGTTTACGACGTTGGTTGCGTTGCCCAGCGCGGCGTTCGAACTGACAGACAGAATGCCCGTATTGACGTTGATTGCACCGGTGAAGGTGTTTGTGCCGGTCAGGCTCAAGGTGCCGGCGTTGATATTTACATTTCCCGAAAACGTGTTGTTGCCGGACAAAGTCAAAGTGCCGCCACCGGCCTTGGTCAGCCCTGCCGTACCGGCGACGATTGAACTGATGGTGGCGTTCCCGGCTGCCGTGATCGTTGGCGTCGTGCCGCCGAGTGTCAGCGTACCGCCTGCAATGGTATAGCCGCTGACGTTGAACGTAAGGCTGCCAGCCGTGATCGGCACACCAAGCGTGACCGTCCCCGCCGTGCCGGCGAAGATGGCGTTGTCCGGGGTGCCGTTGTTCCAGGTGACGAACGGGCCCGCCGTGGCATTGCCGGTGGTGTTCCAGAGCGCCGGCGCCGCGGTGTTCCAGGTTCCGGTGCCGCCAAGCTGAAGTCCCGAACCGTCGGCGTCCCAGTAGAGATCCGCGGCGCCCGCCTGGTTGGCCGCCAGGCCCGTGAGAAGCGCGAGCAGGACAGCGGCGCTACGCGGACGAGAGACAGATGCGATCATGTGGGCAAGGTTCGGCGCAAAGCTCGCCGCCTCGCCCTTCCACTTGGTCATGCGCCCGCCGCGCAGCAACTGCGAGAAGATCGGCCTGTCAGCTTGCTTCGCCGCCCGTCCCCTGGAACCCCGACGCGCTTGGGAGGATGCGCGCCCGGGATGTAGGTCGCCGGTTTTCGACCTCGGGTCGTGGCCGCCGTCGTCGGCGGCCTTCTGGTCGTGGATCGTCCCGCCGCAGGCCAACCCAGCCATGTATTCCCCCTAAATTAGCAAGCAGTAATGCATTGTGTTCCGATGAATCAGAGCACAAATTGAAAACAAGGCATGGAAACGCTGCCGCGTATTTCAAGAAAAAGCGAAATTTTGCAGAAAACGGCGATCCATATCGCGGCCCGGGCGTGCTTGAATGAAAGTGTTACTCCAAAGGCACAAGCTGTTGTTGTACAATGCTAATATAGGATTAACGGGATGCGGCCCGTTTCAGGACGAGGAGCGTAACCGGGTCGGTGTGGTGCCTCGGTATTTCTTCATCGCCGCAGTCAAATGGCTCTGGCTGGAGAACCCGCTGAGATAGGCCACATCGGCTATTGTCAATTGCTGCTCCGCGAGCACTCCGGCAGCGTGGTCAAGCCGCAGATCGAGCAGATAGCGGTGCGGCGATTTTCCGAAAGTTTTGGTGAATGCGTGGGTAAATTGACGGGGCGACAGGTTCGCTAGCGCCGCAAGCTCGTTGACGGAGATCTTCTGTGCAAGATTGACCTTCAGGAAGTCCTGAAGGCTGCGCGTTGCTTTCCGCGTAAGACCGCCCTTGAAAGGTTGGGGCACGACGTCGTCGCGCGCGGAATAGGCTTGAAGGAGATGCACGCCCAGGATTGCAATGAGGCGCTCGACGTAGAACTCGCTGGGGCCGTGCTCCTTTGTCAGTTCAGCTTTGAGCAATTGCGCGATGCGCAAGGCCGTGTGATCCACAGCACCGAAAGGCGGGGGCCCTAGTTCGGCTTGGCCCGAGCCGAATTGCTGCCGGGCAAGCTCTTTTAGGCTGTCATCCGGATAGACGATGATCGCGCTTTCCCGGGCCTTCGCCAGGTAGAGGCGAGCTTCGAGATGCGCCGGCTTGACAATGATGTCGCCCGCAGGAGCGTCATAGCGCTCGGCTTTGCTGTCGCCCAGTCCGGCGCACGTGCCCGGCGCGGATTCGAGGCCGACACAAACGACATGGTGACCGGCCGGCAAGGTGTGCGATCCGGACGGCGTCACCGAATATGCCGCCGCCCCTCGCTCTGTGGATATCGTCGAAGCGTCGGCCATAGAAAGGATCGAATCCAAACCAACTGAGTGAGGACCGGCATCTTGATCATGCTTCGAAGGAGCCATGCTAGTTTGGCCGGCAGTACGGGTCATGCGTTAGCATTGCCTAAAATGTATCCGCCTTGTGGGTTTGAGGACCCAACGTTAGTTACACGCTCACGTTCCGATGGAACGGCATTTTGTGATGTTGGCTACTTTGGGCCACCTGTCGGCATCCGACCAAGAACGCAATAACATTTGATGTTACTGGCTGGCGCAACAAGAAGCCGCTGCGCCAGGCTCGATGGCGCTCGTGCGTGACCTTTGCCCAAACCTTCATGGTTGGGATCCACAAGAGCAGTTGAGCTATTGTCGCAGTTATTGCTGCAGGGCCATGCGCAATGGACGACGACAGCAGGCCGCAGACCTGTTATTGCTACTTGTCAAACGACCGCTCGCCGCAGCACTCTTCCCCACTCCTCGATTCTCAGCCTCACTGATGACATTAGGCGGGCGCTTCAATCCATAAAAGAGCGCGTCATCGAACCCTTCGTTCGGAATTTTGAACATGGAAAGCCACCTGCCTTACGAACTGAAAGACATAAGCTGTTTCGTTCAGGTCGCCCGCGCCGGAAGCATATCCCGTGCCGCGGACACTTATAGCATTCCCAAATCGACGCTCAGCCACCACCTGCAGAGATTGGAGGATGCGCTTCAGGTGCAATTGTTCGTGCGAAAGCGCCGAGGGCTGGAGCTTACGGACGCCGGGAGGGAGTATCTCGACAATTGCGTGGCCATCTTCGACAGTTGCGAGAACGCCGCCAGCGCTGCGCAGCGTGCTCACTCGTCCATCAGCGGGAGTGTCCGTGTTATAGCCAGTTCCGAATTTGGGACGGCAATCATCGGCGCTGCGGCGCACTTCCTCCTGCGCGATAACCCCGACATCGATATAGACGTGAAGATCATCCCAAACGACAAGCTTATCGTGGGTGACTTCGATTTCGACTGCATGATCTATGTTGGCGAGCCGCCAAACTCGGCCCTGATGCGTCGAACCCTGGGCGCCATCTCCTACGGACTGTATGCCAGCCCCGACTTTCTGGCTCGGCATGGAACACCGGAAACAATCGCCGACATCGAACGGCTGAACGGCGTGGTCTACATGCGCAACAGCGTGGTCGAACGGTGGCGGCTGCGCAAAGACAAGACCCTCGCCGAGGCCAAACCGATCGGCAAGTTCAAAGTCAACGACTATTGGATGACGAAATACTTCACGGCAATAGGATCAGCGATCAGCTACCTGCCCGATTTCTTCGTCGAGTACGAAGTAGAGGCCGGCGCGCTGGTGCCCGTCTTGCCCGCCTGGCGCTCCGAGAAGCGATCCATCTATGCGCTCTACCCGGCGCAAAGACACCGCAGCCCGCGCGTCATGAAGTTCGTGGAGACCGTCTCTCGCGAGTTCGACGGGGTCATCCGCTATCCAGGCTATCTGCTGGTCAAGCTGCAGGAAGGCTCGGGCGATGAAACTCACCGTGGAGGATCGGCACCATCCACGGACGGCAAGGACATTGCGAGGCTCCGAACTGCGCCCGATCGATTTCCATCAGACCAATCTCCGCCTCCGAAGCTTTGAATAGAGCATTCTGAGCGTACGAGGTCCGCATAGCGGGCGAATCGTTTCGGCACAGTGACGTCAGCCGCGCTGCCAAGGGAGCGGATAACTGCAGGGTTGGGGGGCAGCGCGCCTCATCGACCGTGCCAGAGAGATCTGCTTTTCGGTAGTTCGCCTGAATGGCCCATACGGGACGCATAGCTGCCTTTTTCCGACATCGGGCCGTGGTGGCTGACAATACCCCAACTCAACCAACCGGCAGGCCATCGGCGCGCTGCTGAGGCTGAGGTCGTCATCAACGTCCGCGACGTGCGTATCCTCGACCAGACCATCGCGCCGACTAGCTGCTGGCCACAACCGCGCAATGAACGTCGAATCGGCGATTGCCTTCCCCGAAACGCAATAACCGTCCCGGTTGGACCGGGACGGTTATTGATTTATGATAAAATTGGTTGCGGGGACTGGATCAAGCCCGCCGTCACGATGTAGCGGTCCTGTGCCACCGCAAGTATCGGCCTCTGGTTCCGCCGCATCTGCCGGTCACATGTTCCGCAACTTCCATCAACTCAAATCGTGCCGGGCGTCAGCGAATGCGACTACCGTCCCCATCGAAGATGCAGGTGCGCGTGGGTTGGAAGCGTAGTGTGATAGTCTCGCCGAAGCGCGGCTGATCCTCGCGTCGTTCTGCGACGATCGTTTCGCCAGAGGGCAGCGCGCCATGGACATATGAGGTCGAACCCAGCCGCTCGGTGACGTCGACGGCGAGCGAAAGCACCACACCTTCGTCCTCATCGAGATGTTCCGGCCGGATGCCGAGCGTAACGTTGCGGCCGTTCTCGAGCCGGGCTTTCAAATGCGTGATGTCCATCCTCGCCTCGCCGGCCGTGAGCGCCTTGCCGTCATCGACCACCGTCGCCTTGAGAAAGTTCATGCGCGGAGTGCCGATGAAACCGGCAACGAAGGCATTGTCCGGATCGTCGTAGAGCGACAGCGGCGTGCCGGTCTGCTCGATGCGGCCCGCCTTCAAGACGACGATCTTGTCGGCGAGTGTCAGCGCCTCTGTCTGGTCATGCGTGACATAGACCATGGTTCGGCGGATCGACTGGTGCAAGCGCTTGATCTCGGCGCGAAGCTCGGTACGCAGCGCGGCATCCAGATTGGAGAGTGGCTCGTCGAACAGAAAGAGCCGCGGGTCGCGCACCAGCGCCCGGCCGATGGCGACGCGCTGGCGCTGGCCACC
>NZ_JAIUHT010000013.1:0-197248 GCF_020165255.1 Mesorhizobium sp. CA12
GGGGGGGTCATGGGTGGGTCCTGCGGCAATTGCGTTGCCGCAGCCGATACAGGCTGGCCCAAGTTCAAGCAAGAAGCCTCGATCGGTCCACAGAGCCTTTGAGGGCGAGCCTTTGACGGGACAGGCAAAAATGCTAGGAGGCGCGCGAAACCGGCGAAATCGGGGCTCCCCATGGATGCAAGGCAGTTGAAGGTCGAGGCCGCGCGGGCAGCGCTCGCCCATGTCGGCAGCGGCATGCGGCTTGGCATCGGCACCGGCACCACGGCGGAAGAATTCGTGCGGCTGCTGGCCGAGAAGGTTGCGACCGGCCTCAAGGTCATTGGCGTGCCGACTTCCGACCGCACCGCAGCACTCTGCCGCGAGCTCGGCGTGCCGCTGTCTACACTGGACGAAACACCCGAGCTCGACCTCACCATCGACGGCGCCGACGAGGTCGACCCGGAGCTGACCCTGATCAAGGGCGGCGGCGGCGCGCTGCTGCGCGAGAAGATCGTCGCGGCGGCGTCCGAGCGCATGATCGTGATTGCCGACAAATCCAAGATGGTCGAAACCCTCGGCCGGTTCCCGCTGCCGATCGAGGTCAACAAATTCGGCCTGCGCGCCACCGAGATCGCGGTACGCGCCGCCGCGGCAGGGCTAGGCCTTTCCGGCCCGGTTACATTGAGGATGACGGGAAGCCAGCCATTTGTTACAGACGGCGGCCACTTTATCCTCGATGCATCTTTTGGCCGCATTCCGGATACAAGAGCGCTGTCGAATGCTCTCTTCGCCATTCCAGGCGTTGTCGAGCACGGTCTATTTATCGGGCTGGCGTCAACGGCCATCATCGCCGGCGGCGACGGTATCGAAACCGTCCATGCAGCCTGAAACCAGGGAGTTCTACCGACTATGATTTTGCCTAAACGAGTTCGCCGCTTTTCGACGCTTCTGGCGGCCTCGGCCGTCCTTGCGCTGTCGTCACCGGTGTTTGCTCAGGACATCAGCGAATCGCATCTGAAGGCCGCGCGCGCGGCTGTCGCGGCGATCCATGCCACGGACTCGTTCGACAACATCCTGCCGCAGGCGGCCGGCGCGCTGGAGTCGCAGCTCATCCAGAAAAACCCCGACATGCAGGAACTGATCGGCAAGACCGTGACCGAGAAGGCGCTTGGCATGGCCTCGCGGCGCGCCGACCTGGAAAAGGAGGCGGCCATGGCCTATGCCAAGGTGTTCTCCGAGAAGGACCTCAACGATATCGCCGCCTTCTACAGCTCCGAGGCCGGCAAGAAGCTGCTGGATAGCGGCCCCGCGGTGACGCGCGACCTCGTCAAGGCTGCCGATATCTGGCAAAATGGCGTTGCCCGCGATCTCGCCCAGCAGGTCGGCGAGACGCTTGCGGCCGCCGCCAAGGCCAAGGCGCCGGCAGCGCCGGCGCCGGCCGCCACCGCACCCGCCGATGGTTCCGCTCCGGCGGACAATTCGGCTCCGGCTGACGATTCACAGAACTGATCGCTGTCAATCCGCCGACAGCGGCTGGACCACAAAGCCCGGGTTTGCCCGGGCTTTTCTTTTGCCGCTTGGCAGCCTACCTCTGAGCCCCGTCTTTCTCATTCGCAGGAGCCCAAGCGATGGCCGCTTATGACTATGATCTGTTCGTCATCGGCGGCGGCTCCGGCGGGGTAAGGGCGGCCCGGGTGGCGGCGGCTCTCGGCAAGCGCGTGGCCATCGCTGAGGAATACCGCTTCGGCGGCACCTGCGTCATTCGCGGCTGCGTGCCGAAAAAGCTCTACGTCTATGCTTCGCAATTTCCCGAGCATTTCGCCGACGCCGCCGGCTATGGCTGGACGGTGCGCGAGGCGAGCTTCGACTGGTCGACGCTGGTCGCCAACAAGGACAAGGAGATCGCGCGGCTCGAAGCGATCTACAAGAAGAATGTCGAAGGCCCCGGCGGCGAGACCTTTCATTCACGCGCAGTGCTCGTCGACACGCACAGCATCTATCTGGTTGCCGAGGACCGCACGGTCAGCGCCGACCAGATCCTGATCGCCACCGGCGGGCGTCCGGCGCCGCATCCGGCGCTGCCAGGCCATGAATATTGCATCTTCTCCAACGAGGCCTTCGATCTCAAGGAGCTGCCGAAGGCGATCATGATCGAGGGCGGCGGCTACATCGCCGTCGAATTCGCCAACATCTTCCACGGCCTGGGCGTCGACACCACGCTGGTCTATCGCGGCCAGGAGATTCTGAGCCGCTTCGACATGGATCTGCGCCGCTCGCTGCACGAGACAATGGAGAGGAAAGGCATCAGGATTCTTTGCCACGCGGTTTCGGAATCGGTGCGCAAGACACCGGAGGGTAGGCTGGACGCGCAGCTCACCACTGGCGAGACACTGACGGTCGACCAGGTGATGCTGGCGATCGGACGTCTCCCCAACACCGAGAATATGGGCCTGGAAGGCGTCGGCGTCGAACTCAGCAAGACGGGCGCGATCGTCGTGGACAAATATTCGCGCACCAATGTCGATAACATCTGGGCGATCGGCGACGTCACGCATCGCGTGCAACTCACGCCGGTGGCGATCCACGAGGCGATGTGCTTCGTCGAGACGGCCTTCAAGGACAACCCGACAGCGCCGGACCACGACACCATTCCGACGGCTGTATTCTCGCAGCCGGAGATCGGCACTGTCGGCCTGTCGGAAGACGACGCAATCGAGCGTTATGCGGATGTCGAGATCTACCGCGCATCCTTCCGTCCGATGCGCCACACGCTGTCCGGCCGCGACGAGAAGATGCTGATCAAGCTGGTGGTCGACGGCGCATCCAGGAAGGTGATCGGCGCCCATATTCTGGGCCCCGATGCCGGCGAGATGGCGCAGCTTCTCGGCATTCCGCTGAAGGCTGGTCTGACCAAGGAGGACTTCGACCGCACCATGGCCGTGCATCCGACCGCGGCCGAGGAGCTGGTGACGATGTACAAGCCGACCTATCGCGTGAAGAACGGCGAACGGGTCTGACCGGATCGTGGGATGCGACGGCCGCCGGCGATGCCGGTGGCCGTCAAGATGCTTCTACAGAAGCGTGCCGCGCAGGATCATCAGCGCCACCGAGAAGTAGATGACCAGCCCGGTGACATCGACCAGCGTGGCGACGAACGGCGCCGAAGCGCTCGCCGGGTCGAAGCCGATGCGCTTCAGCGCGAAGGGCAGCATCGATCCCGACAGCGAGCCGAAGGTGACGATGCCGACGAGCGCCGCTCCTACCGTCGCCGCGATCAGCATCCAGTGCGGGCCGTAGTCGTAGAAGCCGAAATACTGCCAGAGCGCGATGCGGCAGATGCCGACGATGCCGAGGATCGAGCCGAGCACAAGGCCGGTCGGCAGCTCGCGCAAGGCCACCCGCCACCAGTCGCGCAGCCCGATCTCGCGCAGCGCCAGCGCGCGGATGACGAGCGAGGTCGCCTGCGAGCCGGAGTTGCCGCCGGAGCTCATGATCAGCGGGATGAACAGCGTCAGCACGATCGCCTTCTCCAGCTCGCCTTCGTAGCTCTGCATGGCGTTGGCCGTCAGCATCTCGCTGAGGAACAGCGCGCAAAGCCAGCCGGCGCGCTTCTGGATCATCGCGAGGAAGCTCATCTTCATATAGGGCTCGTCCAGCGCCTCCATGCCGCCGAAACGGTGCACATCCTCGGTCGTCTCCTCGATCATTGTGTCGATGATGTCGTCGATGGTGACGATGCCGAGGAGCTTGCCGTGATCGACGACCGGCAAGGCGAGCAGGTCGTATTTGGAGATTGTCTGCGCCAGGGTCTCGCGATCGGTGAGCGGCGTCACCGTCACCGGCATGCGATCGGGCGCCACCGACAGGATCGAATCCTCCGGATTGCCGGTGATCAGCCGGCGCAATCCGGTCGCCCGCAGTAAAAGATGCGTCTCCGGATCGACGATGTAGATGGCGTAGATGGTTTCGCGGCTGCGCTCGACCTTGCGGATGTAGTCGAGCGTGCGCCCAACGGTCCAGTCGGAAGGCACGCTGACGAATTCCGTCGTCATGATCGAGGCGGCGCTGCCTTCCGGATATCCCAGAATGGACAGCAGCGTCGCGCGCAGCGGCGGCGCCAAGGCGCCGAGCAGCTCCGAGCGGGCCGGCTCGTCCAGCTCGCGCAGGATGTCGGCGGCGCGGTCGACCGACATGGCAGTCAGGAGCTTGCTCGCCTTCAGGCGCGGCAGGGCCTCGGCAAGCTCGGGCGCTGCTTCGAGCTCAGGCTGGTCGAAAATCTCAACCAGCCGCTCGAACGGCACGGCGCAGAGCAGCTCGATCGCCGTCTCGCGGGATTCATGGTTGAGGGCTTCAACGACGTCGGCGACGTGATCGTTGGCAAGAACACGGGCGACGGCGATTGCTTCGTCGTCCAATACGGGGGCGAATTCGTTCATGGCTCACTCCTTGCCGTCCGGCAGGACGTGAGCCGTCCGGTCACGTCAGGGCGGACGGCGGTTGCGTTCGACTGTGACTGTCGCCAGGCATGGCGGGTTGACCTTTCTGCTCGCGGGGTTCGAGTTTGAATTTGGCGAGCGGGCGCAACATAGGAGCGGTTTTTGTCGAGTCAATCGCGAAGGGCTCTGAAAATCGATGCGGGGACGCCGGATCGCGAGACTGTGATCGAAGGCAGCCCGAGCCGGGCCACCGTCGCCGGTCAAATGCTTGGTATGACTTCTATTTCTGCTTCAGCCGGCGGAAGCGCAGCCACTTGTCCTCGACTGGCCGGGGCTGGGCGAGAATGGTCGTGAGCTCGCGCGGCAAGCTGGGCGCAAGCGGCTTCTTGGTGGCCACGCCGTCGGCGATCGAAACCACACTGTGGTAGAACTCCTCACCGGACAGCGAGCGCGGCGCCACCGCCTCGTGCATGACGCTGATGACGGTGACGTTCGGGCAATTGTCCTTGATCGCCTGGTGGAAGGCGATCTTCCCTTCGGGATCGAGCGCGCCGGTCGCTTCGTCGAGGAACAGAAGTCCCGGCTGCTGCAGGATGATTCGCGCGACCACCAGCTTCTGCTTCTGGCCGCCCGAAAGCACCTGGTCCCAGATCTTGCCCTCGCGGCTCTCGTCGGCCAGCTGCCCGATGAAGTCGCCGAGGCCGGCCTTGTGCAGGGCCGCGGCAACCTGCGTGTCGCTGTGATCGCTCTCTGAACCCGGCAGGCAGACGAGCTGCTTCAGCGAGACCTGCTGCAGCTTGACCTCCTGAGCGGCGTAGAAGCTCGTCACGCCCTCCGGGAAGACGATGGTGCCGCGGCCATATGGCCACAGGCCGTTGATAGCCTTGATCAGCGAAGTCTTGCCGCAGCCGGATTCGCCCTTGAGGAAGGTCCATTCGCCGCGGCGGAAGCGCAGATTGGCGGCGCTGAGGAAAGGCGTCGCGTCCTCGCCCTGATGCGCCAGCTCGAGCTTCTGGATGGTCAGGCCGAACACCGGGTTCTGGGTGGCGTAGCCGAAGTCGGAGCGGCCGGTCTGCTGATAGAATTCGCGCGGGTGCTGAACGTTCTCGATGGCGTCGGCGAGCTCGGTGACGCGCTGGCTGTTGGCCCTGAGCGTCGCGATCGCCGGCATCACATGGATGAACCACGAGCACTGGCTGATCAACTGGGCGACCATTTCGGAGCCGGTGATGTAGCCTTTGTAGTCGAGACGGTTGTGGATGAACGACACGAGGCCCGGGGCGTAGGCAACGATACGGGCGCCGACGAAATTGTAGATCAGCTCGAACGACGTGTAGCTGGTGTTGACGATATTGAGCCGCCCCCACGTCTTGTCGATGTCGACATAGAGCCTGTCATGCATCGACTTTTGCACGCCCTCGCCATGCGAGGCGGCGACGTGGAAGCTGCGGCGCAGGAATGTCGTCAGTTCGCTGCGGTAGCTGCCCTCGGCCTGCTGCATGCGCACGTTGAGCCGCTCGAGCAGCCGCCCGAGCTTGACGGCGATCCAGGTGTTCAGCGGCACGTAGATGGCGACGGCGAGGAAAGCCAGCACCGCGGTGCCGTAGCCGCCGAGGAATTCCAGGCCCTTGACCTCGACCGAGGACCCGATCAGGTTTTCGCCGATGAAATAGAGCGAAGTCGCGACACCCAGCACGCCCATGGCAAGCCCGATGGCGCCGCCGGTCATGTCCTTGATGGATTCCTGGATGCGCTGGTCGATGTTGTCCGGAGCGACGATGCCGCCGGCCGCCGAGCCGTGCTGCGCATGAAAATGGGTATGGTTGCCGTCGAGCAGCGCCTGGTTGAACTGGCTGTTCAGCCAGCCCCGCCATTTGCGGTGCAAGGTCGTTGAAACGAGATTGCGCACGCCGGTGAAGCCGGCATCCTTCAGCACGACCAGCAGCACCAATATTCCGGCATTGGTCAGAATGGTCTGCAACGGGTGGGTGTTGGCCGCGTCGTGGAGGAAGGCGATCGAATTGCCCAACTCGCCCAGTGCCAAGGCGAACCAGACGCCAGCCTTGCTGGACAACGCCGTCAGCAGCGCGATGACGAATGTGAGGGTCCAGGCTTCCTTCCACCGGTCGGAGAACCAGTAGGCTCGCATCAGCCCCCAGAATGTGCGCATCGACGATACCGGCGTCAGCGACGAGGTCTTCGCCTCGTTGGATGTTTGCTCCGGTACTGTTCGTTGCGGTCTACCGACCCCAGTCACGATCCCGCCCAAACCTTTCTTAGTTTTGTTACACAGGGTAACACCAATTGATCATTTTCCATTAATTTTCTGCCAACGAATGTGAACACGGTTACTCGCCGTGGCATCAGGGCAACAGAAAGGCTGCGCCGGGCGATCGCTACTCGCGGCGATTTCATCTTGTATTTCAGTTTGCTAGAGCTGTTTTTGCCAGCCGGCGGCAACCTTCCCTAAGGGAAGTGGAAAACACGGGTTTGTGAATGAAAAAGAGGTGTCCGCAGGCCGCGATGACTACTGGCGGTGACCGGAATGACCGAAAATTTGCCGCCCGTGAGCTACTCAGGGTTTACCTGATTCGTCTTTTCCGGAGGCGCTGAAAATGGCCGGAAATGGTCTTGTCGGCAGTGTCGTATCTGTCGATGGCGATCTCGCCGCTGCCGAAACGGACATGGCCCTCCCGGCGATCAGGGCTGTTGCGGCGAGCTGACCAAGCTTGGCTACGGCAACAGCTTCTTCCTGAGCAAAGCCAAGGCGACCGCGAAACAGGAGGACAATTTTCAGGAAAGCGCGGGGCGGTCAGTTCGGCGGCTACGGATCGCACTGACTGAACATTCAGTTCGCGGTTTCGAGCTCGCCGCGCGCCTTGGCCTGGGCCACTTGGCGGATGGCGTCGGCAAGCGTGTCGGCATCCTGCGCGCCCATCACGGCGTATTTGCCTTCGAGCAGGAAGCAGGGCACGCCGGTGATGCCCATGCGCGAAGCGGTGGCGATCTCGTTGCGGACGGCCTCAACGTCGGCGTCGGTCGGCAGCAGCGTCTCGACCACCGACGCATCCATGCCGGCCTCGCCGGCGGCCGTAACCAACACGGCATGGTCGCCGATGTTCACGCCTTCCTCGAAATTCAGCTGGAAGAGGCGGCGCACCAGCCGATTCTGCACGTCTTCGCCGGCTGCGCCCGCCCAGCGGATGACGCGGTGCGCGTCGAGGGTGTTCGGCGCGACCTTGATGGCGCCAAAGGCAAAGCTGATGCCCTCGGCTTCGCCGAGCGGCTCGATGCGCGCGTGGATCTGATGGATGCGCTCCTCGCTGCCGAACTTGCCGAGCATATATTGGCGGCGGTCCATGCCGGCGGGCGGGATGGTCGGATCGAGCTGGAATGGCCGCCAGCGCACGCGCACGTCGATGTCGCTTGCAGAAGCGATGGCCTTGTCCAGCCGCTTCTGGCCGATGAAGCACCAGGGGCAGACGACATCGGACACAACATCGACGGTGATGGTGTTCTTGGCGCTCATGCTCGTCTCCTGTTTGGTCTCTGCCGGTCGGGCCTGCCTCAGTTGGGCTTTCGCCACCAGGTCGGCAGCTGGTAGCCGAATATGGGGGTCTTTTGCGGATGTTCCAGATAGCTCCAGTAAGCGACCCATTGCTGCGTGTTGTACTGCATCGGCACCATGTAGCTGCCTGAGATCAGCAGCCGGTCGAGCACGCGCACCGCGGCGACATAGTCTTCCTTGGTGCGGGCGTTCAGCATCGCGTCGATCGCGGCGTCGATCGCCGGATCGGCGACGCCGGCGAGGTTGAACGATCCTTCCGTTTTCGCGGCGACCGATCCCCAGCGGCCGACCTGCTCGCTGCCGGGCGACAGCGAATTGCTGAAGCCGCTCGTCCCGATCAGAACCTCGAAGTCGAAACGCTGCTTGCGCGACTGGATCTGGTCGCCGTCGAGGGTGCGGATGCCGACGCCGATACCGATCTTTTCCAGTGTGCGCTGATAGACGGCCGCCAGCCGCTCCTCGTCTTGCGACGAGGTCAGGATCTCGAAGCCGAACCGGTTTCCCTGCGGATCGAGCATCTTGCCGTCCTGGACGTGGAAGCCGGCGCTCTTCAACAAGTCGAAGGCGGCTTTGAGCACCTTGCGGTCCTGGCCTGAACCATCCGTCACGGGTGGGCGCCAAGTGCCGTCCATCACGTCGGGCGGCACGCGGCCGGGGTAGGGCGCAAGCAGCGCCTTTTCGCGATCGCCCGCGGGGTGGCCGAGCGCCGAAAGCTCGGAATTCTGCCAATAGCTCATGGTCCGGTTGAACTTGCCGCCGAACAGATTCTTGTTCGTCCATTCGAAATCGTAGAGCATGCCGAGCGCGCGGCGGACGACGGGATCGGCGAATTTGGGCAGCCGGGTGTTGAACAGAAAGCCGGTCACAACCGGGGGAATGCCGGTGTTGAAGTATTCTTCCCTCACATCCCCCTTTCGGAAGGCTGGAAAGTCGATGTCGCGCTCACGCTTGACCGGATCGGTCTCGTCATCGAGAGCGCAAATTCCTTTCTTGAATGCTTCCGTCTTGGCGTTGGCGTTGAGAAAATACTCGATCGTGACCTGATCGAAATTGTCGAAGCCGCGCTTCGACGGAATGTCTTTGCCCCAGTAATCCGGGTTCCGCTTGAAGACGATACGCTGCCCCGGCAACACCTTGTCCACGGTGTAGGGGCCGCTGCCGATCAGCGGCTTCAGCGTGGTCTTGTCGAACGTGTCCTTGTCGAAGGCGTGCTTGGGGACGATCGGCGTCAGCGCGACGATCAGCGGGAATTCGCGATTGGCCTTGTCGTTGAAGGTGAACTTCACGCTGTGCTCGCCGGTCTTCTCCAGCTTGGCGATCATGCTCATTCGGTCGCTGTAGGGCGGGCGGCCCTTCGCGGCGAAGACGTCGTAGGTGAACAGCACGTCCTCCGGCGTCACCGGCTGGCCGTCCGACCATTTTGCATTGGGGTTCAGATGGAACTCGATGCTGTTTCGCTCCGGGTCCATGTCGGCGCTGTCGGCAAGCAGCCCGTAGAGGCTGAAGGGCTCGTCATAGTTGCGCTGCATCAGCGGCTCGAAGACGAGATTGCCGTAAACCGTATCGATCATCCCGCGCGCCGTGGTGCGCAGGCTTTTCAGGATAAAGGGATTGAGGTTGTCGAAGGAGCCGACGACGCAATAGGTGACGCTGCCGCCTTTCGGCGCGTCCGGATTGACGTAGTCGAAATGCTGGTAGTCGGGCGGCAGCGCCGGCTCGCCTTGCATGGCTAAGCCGTGCTTCGGCTCCGACTGTGCAGGAAGGAGCGAAAGAGCCAGAAACGAGGTCGCGGCGATCAGCCGGACGAGAACGCGGTCCATGACCGTCTCCTTGCCGGACGGCTTTGTGATTCGCCATGCACCCTAGAGCATTTCGCTATCCGATTGAATCGGCGCGCCAATGGGAATCGGGTTCCGCCGCTCCAGCGCCGATCGACGCTTGCCCTGGACATCGAACCGCGAAGAAATCGCGGAAACCGGGCTGGATTCAACATCGCTGGCAGTGTAACACGCGCTCCGAAGTCATCCTGTTGCCTCATTTGGGCAACAGGTAGCTGGACCACACGGCACGAAGAAGCCGGTTCCCGGGATCATTTGAGAGGAAAGTGCACCATATGACGATCAACGCGTACCGCCTTTCGGTGCTGGCCGCAGGCGTGGTCGGCGTTCTGGGCGCCGGGCTTTTCACCGCCTCGGCCCAACAGCAGCCGCAGATCCCGCAGGGCTGGTTCAAGGCCTGCACCAAGCAGGAAGACGTTGACATTTGCAATGTGCAGAACATCGTCACGGCCGGCAACGGGCAGCTCGTCACCGGCGTCAGCCTGATCGAGCTCAAGGGCAAGGTGAACCGCAAGGTCTTCCAGGTCACGGTGCCGACCGGCCGCCTCGTGCCTCCCGGAATTGCGCTGCAGATCGATGCCGGCAAGGCGCAGAAGCTGGACTATGTGATCTGCTTCCCGGATCGTTGCGTGGCGGAAGTGCCGCTGAGCGACCAGCTCGTCGCTTCCTTCAAGAAGGGGCAGGGCATCACGCTCACCTCGATCAACTTCCAGAACCAGCCGAACCCGATCAAGATCGCGCTCACCGGCTTCAGCGGCGCCTATGACGGCCCGCCGCTGCAGCAGTCGGACATCGAGGACCGGCAGAAAAAGCTGCAGGACTTCGTCGCCAAGAACAATCAGGACTTCGCCAAGAAGCTCAAGGACGAGCAGGACAAGGCCAAGACCGCAAACTGATCGCGCAAGCGCGTTTCTCGGAAACAAAAAGCGGAGCAAATGCTCCGCTTTTTTTATTGCCCCGCGCCGCGCGCCCTAGGCGACGTTCGTTAGCGTTTCAGTGCTTCGACTGGCGCTTCGGCTCGTAGCGGCCGTCCGGCAGCTTGTCGAACATCTCGCCGATCTGCGGATGCCGCACCGGCTCGCCCGACCGGTCCTCGAGCAGGTTCTGCTCGGACACATAGGCGATGTACTCAGTCTCTGAATTTTCCGCCAGAAGATGGTAGAAAGGCTGGTCCTTGCGCGGACGCACGTCAGCCGGAATAGCCTCGTACCATTCCTCTGTATTGGCGAATTCGGGATCGACGTCGAAGATCACGCCGCGGAATGGAAACAGCCTGTGGCGAACCACTTGCCCGATCGAGAATTTGGCCGTTTTCATCACATTCACCACTTAGGGTCCGAGGCGCCTGTCGTGGCTGCGCGCAAGGCGCCTAAGGCCTTGAATTTACACATCACCCGGCCAAAAATCGACCCCGACTTTCGGCTGGTGCCTATTTGGCGCAGACGCGGCCGCAGTTCAATAGCCAACTGCTTGATGTTGGCTGAAGCAACGGGTTAGCCCGCGCGGGAGTTTTCCCGCCTGAGCGAAAAAGTTCCGGCATCATCGGCCTTCGAATACTACCGGCTGACCTCTTTTCTTAGGCCGCCGGCAATGGCGCGAAAGCCGCTGCCCGGCCGCAGCCCCTCGCGCATGAAGAAGGCGCGCAGCGGCGCGAAGCCGCCAAGCGCACTAAGGCCGGCGCTGCGCGCCAGCTGCGCCGGCAGCATGTCGGACAAGAGCGACATGTTGAGCAGGTTCACGGCGCCGCTGCGCGCCCAAATGTCAGGCCGGCGCCTCGTGTCATAGGCGGCAAGGCTTCGGCGCGATCCTGGATCATTGCTGTTTTCACTCGCGATTCCAATCAGATCGTCGATGTCCCTGATGCCGAGGTTGAGGCCTTGCGCGCCGATCGGCGGAAACACATGCGCTGCCTCGCCGACCAGGGCTACGCGGTTTTGCGCGAAGCGACCGGGCGAGGCGGCCGACAAAGGATAGATCTGGCGGCCCGGCTCGACAGAGACCCGGCCAAGCATCGATTGCATCTGCTCCTCGATACGCCCCGACAAGGTTGCATCGTCGAGCGCGGCAAGCTCCCGCGCGGTCTCCGGCCTCACCACCCACACAAGGCTCGAGCGCCTGCCGGGCAGCGGCACCTGCGTGAACGGCCCTGTCTCGGTATGGAACTCGGTTGAAACGAAGCCGTGCTCGCTGCGGTGGCCGAAATTGAGCACAAGCGCCGACTGCGGATAGGGACGCGCAAAGGCGCGAATGCCGGCGGCTTCCCGCGCCAGCGACAGGCGTCCGTCGGCGGCGACAGCAAGCGATGCTGAGAGTTCGCTGCCGTCGGCCAGCCGGGCATGGGCCCGATCGGCGTCCAGGTTCCAGGACTCGACGGTGGATTTCAGCCAATGAATACGACCATGAGCTGAAACCGCCCTCGCAAGGATGGGGATGAGAGCCTTGTTGGGTAAATTGAGCCCGAACTGTTCCTCGCCGATCTCGCTGGCGCGAAAGGTCACGGTTGGGCTTCGGATCAGCCGCCTTGTGGCATCGACGATGCGCATCACCTTGAGCGCCGCGGCCTGCGGCCTCAGTTCGCCAAGGATGCCCAGTCGTTCAAGGACTTTCAGGGCGGGGTTCATGAGGGCGGTGGTGCGGCCGTCGGCGGTGTTGGCCTCAGGGCCGACCAGCGTCACTTCGAAGCCGGCCTCGGCGAAGCCGAGCGCGGCGATCAAGCCGGCCGGACCGCTGCCGGCAACCAGGATGCGGGCTTTGTCGTTGTGCTCCACGCCAGGCTTCCACAATGCGAGGCGACCCGTCGGGCCTTTGTCCGGATATAGGGCAGATTGGCCGGCTTGATCAACGCGGCGATTCAGCCCATTCGATTGCCATGAGCGGCGAGCAGCATGATTTCAGCCATCTCGACCGCGCCGGCCGCGCCACGGCTGGCGTGGCGCGCAGCCCGCGCCTCGCAGTCATGCTCACGATCGGTATCGGCATCGCCCTTGCGTGGTTGCTTCTCGGCGCAATGGCGATACGCGGCGCTGAAGGCAACCCCGTCGGCGCCCCCGGCGATATGCTGCTGAAAAATCTGCCGGGCCTGCCGTTGCCGGATTTTCTCGACCGGTTCTTCGCTCTTTGCCTCGCGCCGGCGCCGCTTGCCGGCATGGCCGGCCTGCAAGCGCCGGCGCTTGTGCTGATGTGGTTCCTGATGGCCGTGGCGACGATGCTGCCTTCGGCGGCGCCGCTGATCCGCACCTATTGCGAAATCGCCGATACTGCGAAGATCAAGGGAGAGCCGGTCGTTCATCCGCTGGTGCTTGTCGCCGGATACCTCGCCACATGGCTCGGCGCATCCGTGGGTTTCAGCGTGCTGACGCTCGCGGTGTACGCCTTTGCCGGTTCCGGCCGGATGCTCGACCCCGCCGTCGGGCTTGCCGGCGCTATCGCGCTGCTTGTCGCCGGCCTCTATCAATTCAGCGGCCTGAAACAGGCATGCCTGGAAAAGTGCCGCAATCCGTTCTCGATCCTGTTCGCCAGGTGGAGCGCGAAACCAGGCCGCATCTTCCGGCTCGGCTTGGAACAGGGCGTCTGGTGCCTCGGTTGCTGCTGGGCGCTGATGCTGGTGATGTTTGCCGTCGGGGCGATGAACGTCTTCTGGATGGCGCTGATCGGCCTGTTCACGCTGATCGAAAAACAGACCGCAGGCAGGGTGGCCAGCCGTGTTGCCGGTGCGATACTGCTTGTGTGGGCGGCTGCCCTGCTATTAGTTTCGGCGTGAGGGAGAATTCGATGACCGACAAAAGCTGGGCAATGAAAGGGGAGCTGGTACTCTCCTGCAATTGCACGGTTTTCTGTCCCTGCGTGCTGTCGCTTGGCAGCCATCCGCCAACCGAGGGCTATTGCCAGACATGGGCAGGCTTCCGCATCGATGCGGGCCATTTTGGCGAGGTCGACTTGTCGGGCCTCAATCTCGGCCTGATCATGGAAATTCCCGGCTATATGAGCCGCGGCAACTGGATGGCCGGCCTGTTCATCGACAAGCGCGCGTCGATCTATGCGGCGAAGGCGCTAACCAAGATTTTCACCGGCAAGGCCGGCGGCACCACCTCGCTGTTGTCGATCCTCGTCGGGAAATTCCTCGGCGTCGAGCAGGTGCCGATCACCTACGAGACGCACGACAAGACGCGCGTCTTCCAGATTCCCAAGGTTATTGACGGCGCAGTGACGCCCATTCCTGGCAAGGACCGTGAGAAAGATACGGTGATCGCCAATTCGGAATATTGGATCGCGCCGGAAATCATCGTGGCGAAGTCCGACAAGAGCAAGATGCGCGCCTTCGGCCGCAACTGGAATTTCGCCGGCCGCTCGGCCGAAATCTGCAAGCTGGACTGGCGGGGACCGTGAGCAAGAACACAAGGGCCGGCAAGGCAGCAAAGAAGATCGCGCAACGGATCCCATTGCCGAAGAAGAAGGTGACGTGGCCGCAGGCGCGCGCGTTCTCCGTGCATCTGCTCACCGCGTCGGGATCGTTCCTTGCCTTCCTGTCGCTGGTCGCGGCGAGCGAGCAACGCTGGACGGCGATGTTCTGGTGGCTGGGGCTGGCGCTTTTCGTCGATGGTATCGACGGCCCGATCGCCAGGAAGCTCGAGGTCAAGGAAATCCTGCCGACATGGTCGGGAGAGCTCCTCGACAACATTATCGACTACGTCACCTACGTGCTCATTCCGGCCTTCGCGCTCTATCAGCGCGGCTTCATGGGCGAGAATCTGTCCTTCCTGTCGGCGGCCATCATCGTCGTCTCCAGCGCGATCTACTATGCCGACACCGGCATGAAGACGAAGGAGAACTTCTTCAAAGGGTTTCCCGTCGTCTGGAACATGGTGGTGTTCACGCTCTTCGTCATCGAGCCTGGGCAATGGGTGTCTTTCGCGGTGGTGGTGGTTGCCGGCATTTTGACCTTCATGCCGATCAACTTCATCCATCCGGTGCGTGTCGTGCGGCTGAGACCGGTCAATCTCTTTATGACGCTTTTGTGGTGCGCCTTCGGCGCGCTGGCGCTGGCGCAGGCAGCACTTGCCGCCTTCTATGACAAGATTGGCGTGCTGGGAGAGCAGGTCAGCAACTTCACCAAGATCGGCATCACGATCACCGGCCTCTATCTCGCCTGCATTGGAGGCATCATGCAGATGTTTCCCAATCTGGGCGCCAAGAAGTCCTGATCCTGGATCAGGATATTTTTGGCTGAATGGTCATCCTGGCCCTAGCTGTATATCGGCGCATGATTTTCCGAAAATCGGTTCTCCCTTTCGCAATCATGTTTCCAGATTTGTGCACTTACCCTTCAGAGAGCTGAGCGATGTTCAAGGCAATCCGCATCCACGCCCATGGCGGTCCCGAAGTCCTGGCCTATGAAGACGCCGACCCCGGCCAGCCGGGAGACGGCCAGATCCTGGTCCGGCACACGGCAATCGGCCTCAACTTCATCGACGTCTACTATCGCTCCGGGCTTTATCCGCCACTTGGCGGTTTTCCGCTGATCCCAGGCGGCGAGGCAGCGGGCGTCGTGCTGGCGCTCGGCCCCGGCGTCGAATGGCTGAAGCCCGGCGACCGCATCGCCTATGCCGTCAATGTCGGGGCTTACGCTGAGCAACGGGTGATCGCGGCCGACCGTGTGGTCAAAGTGCCGGACGGTATCGGCGACGAGCAAGCGGCGGCGATGATGCTGAAGGGCATGACGGCCGAATACCTCTTGCGCCGCACCTTTCCCGTCAAGGCCGGCGACACGATCCTCTACCACGCAGCCGCCGGCGGCGTCGGGCTGATCCTCGGGCAATGGGCAAAGCATCTCGGCGCGACCGTGATCGGCACCGCGAGTTCCGCCGACAAGATCGAGCTTGCGCGGGCGCACGGCTTCGATCACGTCATCAACTACAAAGAGCAGGATTTCGTCGCCGGCGTCGCGGCGCTGACGGGCGGGAAGAAATGCGACGTCGTCTACGATTCCGTCGGCGCCGACACTTTTCCGGCATCGCTCGACTGCCTGCGGCCGCTCGGCATGTTCGTCAGCTTCGGCCAGTCGTCGGGGCCGATCCCGCCTTTCTCGATATCGCTGCTGGCGCAGAAAGGCTCGCTCTATGCGACGCGGCCGACGCTCTTCGTCTACAATGCCAGGCGCGAGGATCTGGTGAAGTCGGCCGAAGCGCTTTTCGACGTGGTCAAGAGCGGCGCCGTCGAGATCAAGATCAACCAGCGCTATGCGCTGAAGGATGCTGCAAAGGCGCAAGCGGATCTCGAGGCCCGCAAGACGACGGGAACGACCGTCCTCATTCCCTAAAGCGCTTCACGGAAGCGGCGTACCGCTCTATCGCAATTCCGGACGGAAAACCGCTTTACACCCTTCGGCACGGTGCTATCGGGCTGTCTTGTTTTTCAGCGGCTTGCCGAGCCCGAAGGCACGGCTTGCCTGAAAAGGGATGCGGATTTTGCCGATGTTCTCGAGAGATCTATCTTAGCCCTTGAGTTTCCGCTGAAATTCTTGAAGCTCTTTCAAGTCGGGTGCTGCTTTCCGACTGGAGCCGGCCGCGCATACCATGCTTTCGGGAACACAGAACATGTCTGGGAAACCGGATGGGAGGCACTGTGAGTGCAAATCATGACAGGGCGAACCTGCTCGAGGTTCGCGGCCTAACCAAGATATTCGGCACGCTGACGGCGTGCGATCACATCGATCTCAATATCGCAAAAGGCGAGATCCACGCGCTGCTCGGCGAGAACGGTGCCGGCAAGTCGACGCTGGTCAAGATGCTGTTCGGATCGCTCGAGCCGAACTCGGGCGAGATCTTCTGGGATGGCAAGCCGGTCAAGATCACCAGCCCGGGCGTGGCCAAGAAGCTCGGCATCGGCATGGTGTTTCAGCATTTCTCGCTGTTCGAAGCGCTGACAGCGGCCGAGAACATCGCGCTTTCGCTCAATGATGGTTCGCCGATCAGCAGCATCGCCGCGAAGGCGAGGGCATTGTCCTACAGCTACGGCCTGCCGCTCGATCCGGATTCGCTGGTCGGAGATCTTTCGGTCGGCGAACGCCAGCGCATCGAGATCATCCGCTGCCTCCTGCAGACGCCGCAGCTCATCATCCTCGACGAGCCCACCTCGGTGCTGACGCCGCAGGAGGCCGACAAGCTGTTCGAGACGCTGGAGCGCCTGCGCGCCGAAGGCAAATCGATCCTCTACATCTCGCACCGGCTGGAAGAGGTCAAACGCATCTGCGACCGCGCCACGGTGCTTCGCCACGGCAAGGTCGTCGGCCACTGCAATCCACGTGAGGAGACGGCCGCATCGCTTGCCCGCATGATGGTCGGAAGCGAGGTGAAGGCGGTGGTGCGTGCGCCGGCGGAAGGCATCGAAACGGCGCCGGCGCTGCTGGAAATCCGCAGCCTCAGCCGCAAGCCGGCGACGCCGTTCGCCATCCCACTGAGGAACATCAACCTCACCGTACGTGCCGGCGAAGTGATCGGCATCGCGGGTGTGGCCGGCAACGGCCAGGGCGAGTTCTTCGAATCCGTCTCCGGCGAAGTGCTGCAGCAGGATACCGGTTCCGTGCGCATTCGCGGCAAGGACGCCGGCGGCCTTTCGATCACCGGCCGGCGGCTGATGGGGGCCGCCTTCGTGCCGGAGGAGCGGCTCGGCCATGGCGCAGCACCCCGCATGAAGCTTTCGGAGAACCTGCTTCTGTCTCGTCACGCCACTGACGGCAAGGCTTTCGTCGGTTCGGGCGGCACGGTGAAGAACGGCGCGGTTTACAGCGCTGCCCAGCGCATCATTAAAGCCATGGACGTGCGCAAGAGCGCGCCCGATCCGGAGGCCGCCGCATTGTCGGGCGGCAATCTGCAGAAATTCATCGTTGGCCGCGAACTCGACCGCAAGCCGAGCGTCATGATCGTCAACCAGCCGACCTGGGGCGTCGACGCCGGTGCTGCCGCTCACATCCGCCAGGCCCTGATCGAGCTTGCCCGCAGCGGCTCCGCTGTCTTGGTCATCAGCCAGGACCTCGACGAATTGTTCGAGCTGTCGGACGCGATCGCCGTCATGCACAACGGCGAATTGTCGACGCCGCTGCCGATTGCCGAGGCGACTTTCGAGAGGATCGGCCTGTTGATGGGCGGTGCCGAGCCCGGCCACGCCGAACACAGGATGGAGGTGGCATGATGCGCATCGAACTCGTCAAACGCCCGCAGCGCTCGGCGCTGTTCTCGATGCTGTCGCCCTTCATCGCCTTCGCGCTGACGATCATTGCCGGCGCCATCATGTTTGCGCTGCTCGGCGTCAATCCGCTCAACGCCTTCGAGATCTATTTCGTCGAGCCGGTCAGCCAGGTCTGGCAGTTGCATGAGCTGGCGATCAAGGCAGCGCCGCTGATCCTGATCGCGGTCGGCCTGTCGGTCTGCTACAAGGCCAACATCTGGAACATCGGCGCCGAAGGCCAGTTCATTTTCGGCGCGATCTTCGGCTCGATCATCCCGGTGCTGTTCCCGCAGTTCGAAGGCCCGCTGGTGATCCCGCTGATGCTTTTGCTGGGCATGGTCGGCGGTGCCTTCTACGCATCGATCCCGGCGCTTCTGAAGACGCGCTTCAGCACCAATGAGATCCTCACCAGCCTGATGCTGGTCTATGTCGCGCAGCTTTTCCTCGACTGGCTGGTGCGCGGCCCATGGCGCGATCCGCAAGGCCACGGCTTCCCGCAAACAATCCAGTTCGGCGATTCCGCCGTACTGCCTGAGTTGATGCCGGATGCCGGCCGCGCCAATTGGGGTTTCGTCTTCGCGCTGGTCGCCGCGGTAGCGATCTGGCTGATGATGAGCCGCATGCTGAAAGGGTTCGAGGTCCGCGTGCTGGGTTCAAGCCCAAGGGCAGGACGCTTCGCCGGTTTCGGCTTCAACCGGATGGTGTTCTTCGCCTTCCTTCTGTCCGGGGCGCTGGCCGGCCTGGCCGGCATCTCCGAGGTCTCCGGCGCCATCGGCCAGTTGCAGCCGGTGATCTCGCCCGGCTACGGCTTCACCGCCATCATCGTCGCCTTCCTTGGGCGCCTCAATCCGCTGGGCATCGTGGCCGCGGGCCTGGTGCTGGCGCTGACCTATCTCGGCGGCGAGGCGGTGCAGAGCGCGCTTGGCATCTCCGACAAGGTGGCGCGCGTCTTCCAGGGCATGCTTCTGTTCTTCGTGCTCGGCTGCGACACGCTCATCCATTACCGCATCCGCCTGATCGGCATGGCGCTGACGAAGTCGAAGGGCGCGGCGCAGCTCGAAGCGGCGCCCAAGCTCGAGGAGGCCCGCTGATGGACATCACCGTCAACATCCTTTTGACCATCGCGACCGCGGCGACGCCGCTTCTGATCGCGGCGATCGGCGAGTTGGTGGTCGAGCGCTCGGGCGTGCTCAATCTCGGCGTCGAGGGCATGATGATCATGGGCGCCGTGGGCGGCTTCGGCGCCGGCTATCTCACCGGGTCGCCGTGGATCGGCCTGCTCGCGGCTATCATCGTCGGCGCGCTGTTTTCGCTGCTGTTCGCCGTCATGACGCTGTCGCTGGCGACCAACCAGGTGGCGACCGGCCTATCGCTGACGCTGCTCGGCCTCGGTCTCTCGGGCATGATCGGCACCAGCTTCGTCGGTCAGCCGGGCGTGAGATTGCCCAATTTGGACATCCCGGGGATCAGCTCGATCCCGGGGGTCGGCAAGCTGGTCTTCGGCCAGGACCCGGTCTTCTACATCTCGATCGCCCTGACCGCGGCGGTGATGTGGTTCCTGTTCAAGACGCGCACGGGCCTGACGCTGCGCTCGATCGGCGACAGCCATACCTCGGCGCATGCGCTCGGCATCAAGGTCATCCGCTACCGCTATCTCGCCGTGATCTTCGGCGGCGCCTGCGCCGGTCTTGCCGGCGGCCACCTGTCGCTGGTCTACACGCCGCAATGGGTCGAGAATATGAGCGCTGGCCGCGGCTGGATCGCGCTGGCGCTGGTGGTGTTCGCTTCCTGGCGCCCGTGGCGGGTCCTGGCCGGCGCTTACATCTTCGGCGCGGTGTGGATCGGCCAGCTTCATGCACAGGCTTTTGGCATTCCGGTGCCTTCGCAGTTTCTTTCTTCGCTGCCCTATCTGGCAACCGTTGTGGTTCTCGTTCTAATCTCGCGCAACAAGCGGCTGACGATGATGAACACGCCGGCTTCGTTGGGGCAGCCATTTGTTCCGGATCGTTGACAACAACAAAAAGACGGGAAGCTCCAAGGCTTAACTCAGAGAGGTAACACAATGAAAAAACTGCTTATTGCGTTGATGACCACGGCCGCGGCCCTGTCCCTGGCGGCAACCGCCCAGGCCGCCGACAAGCTCAAGGCCTGCTGGGTCTATACGGGTCCGATCGGCGACTTCGGCTACTCCTATCAGCACGACCAGGGCCGGCTCGAAGTCGAGAAGGCGCTCGGCGACAAGGTCGAGACCGCCTATCTCGAAAACGTCTCGGAAGGCCCGGACGCCGACCGCGCTTTCGAGCGCCTGGCGCGCGAGAAGTGCAAGATCATCTTCGGCACCTCCTTCGGCTTCATGGATGCCGAAGTGAAGGTCGCCAAGAAGTTTCCCAAGGTTATGTTCGAGCATGCCACCGGTTTCAAGACCGGCGACAATCTCGGCATCTACAACGCCCGCTTCTATGAAGGCCGCTATGTGCTCGGCCAGATCGCAGCCAAGGAATCGAAGAAGGGCCTCGCCGGCTACATCGTTTCCTTCCCGATCCCGGAAGTGGTGATGGGCATCAACTCCTTCATGCTCGGCGCGCAGTCGGTCAATCCCGACTTCAAGGTGAAGATCGTGTGGGTGAATTCCTGGTTCGATCCCGGCAAGGAAGCCGACGCCGCCAAGGCGCTGTTCGACCAGGGCGCCGATATCATCGTCCAGCACACCGATTCGACCGCCGCTCTGCAGGTCGCGGAGGAGCGCAAGCTGCACGGCTTCGGCCAGTCGTCCGACATGATCAAGTTTGCACCGCACGCGCAGCTGACCTCGCTGACCGACGAATGGGGCCCGTATTACATCAGCCGCGTCCAGGCGGCGCTCGACGGCACCTGGAAGCCTGACAATGTCTGGCTCGGCATCAAGGACGGCGCCGTCAAGCTCGCCCCCTACACCAACATGGCTGACGACGTGAAGGCGATGGCCGAGGCGACCGAGAAGAAGATCGCCGGCGGCTGGAACCCCTTCACCGGACCTGTCTCCAAGCAGGATGGTTCGCCCTGGCTGAAGGACGGCGAGGTCGCCGACGACGGCACGCTGCTCGGCATGAATTTCTACGTCAAGGGCATCGACGACAAGCTGCCGCAGTAAGCGGCAAATCGCTGAGCCGAAAGAAAAAGGGCGCCGCAGGCGCCCTTTTTTATGCTGCGTGGGTCCGCGTGGGCCGTCAGACGGCCGAGCCGTAGAGGTCATAAGCATCGGCGCGGTCGATCTTGACCGTGACGATCTCGCCGGCACGCAGCGGCCGCCGCGACTGGATGTGCACGGAGCCGTCGATCTCCGGCGCGTCGTATTTGGTGCGGCCTTTGCCGGATGTGCCATGCGCCTCGTCGATCAGCACCGGCAGGCGCTTGCCGATTTTCTTGGCGAGCTGCGTTGCCGAGATCTTCTGTTGGCGCTGCATGAAGCGGTGCCAGCGCGCTTCCTTGACCTCCTGCGGCACCTGCTCCAGCCCGAGGTCGTTGGAGCGCGCGCCCTTGACCGGCTCATATTTGAAACAGCCGGCGCGGTCGATCCTGGCTTCGTCCAGCCAGTCGAGCAGCATCTCGAAATCGTCCTCGGTCTCGCCGGGGAAGCCGACGATGAAAGTCGAGCGGATGGCGAGATCCGGGCAGACCTCGCGCCAGCCGCGGATGCGGTCCAGCGTCTTTTCGCCATGCGCGGGGCGTCGCATGTTCTTCAGCACCTGTGGCGAGGCGTGCTGGAAGGGAATGTCGAGATAGGGGAGGATCTTTCCGTCCGCCATCAGCGGAATGACGTCGGCGACATGCGGGTAGGGGTACACATAATGCATGCGTATCCAGATGCCGAGCTTACCGAGCTCCTCGGCGAGGTCGAGGAATTTCGCCCGCACCTCGCGATCGCCAAACATCGACGTCTGGTACTTGATGTCGATGCCGTAGGCGCTGGTGTCCTGCGAGATGACCAGGATCTCCTTGACGCCGGCCTTGGCGAGCTTTTCGGCTTCGCGCAGCACGTCTGCGGCCGGGCGCGAGACGAGATCGCCGCGCAGTGCCGGAATGATGCAGAAGGTGCAGCGGTTGTTGCAGCCCTCGGAAATCTTCAGATAGGCGTAGTGGCGCGGCGTCAGCTTCACGCCCTGCGGCGGCAACAGGTCGACATAGGGATCGTGGCTTGGCGGAGCCGCCTCGTGCACCGCCGCCATCACGCTTTCATAGGCCTGCGGGCCGGTGATCGCCAACACGTTGGGATGCTTTTCGCGGATGACCTCCGGCTCGGCGCCGAGGCAGCCGGTGACGATGACGCGGCCGTTTTCGGAAAGCGCGGAGCCGATGGCGTTGAGCGATTCGTCGCGGGCGGAATCGAGAAAGCCGCAAGTGTTGACGACGACGAGGTCGGCGCCGTCATGCTTGCGTGCGATCTCGTAGCCCTCGGCGCGCAGCCGCGTGATGATGCGCTCGGAATCGACGAGCGCCTTCGGGCATCCAAGACTGACGAAACTGACGCGTGGGGCGGACATAAATTTGTTTTCCAAGAGATGAGGGCGAGATCGAGGAGCTTCAGCTCCGAAGATCGATCTACGGCGCGCGGCTTTGAGCCATTTCGCGCGGCGCAATAGCACGCTTCGGCACAGAAGCAAACCTGCCAGTCGGCCACGACAAGAGGCGATGCGGCAGATGCTCGCCTTGAAAGAGCGTCAGTGGCCGTCCGATCCGAACCAGGGCGCCAGGAAAGCAAAATGGTCGGGAAATTGCTGCACGGCGCCTCCCAGAAGCATGTTCACCGCGACATAGAGGATGATCAGCAGGCCGACATAGGCGATCCAGCGGTATTTGTGCAGCAGGCGCGCGACGAAGGATGCGGCAAAGCCCATCAGCGCGATCGAAAGGACCAGTCCGATGATCAGCACCGTGGGATGCTTCATGGCTGCGCCGGCGACGGCGAGCACGTTGTCGAGCGACATCGAGACGTCGGCGATGACGATCTGCCAGGCAGCCTGCGAGAAGGTCTTGCGCGGGCCTTTTCCGGCGATTTTGCCGTTATAATCGCCGTTCGACAGCGCTTCTGTCGCGTCGCGCTCATCCTCGTGGCTGACGCGCAGCTCGCGCCACATCTTCCAGCATACCCACAGAAGCAGGAGCCCGCCGGCAATGAGCAGCATCGGGCCGATGCTCAGCAGCCATTGCGTGATCAGGGCAAAGACAATGCGCAGGACGGTGGCTGCCGCGATGCCGACCAGGATGGCGCGCTTGCGCTGATCGACGGGAAGGCCGGCTGCCGCAAGGCCGATCACAATTGCGTTGTCGCCGGCAAGCGCGAGATCGATTGCAACGACCTGGAGGAGAGCCGAAAGGCCTGCGGCAGTGAATATTTCCATCGACTAGAAATCCTTGCCTGAAATGAGCGTAGCCCTTTACCGGGACGGGCCTAAAGGCACGGTCCATCGGCGTCAAGACGCAGGGTTGGACATCGCCGGAAAACAAGGCCGGCGGCGTAGGCCCTGATGGAATTAGGGTGGTCGCCGGCAAGCTGGCGAGGCCGAAAACTAGAGCGTTTCACCGTTTCACGGAAACGGCGAACCGCTCTATCTCTTTGTTTTGACGCAATTCCGGACGGGAAACCGCTACGCACTTTCCCTGGTATTGCTCTAGTCGTAGAGGTTATATTTGGCCCAGTCGGATTCCGGAATCTCGTCGCCGATCTTGTAGCGGAACTGCAGCACTTGCATATGGTCCGGCGCGGTCTGGCATTTGAACTTCAGCCGGTACCATTGGCCATTGCTGCGGAAGGCGGCGCCCGAGCTCTTGATGGCATCGGCGCTCATCTGCGGCGTGGCGAAGGCGTAGGCCACGACGCGGTCGGCCTTGTAGTTGCGATCGTCGTGGCTGATCCGGTCGAGCACCTCGGCGTCACAGCGCTGTTCGAGGCGGGTCTGCGGATCGAGTTTCATCAGGCCGGCGCGCAAGGCATTGTCCATCGCCTTGGCCGGCAAGACCGGCGTCAGCGACGCCAGAACCATCAGGCAGAGCTTTTTCATGGGCGCGACAAGCAGCATATTTTATCCGATAAATCAAATAAACGGTGGTTTACCGCTGTCGGTCGCCAGCGCCGCATCGCTTCCAACGATTGCACCGTCTGCAACCCTTGATCGCCGCAAGCTGCGGGCTCATTAATTTGCGTGGAATGTCTGTCTCGTCGATGCCGGAAGCTACGGATTTCAGGCAACTGAACCAGTCGGACTTGCGCCTCTTCTGGAGGTCGCGAAAAGGCCGGTCGCAACGCGTAGTCCATGATAGGCTACATGTAACCATTGCGGAAAATGACTCATGGCATCGGCAAGAAGCGCGAAATCCACGCGTGTGAAGGTGCAGGAACATCGGGAGCGGCTACGCGCCCAGGGCCTGCGGCCCATCCAGATTTGGGTGCCGGACGTGCGCGCCGCGTCATTTAAGTCCGAGGCGCACCGACAGTCGGCGGCGGTGGCCGCGAGCGCCCGTGCGGCCGAGGATCAGGCGTTCATAGACGCGGTATCCGACTGGGACGATGAATGAGGCGGGGCGAGGTCTGGACCGTATCCGGCGGCAGGGACTATGCGGGCAAGCCGCGCCCGGTCGTCATCGTGCAGGATGACAGCTTTGACGCCACGGATTCGATCACGGTCTGCGCCTTCACCACGGACCCGACCGATGCGCCGTTATTTCGGCTTCCGGTGAGCCGAACGAGAGCAACGGGCTGCGCTCTCCTTCCCGGCTGATGGTGGACAAGATCACCTCGGTTCCGAAGTCGAAGGTCGGCGACCGGATCGGGCGGCTCGACGACGAGGATATGGTTCGGCTCAATCAGGCGGTGATGGTCTTTCTCGGCCTGGCGGTATCGCCGAGGCTTGGCCGGAAAGGGGAATGCTGGGCGCGCGTCGGCGCCCCCTAGATGGGGCGATTTCTCGTGGGAGATCGCGATTTGGTCAGGCGCAACAAGCCCAAGCAATTATCGGAATCAAAGCTGAGGCGGTTCCTGGCCGCAGCGGAGGCGCTGCATCTCAGCATCACCGGGCCGCTTATATCGCCGCACTGCGATCATTACCGGGCCACGCGAGGGTTGCATGAAGCGCTGTTGCGGGCGGTAAAGGAAATCACCGGCAAGGACGCCGAATTCATCCGCTGGAACACCACGGGGCCGGCTCGCTAAAAAGTGTCCACGCGGTTTGCCCTGGCCGTCCTATGCCCTTAAACGTCTTTCTCGATTGTCAATTTAAGGCGCGCCACATGGCAGATTTCGTTCCGGGAACAGTGATCCCCAATAAACTTGTCCCACTCATTGGACTATTCGTCGTCCGGTTTAGCGCGATGGAATCGGAAATGAACCGGCTCATTTGGCACGTGGCGGGACTAAGCGAAACGGCAGGACGTGCCGTCACTGCCAGCATCCCGAACTATTATCCGCGCGCTCGGCTTCTGGAATGGTTATCCCAGGAAATTGCAGACCCTACCGATAGCAAAAAGGTCAAAAAACTTGCCGATTCATTCATGAAAATCGGCGATTTTCGGAATAGGCTGATTCACGATGAAGCCCACTGGTATAGCCACAACAATGAAACTGTGGGGATGTGGCAAGCCGATATAGGATTTGTAACAAGAAAACCAACAGAGGTTTCCGAAGAAGCGATTAATTACTATTCTGCACTTTCGTGGGAGGTCCAAGCGCGAATGCAGCAATACAGTACCAAGAATTCAGTATGGTCCGATGACGCGCATTTTCCTTGGCATAGCAACCCTCCAAAACCGCCTCAGAAAACGACGTTTAATAAGCAGGGCGGCACGCTTGGTTGACCTTTATCGGCGTGATTGCAATAGAGCATGAAATGAACGCCGTTGTTGTTGGGCTGAGTCGATAGCAGCGCTCATCCCGTGATCGTTATTCGGTGAAAGTCTTGGCGCTTCGTGCTGGCATTGATGCAGGTCGTTCTGGTTCAGGCATTTACGCTGTCGCCGCCGTTGCATTCAGCTATGGCCGAGCAAAAAAAGCAAACAAGCAATGGCAACGTCTGCTCGACGGGCGCACGTTCCATATGACCCACCTGAACGCCCGGAAAGGCGATTTCGAAGGCATAGACGATCGTAAAAAAAAACAGATAATGCATGGCATAGTCGAAATAATAAAGAACAACGCCTCCTACATAGTTTGTACATCCTATGATGACAGCACAATAGAGGAGAAATTTCCGAAGCTTTCCAACAATGAAAAGGCTGTTGATGAGTTTCTCTATAGGGCATTTAGGACAAAGTACGGCCCAATGATTCATATGTGCATGTGGGCCTTGGGAGATTTTGCGAATGATGGCGCAATGAAGAGAAATCATATCTCGTATGTTCTGGAAACAGGAGATGATGGACAAGGAGGATTTATTGACTATATTCGATTCCTGAATAGTAATAAGGAAAGGCAACCTGTATATAAACACGTTTTGGAGCAATATTCTCTCGTTAAACTTATTGCGACACCCAAGGAGGAAATGGAAGGTGTCTTCCACGCGGCAGATTTCGTAGCGTGGGAGTGGGCGCGCCATGTCGAGCGCCAGCGACAAGATTTGCCTATGAGGAAGTCGCTCCAGGCGCTGACAAGCAAAATCCCGGCCCTGTCAGATTATTACGGATTAACGCTCGGCGATAAGAATAGAATTTTCTGCCGGCATTACGCCGAAAAACACGCTAACAGACTTGTCAAATTTCTCCGAGAAACAGCTGAGGCTAAATCAGAAGCGGACATTCGGGCCGCTAACGCCCATTGGGCGGAGACCCGTTTTTAGAAGTTAGCGGTGAGTTCGAACTGGGGGGGGCGATCAATGCTCCAAGCCTACGTTGATGAAAGCGTGTCGATCAATCCGGCAATCTACGTTTTGGCGGGCCTCATTGCCCCTGCCGAAAACTGGACGCGGTTCTCGGCGGATTGGGCCGATATTCTCTCTATGAAGCCTCGCATTGGCCGTTTCAAAATGAGCGAGGCAATGAATTGCGTCGGCGAGTTCGCCTCTTGGTCACAGGATCGGCGTGACGAGCGAATTTTGTTGCTGCAAAATGTAATTTCCGATCACGTCGAAGCGGGAGTTGTCGCTGCGGTTATGGTCGATGATTTCAGTCGGATTATCAAAGGAAGCCAGCTACCGCAGCAATTTCATAGTCCATACTATTTCCTTCTTTATCAGATGATTTTGAAGCTCGCCGATGGCCAAGACGCGCTCGAGCTGAAAGGTCCGGTAAATTTCATTTTCGATGACCAGATGATGGAAAAGAAGAAAGTCCGTAGGGATTGGGCTCGCTACAGATCCCTTTTGCAGGGGCGGCAAAAGCCAATTGGCAATATGCCTGTTTTCGAAAATGAGGAACGCGTGTTGCCGCTCCAAGCCGCGGATATGATGGCGTGGATTATCCGCGCTCATGCCGAGGACCAATTCCAGGGAAAGGAGCGCAGACCGATTCTCGCCGGCAAAAAATCGCGCTTGAACATCCCGGTGATAACGTCGATATGGCAGGCTCGCGAGTTGGAAAATTTGCTGCGCGAAATGCTGATAGCGGCGGGCATAATACGCGGCTCGGTAAAGCTGACGCTAAGCTAGGGTCTGCTGCGGTGGCATCTGAACGGCTAGGCGAAAGCGCCTTCTCCCGTTTACTAAATCCATACAGCGTTTGTGGGTAGGTTCGCGGATCAGGTAACCAAAATCTGAAAAACTCTATAATTTTCAACGGTATTTGGCGGAGGGAGTGGGATTCGAACCCACGGTGAACTTGCGCCCACGCCGGTTTTCAAGACCGGTGCCTTAAACCGCTCGGCCATCCCTCCATCGTGATCGTCACGAGGCGCTTCGTCCTGCCGACCTCAAAGCCCTGCCGGCAACGCAAGCGCCCAATCCTCTAGTGCGCTGTGCAAAGATCTGTCAATCGCGGGAATGGCCCAATGTGTTTGGGATGGCGGCTAGCCGGTTCATGCATTGACAATGCAGCCAACACGCGGCCAATTGGAACCTGTAGTATTTCAAGAGGGGAAGATCATGAAGAAAATCTATGAGAAACCTGTTTTGACGAAGCGCGAGAAGCTCTCGCAGGTCGCCGCCACCGTGTCGTCGGTGCCGCGATAACAGACCGGCAACCCGGTCGGGCCGACCTCGACGCCCGACAATCGTGGCCATGGTGATGCTTTGAAGCGTCGGTTATGGCGCGACGGCCGCTCGATCATCGCCCAGTTCCTATGTCTCGCCACAATCTCGCCCTGTTGCGGCCATAATCGATTAACATCGTGATAAGCAATTCCTGTGCAAAAGGGATTGGGGATCAAGGTGTTGGCCTGGAGGGCGACTTCTGGCCCCGTCTGGTGACAGCACGGTAGGGGACAATCGAGACATGCAGACCCTGACGCGCCCGCGTCTTCGTCGCGCTTCTGCTTTCGCCCTGTGCGCCCTTTCGGGCCTGCTGCTGGCTGCCTGCGCCTCGCAACCCGAACCGAAGGGGATGGTCTACAAGAAGGCCCGCTCCAAGGAATATTTCGCCGAATCCGAATATGGCGTGAAGGCGAGCCCGCGTGTCCAGTTCATGCGGCGCGGCGGTGGCCGCGACCAGCTCGGCAAGCCCTATCAAGTGCGTGGCAAGTGGTACTATCCCAAGGAAGACAAGGGCTACGCCAAGGTCGGCCTGGCTTCCTGGTACGGCGATGCGTTTCATGGTCGTCTGACCGCCAATGGCGAAGTCTATGACATGACGCATCTGACGGCGGCGCATCCGACGATGCCGCTGCCGAGCTATGCCCGCGTCACCAATCTGGAGACCGGCAGTTCGGTCATCGTGCGCGTTAACGACCGCGGCCCCTATCACGAAGGCCGCATCATCGACGTTTCCGAACGCGCGGCGCAGATGCTGGACTATGCCAAGGTCGGCACGGCCAGGGTCAAAGTGGAGTATGTCGGCCGCGCGCCGCTCGACGGCAATGACGACCAGTATCTGGTGGCCTCCTATCATCCCGGCAACAACCGGCCGGATCCTTCGGACGGCCTGCCGACCGGCGTGATGGTGGCCATGAACGGCCCGTCGCCGAGCATGCCGGTCGCGGCGTCTCCGGCCGCCGCGCCGTTTCCGGGCGAGTTGACCAATTCGGGGCGGGCCTTTGCAGCGCAGCCGGGGCTTTCGGATCAGCCGGCCGTGCAGCCGGCCGCATTCGCCGTCCAGGGCGCCAGCGATGTCGCGCTGCCGGATTTCGGTCCAATCGTCCCAGAACGGCCGGATTTCACGCTTCCGCCGAACTCGCCCTTCGCCATGGCCTCCCTGTCTTACGCGGATGAGCGCGTAGAGCGCGCCGATGTCTTTGCCGCGCTCGATTCCGGCGGCATGTCGCCGGCCGATATCCTGCGTTCATGGAAGAAATCGAACCGAGAGCTACAGACGCCTGCGTCCGACTATGTCGCCGCCGGTTCCTTCGACGAGGCCGCGCAGGCAAAGCGTGTGGCCGCAGCGCTCGAGCCGTTCGGCCGGACCGAGATCCAGCGCACCGAGCTCGACGGCAATGACTGGTATGCGGTCAATGTCTATCCGGACGGCCATGGCAGCGTCGACGACCTGCTCCAGGCAGCCTGGTCGCATGGCGCGCCGGACGCGCTTGTTGTGCGTAACTGATCAAATTCGCGCTGCCCGTTGATCCGGCCGGAAAAACCCTGATAGCTTGGCCGTGGGGTAGTCTTTGCGCATTCTGGAGTGGCTCTGCGCTTTCCGGGTTGCTCAGATCGGGTCGACATTTCATGCAGTTCCGCATTTTTCTGCCTTTCGCCAGCCTTCTGGGATTGGCGCTGGTGTTGCTTTGCGCGGCCCCGGCGAGCGCGCAGCTCTTCGAGACCAAGGCGGCGCAGGCGTTCATGATCGATGCGGACACCGGCACGGTGCTCTTCGCCAAGGACCCCGACAAGCCAATCCCGCCGGCCTCAATGGCCAAGCTGATGACGATGGAAATGGTCTTCAACGCCATCAAGTCGAAGCGGATCACGCTCGACGACACTTTCGTCGTGAGCGAAAACGCCTGGCGCACCGGCGGCGCGCCGTCCGGAACCTCGACCATGTTCGCCAAGCTCAAATCCGAGGTCCGCGTCGAGGATTTGATCCAGGGCGTCACCGTGCAGGCCGCCAATGACGGCTGTATCGTGCTCGCCGAGGGAATGGCGGGCTCGGAAGCGAATTTCGCCGCGCAGATGACCGATCGCGCCCGCCAGCTCGGCCTCTCGAAATCGACCTTCGTCAATTCGACCGGCCTGCCGGCCGACGGGCAGCAGACGACGGTGCGGGAGCTGACCATGCTGGCGCTGCATCTGTGGCGCGACTATCCGGAGTTCTTCCACTATTACGGCCAGCCGGACTTCACCTGGAATAAGATCTCGCAGAGGAACCGCAATCCGCTGATCGCCATGGGCATCGAGGCCGATGGCTTCGTGGCAGGTGCCAGCGAGCAGGCGGGCTTCGGCCTGGTCGGCACCGTCAGTCACAACGGCACGCGTGTGATCGCCGCGCTCAGCGGATTGGCCAATGACCGCGAGCGCTCCGAAGAGGCGCGCAAGCTGCTCGAATGGGGCTCGCGGTCATTCCAGAAGACCGAGATCTTCGCCAAGGACGAGGTGGTCGGAGAAGCACAGGTTTTCGGCGGCGCCAAGTCCGGCCTGGCCTTGAAAGCCAAAGGCCCCGTGGACATCTTTCTGCCGATAGCCAACCGCGACAAGCTGACCGCCAGGATCGTCTACCAGGGTCCGGTGTCGGCACCGGTCGAGGAGGGGCAACCGGTCGGGGAATTGCGCGTTTGGATAGGCGAGACGCTGAGCCAGCAGACGCCGCTCTATGCCGCAGAATCGGTGAAGGTGGGTACGCTGCCGCAGCGCGCGTTGGACGCGGCCAAGGAACTCGCTGTCGGCTGGCTGCGGCAGAAACATTTGTGATCGGGCAAGTTCGTGGACCTTTTGTCGGACGGGAGCTATGACAGCGGCCAGCACGGGCAAAGGCAGTCTCGATTGGCGAGCGGATTTTTCATCACCTTCGAGGGCGGCGAAGGAGCAGGCAAGTCGACGCAGATCGAGCGGCTGGCGCGGCGCATGCGCGCCAAGAAATACGAGGTCCTGGTCAGCCGCGAACCGGGTGGATCGCCCGGCGCCGAAGCCGTAAGGCATGTGCTTCTGTCCGGGGCGGCCGAGCCGTTCGGCCCGAAGATGGAGGCGATCCTGTTCGCCGCCGCGCGCTCCGACCATGTCGAGCAGGTCATCCGGCCGGCGGTCGAGCGCGGCTCGATCGTGCTGTGCGACCGTTTCATCGATTCCTCTCGCGTCTACCAGGGCGTCACCGGCGGGCTCGATGCCGATTTCATGAAGGCGCTGGAGGCGGTGGCCATCAACGGCATGATGCCCGACATGACGCTGATCTTCGACATCGATCCCGCTGAAGGCCTGAAACGGGCCGCCGCGCGGCGCGGCGCCGATGACGCCGCCGATCGCTTCGAGAAGGAGACTTTGGCCATCCACCGGCGGCGGCGCGAGGCTTTCCTGGCCATCGCCGCGGCCGAACCGGAGCGCTGCGTCGTCATCGACGCCTCCGCCGATCCCGATACGGTGGAGAACGTCGTCACCGCCGCCGTCTTCGCAGCGCTGGAAGAGCGGATGCCGGCGCAAAGGATTGAGACGGCGCCGGCATGATCTTCGAACGCATCGCCCCCGAACAGCACGACACGCTGGACGGCGTGCCCGAGCCCGCCGAAACGCCGCGGCTGATCGGCCACGCGACGGCGGCAGGGATGCTTGCCAGCGCCTACCGCACCGGCAAGCTGCCGCATGCGCTGATTTTCGCCGGGCCCCAAGGCATCGGCAAGGCGACGCTGGCGTTCCACATGGCGCATCATCTTCTGAGATATCCGGATTTCAAGACGGCGCCCGACACGCTTGCCGTTCCCGATCCGGCCTCCTCGCTGTTTCGCCAGATCGCCACCGGCGCGCATCCTTCGGTGCTGCACCTCACCCGTCCGGCCAATGACAAGACCAAGAGCTTCAAGACGGTGCTGACCGTCGACGAGATCCGCAAGGTCAGCCGCTTCCTGTCGATGACCTCGCATGACGGCAGCTACCGCGTCGTCATCGTCGATCCGGCCGACGACATGAACACCAACGCCGCAAATGCCTTGCTCAAGAATCTCGAAGAGCCGCCGGCGCGCACCCTGTTCATTCTGGTGGTGCATGCGCCGGGCAGCCTGTTGCCGACGATCCGCTCGCGCTGCCAGATGGTGCGGCTGGCGCCTTTGGCCGCCGACGAACTGATGGCGGTGCTGGAAAATGTCGAGCCGCCGCCGCCGGACGATCCGGGCGCGCGCGCGGCGCTCGCCGAGCGGGCAGGGGGCAGCGCCCGCAACGCGATCCTGCTCACCCAATATGGCGGGCTGGAGATCGCCGGCGCGCTCGACACGCTGGTGGCGGCCAGGAAGCCCGACATTGCCGGCGCCCATCGCCTTGCCGAAGCCGTGGCGGGACGCGATCAGGCAATCCAGTTCGACATCTTCAACCGTCGCGCGCTCGACCTGCTTTCGACCGCCGCCAGCGACGCCGCGCTTGCCGGCGATCTCGCCCGGGCCAAAACCCTGTCCGAGGCTTGGCACGAGGCGCTGAACACGATATCTGAGGCTGAGACCTACAACCTCGACAAGAAGCAGCACGCCCTGACCATGATCGACCGCCTGAATTCTGCGATGCGAATGTGACGGCTCGTTCGATGCATGCCGTTGGCCCAGTTTTGGGCGGCATGCATTGGCCTCGGGATGGCAATCGACGTTCCGATACGATATCCACCGCCACAACTCACATTCAGATATTCATGACGGTTCATTCATGTCACGCGACACATTCTACATCACGACCGCGATCTCCTACCCAAACGGCAAGCCGCATATCGGCCATGCCTATGAGCTGATTGCCACCGACGCGCTTGCCCGCTTCCAGCGCCTCGACGGCAGGCAAGTCTTCTTCCTGACCGGCACCGACGAACACGGCATCAAGATGCTGCAGACGGCCCGCAAGGAAGACATCACGGCGCGCGAGCTCGCCGACCGCAACTCGGCCGAGTTCAGGCGCATGGCCACCGCGCTCAACGCTTCCAACGACGATTTCATCCGCACCACCGAGGAGCGGCATTACGCGTCCTCGCAAGCGATCTGGAAGGCGATGGCCGCCAATGGCGACATCTACAAGGGCGGCTATGCCGGTTGGTATTCGGTGCGCGACGAGGCCTATTACGGCGAGGAGGAGACCGAGGTTCGCCCCGACAATGTCCGCTACGGGCCGCAGGGAACGCCGGTGGAATGGGTCGAGGAAGAAAGCTATTTCTTCCGGCTGTCGGCCTACCAGGACAGACTGATTGCGCTTTACGAGAGCCAGCCCGATTTCATCGGTCCGGCCGAGCGCCGCAACGAAGTGATGAGCTTCGTCAAATCGGGGCTGAAGGATCTGTCGGTCTCGCGCACCACTTTCGACTGGGGCGTGCCGGTGCCGGGCGACGAAAAGCACGTGATGTATGTATGGGTCGACGCCTTGACCAATTACATCACAGGCGTCGGCTATCCCAATGAAAACGATGAGAAATGGCGGTTTTGGCCTGCCGATGCGCACATCATCGGCAAGGACATCGTGCGCTTCCACGCCGTCTATTGGCCGGCCTTCCTGATGTCGGCGGGAATCCCGTTGCCAAAGCGCGTCTTCGGCCATGGCTTCCTGTTCAACCGGGGCGAGAAGATGTCGAAGTCAGTCGGCAACGTCATCGACCCGTTCACCATGGTCGAGCATTACGGCGTCGACCAGGTGCGCTATTTCTTCCTGCGCGAGGTGCCGTTCGGCCAGGACGGCAATTACAGCCATGAGGCGATCGTCAACCGCACCAATGCCGATCTTGCCAACGGCCTCGGCAATCTGGCGCAGCGCTCGCTGTCGATGATTGCCAAGAACTGCGGCGGCAAGGTGCCGGCGCGCGGCGACCTTACCGAGGCCGATACAGCGATCCTCGACGAGGCGGTCGAAGCGCTGGCCGTTTCTCGTCGGGCGATGGCGGAGCAGGGCATCCATCTGGCGCTGGCGGCGATCTTCAGCGTTGTTGCCGAAGCCGACCGCTATTTCGCCTCTCAGGAGCCGTGGGCGCTGCGCAAGACCAATCCGGAGCGCATGGAAACCGTGCTGTGGACGACGGCCGAGCTGGTGCGCCGGGTGACGCTGCTTTGCCAGCCCTTCATTCCCGGATCGGCGGCCAAGCTGCTCGACCTGTTGGCCGTGCCCGCTGACAGCCGCGCTTTCGAGCACGTCCATGCCGACCACGCGCTGGAGCCAGGCACTGCCTTGCCGACGCCGGAGGGCGTATTTCCGCGCTATGTCGAGCAGGATGGCAATAGCTGATGCTGGTCGACAGCCATTGCCATCTCGACTTCCCGGACTTCGCCGAGGAGCGGACGGCCATCGTCGCCCGCGCTCTCGCCGCCGGGATCGGCCGAATGGTGACGATCTCGACGCGCGTGAAGCGTTTTCAGCAGGTCCTTGAAATTGCTGAATCTTTCAACGAGGTCTATTGCTCGGTCGGCACCCATCCGCACAATGCGGCGGAAGAGCTCGACGTCACCCCTGACGAGCTGGTGCGGCTTTCCGGCCATCCGAAGGTGGTGGCGATCGGCGAGGCCGGGCTCGATTATTACTATGACAAGGCGCCGCGCGATGCGCAGGCGCAGGGTTTTCGCACCCACATCGCCGCCGCGCGCCGCACCGGTCTGCCGCTGGTCATCCATGCGCGCGATGCCGACGAGGAGATGGCGGCAATCCTCGAGGACGAAACAGGGAAGGGCGCCTTCCCCTTCATCCTGCACTGTTTTTCGTCCGGACGCAGGCTGGCTGAAGTCGGCGTGGCGCTGGGCGGCTATGTCTCCTTCTCCGGCATCCTTACCTTCAAGAACTCCGCCGAACTGCGCGCCATCGCCGCCGACGTCCCGCGCGACCGGCTGCTGGTCGAAACCGACGCGCCCTACCTTGCGCCGGTCCCGCATCGCGGCAAACGCAACGAACCGGCCTATGTGGCGAACACGGCCAAGGTGCTCGCCGAGACCATCGGCGTCAGCGAGGCCGAGATCGCCGATATCACCACCGGGAACTTCTTCAGGCTGTTCACCAAAATGCCGCGTCCCGAAACGGCTGCGGGCTGAGGCATGAGCGACCGGCTGCGCTTTACCGTTCTTGGCTGCGGCTCATCGCCCGGCACGCCGCGCATCACTGGAGATTGGGGCAATTGCGACCCCAAGAACCCGAAGAACCGGCGCATGCGCACGGCCGCGCTGGTCGAGCGGATTGCCGCCAACGGCGCGCGCACCACGGTCGTCATCGACACCGGGCCGGATTTCCGCGAGCAGATGCTGCTGGCCTCCGTCAAGCGCATCGATGCGGTCGTCTACACGCATCCGCATGCCGACCACATCCACGGCATCGACGATCTGCGCGGCTATGTGCTCGAGCAACGCCATCGTATCGACATCCATGCCGACGAGCCGACCATGCTGCGGCTGCGCCAGGCGTTCGGCTATTGCTTCGAGACGCCGCCAGGCAGTTCCTATCCGCCGATCGTCAAGGCGCACATCATCGATCACGCCAGGCCGGTCGTGATCGAAGGCGAGGGGGGTCCCCTCACCCTCGAGCCGCTGCCGCAGTTCCATGGCGACATCATCTCGCTCGGCTTCCGCATCGGCGGGCTTGCCTATTGCCCTGATATCAGCGGCTTTCCGGACGCCACCATTGAGCGTTTGCGCGGCCTCGACACGCTGGTGATCGACGCGCTGCAGTACAACACCCATCCCAGTCATCTGTCGCTTGGCCAGGCGCTGGAGTGGATCGAAAAGCTGACGCCGAGGAACGCCGTGCTGACCCATATGCATGTGCCGCTCGACTACGCCGTCGTGATGGCCGAGACGCCGGAGCATGTCGTGCCGGCCTATGACGGCATGGCGATCGAAATTCCTTACGAGTCAGAGCGGTAGCGACAGCTGTTCAGTCGGCGCCGCAGTTTGTCTGTTGAACCTTCTGCAGCGATCTCGAAGTCGAAGCGCTGCCGCGGCGTTTGTTGCCGCCAGCGAAAGCCGCAGCAATTCCTGGACGTGCCCGCCACGCCTCAGTTCCATAATCTATCTTATGCGACTTTCCTATATGGCCACGGAGATGTCGAAAGCGATGTCACACAGCCCTGCTCGCCAGCCGCACGGAGCTGTTGCGCATTCGCACGCCGTCACCTTCCATTTCAAACACGCCTTCATCCGCAAGCGCGCGGACCCGCGACCAGAGGACTAGATCTCCGCAGTAAGTGCCATCGTCCCAGAGTGAGCTAAGGCAATTGGCGACGACGTAACTGCATTTGCGCCAATCATCTGTCACATGCGTCGCGATGGCTTTGTCGAAGTATGTGATCGGCGCTGACTGAAGGCTCAGGTCGGAAACAACGCGAAAAGGCCCGTTCTCAGCGCGAAGCCTTTTCCATAAGTCGCGGCAAGCCTGCAGCTCGTGTCCGGTCAACGTGGTCTGGCGTTCCAAGAGCCGGGCTTTGACCATGCTGTCTGGCAAAACGTGCCCAAACGACAGTGTACGCCAGGGTATCGATTCCGAACGATCGGGCCTGGGGGCGAACTCGACCTCGGTTATGTCGACCACTCGGAACGGATGATCGCCGACCTGCGAAACGAATTCCAGGAAACCGGCAAACTCCATGGCGTTTCGCCGACATACCCATGCGACTGGGGCGATGTCCCTGCCGGTTGCGCGGCTCCAGAAAAGATTGGCCTCTTGCTCGAGGTCCGGGCGCCGTTCGAAGCCCAATACATCTTCCATCCATCGGGCGCGAAGATAGGCCGCGGGAGGGTCGATAGGCCCAAAGCTGAAGTCGTCCGGCAGGCCGATGACGGTTTCCCTCAGGCCTAAGTCAGCCAGAGCCTGGCGCAGGCTGCCGGCGGCCGACATGTTGAAGACCACGTGCACATGCTTCATTGGAGACCCCGGAATTTCTCACAATTGCCCACTATAGCGAGCACACCGGCTCAAGGCGATCCGTCCGCCCTGCTCCAGCCTATGCCGCCGCATCCGAAGTTGGTTGCAACATCTCGCAGTCCTGACGGGTACGCACAGAATTCGTCCCTCCTTGCGGCAGCAAGTGGCTCGGAACTCAACCGCCGAACCTCGCGTTGGCCTGGTGAGCGGTTTGAGGACCTTTGCATGCATTCACGGATTGAGTTGGCAAGCGGCACGGAATTGTCTTTCCTTACGGCTGGAGAGCCCTCCAAACCGGCTCTTCTGCTTCTTCACGGTTTTCCGAGTTCCTCCAGGACCTTTCGCCACGTCATTCCCGCATTGTCGAAGGTGGCTTATGTGGTTGCTCCCGACATGCCTGGGTTCGGCATGTCCGATGCTCTGCCCGAGCCGTCCTTTGATGGTTTTGCCGATGCGATCTCGGAGTTGCTCAGCCACCTCTCGGTCGGCCCGCGCTACATCTACCTTCATGACTTTGGCGCGCCGGTAGGTCTGCGGATAGCCATGCAGGTCCCCGATGCGGTGTTGGGCTTGATCATCCAGAACGCCAACGCACATCGGAGCGGAATGGGGCTATCCTGGAAGGCGACGCAGGACTTTTGGGCCAATCCGAACCCAGACAATGAAGCGAAAGCCACCGCGCATCTGACCTTCGAGGGCACGCGAGACCAGTATGTGGCAGGTGTTCCCGACGATGTGGCCGCACAAATTCCGGACGAGAACTGGGAGGAAGACTGGCGCGTGATGCAGCGCCCCGGAGGCATGGAGACGCAGCGCGCGCTCATTGCGGACTATGGCAATTACGTCGCTCGCTTCGACGCGATTGCCCACTATCTTCAGCGCAGGCAGCCTCGCGCCCTGATGCTGTGGGGCCGGCACGACACGTTCTTTGACCTGGCAGAGACGCTGTCATGGATGCAGGCCCTGCCGAGGATGGAAGCACACATTCTCGACGGGCCTCATTTCCTGCTGGAAACGCATGCCAACCAAGCTGCGTCGCTGATGGTCGACTTCCTGGAACGGCAATAGAACAGTCCTTGAGTCTGGCCAACCCGAACGCGGCCGACGCCTGGGGGCTACATTGTCCGGCATCAATGTTCTGGCCGCTGCCCTGTCCGCCATTTCCGCTCGGCGCCGTCTCGCTTGCCTGGCGCAGACCAGATTGGATAATTTATTTCATGGCTGCCGGAATCTCAGATCGGATATCCGCCTTCGTCGAAGCGCTTCCATTGAAGCCGGGACTTCGCGTCCTGGAGATCGGATGCGGTCCTGGCGTTGCCGCTCGCGACGTCGCTCGCCGCATCGGCGACGGCTTCATTCTGGCCGTCGACCGTTCGGAGAAGGCAATCCGATTGGCGCGGGCGCGATCGGCTGATGAGATGGCTTGGGGCTGCCTCGATTTCAGGCATTCGGCAATCGAAGACTTCGCATTGAATGCTGGCGAGGCTCTTTTTGATATCGCCTTTGCCATGCGAGTCGGCGCGCTCGACGGGCGCCACCCCGAGGCCAACCGTGCGGCCTTGATGCGGATCAAGGCGGCGCTGAAGCCGCATGGCAGGCTTTTCCTCGACGGCGGCGATCCGTTGAAAGAGATTGATTTGGTTCGTGGCTTGATGTCCCGCGAAGCGCCGCAAAACTCCACGCCGAAGCAACTACCCTGCCCCAAGCTGCCATCGCGCCGCGGCGCAACAAAGGAAGCATCCAGAAAATGACCGCCTCGCCTTCCTTTCTCGGCTTTCCCGATCGCCTCGCCGACGGGCGCGTGCCACGAGCCGTGATCTTCGGGGCGGGTCATGGAAGCACCTATCGCGGTCAGAACAGCAGCGGCCATGCCTCGGCCGCTGACGCCATCCGAGCTGCAAGCCAAGATGACATTCCGCTGATGGAGCACTGGGATTTCGATCTCGGCGGCCCGCTGTTCGATGGCGGACCGGTCTGCTGCGTCGATGCCGGCGATGTCTTGACCACCATGCATGACAATGCCGGCAACCGGGCCCGTATCGAGGCGAAGACGCGCGAGGTGCTGGTACTGCCGGCGGTGCCGATCCTGCTTGGCGGCGACGATTCCGTCGTCATTCCCTTCCTCGCCGGCTTTGCCGATCACGGACCGGTCTGGATCCTCCAGATCGATGCCCATATCGACTGGCGCGAAGAGGTGCATGGCGAACGCTACGGCTATTCGAGCCCGATGCGGCGGGCGAGCGAGATGCCGCATGTTGCCGGCATGGTGCAGGTCGGGCTGCGCAGCGTCGGCAGCGCCCACCTCGCCGAAATCGAAGCGGCGCGGCGCTACGGCAGCCGCTTCGTAACCGCGCGCGAGGTACATGCCCTGGGCGTGGAAGCTGCTCTCAAGCATATACCTGACGGAGCGCGGGTTGTCGTCACCCTCGACTGCGATGGCCTCGATCCATCGATCATGCCGGGCGTGGCCGCGCGCACGCCTGGCGGCCTCAGCTACACGCAGGCGATCGACCTGATCGCAGGCCTCGGCAAGCGGGCGAGGATTGCGGGATTCGACCTTGTCGAGCTCTATCCTCCCGCCGACATTGACGGTCTGTCGGCCATCACCGCGTCGCGTCTTGTTGTCAACGCGATCGGCGCCATTGTCCGGCAGACCGGCTGAGATCCGATCGGATGGTCTAGAAAAAGCAGTTCAGAAACGCCGCCGTCACGTCCGAGATGCCGACGATCTTGTTGGTCGCCTGGCGGTAGAATTTGAAATTGAGCTCGGTCTCGGGCCGGCCGTCCTGCCAATCCTTGAAGCGCTTGAGCTCATCGCCGCCCAAGCGTCTCGTCGCCAAGGCGGTGCGGCGGACGGCAACACTCACGCGCGGCGTCTGCCGTTCGAGATCCGGACGCCTGGGGGTGGCCTCGGAGGATGTCACGACGCCGCGCGCGACAAGCCCTCGCCCGCCTTCGTTCTCGCTGGCGAACAGGTAGATGACGTCGCCCTCGGCGATGCGCTTGCCGCCATACATGGTTTTCTGGGCGGCGAACACGAATCTCTCCGCCGCCGGGTCCTGGATCTGGGTCTTGATGGCATATGCCATGCCCTACGGTACCCGGCTGAGGCCGATCCGGTAACTCAGCACGCGCCGGCCGGCCGGCTCGATCAGCATCAGGCCCGGCTTGTCGCCGAACTCGCCATCGAAATCGATGGGACTGGCGATGCCGTGCCAGGGCTCGATGCACAGGAAGGGCGCGCCGCCAGGCTTGGACCAGATGCCCAGCTCATTGAATCCCTGCCACGACATCTCGATCGCCGGCCCGCGGCCGGCGGCGTAGCGCACGCTCTTGCTCACCGGCTTGTCGAGGATGACGGCATCGTCGTCGAACAGTCTTTCGGATAGCGGTAGCGTCCTGCCCTCGATGGGCGTCGGCTGCGGCGCCGGCAACAACAGGCCGTCCTTCAGGCGGCGGATCGGCGCCGGCTCATTTTCGGCGAAGGTCACCCGATAGGCTTCCTTCGGCAGCTCCGGGAGCAGCGGCCAGTTGAACGCCGGATGCGCGCCGATCGAGGCCGGCAGAGGCTCGTCGCCGGTATTGGCGATCTCGAAGGTCACGCCGAGTTGCCGTGGTTTCAACTCGTAGCTGATGGCGAGACGAAAGGCGAAGGGATAGTGCGTTCGCGTCTCGGCGTCGTCCGTCAGGACCAATGTGCAGGAGGCCGGCCCCTGCTCCGCCCAGGCAAAGCGCCGGTCGCGGGCAAAGCCGTGCTGCGTCATCGGATAGATTTGCCCGCGATGCCGCAGCTGATCGCCTTTGAGCCGGCCGACGATTGGGAACAGCACGGGCGAATGACGACGCCAGGCGGGGCCTGCCTGCCACAGAAGCTCGGTGCCTTCGCCATCGCACAGCGAGACCAGTTCGGCCCCCTGCCCGACGATGGTCGCCGAAATGCCGTCAGCGTGAAGCGTCAGCTGGTCCATTGCGTCCTCGCGGCTGGCAGGTTTGGCCGGCAGGCTAGCAAAAGGCCGCGCGTGAACTCAAGCGCGGCAGACAGATCGCCCCTTGGTCGTCAACGCTTGGTGCGCAGTCGACAAAAAAGTGGCCGGAGGTTTCCCTCCGGCCGTGGCGAGGTCAGCAGTGTTGCCTGCTGCGGTCCGGCCTATTCGCGCTCGCCGGTGAAATTCAGCAGCAGCTGGAAGATGTTGATGAAGTTCAGATAGAGCGAGAAGGCGCCGAAGACGGCAAGCTTCTGCTGCGATTCCGCATCGAAGTTCTCGGCATATTGCTCCTTGATCGTCTGCGTGTCCCAGGCGGTCAGGCCGATGAAGACGGCGATGCCGATCACCGAGATGGCGAACTGCAGCGCGGTCGAGCCGAGGAACAGGTTGACCAGGCTGGCGATGACCACGCCGATCAGGCCCATGATCAGGAAGGACGAGAACTGCGTCAGGTCGCGCCTGGTCGTGTAGCCGTAGAGGCTGGTGGCGCCGAACATCGTGGCGGCGATGAAGAAGGTGCGCGCGATGCTGGTCGAGGTGAAGACCAGGAACACCGAGGCGAGCGACAGGCCCATGACGGCGCTGAAGGCCCAGAACATCGCCTGCGCGCTCGCGGCCGACATGGTCTGCATCCTGAACGAGAACAGCATGACGAAGGCGAGCGGCGCCAGCATCACCACCCATTTCAGCGGGCTGGAGAAGATCGGTACATAAAGCGCCGGCGTCGAGGCCACGAAGAAGGCGACGAGGCCGGTAACGACGAGACCGAGGCCCATATAATTGTAGACGCGCAGCATGTGCTTGCGCAGGCCCTCGTCATAGACGGCTCCGGCCTGGACGCCGGTGCCCATTCGGTATCCCAGATTGGGGCTGTTCATTCGGTTTCTCCTTGGTTCTCGGTAGAGGGTTTGTTTTCAGTAGAGAGTTCTGGCGAGTTTCTCGGCGGCACGGTCGAGGCTGCCGGCGTCGCCGCGTCCGACCACCGCATAGGCGACCTCGCCGATCTGGAAATACGCGGTTGAGATGTCGTCGGAGGGCGCGATCGTCGGCTTCACCACATCGAACCTGCCCGGCCTGATGGCGAACAACGAGACAAGACCGAGGTCCTTGGTGTCGACCGCTACCTCGACGCTCGGCCCGAATTGCGAGGGATAGACCTGGACGTCGCGAATCTTCCAGTCGTCAGGCAGCGACGGCATGACGATCGCGGTGGCGGCGCGAATCTCGTCGGGATCGTAGCCCGGAGCCTCTTGCTGCGACGGCATCGTCTCGCGCACCAAGGTCGTCCTGTGCGCCCGGACCGCATCCTCGACATAGGCCGGCGGCTGCGTCGAGGCGACCACCTTGGTCACGGCGATCGGCCCGAAGGCGCCGTTGGCAAGCCAGCCTGCCGCGACCAGCACGGCCGCTGCCGCCGCCCGCTGCAGCACGGCAAGCATGCGTCCCCTGGCAAGGCCTCTTTCCAGCCGGCGCGCCGCTTCTGTCGTGGCCGGACGCGCCCTGCCGACAGGGCCGGCAAGCGCGACGCGCAGTTCGTCGCGCGTCCTCAGATCGGACATCACGCGCGCGGCCACTTCCGGGCGCGCGGCGAGGTGCGCCTCGACCTCGATGCGGCGGGCGACATCCAGCTGATCGTCGACATAGGCGTCGAGATCGGCATCGGTCACGGGGTCGACAATAGCGGTCATTGATCGTCTCCCACGATCCTGAGATGAGGCCTGGCCTTCGGCGCCGCGCCCTCTTCCATCTCGCGCAGCGCGGCACGCGCGCGGCCGATGCGCGACATCAGCGTTCCGAGCGGCACGCCGATGACTTCGGCGGCCTCCTGATAGGAAAGCCCTTCGATGGCGACGAGATGGAGCGCGGAGCGCTGTTCCTCCGGCAGCGAAAGAAACGCTTCCCGGACCTGCGACAGGCGAACCGAATGGTCCTGCGACGCCGGCACGCTCTGGTCGGCGACAAGGCCGGCCTGTTCGATGCGCGCCGCCTCGGAGCGGCGCGAGCGCATGCGGTCGATGAAGACGTTGTGCACGATCGCCAGCAGCCAGGCGCGCAGATTGCCGCTTGACCGGAAGGTCGCGCGCCGCTCATAGGCGCGCACCAGCGCGTCATGGACGAGATCCTCGGCCTCAGTGCTGTCGCGCGTCAGCGAGCGCGCATAGCGCCGCAGCGAACCCAACTGCCCGACGATATCGAAGCGTGCCATCGACCGTTTCATGCCCTGTTTACGGAGCATGTAGGGGTTTTAATCCCCTGCCCGACATTTCTTTTCGTGTCGCCGCCACAGCGGAAACCGCTGGCGCGACGGGATCGATTTGCGTATCACTCCGCCGCCATTGGAGTCCTTTTCGATGTTCGAGACCCTGCAGCCCGCGCCGGCCGACAAAATCCTTGCCCTGATCGGCCTCTATCGCAACGATCCACGGCCCGGCAAAGTCGACCTCGGCGTCGGCGTCTACAAGGACATCGACGGCAAGACGCCGGTGATGCGCGCCGTGGGCGAGGCCGAGAAGCGGCTGCTGGCGAGCCAGGACACCAAAACATATCTCGGCCTTGCCGGCGACACCGGCTTCAACGCCGCCATGATCAAGCTCGCCTTTGGCGAGAAGGCCGACCATTCGCGTATCCGCGCGGCACAGGCGCCGGGCGGATCGGGCGCGCTCAGGCTGGTGGCCGAGCTTGTGCAGCGCACGCGCCCCGGCGCGACGGTTTGGCTGTCCGATCCGACCTGGCCGAACCATCTGCCGGTGATGCGCGCCGCTGGTCTGCAGGTTCGCGACTATCCCTATTTCGATGCCGCATCGGGCGCTGTCCGCTTCGACGAGATGCTGGCGGCGCTAAAAGTTGCCAACAGCGGCGATGTCGTGCTCCTGCATGGCTGCTGTCACAACCCGACCGGCGCCAATCTCGATATCGCGCAGTGGGCCAAGGTCGCCGACGTGCTGCTGGATCGCGGCTTGCTGCCTTTCGTCGACATTGCCTATCAGGGTTTTGGCGAAGGCCTCGATGCCGACGCCGCCGGCCTGCGGCTGCTTGCCGGCAAGGTGCCGGAAATGGTCGTCGCCTCGAGCTGCTCGAAGAATTTTGCCGTATATCGCGACCGCGTGGGCGCGGCGATGATCATGGCCAAGGATGGCGCCCAGGCCGACGTGGCGATGAGCCAGATGCTGGCGGCCGCGCGCGCGCTTTATTCGATGCCGCCGGATCACGGCGCGGCGGCGGTGCGCATGGTGCTCGAAGACGCCGCCCTGAGGAAGGACTGGGAGACGGAGCTCGAGGAGATGCGGCTGCGCATGCTCAGGCTGCGCGTCGCTTTTGCCGAGGCGTTGCGCCGGCAGTCCAATTCCGACCGCTTCGATTTCGTCGCCAGCCATCGCGGCATGTTTTCGAGGCTTGGGTTGACCGAGGCGCAGGTCGAACGCCTGCGTGCCGAGCACGCCGTCTATATGGTCGGCGACAGCCGCATCAACGTGGCCGGCCTGCCGGAGGACGGCATGGACGATCTCGCCAAGGCGATCGTCTCGGTGCTCGACTGAGGCTGTGGACAACTCGTTTCGGTGTCCGGCCAGGATTGGTCGGACGCTGGCCGCGGGATAGGCTCAAATCATGAAGCCCTCCAAGGACATTTCCCGGCTGATCGAGATCATGGCGGCGCTGCGGGCGCCGAAGACCGGCTGCCCTTGGGATATCGAGCAGAATTTCGCTACCATCGCGCCCTACACGATCGAGGAAGCCTATGAAGTGGCCGATGCGATCGCGCGCGGCGATCTCGACGATCTGCGCGAGGAACTGGGCGACCTGCTGCTGCAGGTCGTCTATCACGCGCAGATGGCTGAGGAGATCGGCGAGTTCGCTTTCGGCGATGTCGTCGAGGCCATCACCACCAAGATGATCCGCCGCCATCCGCACGTCTTCGGCGACGAGAAGGCGCGCAGCGCCGGCATGGCCAAGGGCATGTGGGAGAAGATCAAGGCGGTTGAAAAAACCGAGAAGCGCGATGCCCGCATCGCCCGTGGTCTCGACCCGGAGGATCACGGCAGGGGCTATCTCGACAGCGTGCCGGTCGCGCTCCCTGCCCTGACGCGTGCCCTGAAACTGCAGGAAAAGGCGGCACGCGTCGGCTTCGACTGGAGCGAGGCAGCTCCCATCCTCGACAAGATAGAGGAAGAGATCGGGGAATTGCGCGAGGCGCTCGCCACCGGTGACGCGGCTCCCATCAAGGACGAGTTCGGCGACATGCTGTTTGCTATCGTCAATCTCGGCCGCCACCTCAAGCTCGATTCCGAAGCCGCGCTCAGCGGTACCAACGAAAAGTTCCGTTCGCGCTTCCATTATGTCGAGCAGGCTCTGGAGGCCTCGGGCAAGTCGCTGGAGAAGGCAACGCTCGACGAGATGGAAGCGCTCTGGCAGCAGGCCAAAAGCACCAAATAAACAGCCGGTTAGCTGCCGCTCCTGCGATGCAGGCGGTTCTCTATCTCTTGCCGGGCGCTGTGCGTGGCTGTCAGCGAGAGCGTGACGCTGCCGTCTTCATTGTCGGTGCGCGAAACGACGTCGCCGTTGCGGTAGAGCCAGTCGACCTGGCCAAGCTGGGCGGGGCTCAACGTCACCGTCATCCTTTCCAGCTCGCCCGACACGCGCGTCTCGATGAGCGCTTTCAGCGCGTCGATTCCTTCGCCGGTGACGGCCGATATAGAGATCGGCGGCGCCTTGCCGCTGGCGCTCTCGGCAAGCAGTCGCTCGCGATTGCCTTCGTCAAGCAGGTCGACCTTGTTCCAGACCTCGATCACGCGGTTCGCATCGGCAGCGTCGACGCCGAGATCGCCGAGGATGCGTTCGACGTCCTCGGCCTGGGCGGCGGTGTCCGGATCGGAGATGTCGCGCAGATGCAGCACCAGATCCGCCTCGACGACTTCTTCCAGCGTTGCCCGGAAGGCGGCCACCAGATGCGTCGGCAGGTCGGAAATAAAGCCCACCGTGTCCGACAGGATAACCGGCGTGCCGTGCGGTAGCCGCACGCGCCGCAGCGTCGGATCGAGCGTTGCGAACAGCATGTCCTCGGCCAGCACCCCTGCTCCGGTCAGCCGGTTGAACAGCGTCGACTTGCCGGCATTGGTGTAGCCGACGATCGCCACGACCGGGAACGGCACCTTCTTGCGCTTGGCGCGGTGCAGGTCGCGCGTGCGCCGAACCGTCTCCAGCTCGTGTTTCAGCTTGGTGATCTTGTCCTGCAGGATGCGCCGGTCGGATTCGATCTGGGTTTCGCCCGGACCGCCGAGGAAGCCGGCGCCGCCGCGCTGCCGCTCGAGGTGGGTCCAGCTCCGCACCAGACGACCCTTCTGGTAGTTGAGATGCGCAAGCTCGACCTGAAGCGTGCCTTCCTTGGTGCGCGCTCGCTCGCCGAAGATCTCGAGAATGAGCCCGGTGCGGTCGAGCACCTTGGCGTTCAGTTCCTTTTCGAGATTGCGCTGCTGCACCGGCGTCAGCGGATGGTCGACGATGACCAGCTCCGCCTTGCGCTCCTTCACGATTTCAGCAAATTCAGCAACCTTGCCGCTGCCGAGCAGCGTGGCCGGCCGCGGATCGGCAACCGTCACCACCGCGGTGTGAACCGGGTTGAGGTCGATGGCGCTGGCAAGTCCGACCGCTTCGTCGTGGCGTGCATCCGCCGAACGGCTCAGGCGCGGACGGCTCGACTCGTCGTCGCCGCGGGGCTGCCGGGTAAGCACCGGCACAATGACAACTGCGCGGGTCGGATCCTTGGATTCCGGCCCGAGTTGATGTCCTTGTTTTCCGCGAACGCTGCGGTCCGCGTCCTTATCACGTGCCAATCAGGCGCCCTGGCTTTCCTCGCCATCGAACATCTGAACCGGCTGGCTCGGCATGATCGTGGAAATAGCGTGCTTGTAGACGAGCTGGGAGTGCCCGTCGCGCCGCAACAACACACAAAAATTGTCGAACGACGTGACGACCCCGGTCAGCTTCACGCCGTTGATGAGGAAGATGGTAAGTGGATTTTTGCTCTTGCGAACTGAATTCAGGAACAGGTCCTGAAGGTTTTGCGATCGTTCCGCCATTTTTCTTGTCTTTCGCCGATCCCCTTCGGTTTACGGGCCAATGCGCCAAATACGAGGCACCTGTCAAGCGCGCAAACCCCCTCTTGCCGACACAATGGCAAGCAGAATGAGATAGTTGAGGTTACTTCCAGTTGTGCGGTTATCAGGCTGGACTTTTTTCCGCAACGTGAAAAAAGGCCTGCCGCAACGAAAGTGTCATCGAACCGGGATGGCCATTTGCGACCGGCGCCCCGTCGATTTCGACCACCGGCATGGCGATTGTGGTCGCCGAACTGATGAATGCTTCCCTTGCCGCCTTGGCTTCGGCGACCGAAAAACCGCGTTCCTCGATCTTGAGGCCAAGCTTGGCGGCGACATCGAAAAGCGTCGTGCGGGTGATGCCGCGCAGGATGCCGTGCTCGGCCGGCCGGGTCACGAGGACGCCTTCCCGGGTGACGATCCAGGCGTTGGACGAGCCGCCTTCCTTGACGTTGCCGTCGGTGTCGACGAACCACGCTTCCTGCGCGCCGGCTTCCTTGGCCTTCTGCTTGGCGAGCACATTGGGCAAGAGTCCGGTGCTCTTGATGTCGACGCGGTCCCAGCGATTCTCCGGGACGGTGATGACCTTGATGCCGGTCTCCACCCGCTTCGCGCTCGCGGCCGGATCGGCTTTCCTGGCGGTTATGACCAGGGAAGGCCTTGTGCCCGCGGGCGGAAACACGAACTCGCGGCTGGCGACGCCGCGGGTCACCTGCACATAGACAAGGCCGTCGACCACGCCGTTGCGATTGACCACTTCGCGCAACAGCATCGGCAGGACGCGTTCCGAGACCGGCCAGGCGATGGACAGTTCCTTCAGCGAGCGCTTGAGCCTGGCAAGGTGGCGCGGCATGTCGACGATATGGCCGCGCGCCACCTCGCAAACCTCATAGACCCCGTCCGCGAACTGGTAGCCGCGATCCTCGATGTGGACGCTGGCTTGAGCATGGACGACATAGCGCCCGTTGACATAGGCAATGCGCGGCATGGGCATCCTCAGGGAAAATGTCCGGCTTTCTTAGGCGATTCCGCCCCTGCCGTAACGAACAATCGCGTGGGCCAAGGGCTCGCTACACACCCAGCGACTTCAGCTTGCGGTGGAGTGCCGATCGTTCCATGCCGATGAACTCGGCGGTCTTCGAGATATTGCCGCCGAAGCGGTTGATCTGGGCGATCAGATAATCCTTCTCGAATTGCTCGCGGGCCTCGCGCAGCGGCAGCGCCATGATGTGCTGGTCCGACTGGTTGGGCGTGCGCGGCATGACGTCGCCGATCTCGGACGGCAGAAGGTCGGCGGTGATCGGCGCATCGGCGTCTTCGCCGCGCGCCAGGATCATCAGCCGCTCGACATTGTTGCGCAATTGGCGAACATTGCCCGGCCAGTTGTGCGCCTGCAGCACGGCCAGCGCATCGTCGCCGATGCGGCGCGGCCTTATGCCGGCCTGGCGCGCAATCTGCTTCATGAAGTTGTCGACGAGGTAGGGAATGTCCTCGCGCCGCTCAGCGAGCCCCGGCACTATGACCGGAACCACCGCCAGGCGATGGTAAAGATCCTCGCGGAAGCGGCCGTCGGCGATCATTGCTTCGAGGTTCTGCGAGGTCGAGGAAATGATGCGGACATCGACCTTGACGCGCTTGGTGCCGCCTACCCGCTCGAATTGCTGCTCGACCAGCACGCGCAGGATCTTGTTTTGCGTTTCGCGCGGCATATCGGCGACTTCGTCGATGTAGAGGATGCCGCGATGCGCCTCCTCCAGCGCGCCGACCTTGCGCTCGGTGCCGTTCGATTCGGTACCGAACAGCTCGATCTCCATGCGCTCGGGCGTGATGGTGGCCGCGCTCAGCGTGACGAACGGACCGGACTTGCGCGACGACAGCGTGTGGATGGCCCGCGCCGTCAGTTCCTTGCCTGAGCCGGAGGGGCCGATGATCATGACGCGGCTGTTGGTCGGCGCGACGCGCTCGATGGTCTGCCGCAGCTGGCTCATCGCCGACGACATGCCGATCAGGTCGAAAGTCTCGCCGCTGCGCTGCTTGAGGTCGGAGACCTCGCGTCGCAGCTTGGACGTTTCCAGGGCGCGCTCGGCGATCAGGATGAGGCGATCGGCCTTGAACGGCTTCTCGATGAAATCATACGCGCCGCGCCGGATGGCCGACACCGCCGTTTCGATGTTGCCGTGGCCGGAGATCATGACCACCGGCATGTTCGGATGCATGGTCTTGATCTCGTCGAGCAGCGCCAGGCCATCGAGGCGCGAGCCCTGCAGCCAGATATCGAGGAAAATCAGCCGCGGCGCGCGATCGGCTATCGCCGCAAGCGCGCTGTCGGCATCATGGGCCGTGCGGGTTTCGTGACCCTCGTCGCTCAATATACCGGCGACAAGTTCGCGGATGTCTTCCTCGTCATCGACGATGAGAATGTCAGACGCCATTACCGACCTTTTCAGTTTCTCGTTCGTGTTCGCTTCGACCTTCACCGCGTGGCGGCGCGGCTACGATCGTGGCCGGGGGCAGGATGATCGAGATCATCGCGCCCCGGCCGCCATGGAAATCCGCTGGCGCGTCGTGCAATTCGAGACGGCCGCCATGGTCCTCCACGATCTTTTTGACGATAGCGAGGCCAAGCCCGGTGCCCTTCTCGCGCGTCGTCATATAGGGCTCGAGAAGCCTTTGGCGATTCTCGCGCGGCAGCCCCTTGCCGTTATCGATAACGTCGATTCGTATGGCGCCATCTTGCCGTCCGGCCTGAATCCGGATTGTGCCGCTCGAACGGTCCTGCGCATCAAGTCCGTCGATCGCCTCGGCCGCGTTCTTGATGACGTTGCCGAAGGCCTGAGCCATCAGGCGGCTGTCGAAAGTGCCTTTCAACGGCTCGCTGCCGAAGTCGCGCTGGAAGGCAATGTCCGAGCGGCTGACCTCGACCAGGAAGGACGCCTCGCGCAACGACTCACGAAGGTCGATCGCCTTCATCTCCGGCTTCGGCATGCGGGCGAAGGCCGAGAATTCGTCGACCATGCGGCCGATGTCCTCGACCTGGCGGATGATGGTGTCGGTGCACTGGTCGAACACCTCGCGATCCTCGGTGATGACCTTGCCGTAGCGGCGCCTGATGCGCTCGGCCGAAAGCTGGATCGGCGTCAGCGGGTTCTTGATCTCATGCGCGATGCGCCGCGCCACATCGGCCCAGGCCGACGAACGCTGCGCCTGGACGAGATCGGTGATGTCGTCGACCGTCACCACATAGGATTTCTCTTCTTCGCCGTCGTCGCCGGATTCGACCGTTACCTGGACATTGAAGGTGCGCTCCAGACCGGTGCGGAAGAAGGTCACCTGCTCGCGATAGACCGGCTTGCCGGACTGCCGCCCGATCTCGAACACGCGACCGACAAGCGGCAGGACTGTCGAAAGGTTCTGGCCGAGCGTCGCATTCGCCGAAATCGTCAGCATGGTCTCGGCCGAGCGATTGACGATGGTGATGATGCCGTAGGGGTCGACGCCGATGACGCCGGCAGTGACGCCGGCAAGCACCGCCTCGGAGAAACGCCGGCGCTCATCGATCAGATCCTTGGCCGAGAGCAGCTCGTTGCGTTGCGACTTGAGCTCCAGGATCATGTTGTTGAAGGTCTCGCCGAGCGAGGCGACGTCGCCGTCGGACTGGCGCACTGGAACGGCAACGTCGAGATTGCCGGTCGCCACCTCGTCGGCGGCGCCGATCAGCTGGCGGATCGGCCGCACGATCCGGTCGGCGACCGCGATGCCAGTCCAGATCGCCGAAAGCGTGATGATCAGCGTGAGCGACAGATAAGGCAACGCAAAGGCGACCTGCGAGGTCCGGCGATTGTCTTCCAGGTTGCGGTATTCGTCGGTGTTGCCCCTGACGATCTGGCGCGCCTTGATCACGTCGGGATCGACCAGCCGGATCGTATAGAGGTAAAGCCCTTCGATCTCGCGCAGTTTGATGATGGCGCCCATGATGTTGCGGGTGCGCGGCTCTATCAGCACCGGCTTGCCGCCGGCCGCGGTGTCGACAGCGCCCGTGGGCGGCTCCGGCATGGGGAAATCGGCATCGGTCTTTGCATTCATGACGAACGAGCCGTCAGGCTTGATCAGGGCCGCATGCGCCAATCCGCGGCCCACGGCTTCCTTGTTCAACAGATCGAGGAACCCGCCCTTGTCCAGACCATAAAGCGTGCGCGAGGCCTCGAGATCGTATGCCATGGACAATGTCGTGCCCTGCAGGTTACGCGCGTTCTCCTGCACATAGGCGTCGGCAATCGACAGCGATGAGTTGACGATCGTCTTGGTGCGTATCTCGAACCAGCGGTCGAGGCCGATGTCGAGCGTGATCGAGGCGATGATCGCCACCATGATGGCCGGAATGGCGGCAACCAGTGCGAACATGGCGACGATGCGCACATGCAGCCGCGAGGCAGCCCTGCCGTGGCGCCGTGCCAGAACGATGCGACGCACCTCGCGGGCGATCAAGGCGATGAGGAACAGCACAAAGACGGCATTGGCCGCGATCAGGGCCCAGGTCGCGTCCGCGGTCGGCGCGATCGGCGTTGCGCCGACCAGGATCGCAAACGATATGGCCGCCGTGATCACCGCGCCGGCAATGGCGACCACGCCGGGCAACGCCAGCAACCGTCGCCCGTCACGCGTGCCGGTCTGGTTGAAAAGCGGTTGGTTCAGGGTCGGAGCCTCAGCTGCCATGTCGCGGTACAGAGTCGGTCATCGCGTCGGATGTATGCAACGCATTGTGGCGATTATGCAACAAGTGTGGCCGGGAAGATAATCTTTCCCAGACAAAATTCACCGACGGGACGAGGTGACGTTACGGCTGCCTGGCTGATTTGTAGACGTTGACGCCGAGCTCGCGGATCTTCTTGCGCAGCGTGTTGCGGTTGAGCCCCAAAAGCTCCGCCGCCTTGATCTGGTTGCCGCGCGTCGCCGTCATCGAAGCCAGCACCAGCGGATACTCGACCTCGGCAAGAATGCGCTGGTAGAGCCCGGCCGGCGGCAATTCGCCGGCGAAGGAGGCGAAGTAGCGCTGCAGGAAATGCTCGACAGCCTGGCCGATCGACAGATCGTCGGGGATGAGCGCGCCGCCATCGGGCACGACCGGCCTTTCGCCGGTTTTCAGCTCCGATTCTATGATTTCAGATGAAATCTCGTCCTGCGAGTAGAGGGCGGCCAGCCGGCGCACCAGGTTTTCGAGCTCGCGCACATTGCCTGGCCAGGGATAGCGTTTCATCAGCTCGATGCCACCGGAGGATATGCGCTTGGTCTGCAGGCCCTCGCTGACGCCCAGCTTGAAGAAATGCCGCACCAGGTCGGGAATGTCCTCGGAACGCTCGCGCAGCGCCGGCAGCCTGAGCGGCACGACGTTGAGACGATAGAACAGGTCCTCGCGGAACAGCCCCTGATTGATCAGCGTGCGCAGGTCCTTGTTTGTGGCCGCGACGATACGGACGTCGGTCTTGATCGGCGTGCGGCCGCCGACCGTGGTGTATTCGCCCTGCTGCAGCACGCGCAGCAACCGGGTCTGCGCTTCCATCGGCATGTCGCCGATCTCGTCGAGGAACAGCGTGCCGCCCTCGGCCTGTTCGAACCGGCCGCTGGAGCGGTTCTGTGCCCCGGTGAAGGCGCCCTTCTCGTGGCCGAACAATTCCGATTCGATCAGGTCGCGCGGGATCGCCGCCATGTTGATGGCCACGAACGGGCCGCCGCGACGGCGGCCATATTCGTGCAGCGCGCGCGCCACCAGCTCCTTGCCGGTGCCGGACTCGCCGCTGATCATGACCGTGAGGTCGGTCTGCATCATGCGCGCCAGCATGCGGTAGATGTCCTGCATGGCGGCGGATCGGCCGACCAGCGGCATCGTCTCCGGCTGGTCTTCCGCGCGGGCATCGAGCTTCGGCCGCTTCGGCTCGGCCAACGCCCGGCTGACGATGTTGAGCAGCTCCGTCAGGTCGAACGGCTTCGGCAGATATTCGTAGGCGCCAGTCTCGGAGGCGCGGATGGCGGTCATGAACGTGTTCTGGGCGCTCATGACGATGACCGGCAGCTCGGGCCGCGCCTTCTTGATGCGCGGCAGCATGTCGAAGGCGTTTTCGTCGGGCATCACCACGTCGGTGATGACGAGATCGCCCTCGCCCGCAGCCACCCAACGCCACAGCGTCGAGGCATTGGAGGTCACACGCACCTCGTGGCCAACGCGTGACAGCGCCTGGTTGAGCACGGTGCGGATGGCCGCATCGTCATCGGCGACGAGAATATTGCCGCGAGCGGTCATGTGCGGTCTCCTTCAGCTTCATCGCCGGCGCTTGGTGCGGCCTCCTTCCAGGCTGGAAGCAGGATGCGAAACGTCGTCCCGCGCGGCGTCGAATCGCATTCGATGATGCCGCCATGCTCGCCGACGATCTTGGCGACCAGCGCAAGGCCAAGTCCGGAGCCGTTCGGTTTGGTGGTGATGAACGGATCGAACAGGATCGGCAGGATGTCCTCGGAAACGCCGGGACCGTTGTCATGCACGCAGAATTCCAGCGGCAACGACACCCGGTCCTGCGTTCCGGGCACCGAGACGCGGATGCCTGGGCGGAAGGCCGTCGACAGCACGATCTCGCCTTGCGGGTCGGCGCCGATCGCCTCGGCAGCGTTCTTGACCAGATTGAGAAAGACCTGGATCAGCTGATCGCGGTTGGCGAAGACTGGAGGCAATGATGGATCATATTCCTCCAAGATCTTGATCCGTCTTGCAAAACCGTTCTTGGCAATCGCCTTCACATGGTCGAGCACGACGTGGATGTTGACCGGATAGCGCTCGATCGGCCGCTCATCGGAGAACACTTCCATGCGGTCGACCAGCGAGACGATGCGGTCGGTCTCGTCGGTGATCAGGCGGGTCAGCGCGCGATCTTCATCGGAGGCGGAAAGCTCTAGCAACTGGGCGGCGCCGCGAATGCCGGAGAGCGGGTTCTTGATTTCATGCGCCAGCATCGCGGCAAGACCAGTGACGGAGCGCGCTGCGCCGCGATGCGTCATCTGGCGGTCGATCTTGTCGGCCATCGACCGTTCCTGGAACATGACGACGACCGAGCCCGGAAATTCCGGCACCGGCGCGACATAGAGATCGACCATCTTTTCGATGCCGAGGCGCGGCGACGAGACATCGACGCGGTATTCGTTGACCGGCGCGCGGCGTTCGCGCACTTGGTCGACCAGCGTCAGCAACGGACTCCCGAAGGGCACCAGCTTGGACAGCGTGTTGCGGGCGAGCATATTCGCGCTGGAGCGAAAGAAGTCCTCGGCATCGGCGTTGGCGAATGTGATGAAGCCGTCCGGATCGACCATGATCACCGGGCGGCGGATGGTGTTGAGCACGATGTTGGCGGCATCCGCCATATCGGGCTGCTGTGGCACGTCCGCCTTCATGCCGCGCTCCGCAGGCTGGTCGGTTGCGCGCCATCGGCGAAGACACGGCACAATTCGGCCACGACTTCACCCGGTTTGAAGGACGTGAGAATGGCTTTGCGCTGCTCGGCAGAGACATCGGGAGCGTGACGGTCGAGATACCAGCCGAGATGCTTGCGCGCCTGACGCAGGCCGCTTTCGGCGCCGTAGAGCGAGAGCATGTCCTCGTAATGCGACACGACATAGTTGCCGAGCGCCTGCGGCGCGTGCGGAATGCCGGGCGCAGATACACCACCGGCAATTGAGGCGATGCTTCCTGCAATCCAGGGGGCGCCGTAATGCGCGCGACCGATCATCACCGCGTCGGCGCCGGACTGTTCGAGAATGGTCGCCGCCTCTTCCGGCGAGCCGACATCGCCATTGGCCACCACCGGGATCGAGACGGCCTGCTTGACGCGGGCGATGGCGCGCCAGTCGGCCTTGCCCTGATAGAATTGGCAGCGCGTGCGGCCATGCACGGTCACCATGCTGACGCCGGCCTGTTCGGCGCGGCGCGCCAGCATCGGCGCGTTGAGCGCGCTTTCGTCCCAGCCGAGCCGCATCTTGACGGTCACCGGCACCGAAACGGCGCCGACCACCGCCTCGATCAGCGACAGCGCATGGTCGAGGTCGCGCATCAGCGCCGAGCCGGCATAGCCGCCGGTCACCTTCTTCGCCGGGCAGCCCATATTGATATCGATGATGTCGGCGCCCTCGCCCGCCGCGATTCGCGCGCCCTCGGCCATGTGCACCGCCTCGCGGCCGGCAAGCTGCACCATATGCACCGGCAGGCCGGAATGACGGATGCGAAGGTCGCAACCTGCCCTGCCCTTAGCCAGTTCGCCGCTCGCCACCATTTCCGAAACGACCAATCCCGCGCCATGCCCGTACGCGCGCTGCCGGAACGGCTCGTCGGTGATGCCCGACATCGGCGCCAGGAAAACCCGATTACGGATTTTCACGCCGCCGACATCAAGAGGCGATGCCAATGTGGTCAGTTCAGCCATGCACAAAAACCAAGCATGTTCGATCGTTGCACATTCTCTAGCCAGAAGTGTGGCATTGTGCAACGCGCAATGACGTCACATTAAGGCGCATTTTGGAAAAAGCTGGCCTTCGGCCATCACCCCGACTAGGACCGATCGGAATGAGCGAGGCAAGTGAAAAGCAAGCGACAGGCCTGAACGGCGGGATCGGGGTGGTGATCGTTGCCGCCGGCCGTGGCGCGCGCGCCGGACAGGCGGACGGTCCGAAGCAATATCAGCGCATCGGCGGCCGTGCCGTCATCGCGCATACGTTGGATACCTTCCTCTCCCATCCGATGATCGGTCCCGTGGTCGTCGCCATCCATGCCGACGACGCCGAACTCTTCCAACGCGCGGCCGAAGCGCATGGCAATCGTCTTGTCGCCGTTATCGGCGGCCCTTCGCGCCAGGCGTCTGTGCGGCTCGGCCTCCTGGCGCTGAGGGACCAGGCACCGGCAAAAGTGCTGGTGCATGACGCCGTGCGACCCTTCGTCGACGCCGGGCTGATCGACCGCACCATCGAAGCCATCGGCGAGCGCCAAGGCGCGTTGCCGGCGCTGCCTGTCGCCGACACGCTGAAGCGGGAATCGGCCGCCGGCATGATCGACGAGACGGTGTCGAGAGCCGGCCTTCATGCCGCGCAGACGCCGCAGGGCTTTCCGTTCTGGCCGCTGCTCGCGGCGCATGAGAAGGCGCATCATCTGGGCAAGACGGAATTCACCGACGACGCGGCGATCGCCGAATGGGCACAGATACCGGTCAAGATCGTTCCCGGATCGCCGGACAACGTCAAACTCACCTGGGCAAGGGACATCGCATTGGCCGACCAGCGGCTTTCGAGCGCGCAGCAGCGCTTCCCGGATATTCGCACCGGCAACGGCTATGACGTGCACGCGTTCGAGCCCGGCGACCATGTAACGCTCTGCGGCGTCGCCATTCCCTATGATCGCAAGCTCTCCGGCCATTCGGACGCTGATGTCGGGCTGCATGCGCTGACCGATGCGTTGCTCGCCACCTGCGGCGCCGGCGATATCGGCACGCATTTCCCACCGTCCGATCCGCAATGGAAGGGTGCTGCCTCGAAGATCTTCGTCGAGCATGCGGCGAAGCTGGTGCGCGAGCGCGGCGGCCGTATCGCCAATGCCGACATCACGCTGATCTGCGAGGCGCCGCGCGTCGGGCCGCATCGCGTGGCCATGACGCAAGCGCTCGCAGCCATGCTCGGCATCGCGCCCGAGCGCATTTCGATCAAGGCGACAACCAACGAGAAGCTCGGCTTTGTCGGGCGCGGCGAAGGTATCGCCGCGATCGCCACCGCCAGCGTCGTCTATCCGGGCGAGGTGCCGGCATGAGCAACGCCGAACTCGCAAATGCGCTGCTCCAGGCCTGCCAGCAGCGCGGCATCATGCTGGCAACGGCCGAAAGCTGCACCGGCGGACTGATCATCGCGTCGCTCACCGATATCGCCGGGTCTTCCGCCGTGGTCGATCGCGGCTTCGTCACTTATTCCAACGAAGCAAAGATGGAGATGCTCGGCGTCTCCGCCGCCACGCTCGACGCGCATGGCGCGGTCTCGCGCGAGACGGTGCTGGAGATGGCGGCGGGGGCGCTGACGCACTCGCTAGCGAGCCTGTCGCTCGCCGTCACCGGTATTGCCGGCCCCAGCGGCGGCTCGGCCGACAAGCCGGTCGGCCTTGTCTGGTTCGGCATAGCGCTTGCCGGACAACCGGTTATCGCTGAGCGGCAGCTGTTCGGTCACAAGGGCCGCGAATTCATCCGGCACGAGACGGTGCGGCACGCGCTGCAACTCGGCTTGCGCGCGCTCGGCGAACGTTAGGCGGGCTTTACACCGTAAATCACGTTTGCCCGCTTCTCGAAGGCTTCCGAGAACATGCGGAAGGCGCGGTCGAACATTGTGCCCATCACCGCGCCGAGGATGCGGCTCTTGAACTCGTAGTCGATGAAGAAATGCACCTCGCAGCCGCTGGCCGCGGGATCGAAGCGCCAGATATTGCTGAGATATTTGAACGGGCCGTCTATGTATTTGACGTCGATCGCTTTCTCGTCGGGCTTCAGCAGCACCTGGGTCGTGAAGGTCTCGCGGATCGCCTTGTAGCCGATGCTCATGTCGGCAACCAGGATGGTGCGTCCGTCACGCTCCTTGCGCGAGCGTACGGTGAGCGATTCGCAGAGCGGCAGGAATTGCGGGTAAGCCTCGATGTCCGCCACCAGCGCAAACATCTCGTCGGGCGTATGCGCGACGCGGCGTGTCGCCTCGAATTTCGGCATTGAAGGTCAGCTGGCCTTCGCGAGCTGCGCCTCGCGCGCCGCGCGCAGCCTGGCGAAATCCTCGCCGGCATGGTGCGAGGAGCGGGTCAGCGGGCTCGACGCCATGAGGAGAAAACCCTTCGTCTTGCCGATCGTCTCATAGGACTTGAACTCGTCCGGCGGGATAAAGCGGATCACCGGATGGTGCTTCTTGGAAGGCTGCAGATACTGGCCGATGGTCATGAAGTCGACATTGGCCGAACGCAGATCGTCCATCAACTGCAGCACCTCGTTCCGCTCCTCGCCGAGGCCGACCATGATGCCGGATTTGGTGAAGATCGACGGGTCGAGTTCCTTGACCCGCTGCAAAAGCCGGATCGAATGGAAATAACGCGCGCCGGGGCGAACCGTCAGGTAGTTCGACGGCACGGTTTCGAGATTGTGGTTGAAGACATCGGGCTTGGCCGCAACGACGATCTCCAGCGCGCCGTCCTTGCGCAGGAAGTCGGGCGTCAGGATCTCGATCGTCGTCGAAGGCGTTGCCTTGCGGATGGCGCGGATGACATCGGCGAAGTGCTGCGCGCCGCCGTCGGCAAGATCGTCGCGGTCGACGGAGGTGATGACGACGTGGCTCAATCCCATCTGCTTGACGGCATGCGCCACGCGCGCCGGCTCATCCGGATCGAGCGCGGTCGGAATGCCGGTCGCGACATTGCAGAAGGCGCAGGCGCGCGTGCAGATCTCGCCCATGATCATGAAGGTGGCGTGCTTCTTATCCCAGCATTCGCCGATATTGGGGCAGCCGGCCTCCTCGCACACCGTCACCAGCTGGTGCGACTTCACGATCTCGCGCGTTTCGGCATAGCCCTTGGAAACCGGCGCCTTGACGCGGATCCAGTCGGGCTTGCGCAGCACCTCCTGGTCGGGCCGGTGCGCCTTCTCGGGATGCCGCGGGCGCGGCCGGTTGGCGATCGTGTCTACGACTGTGACCATCTCAAACCCTTTGCGGCCGCGATTTCGCCAGCCGCCTGTCTTGCGTCATCTAGGACTTTTCGGGACAAAGAAAAAGGCCGCGGCAGCGCGTGCCGCCACGGCCATTTTCGCATAACGGTGGCTTTGGGTCAGCGACGCACGAGCCGTCCGACGAAGATCAGCAGGCAGGCGCCGATGAAGCCGGTGATCAGATAGGCGACCCAGCCGACGCCGAACGACTGGATGTTGAGAGCCTGCAGGATCGCGTTCAGCACTATGGCACCGACGATCCCCATGATGATGTTCATGAAGATACCGGTGTTGCTCTTCATGACCATCTCGGCCAGCCAACCCGCCAAGCCGCCGACGATGATGGCTGCGATCCAGCCGACGCCATTCATATGCATGTGCCAATTCCTCCTCGATCAGGTGAAAATGCATCCGGATACGAACCGCCTTGCCGTCAGCTTTCTCCGGCTGCCGCGTGTGAGTCTCACCCGACCACGTTAGCACGGATTGGCCATCGATCACCGATTGGTGACTTATCACCGATTGGTGACCCATCAGGCGTTCAAGACGCGGCCATAGGCGTCGAGCACGCTCTCCTTCATCATCTCCGACAGTGTCGGATGCGGGAAGATCGTGTGCATCAGCTCTTCCTCGGTGGTCTCCAGGTTCATCGCCACGACAAAACCCTGGATGAGCTCGGTCACCTCGGCGCCGACCATGTGCGCGCCGAGCAGCTGGCCGGTCTTCTTGTCAAAAATGGTCTTGACGAAGCCCTGATCCTCGCCGAGCGCGATGGCCTTGCCGTTGGCGCTGAACGGGAAGCGGCCGACGCGGATGTCCTTGCCGTCCGCCTTGGCCTTCGCTTCGGTCAGGCCGACGGACGCGACCTGCGGGCTGCAATAGGTGCAGCCGGGGATCTTCAGCTTGTCGATGGGGTGCACGCCCGGGAAATTGGCTATCTTCTCGACGCAGACAACGCCTTCATGCTCGGCCTTGTGGGCGAGCATGGGCGGGCCAGCGACGTCGCCGATCGCGTAGATGCCGGGCACATTGGTCTTGCCGTAGCCGTCGACGACCACGCAGCCGCGATCCGTCTTCACGCCAAGCGCTTCAAGGCCGAGATTCTCGATGTTGCCCTGCACGCCGACGGCCGAGATCATGCGATCGGTGGTGATCTTCTCGACCTTGCCGTCCTTCATCTCGACATGCGCGGTGACCGAATTGGCGCCCTTTTCAACCTTGGTCACCTTGGCCTCGAGGAGTATCTTCATGCCCTGCTTCTCGAACTGTTTCTGCGCGAATTTCGAGACTTCGGCGTCCTCGACCGGTATCACCGCCGGCAGCAGCTCGACCACCGTCACGTCGGCGCCCATGGTGCGGTAGAAGGAGGCGAATTCGATGCCGATGGCGCCCGAGCCCATCACCAGCAGCGATTTCGGCATTTCCTTTGGCACCATGGCCTCGAAATAGGTCCAGATCAGCTTGCCGTCCGGCTCGATGCCGGGCAGCGCGCGCGGCCTGGCGCCCGTCGCCAGGATGATGTGCTTGGCCGTGTAGGTGCCCTCGCCCTTGACGCCTTTCGGCACCGGCGGCTGCGGCTCCATCGCCTTCTTCGCCGTCTTCGAAACGACGACCTCGCCCGGTTTGTCACCGGCTGGGGCTTTGGAAAGCTTCGCCTCGCCCCAGATGACGTCGACCTTGTTCTTTTTCATCAGGAAGCCGATGCCGGTGTTCAGCCTGAGCGAGACTTTTCGCGAGCGGTCGACCACGGCAGCGGTGTCGGGGACGATTTTACCGCCTTCAAGCTTCAGCCCGTAATCCTTCAGATGATCCGAATAATGCATGATCTCGGCCGAGCGCAGCAGCGCCTTGGTCGGAATGCAGCCCCAATTCAGGCAGATGCCGCCAAGATGCTCGCGCTCGACGATCGCCGTCTTGAAGCCGAGCTGGGCGGAACGCACCGCCGTGACATAGCCGCCGGGGCCTGAGCCGATGATGATGACGTCGTAGGATTCAGCCACGGGTTTTCTCCCTGATCTTTCTGAGGGTTAGAGCGAGAGCATGACGCGCACGAGCGGCGCCAGAGCCTTGCCGATGTTTCGCGTGTTCTCGGCATCGAGATGGACGCCGTCGAGCGGCGTGGTGGTTGCGACCGTGCCGGCGTCGAAGAAGCCGCAGCCGGCCTCGTCGGCCAGCGCCGAATATTGGGCCGCAAGTCGCTTGGAGGCGTCGTCACCGCCGGCGAACATTTCTTTGAATTCGGCATTGTCGGTGCGTGTCACGACAGGCGGCGCGACAACGAGGATCTGCGGCGCCGGCCAGTCGAACGGATAGTCATGGCCGCGCACGATATCGATCAGCCGCTGCACGCCTTGCTTGGCTGCGACCGGATTGCCGTGAATCCAAGGCTTCATGTCGTTGGAGCCGAGCATGACGATAACGAGATCGAGCGGCGCATGGCTGGTCAGGATCGTCGGCAGAATGCGGGCGCCATTGCGATCGGCGCCGGCCAGATGGTCGTCGAAGGCGGTGGTGCGGCCGTTGAGGCCTTCGGCGATGACTTCGACATCGTTGCCGAGTTCAGCCCCAAGCACGCTCGGCCAGCGGTCCTCTAGCGCATGGCGACCGAGATTGGCGGCGTCATAGCCCCAGGTCAGCGAGTCGCCATAACAGAGAATTGTCTTCATGCGATTGCCCCACCCTTGCCGAAAGCTGGCTGCGAGCGCCTAACGCGCCAGCATGCGAAGAGCTCGCCGTCGGGATTAAAAATAATCAGGGTGAAAAGGCTGGTGACGAATTTCCGCACCGCCTTTTCCCTTCTTACACCAGCATGCCCATCGGGTTTTCGATCATGCGCTTGAAGGCGCCAAGCAGTTCCGCGCCGAGCGCGCCGTCGACGGCGCGGTGGTCGGTCGAGAGCGTCACCGACATAACGGTCGCAATCTTGATCTCGCCCTTCTTGACCACCGCCCGCTCCTCGCCTGCGCCGACCGCCAGGATCGTCGCATGCGGCGGGTTGATGACGGCGGCGAAGTCCTTGACGCCGAACATGCCGAGATTGGACACCGCCGTCGTGCCGCCCTGATATTCTTCCGGCTTCAGCTTGCGGCTCCTGGCGCGGCTGGCCAGGTCCTTCATCTCGTTGGAGATGACCGACAGCGTCTTTTCGTCTGCATGCCGGATGATCGGCGTGATCAGGCCGCCGGGGATCGACACGGCAACGCCGACATCGGCGTGCTTGTGCTTGACCATGGCGCTGTCGGTCCAGGAGGCGTTAGCGTCCGGCACCGCCATCAGCGCCATCGCCATGGCCTTGATGACCATGTCGTTGACCGAGAGCTTGTAGGCCGGAACCTCGCCCTTCTCGGTCTTCCGCATCGGGGCTGCGGCATTGAGCTGCGTGCGCAGCGCAAGCAGCGCGTCGAGCTCGCAGTCCAGCGTCAAATAGAAATGTGGAATGGTGGACTTCGCCTCGACCAGGCGACGCGCGATGGTCTTGCGCATGTTGTCATGCGGCACGAGCTCGTAGGAGCCTTCGGCGAACAGCTTCAGCACCTGGTCGTCCGACATCGGCTTGGCTGCGGCCGGAGCGGACGGGGTGCCGGCGGGCGCCTTCGCAGCCGGAGCGCCGCCGGAAGCGATCGCCGCCTCGACGTCGACCTTCACCACGCGGCCATGCGGGCCGGAACCGGTCAGCGCGGTCACGTCGACGCCGGCATCCTTGGCGATGCGGCGGGCCAGCGGCGATGCGAAGACGCGATCGCCTGCGGCGTGGCCGTTGGCGACGGGAGCAGGCTCGGCCTTCGCCGGCGGGGGCGCCGCCGCGGCTTCTGCCGGCTTGGGGGCTTCCTTGGGCGGCTCGGCCTTCTGGGCATCAGCTTTCGGCGCTTCGGCCTTGGGCGCGGCGCCGCCGCCGCTCTTGGCAGCGGCCGCGGCATCCTCGCCTTCACCGGCCAGGATGGCGATCAGCGCGTTGACCTTGACGCCTTCGGTGCCGGCCGGAACCACCAGCTTGGCGACTGTGCCTTCATCGACGGCTTCGACCTCCATCGTCGCCTTGTCGGTCTCGATCTCGGCGATCACGTCACCCGGCGAAACCTTATCGCCTTCCTTGACCAGCCATTTTGACAGATTGCCCTCTTCCATGGTCGGGGAGAGCGCCGGCATGGTGATGTTGATTGGCATGATGTCCTCCCGACCGGCTCAGCGATAAGTGACGGCTTTGACGGCCTCGACGACTTCGCCGACGTTGGGCAGCGCCAGCTTCTCGAGGTTCGCCGCGTAAGGCATGGGAACGTCCTTGCCGGCAATGGTGATCACCGGCGCATCGAGGAAATCGAAGGCGCGCTGCGAGACCTGGTTGGCGATGTGATCGCCGACCGAGTTCTGCGGAAAACCTTCTTCCACCACCACGAGACGGTTGGTCTTCTTCACCGAGGCGATGATCGTGTCGAAGTCGAGCGGGCGGATGGTTCTCAAATCGATGATCTCGGCGTCGATGCCCATGCCGCGCAACTCGGCTTCCGCCTTGAGCGCATAGGTCATGCCGATGCCGAAGGAGACGAGGGTGACGTCCTTGCCCTGCTTGTGGATACGCGCCTTGCCGATCGGCAGCACGAAGTCGTCGAGCTTCGGCACGTCGAAGGAATGGCCGTAGAGGATCTCGTTCTCCAGGAAGATGACCGGGTTCGGGTCGCGGATCGCGGCCTTGAGCAGGCCCTTGGCGTCGGCGGCCGTATAGGGCATCACCACCTTCAGGCCGGGGATATGGCTGTACCAGGCGGCATAGCATTGCGAGTGCTGCGCGGCGACGCGGGCAGCCGCACCGTTGGGACCGCGGAACACGATCGGCGCGCCCATCTGGCCGCCGGACATATAGAGCGTTTTGGCGGCCGAGTTGATGATCTGGTCGATCGCCTGCATGGCGAAGTTGAAGGTCATGAACTCGACGATCGGCTTCAGCCCCGCCATCGCGGCGCCGACGCCGACGCCGGCAAAGCCATGCTCGGTGATCGGCGTGTCGACGACGCGCCTCGGCCCGAATTCCTGCAGCAGGCCCTGCGTGATTTTGTAGGCGCCTTGGTACTCGGCGACTTCCTCGCCCATGACGAAGACATCGCCGTCGCGGCGCATCTCCTCGGCCATGGCGTCACGCAGCGCTTCGCGCACCGTGGTGGAAACCATCTCGGTGCCGGCAGGAATATCCGGATCGGCGGCGATCTCCGCCTTCGGCGCGGCGGCGACAGCGGCGGACGCCTCGCTTTTGGCCGAAGCTTGCGCCGGGGCCGGCGCGGCTTTTTCAGCCTTGGCGGGCTCTTCTTCGCCGATGCCCTCGCCGGCCTTGTCGACGTCCTCGCCGTCGACGGCAAGCACGGCGATGACCGCGTTGACCTTGACGCCTTCGCTGCCGGCGGGAACCACGATCTTGGCCAGCGTGCCTTCGTCGACAGCTTCGACCTCCATCGTCGCCTTGTCGGTCTCGATCTCGGCGATGACGTCACCGGCGACGACCTTGTCGCCTTCGTTCTTCAGCCATTTGGAAAGATTGCCCTCTTCCATCGTCGGCGAGAGCGCGGGCATGAGAATTTCGATCGGCATGTCCTTGCCCTCTCCTAGAGTACGATGTCGGTCCAGAGCTCGGACGGATCCGGCTCGGCGTCGTTCTGGGCGAATTCGGCGGCGTCGGCGACGATGTCGCGGACTTCCTTGTCGATGGCCTTGAGCTCGTCCTCGCTTGCCCACTTCTTGTCGAGCAGCCGCACCCGGACCTGCTCGATCGGGTCATGCTCGGAGCGCATCTTCTGCACCTCCTCCTTGGAGCGGTATTTCGCCGGGTCGGACATCGAATGGCCTCTATAGCGGTAGGTCTGCATCTCGAGGATGAGCGGACCGTTGCCGGCACGGCACCATTCGGTCGCGAGATCGGCCGCCGACTTCACGGCGCGGACGTCCATGCCGTCGACCTGGATGCCGGGAATCTTGAAGGAAGCGCCGCGATGCGAGAAGTCGGTCTCGGCCGACGAGCGCGACACGGACGTGCCCATGGCGTAGCGGTTGTTCTCGATAATGTAGATCACCGGCAGCTTCCACAGCGAGGCCATGTTGAAGCTTTCATAGACCTGGCCCTGGTTGGCGGCGCCATCGCCGAAATAGGTCAGCGAGACATTCTTGTTGTCGCGGTAGCGGTTGGCGAAGGCGAGACCGGTGCCGAGCGACACCTGCGCGCCGACAATGCCGTGGCCGCCATAGAAATGCTTCTCCTTGGAGAACATGTGCATCGAGCCGCCCTTGCCCTTCGAAAGACCGCCACGGCGGCCGGTGAGCTCGGCCATGACGCCGCGCGGCGACAGCTCCATCGCCAGCATGTGGCCATGGTCGCGATAGGCGGTGATCATCTGGTCGCCTTCGACCAGCGCCATCCTCATGCCGGTGACGACGGCCTCCTGGCCGATATAGAGGTGGCAGAAGCCGCCGATGAAGCCCATTCCGTAGAGCTGGCCCGCCTTCTCCTCGAAGCGGCGGATCAAAAGCATGTGCCGGTAGGCGGAAAGCTCTTCTTCTTTGGTGAAATCCGCCGGTTTGGGCGCTGACAGATTGGGCTGCTTGTCGGATCTGGATTTTGCGGGCGCTTTTTTGGCGGCGGTGGCCATGCGTCACTCCCTGTTGGCGTCTCTTCGCGGACATTCAGGGAGATCGATCGTCTCCCCACCGATAGCGGAAAGCTAACATGCAAGGATGCATTGCGCCATGCTGAAAAACGCATGGCTGGCATGCATCTAAGCGATTAGAATCATTGAAAATAAAGGCGATTAACCGAAATTTGGTTATTTCGTCGAGGCAGGCAACATAATGGTGATTTCGTCCGGATGGGACAGATTGAGCGCCTTTCGGGCCTGCTCGTCAAGCATATCCTTCTCCAGCGTACCCTCATGCATCAGCTGGACACGGCGCTCGAAGTCGATCCGGCGCGCCTTCACGGCGTCAAGCTGGGCCTGCAATTCAACCGCACGGGCCTGCAGCCGATATTTGGAATAGATGCCGAATTCGCCGTGATAGGCATGGAAGCCGAAATAGGCCAGGAAGAGCACGCAAAGCGAGGGGATGATCAACCTGCCGGTGTTTCTCTGCTTGTGCTGACGTGTCCACATGACCCGAACCCTCGCGGCCGCGAACGCAAGCGGCCATGAATCGTATTTCGCCCGATTGTGCTTAATGGACGGTTACGGACGACCCTTATCGAGGATCGCCGGAACGAAAAAGGGCGGGAATGATCCGCCCAGACTGTCCGAACAGGCTGGATCAGCCCTTGACCACCGACTTGCCTGCGTAGCGTGCTTGCTTGCCGAGCTCTTCCTCGATGCGGATGAGCTGGTTGTATTTGGCCATGCGGTCCGAACGCGACAGGGAGCCGGTCTTGATCTGCCCGCAATTGGTGGCGACGGCGAGGTCGGCGATGGTCGAATCCTCGGTCTCGCCCGAGCGATGCGACATGACGGCGGTGTAGCCGGCCTTGTGCGCGGTCTCGACGGCGTCAAGCGTCTCGGTCAGCGAGCCGATCTGGTTGACCTTGACCAGGATCGAATTGGCGACGCCCATGCGGATACCGTCGCGCAGCCGCGCCGTGTTGGTGACGAAGAGGTCGTCGCCGACGAGCTGGGTCTTCTTGCCGATCAGGTCGGTCAGGATCTTCCAGCCTTCCCAATCGTCCTCGGCAAGGCCGTCCTCGATGGTGATGATCGGATAGTCGGCAGCGAGTTTGGCAAGGTACTTGGCCTGCGCCTTCGGATCGCGGGTCTTCTTCTCGCCCTCATAGACGTAATTGCCGTCCTTGAAGAACTCGGTCGCCGCGCAATCGAGGCCGAGCGCGACATCCTCGCCCGGCTTGAAGCCTGCCTTCTCGATCGATTCCATGATGAAATCGAGCGCCGAAGGCGCGCTCTTCAGGTTGGGGGCGAAGCCGCCCTCGTCGCCGACATTGGTGTTGTGGCCGGCGTCCTTCAGCTTCTTCCTGAGCGTGTGGAAAATCTCCGAGCCCCAGCGCACGCCGTCGCGCAGGGTCGGCGCGCCGATAGGCAGGATCATGAACTCCTGGAAGTCGATCGGGTTGTCGGCATGCGCGCCGCCGTTGATGATGTTCATCATCGGCACCGGCAAGATGTGCGCCTTGGTGCCGCCGACATAGCGGTAGAGCGGCAGGCCGGCGGCCTCGGCCGCGGCCTTGGCGACCGCCAGCGATACGCCCAGGATGGCGTTGGCGCCGAGGCGGCTCTTGTTCGGCGTGCCGTCGAGCTCGATCATCGTCTGGTCGATATGGATCTGGTTCTCGGCTTCCATGCCGCCGATCGCCTCGAACAGCTCGCCGTTCACCGCTTCGACGGCGCGCTGCACGCCCTTGCCGAGATAGCGCGGCCCGCCGTCCCGGACTTCGACCGCCTCGTGCGCGCCGGTCGATGCGCCCGACGGCACAGCAGCGCGGCCCATGGAGCCGTCCTCCAGCACCACGTCGACCTCGACGGTCGGATTGCCACGGCTGTCCAGGATTTCACGCCCGACAATGTCGATGATGGCGGTCATTTGCGATGTCCCCGATTGATCGATTGAAGCGTCGCGCCCCTCTTAGCCAAAGCAGAGCAAAAGGCAATCGGCGGGCCCGCATTTATTGCCGCGGGCGTGATTCACGAACCGCAATTTTCTGTCATCATAAGTCATGCGCGCTGTGTGACCATCTCATCTATGGTCGCGTTCGCGCGGGGCGAAACAGGAGGAGTTTCGCCATGTCCCAGTTGAGCGGTATCGTGAGTTTGTTCCTGATCGCGGCAGCGTTCCTGACATCATGCGACGATCAGAAACCCCAGCAGAGCTCGGTGGAGCTATCGACTCTCAACGCGGCGGAGTAGCTAAACGTCAAAGGCCCCCGGCTTTGTGTCGGGGGCCTTTCGATTCCCAGCTTGCCGATCTGCGATCAATGCCAATAGGGCTTCACATGGTAATACTGGAATGAAGCATCGCGGGCGGCTTCGCCGTCGGCGCCGGTCAGCTCGTCGATCGAATAGGCGGGCGCGGCCTGAAGCTGTTCCTTGGTGAACGGCACGACGTAGCCGCCTCTGTCCTCGTCATAGTCGAGCGTCGCCCACGGAACGGCGTGGTATTTCTCGCCCATACCGAGAAAGCCGCCGAAGCCGATCACGGCGAACATAATGCCATTCGACATCTTGTCGAGCATCACGTCCTCGATGCTGCCGATGCTCTTGCCTTCGGTGTTATAGACCGACGTGCCGATGACGCGCGAGGCGGCAATGGCTTCGGTATGCCCGGACGGAGTAGTCATGATGGTGCTCCTCTCGTTGAATGCCTGCACCGACAATGAGAGGAGCGCGCTAAGGTTCCCGATGATTTGCTCGGCTGTCGGTGAGGCAGCCCCCGCTCACCACAAGCCGGCGCCGGATCGAGGTCCGCCGCTGCAATCAGTGGCCCTTGGCAATCCGATCAAAGGCCATGAGCTTTTCCAGCAACGCCGGCATGTCCTTGAGAGGCACCATGTTGGGGCCATCCGAAGACATCGAATTGTCCGGGTCCTGATGGGTTTCGATGAAGACGCCGGCGACACCGACGGCAACGGCCGCGCGCGCGAGCGTCGCGACAAAGCGCCGTTCGCCGCCGGAGGAGCCGCCCTGCCCGCCCGGCTGCTGCACGGAATGGGTGGCATCGAAGATCACCGGGGCGCCGATCTCGGCCATGACCGGCAGAGCGCGCATGTCCGAGACCAGCGTGTTGTAGCCGAACGAGACGCCGCGCTCGGTGGTGAGCACATTCGGGTTGCCGGAGCCGGTGATCTTGGCGACGACGTTCTTCATGTCCCACGGCGCGAGGAACTGCCCCTTCTTCACGTTGATGACCTTGCCGGTCCTGGCGGCGGCGACCAGCATGTCAGTCTGGCGCGACAGGAAGGCGGGGATCTGCAGGACATCGACATGGGGTGCTACGATCGCGCATTGCTCCTCGTTGTGGACGTCAGTCAGCACAGGAAGGCCAAACTCCTTGCGCAGATCGTCGAAGATCGGCATCGCCGCATCGAGTCCCGCGCCGCGGGTCGCCGACAGCGAGGTGCGGTTGGCCTTGTCGTAACTGGTCTTGTAGACGAGGCCGATTCCCAGCCGTTCCGTCAGTTCCTTCAGCGCGCCGGCCATGTCGAAAGCGTGCTGGCGCGATTCAAGCTGGCACGGGCCGGCGATCAGCGACAGCGGCGCATTGTTGGCGAAGACGACCTTGCCGACGGTTACCGATGAATTGGGCGCCAGGGGCTTGCTCATGGGATCTCCCGGAAGATGAAGGCGGCGCCCTGCCCGCGCGCCGGTGGAACGACGATGTCAGTGCCGCTCATGTTGTGATCGATGGCCCCGGCCGCAAGCGCGTGCGCCGCTGTAGCTTTGTCGCGGATCGAGAAAACAACCGCCTCAAACCGTAAATGCGATGAGGCTTCGGCCGCCAGGCCGAAGCGCTGCGCGTAGCTCTCGGGCGTGACCACGCTCAAGATTGTATTCGGCAACCGCACCATGTCGCCGTCTGCCTCCGACCCGGCGGCGATCGAGATCAATGCGATCTGTGCGGAAGGCACATCGCTCACGGCGATCACCTCGACGATGCCGGTCACGCCATTGGCATGGGCCTGCAACGCCGTGCGATCGATCTTCGGCGGGTTCACGCGCTCGCAGGCGAAGAGGAAGGCGTCCGTCGCTCCCTTGCCGACCGCGAAGGCCAGCTTGAAGGATGCCGTGTCGCTCTTTCCGTTCGCATCTGTGAACGCGCGCGAGAAACGCAGCGTATCGCCGGCCGACAGACCGGCTTCGACAAAACGCATATGGTCGGCATCGGCATTGCCGGTTCCAAGCACGACGGCGGAAAAACCTTCATCGCCCAGTCGTTCGCGATAAAGGCGGTCGCGCGCTACGAAGACATTGCCGGCCGCAATCGCCTGTTCCGTCGCCTGCGCATCTCCTACCGCCAACGGCTCGAGATAGGTGCCGTCGGCGAAAAAGACGCAGGCATTCTCAGTGCCGAACGGGTGGATGCCTGTGGGCGCGACGACAAAGCCGAGCGAGGTCAGACGCGACCGGACGGCATCGAGGCTCGGTGTCGGCAGCACGAGATGGTCAAGCGGATGGGCGGAGTTTCTGGTCATGCCGGCGCGGTGTGCCTCATTCCGGCCGGCTGTTCAAGAGCGGCGGCCCGACGGACCGTGCTCTGCCGCTTCAGGCAGCGGCCACGACATCGGCCGAATAGCGCAGTTCGCGCAGCGGCTTCACCTTGCTGGTTGTATCCGCATAGATCGGATGCGCCTTGTAAGCGGCAAGCGCCGCCTCGTCCTCGAACTCGGCATAGACGACGACATCGATCGCATTGGAGAACTGATCGACCTTGGTGTTGAGCGTCACCTCGAAATGCTTCGAGTGCGGAATCTTGCCGAGCGCCAGCAGGCCTGAGCGCACAGTCTCGACATCTTCCTTGCGCCGCGCGCTGAAGAAAACGATGTGCCGGATCAAGCCAGCCTCCCTGGTCTTCGCTTCAGCGGCGTTTTTGTGGGAGCAATGCCCAGGCGTCAACCGGCAACGATGTCGCGCCCGCGATGCGAAATCGGCGAGACCTTACCCGGTAACATAGCGCACGATGCGCGACACTTCCCGCACGGTCACATCGAGGTAGTGGCCGCGATTGTAGAGTCCGTCCCAGAACAGGAAGAAGGTGATGGAGGCGATGACGATCACATAACGCATGGCTAAAACTATCCCATGCGGACGGCCTGAACCAGAGGGGGGAGCGACGGCAGTCGTTCCAGTTAACCGCTTTTTGCCTGGCGCTTTCGGCCAACGGCGCCTGCGCAAGAGGGCCTGGCCGCAGAGTGCGAAGCCACCCTCTTGAGGCGACGGAATGAAACCGCGATCGGCCATCAAGCATCTCCGCTGCCGCAGGCGGCGGCCTGGGAATCAGCTTTTGTCGTCGTCGCCCTGCGTGATCAGGCGCGCGCTGCGCTGGCCTGTAAAGTATATCCATAGCCAGCTAAGCGAGACCGCCAGGCGATTGCGGAAATCGATCAGGAAATAGATGTGCGCTATGCCCCAGAGCCACCAGGCGAGCCAGCCGGTGAGCTTGATCCAGCCGAAATCGATTGCCGCGGCGCGCTTGCCGATCGTCGCCAGGTCGCCGGCATGCCGGTACTGGAAGCGACGCGTCGCCGTGTCGCCGGCAAGTCGCGCCTTGATCGTCGCGGCGACATGCTTGCCCTCCTGCTTGGCGGAAGGCGCCACGCCCGGCACCGGTTTTCCATCCGGCCGCAGCACATGCGCGGTGTCGCCGATGACGAAAATGTCGGGATTGCCCGGCACGGTGAGGTCCGGTTCGACGATCACCCTGCCCGCCCGGTCGGCCGGCGCCCCCAGCCATTCGGCCGCCGGCGAAGCGGCAACACCGGCCGCCCAGATGATCGTCCTTGCCGGCAAGCGCGTGTCGCCGAAGACGACACCTTCGGCATCGAGGTGCGTGACCGGACGCCCGAGCTCGATGGTGACGCCCAACCGTTCCAGCGCCTTGCGGGCATAGTCGGAAAGCTGCGGCGCGAAATTGGCCAGGATCCGGTCGCCGGCTTCGATCAGCACGACGCGCGCCTGGCTTGGATCGATGTTGCGGAACTCGCCGCGCAACGTGTCATGCGCGAGCTCGACAATGGTACCGGCGAGCTCGACACCGGTCGGCCCGCCGCCGACGATGGCCAGAGTCAGCAGTGCCTGGCGCTTGGCCGGATCGGTTTCGCGCTCGGCCTGCTCGAAAGCGAGCAGGATACGGCGCCGGATCGTCGTGGCATCCTCAAGCGTCTTCAGACCCGGCGCGAACGGCTCCCATTCGTCATGGCCGAAATAGGCGTGGCGCGCGCCGGTGGCGAGCACCAGCGTGTCATAGGGGATCGAGCCGCCGTCCTCGATCAGCACGCGCTTGCCGGCGCGGTCGACGCCGGTGACATTGCCGAGAAGCGTCGTCACGTCCTTGCGCCTGCGCAGAAGATGGCGGATCGGCCAGGCGACTTCCGAGGTCGCCAGCGACGTCGTCGCCACCTGGTAAAGCAGCGGTTGGAAGAGATGGTGGTTGCGCTTGTCGATCATGGTGATGCGCACCGGAGCTCCCGCCAGCGCGCGCGTGAGTTCGAGGCCGCCGAAGCCGGCGCCAACGACAACGACTTTATGCTCGGTTTCGCTCATTTCATTCCACCTCGCCAAGTGCAATCCTACCGGTGATGTAAGTATTTTTGTGCACTGCAACAATATTGCGCATGGCAACGGTCATGCCCGGGAGTCGTCGTGGGGCGTCGTGAATGCACATGCGGTCGCACAGGCGCGAGTATAGCGTGAAACAAAACGACAGGAGCCAAGCATGGCCGACAAACACGACGACGAAGGCCCGGCCCAATACGCCTCACCGCCCTGCTTCATGCACGAACTCGACCCGGAATACCGGGAGCCGCTCTCCGACTGGACGGATGTTCGGCGATGGCGCAAGGCAGAGCGTGAGCGGCTCATCACCGGGCGCCTCGCCGTTTCAGCCGATGCGCGCGCCGCGATGTCGGCACGCATCGCGGAAGGCCTCGACGCACTGATCGGCGACATAGCCGGCCGGATGGTCAGCCTCTACTGGCCGTTTCGCGGCGAGCCGGATCTGCGTGGCTGGATGGCCTCGATCAACGATCGCGGTGGGCGCACCGCGCTGCCCGTCGTCATCGAGAAGGGGCAGCCGCTGGTGTTTCGCGCCTACAAACAGGGCGACCGGCTGGAAAAGGGCGTGTGGAACATTCCGATCCCGGCCGAGGGCGACCCGGTGCTGCCCGACATCGTGATCTCGCCGATCGTCGGCATCGATCCAGGTAACTATCGGCTGGGTTATGGCGGCGGGTTTTACGATCGCACGCTTGCCGCAATGCCGTTCAGGCCGCTAGTCATCGGCGTCGGCTACGAATTGCAGCGCATCCCGACCATCTACCCGCAGCCGCACGACATTCCGATGAGCAAGGTGGTGACGGAGGACTTCGTGGGTTAGTTGACCAACCAGATACCCGCGCTCACGTCGCAGTTAAAATAAATCCCCCTTGTTATCGTCACCGGGCAGTCGTGGAAAGTCCGCCTTTCCATTGTCTTTATACTCCGCCAGTAAACGAACACGTCGGAATATACTGAAAAGTATTTTCAAAGATATAAGTGGATCACCCGTTCGAGCGTGCAAAGCATCCGCAGATGGCAGCCCAACCAACCGAGCCATCTCGTCGGCGCTTTCGGCTACTATCTTCAGTTCCTCTGCAGTTACGGACACCCTCTTTAACTCAACCTCCATTCGAAGAAGCTGTCGATTTTGCATGTCAGTGTAAATCCTATGATATACACTGTTGCAATACTTGATCCCGCCAGCGACGGCCATGATGATCACACCAACATGATAGGCCAGTGGTTGATTTACAATCAGCTCGATCCAACCAGGCGAACTGTAGCGAATAGATGCCACTGTCGGTCGACGATGTGGGGGCGTCGCGTATTTGAGTTGGTTGTAAAAATTGACCGCGCTATAGCCCCCGCGCCAGGGATAAGCACGAAAAGCCCTGAAAATCCGTTGCTCTTCTCCCGGAATTTCGGAAGGTAATACCGCTTCCATTGCAAAGTATACCTGCTCATATGCTCTGGGAAACTTATAAAGATCTTCTAGAGACCACCGCCCATCGATCGATATCGAATAACTCCCACTCTCATCTGCCATTCGTCATCCCCTCCCCTTTACAGTGCAACCTTTGCAGGCCAATCAAATCACTAGACCAACACCTTGCACACCCCCACGTACCAGCGGATCCAAAATAATATTAAATGTGGGTCGCTAGAACGAGTTATTGCTGTATCAATTCATTTGAACCGAAACAGCTTTAAGATAAGGTAGCTTAAGCCATCTCAGGCCGCAGCCCGACCGCCGTGCGATCGACGATCTCGCGCAGCGCGAAGGACGAGTTGATCTTGGTGACGTGCGGCATGGCTGACAGCCATTCCTTGTGGATGCGCTCATAGTCGACGAGATCCTTCGCCGCGATGCGCAGGATGTAGTCGTATTCGCCCGACATCAGATGGCAGGAGAGCACGTTCGGGCAGCGCTTGATCGCCGCCTCGAAATCCGACAGCGTCTTTTCGAATTGCCCCGACAGCGATATGTGCACGATCGCCGTCATCTGGTGGCCGAGCGCGGAATTGGACAGCCGCGCGTGATACCCGCGGATGGTTCCGGACTTCTCCAGATTGTCGAGCCGGCGCGAACAGGCCGATTGGGAAAGGCCGACCTTCTCCGCGAGCGCCGCATTGGGGATCCGGCCATCCTTCTGCAAAGTCTCCAGAATGGCGATATCAATCCTGTCGAGCCGCATTTTTCGTAGTTCCTGCGAATTTCAAGTCATTTTGCGCAACGATTATCGAAGAGCGACCGTTGCCGCAAGTGCATTCGCAAACACATACGGAACGATTCGTGGTTGACTGCGGTTACTGCGTGTCCACCCTCCGCATTTTCGACCCGGTGACATGCACGAGCGACAGTGAGAGCGCCCCCTGAAGGGCGCGGACAGGGAGAAGAAAAATGCGTGTCGGCTGCCCCAAGGAAATCAAGAACCATGAATATCGCGTCGGCCTGACGCCGGGCTCGGTCCGCGAATATGTCGCGCATGGCCATGAAGTGCTGGTCGAGACCGGTGCTGGCGCCGGCATCGGCGCCGACGACAACGCCTATCGCGCCGCCGGCGCCACTATCGCCAAGACGGCCGCCGACGTGTTCGCCAAGTCCGACATGATCGTCAAGGTCAAGGAACCGCAGCCAAACGAATGGGTCCAGCTGCGCGACGGCCAAATCCTCTACACCTATCTCCATCTGGCTCCGGATCCGGAGCAGACCAAGGGTCTTCTTGGCTCGGGCGTCACCGCGATCGCCTATGAGACCGTGACCGACGACCGCGGCGGCCTGCCGCTGCTCGCGCCGATGTCGGAAGTCGCCGGCCGCCTGTCGATCCAGGCCGGCGCGACTGCGCTGCAGAAGGCCAATGGCGGCCGCGGCGTGCTGCTCGGCGGTGTGCCCGGCGTGCTGCCCGGCAAGGTCACCGTGCTCGGCGGCGGCGTCGTCGGCCTGCATGCGGCCAAGATGGCTGTCGGCCTCGGCGCCGACGTCACCATTATCGACCGCTCGATCCCGCGTCTTCGCCAGCTCGACGACATCTTCGGCGGCCGCGTCCATACGCGCTACTCGACCGTCGAAGCGCTGGAGGAAGAATGCTTCTCGGCCGACATCGTCATCGGCGCCGTGCTGATCCCGGGCGCCGCGGCGCCCAAGCTCGTCACCCGCGAAATGCTTTCCGGTATGAAGAAGGGCTCGGTGCTGGTCGACGTCGCGATCGACCAGGGCGGTTGCTTCGAGACCTCGCATGCCACGACGCACGCCGATCCGACCTATGAGGTCGACGGCGTGATCCACTATTGCGTCGCAAACATGCCTGGCGCCGTGCCGGTCACTTCGGCGCACGCGCTCAACAACGCGACGCTGCACTATGGCCTGCAGCTCGCCGACAAGGGCCTCAAGGCGCTGGTCGACGACCACCATTTGCGCAACGGCCTCAATGTCCATAAGGGCAAGATCACCAACCGCGCCGTCGCTGAGGCGCTCGGCTACGAAATGGTCGAACCGAAGGCGGTCCTTGCCGCCTGATAATTCGCAACGATTTCCTTCAGTCGCCCGCCGGGTCATTCCGGCGGGCTTTTTCTTGCGCGGAAACTGCGCTTCCGTCGAAAAATCCGGTCAACAAAAAAGCGGAGCAAAAAGCCCCGCTTCCTCGACTGTCGCGATCTGCCGCCGGTCCATCCGCGGTCGACACATCGCAACCGCTGCGTTTTAGCGCAGTAGTACGACGAGAATACGACGGCCTTGCAAATGCGCTTCTTTTCGTTCTTCCGCCATTATGCGGTCTTGTGTGAAATGCTTCACATTCGCTCGACGAGAAAGCTGCCTAGAGACGGACCGTTACTGGCGGTCTGAGCTGCTTGCCGGGTCGGGCAAGTCCGGCCCGGACGGCACTGGCCCGACAGCTTCTGTCAGACCCTCCAACGGCCCGCCCGACCATCGGCGGGCTTCTTTTTTGGTCATGCCCGCTCGATGCGGCATTGATAGCAATTGTTGCGGGCCGAGCGGACATGGATGTAGGCGATGTCGTCGCGCCCAAACAGCGTCCGCGCGCGGGCGGCAATCTCGCCGGTCGGCGTGACGGCGCCGCTGCCATAAACGATGCGATCGTCCCTGCCGTAACCCCTGACGATATAGTCGCTGCTTTCGAGCATCTCCGGCAGCGCATCCCCTTCGGCTGCGCGCTCGCATTCCTCGGCATGCAGGAAGATTGGGCCGGTTTCGGCATAGGGCTGCAGTTCCGGAAACGGCCGGTAGGCAACGATCAGATAGCCGTCACCCTCGGCGACGTTCCTGAGGCAATGCCTGCATGGCACGCCGTCGCCCTCGGAGATGCGGTGCTCCGGGGTGCGGCCGTAGGCATCGGGCCCTCCCCGCTGCAAGGCGCGCACGGCTTCGGTCGGCAAGGCTTTGAACTGGATGCTCATGGCGAAATCTCCGTGTCGATGTTCGGAAATTATGCCTTGGCGACAATGCCTCCCACCCGATTCCTGACTGGCGGAACCGTTCTCACCAGTCCTGGAATTGCTCTAGTCTCGCATGACGCTGGCCGACCGCTCGGCGAAGGTCAGCGGATGCACGACCTCCCTCTTCTGCGCCACGGGCGTGAAGCCCAGCTTCTGATAAAGCGGAAGAGCTGCCGGATGATCGAGCGTGCAGGTCTGCACAGTGACGCGCCTTGGCCCGTGCGCCCAGGCCGCCGAGATCGCGGCGCCGAGGAACCAGCGACCGATGCCTTGACCATGCGCATGCTCCATCATGCCGAAATAGGCGAGCTCCACCTCGTCAGGCAGATGCGGCTTCAGGTCGAAGAAACCGGCGGGAGCACCGTCGAGATAGAGCACGCGGATGTCGCGGTCCTCGCGGTGCAAGCCGGCGGCAAGCTCCTCGTCGCTCAGCCTCAGCACATTGACCCAATGCCATTTGCGACCGACGCGATCCATCAGATAGCGGTAGAAATGAAGCGGGATATCTTTCGTCTTCAGCAGCGCGATCTGGCGATTGTAAGGGATCGGCGGCGAAACCGCCGGAGCCGCGTGCATCTCCAGGAATGTGACCGTGACTTCGATATCCTGCAGCGCGCCGTTTTCCATCATTCTTTCCCCGTCACCACTGGCGTGTCGCTGAGACCGCCCCACTCAGTCCAGGATCCATCGTAAAGCCGGTTATCGGTGTGGCCGAGCGTCTCGAGCGCCAGCGTGATCGCCGCCGCCGTGATGCCCGAGCCGCAGGACGTGACAACGGGCTTCGAGAGGTCGATGCCGGCATCCTCGATCACCTTGCGCAGACGGTCCTTGGGCAGCAGCTCGCCATTCTCGGCTAGCGCCGTGACCGGAACATTACGCGCACCCGGCATATGGCCCGAACGGACGCCCGGACGCGGCTCCGGATCGGTTCCGGCAAAGCGGCCGGCCGAGCGCGCGTCGGCGATCTGGCTCTCATGGCTGCCGACGATCCCGCGCATCTCGTCGAGGCCGACAACACGTCCGGCATCGAAATCGGGATAAAAGACGCTCGGCGCGATTTTTGTCGGCTCGGCCGTCACAGGTCGCCCCTCGGCCTTCCAGCGATCGATGCCGCCGTTCAGGATGTAGACCTGGAACACGCCCATGACGCGGAACATCCACCAGGCGCGCGGTGCCGAGAACAGGCCGGGCCCGTCATAGACGACGATGGTGTCGTCAGCCGAAACGCCCATGGCGCCGACATATTGGGCGAAGTGCTGCGGCGATGCCAATGTGTGCGGCAGTTTCGAATCCGGATCGGAAACTGCGTCCTGGTCGAGGAAGCGCGCTCCGGGAATGTGGGCGGCATCGTATTCGGCGCGGGCGTCGCGCTTTTGCGCCGGCAGGTACCAGGAGGCGTCGATGATGGTGAGACCCGGCTCGCCAAGTCGCTTTTCCAGCCAATCGGCGTCGACGATGAAGGGACTGTCCTGCGCCATTTTATTCTCCTGCCCCGCCCAGCTTTAACGTCAGTTCGCCGGCATCGGTCCGAATCGGATGCGGAAGCGCCGGTTCTCGCGGCCTTTCTTCTCGATTTTGCCGATATGAATCTCGCCAACCTCGCCGGTCGACCTCACATGCGTTCCGCCGCATGGCTGGCTGTCGATCGAGCCGTCGTCGCCGATGCAGACCAGGCGGATCTTGCCGGTGCCGACCGGTGGGCGGACGTTCTTCGATTTGACCAAGCCGGGATTGGCGGCGAGTTCCTCGTCGGTGATCAGCCGGGTGAAGATCGGATGGTCGGCGCGCACCAGCTCCATCAGCCTCGCCGTCACATCCTCCTTGGTGAAGCCGGCGTCGGGAATGTCGAAGTCGACGCGGCTGTCGTCCTCTGCGACCGCTGCCCCGGTGATTGGGAAAGGGCAAACGACAGTCAGCAGGTGACAGGCGGAGTGCATGCGCATCAGGAGGTGCCGCCGCTCCCAGTCGATCAGGAGTTTCAGCTTTTCGCCGACCGCTGGCAGCGCCTGCTCCGGCGCCGGCACATGGACGATCTCGTCCTTGGTCTCGCCGGTGATGGTGGCGGCGATCGCGATGCGGCCGCCATCGGCGCGCTCAAACGTCCCGGTGTCGCCCGGCTGCCCGCCGGATGTTGCATAAAAGACTGTCCGATCGAGAAGGATGCCGCCACGATCGTTGATCGCGACGACCTCGGCCTCCGCCGTCTTCTGATAGGCGTCGTCGCGAAACTGCGCCTCGGTTTTGTACGCCATCATGCCACCTTTTCGAACGGCACTGAAATATCGGCTTTTTCTTCCATCCAGCCCGGCACTGGAAGGTTCTTGCCGCGCAGGAACTCCGGATTGAAGAGCTTGGCCTGGTAGCGCGTGCCGTAGTCGGCAAGGATCGTCACGATGGTGTGGCCTGGTCCGAGCTCGCGCGCCAGCCGGACGGCTCCGGCGATGTTGATGCCGGTCGAGCCGCCGACGCAGAGCCCCTCTTCCTGGATCAGGTCGAAGATAATCGGCAAAGCTTCCTCGTCCGGGATCTGGTAGGAGAAATCCGGCGTGAAGTCTTCCAGATTGGCGGTGATGCGGCCCTGGCCGATACCTTCGGTGATCGAGCTGCCATCGGATTTCAGCTCGCCGCTGGTGTAGAAACTGTAGAGGGCGGCACCCAGCGGGTCGGCGAGCGCGATCTTGACGTCCTTGCTCTTGCCCTTGAGCCCGAGCGCGACACCCGCAAGCGTGCCGCCGGAGCCGACGGCCGAGACGAAGCCATCGATCTTGCCGCCGGTCTGGGCCCATATCTCCTGGGCAGTCGTGCGGACATGGCCGTCGCGGTTGGCGACATTGTCGAACTGGTTGGCCCAGATCGCGCCGTTCGGCTCCGAGCGCGCCAGTTGCTCGGCAAGGCGGCCGGACAGTTTTATGTAATTGTTGGCGTTTTTGTAGGGCACCGCCGGCACTTCGATCAGCTCCGCGCCCAGGATCTTGATCGTGTCCTTCTTTTCCTGGCTCTGCGTGTCGGGGATGACGATGACGGTGCGGTAGCCAAGCGCCTTGGCGACCAACGTCAAACCGATGCCGGTGTTGCCGGCAGTGCCTTCGACGATCAGCCCCCCGGGCTTGAGCAGGCCGCGCTGCTCGGCATCGCGGATGATGAACAGGCCGGCCCGATCCTTTACCGATTGCCCCGGATTCATGAACTCGGCCTTGCCGAGGATCTCACAGCCGGTCGCTTCCGAAGCCTTATTGAGCCGGATCAGGGGCGTGTTGCCGATCGCTTCGATCACAGAACGGGGCATGCGGGATTCCTTTATGTGTGCGGCGAGACCCTAAAAACCGGACGCCTCGGTTTCAAGGTAAGATTTTGTCTGGTCCAGTCGCATTCTGGACGCTGCAATGCTTGCGATCATTTCAACGCCAAGCGCAAAAGCGCTCTTTTCATTCGATTTCTTCGCCGCTACAGCAAGCCCGAACATTCGCAGGACATCGCATGACACTCTACCGGGCCAATCCGAAGGACGGTGTCGCCTGGATCACGGGCGGCAGCAGCGGGCTTGGCCGCGCGTTGGCCAAGGATCTTGCCAATCAAGGCTATGCCGTCGCGGTGACCTCTCTGCCCGAAGATCCGGCCGACACGCTGGTCGTCGAAACGGCGCAAATGTCCGGACATGTGAAATCCTTTCCCTGCGACGTCACCGACGAGCTGGGCATGGCGCGTACGGCCGCCGCAATCGAGGAGCAGATGGGCCCCATCGTGCTTGCCGTCTTCAACGCCGGCAACTACATCGCCACCCCCGGCGAGAATCTGGTTGTGCGCGATTTTCACCGCTCCTTTGCCGTGAACTATTTCGGCATCGTCAACGGCGTGGTGCCTGTCGTCGAGCATATGCGCGTGCGCGGACGCGGCCATATCGTTCTGGTGGGATCGGTCACCGCTTATTCGGGCTGGCCGACCACGGCGGCCTATGGCGGCACCAAGGCCGCGATCAACATCCTGGCGGAGTCGCTGAAATACGATTTCGACAAGATGAATATCCGCATCCAGGTCATCAACCCGGGCTTTGTCGACACGCCGCTGACGGAAAAGAACAGGCTGCCGATGCCGGGCCTCATGCCTGTGCATCGCGCGTCGCGCCGCATGGCTCGCGGCATCCGGAAGGGCGGCTTCGAAGTCACCTTCCCGTACCACATAAGCTTGCCGTTGAAGGTGCTCGGCCTGCTGCCGCGGCCGATCGGCCGCTTCGTCATCGGGCTCACCACCCACTGGTGGGGACGGCCATTGCATTTCGATCGCAGGCTGCCCGGCGACAAGAACCCATCCCGCGACAAGGCGGCATAAACCGGCGAAGCGGCGATTGCCTGCCGGCGGGTACGGCCATAGGTTGAGAATCATTGCTGGGAGATTGTAATGGGGCGGCGGATCGTGCTGGCAGTGCTTGGCCTTGCAGTCGTCCTGATAGCCGTTTTCTTCCTCGGTCCACGCGTGCCGGTCGACACCACAATCCGGTTCAATCCGTCGGCGATCGGCGATGATCCGCAGGCCTATCTGGCGCGCGAAGAGGCTGCCGTGCCCAACATCCGCGACGGCCTCGACAAGGAGATCATCTGGGCGAACCCGATGGTCCATGCCAAGACGCCCTTGGCCATCGTCTATATCCATGGCTTTTCCGCCTCGAAGGGCGAGGTCCGCCCCTTGCCGGACGACATTGCGGAGGAGCTGGACGCCAACCTCTTCTACACGCGCCTGACCGGCCACGGCCAGGACGGCGGGGCCATGGCGCAAGGCAGCGTCAATGCCTGGGTCAACGACTATGAGGAGGCTTTGGCCATCGGCCGTGCCATCGGTGACAAGGTGATCGTCATCGGGACCTCGACCGGCGGCTCGCTCGCAGCATGGGCTGCAACCCGGCCGGATGCATCGGACGGTGTCGCTGCTATCGCATTCATATCGCCGAATTTCGGCGTCAAGGCCTCCGGCGCCGAGGTTCTCACCATGCCCTGGGGCCGGCAGATCGCCGAGCTTGTCGGCGGCAAGGAGCGCAGTTTTCCTGTGCGCAACGCGCTGCACGAGAAATTCTGGACCACCAAATATCCCATGAAGGCGGTGCTGCCGATGGCGGCGCTCACCAATCTCGCCTATGAGGCCCCGGTCGAGAAGGCGAAAATCCCTGCCCTCTTCATCTTCTCGGATTCCGACAAGGTGGTGCGGTCGGACCGGACGCGTGAGATCGCCGAGCGTTGGGGCGGTCCGCACGAGCTGGTGCCGGTCGACGATACCGGCGATCCGGACAATCACGTCATCGCCGGCGATGTGCTGTCGCCGCAGACTACAGCCTTCCTCACCCAGCGTATCGTGGTGTGGGTGAAGGCGTTGATGCAGCAGCAATCAGGCCAGTGAAGTTAGGCCAGTGAAATGGAAAACGGCCGAAGCATCGCTCCGGCCGCTCCTGTTCGCGTGGTTCTGCTAGAGCATGATGCCGAAAAGTGTGGAGCGGATTTCGGACGACATCATGCTCTATCTCTTTGATTTAGAGCCGGATTCAGATTTCAGGTCGACTCGACCTGAAATCGTCCGGCTCTAGGCTCAAGCGGCCCGGTTCGCCGGACGCTTGCCGCCGAAGCGGCGCTTGTTGTTGCCCTTGAAACGCTTGAATCCGTCGGGCTTGCTCGACCCATTCGGCTTGGCCGCAGCCGGGCGTTCGCCCTGCGGCTTCGGAGCGCGCTCGCCATGAGGCTTGCCGCCGAAACGCTTGTTGTCGCCACCGTTGCCCGGGCGGCGGCCATCGCGGCGGGCGCCGTGATGCTCGCGGTCATTGGCCGGTTCGAAATGACGCTCGGTCTTTTCCCTGGGGTCGCGCTGCGGATCCGGGCTGCCGAGATGGTCGGCGACGACCGGCAGCTTCATGCGGATGATGCGCTCGACCTGCCGCAGCTTGGCGTTTTCCGAAGGATCGCACAGCGTGATCGCAATACCGTCCCTGCCGTTGCGGCCGGTGCGGCCGATACGATGGACATAGCTCTCCGCTTCGTCAGGCAAGTCGAAATTCACGACATGGCTGATGCCGGGCACGTCGATGCCGCGCGCCGCGATATCGGTCGCGACCAGGATGCGCACCGAGCCGTCGCGGAAATCGTTGAGCGCCTTCTGGCGCGCGTTCTGCGACTTGTTGCCGTGGATGACGGCCGCCTCGAAACCGTCACGGGCAAGGTCCTTGGTGACGCGGTCGGCACCATGCTTGGTGCGCGAGAACACGATCACCGAACGCATCGCCTCGTCGGCCAGCATCTTGGACAGCACCTGGCGCTTCTGCTTGGTGCGGGCGAGCACCAAGCTCTGCACGATCTCGACCGCAGCGGTGCTTTGCGGCGAGACTTCGATACGGACGGGATTCTTCAGCAGGCCCTTGGCAAGCTCCGCGATTTCATCGGGCATGGTGGCCGAGAACAGTGCCGTCTGGCGGTCCGGCGCGGTCGCCTTGGCGATACGCTTGACGTCGTTGATGAAGCCCATGTCGAGCATGCGGTCGCCCTCGTCGAGCACCAGCCATTTGGTATCGGCAAGGATGAGGTCGCCCTCACGCACCAGGTCGGTCAGGCGGCCGGGCGTGGCGATCAGAATGTCGACGCCGGGCGCAACCTTCTTCACCTGGCTGAAGCGCGAGACGCCGCCCAGCACCAGCGCGGTCGAGACATGCGCGCCCTTGGCGAGGATCTTGATGGTGTCCTCGATCTGCACGGCTAGCTCTCGCGTCGGCGCCAGGATGAGCGCCCGCGTCGTCTTCGGCCGGCGCTTGGTGCCGAGGCCGATGATCTTCGAGAGAATCGGCAGCGCGAAGGCCGCCGTCTTGCCCGAACCGGTCTGGGCGATACCGAAAATATCGCGCCCCTCGAGCTGCGGCGGGATCGCCTGCATCTGGATCGGCTTCGGATCGGTGAAGCCGGCGGCATGGGTCGCCTTGAGCAGCGCGCCGGAAATCCCAAGTGCTGCGAAACCGTTCAGTTCCGCTGTGTTTTCGTTGGTCAAAATAATCTTCTTTCACGCGGCCTTGTGGCCGCAAACATCAATGGCGGCAGGGCGCAACCTGCCGTCGGATAAATTGTCATGGAACGACAAGGCGGCGGACGGCTCCGTCCGCGCGGCTGCGCTGTCGTGCCCGCAAGCATCATGCCTCGGGGCTTTTTCGCCAGCTTGCCGATCGACCAGGGCCGATTTGCCGGAAAGAGGGAAAACAGACGCAACCAGTCTCATTCGTCGAGAAGGCCGGATGATTCCCGGCCCAAGCGCCTATGCCGCTGCATATGGCTGAGTTCGTCCCGAAATGCAAGGGGCGTCATGTTGCAACGCAGCAAAACAGGGACGCTTGCGCTCCCCTGCCGGCGCGACTACCACAAATTACCTATTGGTTTTGAGGACTAGCGATGAAGGACGTGCTGAAGGAACTCGAGCGTCGCCGCGAGATTGCCCGCATGGGCGGCGGCAAGGACCGCATCGAGGCGCAGCACAAGAAGGGCAAGCTCACCGCGCGCGAGCGTATCGAGATATTTCTCGACGAGGGCTCGTTCGAGGAGTTCGACATGTATGTCGAGCATCGTTCGACCGATTTCGGCATGGAGAAGACCAAGATCGCCGGCGATGGCGTCGTCACCGGCTGGGGCACCGTCAATGGGCGTCCAGTCTATATCTTTGCCAAGGATTTCACCGTGTTCGGCGGCTCGCTGTCGGAAGCGCATGCCGAGAAGGTCATCAAAGTCCAGGAGATGGCTCTGCGCAACCGCGCGCCGATCATCGGCCTCTACGACGCCGGCGGCGCACGTATCCAGGAAGGCGTGGCGGCGCTTGGCGGCTATGCCGAGATATTCCAGCGCAATGTGCTGGCATCCGGCGTCATTCCGCAGATTTCGTTGATCATGGGTCCCTGCGCCGGCGGTGACGTCTACTCGCCCGCCATGACCGATTTCATCTTCATGGTGCGCGACACCTCCTACATGTTCGTCACCGGACCGGACGTGGTGAAGACCGTGACCAACGAGACGGTGACCGCGGAAAGCCTCGGCGGCGCAAGCGTGCACACCACCAAATCCTCCATCGCCGATGGCGCCTATGACAATGATGTCGAGGCACTGCTGCAAATGCGCCGGCTGGTCGATCTTCTGCCGGCGTCGAACACAGCCGAGATTCCCGAGATCGAGTGCTACCAGTCGGTAACGGACCACGACCTGTCGCTCGATCGGCTCATCCCTGACAATGCCAACAAACCCTATGATATCAAGGAGTTGATCCTGAAGGTCGCGGACGAAGGCGATTTCTTCGAGATCCAGCAGAGTTTCGCCAAGAACATCGTCACCGGCTTCGGCCGCGTCGAGGGCCGCACGGTCGGTTTCGTCGCCAACCAGCCGATGGTGCTGGCCGGCGTGCTCGATTCCGACGCCAGCCGCAAGGCCGCGCGCTTCGTGCGCTTCTGCGATTGTTTTTCAATTCCCATCGTCACCTTCGTCGACGTGCCAGGCTTCCTGCCGGGCACCGCGCAGGAATATGGCGGGCTGATCAAGCATGGCGCCAAACTGCTCTTCGCCTATGCCGAGGCGACCGTGCCGAAGATCACCGTCATCACCCGCAAGGCCTATGGCGGCGCCTATGACGTGATGGCCTCGAAGCATCTGCGCGGCGACATGAATTACGCCTGGCCGACGGCGCAGATCGCGGTGATGGGCGCGAGGGGCGCGGTCGAGATCATCTATCGCAAGGATATTGGCGATCCGGAGAAAATCGCTGCCCATACAAAGACTTACGAGGACCGCTTCCTGTCGCCCTTCGTCGCCGCCGAACGCGGCTATGTCGACGAGGTGATCATGCCCCACTCGACCCGGCGCCGCGTCGCGCGGGCGCTGCGCATGCTGCGCAACAAGGACATGCAGAACCCCTGGAAGAAGCACGACAACATTCCTTTGTGAAAGACCTCCCGCCAGCCGAAGGGACAACCGCTAACATGTGCGCGGAGACGAAATGCGAATAACACTTGCGGCCCAGGGCCTTATTCCGTGCAAAGGCTATGGCGGCATCCAGCGGCAGGTCGAATGGCTGACCACGGAAATGGTCAAGATGGGGCATCAGGTGACGTTGATCGCCGGCCCGGGATCGTCGCATCCGATGTGCGAGGTCCGCCACGCGGTGACCAATGACGAGTGCCGCGCGGCTGTTCCCAAGGATACCGACATCGTCCATCTCCATGCCTGGAAGGTCGAAGTTCCCTTCCCGACGCTCAATACCGAGCGCGGCCATCTGCCGGATTACCCCAGGCCGCAGCCGAACTGGAGCTTCATCAGCGCCCGCCATGCCGAGCTGCACGGCCGCAAGACCTTCGTCTACAACGGCTTTCCGGTGGATGCCTATCGCCTGGCAGCGACGAAGAACGACCATCTATTCTTCATGGCGGCCATCGCGCGGGCCGGAAAGGGCCTTAACCGGGCGGTGGACCTGGCGAAAAAGTACGATTTCAAGCTCGATATCGCCGGCGGCTCGCGCTGGAAGCTGCTTGGCCGCAGCAAGACGCGACGCGAGGGCGTGTTCTTCAAGAGCCTGTCGCCGCGCTTCCGCTATCACGGCATGGTCGATGGTGAACCGAAGGTGCGATTGCTGGGCGAGACCAAAGCCTTTCTGAATCCGATTTCCTGGGAGGAGCCTTTCGGCAACGCGCCGGTCGAATCCATGCTGTGCGGCACGCCGGTCTTGACCACGGCATGCGGCGCGCTGCCCGAAACCGTCGATGCCGATACCGGCCGTTTCTTCGACACGGATGAGGAGTTCGCGCGCGGTTTCGGTGAAATCGACGGTTTGCCGGCGCAAAGATGCCGCGAATCCGCGGCAGACCGGTTCCCGATCGAAAAGGCCGCAAAAGCCTATATCGAGCTCTACCGCCGTATTCTTGATGGCGAAGCGCTTCCATGAGACATCACGCAGGTGTTTCTTAGCAGCGCTGACCGTTCCGGATCGAAAGAGTATCGCGCATTGCGCCCCATCCTGATCTTCTGCCTGCCGGCGATCGGTGATTTCATCCGCTGCCACTCGGCCATCCGGATCATCGCCGAGAGATTCCCGGGGCAGCCGATCGACATCATCACTTCAAGGGTCGCCGCGCCGCTGGCGCGGCTGATGCCGCATGTTCGCAAGGCCTGGATAGCCGAGAAGCACTGGAAGCCAGGGCTGAAAGAGCGGGCTGGTCTGGCACGCGAAATCCGCGAGGAGAAGTACCAGGCGGCCTATATGCTCACCAGCAGCACCAAGGCTTGCCTGGTGCCATGGCTGGCCGGAATACCGGAGCGCATCGGCTATCCGCGCGAGTTCCAGTTCGGCATCGTCAACCGGCTGCCCGCCGGTTGGCTGAAATCGATGCTTGCATTCGGCCCGCGCAAGACGCGGGTGGCAGACCAGGTTTGCGCAATCGCGCGTCTCGGCAAAAGGCCAGCCGAGGACGGACCATTGCCGGCTCCGCAGCTGGTTGTTTCCGCCGAAGAGCTTGCCGGTTGGCGTCGGCGCAACGGGATCGACCCGGCGAAGCCGGCGATTGCCCTCTATACGTCGGACTTTGCCAACAAGCGCTCATGGCCGATGGAGCGCTTCGTCTCGATCGCGCGCGACCATGTTGCCCGCGGCTGGTCGGTCTGGCTGATCGGTGGGCCGCGCGAGCGGCAGGCTGCGGCGGAAATCAGGGCTTGTTTGCCCGAGGCGATCGATTTTACCTCGACGTCCGATATTGCAGAAGCCATGTGCCAGATCGCGGCCTCGACCATTTTTCTCGGAGTCGACGGCGGCATCTCCCACGCTGCTGGGGCGCTGGGCGGCCCTTGTGTGCTCATATACGGTTTGAACCGAGCCTATATGCACGGTCCGGTGAACGAACAGGTGATTTTTCTCGAGCCGCCGATTTCGACGCCGGGTTGGGTGGAGAACACGCGCGCGGTATCCGAGGACAGGGTTCGCGAGGCGCTCGCAGCGGCGATCCGAAAAAACGCGCCGCAATTCACCTGACCTATTCCTCCGCTGCCGCCCCGAAACCCGCGCCCATGCTCGCGCGCGCCGTGGTCGCCCAAGGCGTAGCATGATTGTCGATGCGCATCTGGAAGATGAAATAGGTCGGCGAGCAGAAGCCGATGCCCTTGACCCTGGCGGCGCCCGGTGTGTCCGGCGGCAGCGACTGGCACATATAATCCTCGCGGCAGAAATGGTCAGCCGAGCAGGCTGGGCGGTTGCCGCGGTTGACCGAGCCGCCGAGACATTGGTCGAAATTGTTGGTGGCCACGCAGGTGTCGAACTTCTTGCCGCCGACCAAGCCGCAGATCTCGCTCGGCATCGGCTTGCCGGGCTTGAAAGCGGAGAAGGCGCGATCCTTGTTATCGCAAGCGCGATACGCGAAGCCTCCCGGAACGCCGATCTTCGGCGGCCGGCAGGTATAGGCGGTGCGCGAGATCGCCAGCGCAAAAGCAGCGAATTGGCCGGTGATCTTGTAGCGATCGTTGAACGGCTGGGCGCTGTTGCTCTCGATCGAGCCGGTCAGGCAAGGATGGCCGGAAAACATCGCAGGGCTCTCCTTGGGCAGCAGGCATTGCGCCAATTTGGTCCTCACGCCCGAAGCGGTGGCGATCGGTGTGCAGACCGTGCCGGCGCCGCATTGCCAGGTGCCGCCGAAGCGGCTTGCGTCATCCGGCATCAGGCATGGCATTGCCGTTTCGGCCGGCGCATAGGCGGGCTCGCCCGCATCCTTCCAGGCGGCGGGCGGTGCGAAGGAGAGCGGACGAAAACGATTGGGCTCCCTGGCTTCAGCCGTCGCCTTGAGCCACGCCTCGCGGCGCGCAATCTCGGCATGGAGATGCGGCGAGATGCCGACTTCGATACGGTTGAGCGGCGAGGTCGTGGCGTCGTCGAGACCGATGAAATGGAAGCCGGCGGTCGAGCCCGCCTGATGGCAACCCTGGCAGGCGCCGTTGTCGAGCCGCTCGATCAAAGCGTCCGGCGTGCGCGCCAAGGTAAACTTCGAATAGTCGAGCCCGGCGAACTCCTTTGGGTCGAACAGCGGCGTGAACGGATGATTGGCTTGCCTTGCGCTGCCGAAGGTCGACCAGGAGATGACTTTTCGGGCGAGGAATTCGTCCGGGATTTCGTAGACGCCGAGATCGACCGCCGCGGCATTGGCGCGGACATAGTCGGCAAGCCGCGCTTTCAGATCGGCGTCCTCGGCAAGCCGGGCTGTGTCCGGCGTATTTTCCAGCGGTTTTTCGCCGACCCTCGAACCATCGATGCTGAAGATGCGCATCAGGTAAGCGGCCTGCCCGCCGAACTCGGTTTCCTGGCCGGAAGGAAAGCGCACCACCTGCGCGTTGAGCTCGAGCTGCTTGAAGGACAGCGACGTCTTTTCGAGCGGCCCGCCGGTCAGCCAGCCGGCATCGACCGTTTCGTCGAGCTGCGGCGTCCAGCGGCCAGCAGCGCCCACACAGCCGCCGTCGGCATCTTGGGCGACGCGGTATATGGCGCTGAAGTTGAACGGCAGGCGCGAGGCCAGTTGCTTGCCGTTCTTCCTGAAGCTGTAGGCCAAGCGATAAACGAACCGCACCTCGCCGCAGCTCGTCTCGTTGCCAAGCGTTGCGAAATCGCGTCGGTCGAGCCGGTTGACGACGCCGACAAGGCGGAAGCGCGCCGCATTCGTCTTCAGCCAGCGCATGTCGATGATGCGGCCGACATTGCCGTCGGTCACTTCGTAGAGAGAGCGGCCGCCGGCCTTCATCTCCGTGCGCAACGCGGCGACATCGCCGGCCACTGTGTCGACGATGGCGTGATAGGCTGGTGCCTCATCATAGAGGGATTTCAGATCGTCGCTGCCGTCGACGCCGAAGAGGTCGGCGAAGCCATATCCCCCGGCATCTAGTGCGGCGAGCACGCGTGGGTCGTCGATGATGGCAACCGGATGATCGGTGGCGCGCGCCGGCTGGGCAATGAAAGCGGCCAGGACGGCAACGAGCAGCCCCAGCCGCTTCATAGGACAGCGCTCTGCGCCAGTTCGCGAAGAACCGGCACCATGGCCAAAGGCAGGTCTTCCGCAATCAAACCCGGCCCAAAGCGGCTGCCGGCTTCGGCATGGATCCAGACCGCGGCGCAAGCCGCTTCGAAGGCCGGCATGCCTTGCGCCAGGAGCCCGGCAATGATGCCCGCCAGCACGTCGCCCGACCCGGCGGTGGCGAGCCATGGGGCGCCATTGCTGTTGATCGCGGCGCGGCCCTCCGGCGAGGCGATCACGCTGTCGGCGCCCTTGTAGACGATCACGGCGTTGGCGCGCTGCGCGGCTTCGCGTGCCTTGGCCAGCTTCGACAAGGCCTTGTTGCCGGCAATGTCGGCAAACAACCTGCCGAACTCACCTTCATGCGGCGTCATGATCAACGCCGGCGCGTCCGGTCTGGCGGCCGCCTCGAACAGCGTCGAGGCCGCATTGCGGAAAGAGGTGATGCCGTCGGCGTCGAGCACGAGACCCTCAACGCCGCCGTCCTGCCGGTTTTTGGCGAGCACGGCGAGCGCGAAATCGCGCGCCTTGTCACCGATGCCGAAGCCGGGGCCGAGGACGAAGGCGGACGGCCGGCGATCGCCGATAAGATCATGCACGTCCTCGATCGCGTCAACCTTGCGCAGCATGATCGAGGTCAGATGCGCCGCGTTGATCTGCATGGCGTTGGCGGGCGAGAGCACGGTGACGGCCCCTGCTCCGCTTCTGGCGGCCGCAAGCGCCGACAGGCGCGCCGCGCCCGTCGCGGATGGTCCGCCCGAAAAGACGCTGGCATGACCGCGCTTATATTTGTGCGTGTCGAGGGCGGGCGCGGGAAAGCTTGCGATCCAGAGCCCGGGGCGGTTCTCAAACGCCCGCGGCGCGACCTCGTCGATGATCTCGTCACGAATGCCGATGTCGGCCAACACGATCTCGCCGCATCGCTCGCGGCCAGGCAGCAGCAGGTGCCCAGGCTTCTTTCGTGCGAAGGTCACCGTGAGAGCCGCGCCAAATGCCGAACCGAGGACTTCGCCGCTTTCGCCTGAAACGCCCGAAGGCAGGTCGATCGCGACAACCGGCAGGTTCAGCCTAGTCACGGCGTCGACCGCGCCTTTGGCGTCGCCGGCGAGAGGCTTCGACAGGCCCGCACCATAGATGGCGTCGACAACCAGCGATCCAGCTTCCGCGGTGAAGGCTGAAAGCGGGTGCCGCTCCAGAGCGCAATCAGCCGCCGCGAGCGCGGCGTCGCTGCCTGCCTTCGGTTCGCCCGACGCCCACAGGGCCACATCGACGCCGGCCGCGGCCAGCAGCCGCGCCACGACGTAGCCGTCGCCGCCATTGTTGCCCGGGCCGCACAGCACGTGCACCTTCTTCGAGCCAGGATAGCGCGCCAGCACGACGGCAGCGACCGCCTCGCCGGCGCGTAGCATCAAGCGATAGCCGTCGAGCGGCCCGGCCGCGATTGTCAGCCTGTCGGCCTCGGCCATTTCGGCCGGCGATAGAAGTTCATTGCGCATGGGATTGCCGATCTCCATGCGATCAAGCATTGTCCAGTTTTCGGTTCGAAGCAAACCAGTGACCGCGCCTTGTCTTGCAAATGCGGTCGCATCCGGGAGGGGTTCAGCCTGCAAATTGCGCTGTCTGCCCATTTTTTGCGCAGGCGCGAGGAGGAGCGATGTATACGGTTTGGGCGTCCATGACGCATCCGATGCAGCCGATGACGCGAATTTGCATTCGGACGCGGCATGGGCGCGAAAACGCCCCTCACCGTCTGCGCTCCTCAGGATTGGCACGCTTCGTGCTTGATGAAGGCGCAAGCGGGGCACACAACCCGTCTTCTTGGCAGTGGAGGCCACTTTTTACATGAAAAAGATCGAAGCGATCATCAAGCCATTCAAGCTGGACGAAGTGAAGGAAGCGCTTCAGGAGGCCGGACTGCAAGGCATCACCGTCACCGAAGCCAAGGGTTTCGGCCGTCAGAAGGGCCATACCGAGCTCTATCGCGGCGCCGAATATGTCGTCGATTTCCTGCCCAAGGTGAAGATCGAGGTGGTGCTTGGCGACGAGGCTGTCGAAGGCGCAATCGAGGCCATCCGCAAGGCGGCGCAGACCGGCCGCATCGGCGATGGAAAAATCTTCGTCTCCAACATAGAGGAAGTCGTGCGCATCCGCACGGGCGAGACCGGCATCGACGCCATCTGACCAAAACCTACAATCCATTTCCGGACGTCATCACACAGGGAAGAAATGACATGACGACAGCCAAAGACATCATGAAGCAGATCAAGGACAACGACGTGAAATTCGTCGACCTGCGCTTCACCGATCCGCGGGGTAAGCTGCAACATGTGACGATGGATGTCGTCGAGGTGGAGGAAGACATGTTCGCCGACGGCGTCATGTTCGACGGCTCCTCGATCGCCGGCTGGAAGGCAATCAACGAGTCCGACATGGTGCTGATGCCGGACACGGATACCGTCCATATGGATCCGTTCTTCGCCCAGTCGACCATGGTCATCCTGTGCGACATCCTCGATCCGATTTCGGGCGAGGCTTACAACCGCGATCCGCGCGGCACCGCCAAGAAGGCCGAGGCCTACATGAAGGCGGAAGGCATCGGTGACACCATCTATGTCGGTCCCGAGGCCGAGTTCTTCGTGTTCGACGACGTCAAGTACAAGGCCGATCCCTACAACACCGGCTTCCGTCTCGACTCGACCGAACTGCCCTCCAACGACGACACCGACTACGAGACCGGCAATCTCGGCCACCGTCCGCGCATCAAGGGCGGCTATTTCCCGGTGCCGCCGATCGATTCCTGCCAGGACATGCGTTCCGAGATGCTGACCGTGCTCGCCGAAATGGGCGTGCGCGTCGAAAAGCACCACCACGAGGTCGCCGCCGCGCAGCACGAGCTCGGCATCAAGTTCGACACGCTGGTGCGCAACGCCGACAAGATGCTGATCTACAAGTATGTCGTGCACCAGGTCGCCAACGCCTACGGCAAAACAGCCACCTTCATGCCGAAGCCGGTGTTCGGCGACAACGGCTCGGGCATGCACGTCCACCAGTCGATCTGGAAGGGCGGCAAGCCGACCTTCGCCGGCAACGAATATGCCGGCCTGTCGGAGAGCTGCCTCTATTACATCGGCGGCATCATCAAGCACGCCAAGGCGATCAACGCCTTCACCAACCCGCTGACCAACTCCTACAAGCGTCTGGTGCCGGGCTATGAGGCGCCGGTGCTGCTCGCCTATTCGGCGCGCAACCGCTCAGCTTCCTGCCGCATTCCGTTCGGCAACTCGCCGAAGTCGAAGCGCGTCGAGGTCCGCTTCCCCGATCCGGGCGCGAACCCCTATCTCGGTTTCGCCGCCATGCTGATGGCCGGCCTCGATGGCATCAAGAACAAGATCCACCCCGGACAGCCGATGGACAAGGATCTCTACGACCTGCCGCCGAAGGAGCTGAAGAAGATCCCGACCGTCTGTGGCTCGCTGCGCGAAGCGCTGCAGAACCTCGACAAGGACCGCGGCTTCCTGAAGGCCGGCGGCGTCTTCGACGACGATCAGATCGACAGCTATATCGAGCTCAAGATGGCTGAGGTCATGCGCTTCGAAATGACCCCGCACCCGGTCGAGTACGACATGTATTATTCGGTCTAAGCTTCTGATCGGATGGAAATTCCGCCCTTGGAAGGCACTCCCTTCCAAGGGCTTTTCATTTCAGAAGACGGGCTTTCGAGCCGGCGCGGCGCGTGCCGGCCGGGCTCGCGCACCGGCACCGCCGGCTGCTCGCATTTCTCCGGCAACATCTTCCTCGCCCTGGTCAACCGCGACGGGAACCGCACGCCGCGCCCTGCCCCACGCCAAGACGTAGTGGCAGCGCTCAAATCGCGTGCGTGATTGCCGCCTGACGGTGGCGGCAGACTGGCCTGTATTGCCGGCTCATCTCATGCAAAAAGCCCCAGCGGGTTTCCGCTGGGGCTTTTCTAGCGTGCTCATCGCGCCAAGGGCCTGCGCCCCAGGGCAAGCGAGGAGATCAGGCGGCGGCCGAGACCGCGGCGGTCGAAACCTGCGAGATCGTCTTCAGCACCTGCGAGGCGATCTGGTAGGGGTCGCCCTGCGAGTTCGGGCGACGGTCTTCCAGGTAGCCCTTGTAGTCGTTCTTGACGAAGGAGTGCGGCACGCGGATCGAAGCGCCGCGGTCGGCGACACCGTAGGAGAACTTGTTCCACGGCGCGGTTTCGTGCTTGCCGGTCAGCCGCTTGTCGTTGTCCGGGCCGTAGACCGCGATATGATCCATCAGGTTCTTGTCGAACTGCGCCATCAGCGCCTCGAAATAGGCCTTGCCGCCGACTTCACGCATATACTTGGTCGAGAAGTTGCAGTGCATGCCCGAGCCGTTCCAGTCGGTGTCGCCGAGCGGCTTGCAGTGGAACTCGATGTCGATGCCGTATTTTTCGGTCAGACGCAGCAGCAGATAGCGCGCCATCCAGATCTGGTCGGCGGCCTTCTTGGAGCCCTTGCCGAAAATCTGGAATTCCCACTGGCCCTTGGCCACTTCGGCGTTGATACCTTCATGGTTGATGCCGGCGGCGAGGCAAAGGTCGAGATGTTCCTCGACGATCTGGCGGGCGACATCGCCGACGTTCTTGTAGCCAACGCCGGTGTAATACGGACCCTGCGGGGCCGGGTAGCCGCTCTCGGGGAAGCCAAGCGGACGGCCGTCCTTGTAGAAGAAATATTCCTGCTCGAAGCCGAACCAGGCATCCTCGTCGTCGAGGATGGTCGCGCGGCTGTTGGATTCATGCGGGGTGACGCCATCGGGCATCATCACTTCGCACATGACCAGAATACCGTTGGTGCGGGCCGGGTCTGGATAAAGCGCGACCGGCTTCAGCACGCAATCGGAGCTGCGGCCCTCGGCCTGGTTCGTGGAGGAACCATCGAAGCCCCATAGCGGCAGCTGCTCGAGCGTCGGGAACTCGGCGAATTCCTTGATCTGGGTCTTGCCGCGCAAATTGGGGACCGGTGTGTAGCCGTCCAGCCAGATATACTCGAGCTTGTATTTGGTCATTCTAGAGCCTCTCGTTGCTTGATCACCGCCAAATGGTGGCGACGCTCGGCCGGCTCGAGCCGGCCTGCCGACGGTCAAAAAGCAATTCGTATGCCACTCGGCCTTCGCGGGGTGCGGCAAAATGGTCATGGCAACGCGTTGATTTTGTTGAGCCGTCTCAGCAATGCGACTGGATCGTTCAGGCGCCGTTTTTGCTTACAAAATAGGCATTTGCTGATCTTTTTGTAAGCATATTGCCTAAAGGAGTCGCAGGGCATACTTTGATGGGAAGGTGAATCGGTACGCTCCTGAAAAGGCGAGGAGATCGGCAATGCAAGTCACGCCATCGCGGCCGTCGGCAAAAGTCCTGCTGTTCCCGCTCGCAGCACGCAAGTCTGCCTCAAATTTAGGCGCAAAGGCCAAATTCGCGGCAGAACTTGCGGCACTTCGCGGCGAGCACGCCGACTTCGACGGCTGGTACCACGAAGCGGCGATCGAGGAAGAGAACCAGCAGCGCAAGAGCTGAGCTGTCCGCTTTCTTGCAATTGGGCATGAAAAAAAGCCCGGCGTGATCGCTCACGCCGGGCCTTCTGTTTGAACGGGATGACCGAGGTCATTCCTTGGCGTGGAGGTCTGTGCCGAGCGTATCCCTGACGAAGATCATGCCGACGATAAGCGACATTGCCGCGATGATAACCGGGTACCAGAGACCGTAGTAGATATCGCCCTTGTAGGCGCTGAGCGCGAACACCGTTGCCGGCAGCAGACCGCCGAACCAGCCATTGCCGATGTGGTAAGGCAGCGACATGCCGGTGTAGCGAATGCGGGTCGGGAACATCTCGACCAGGATGGCCGCGATCGGCCCATAGACCATGGTCACGAACAGCACCAGGATGAACAGGATGCCGATCGTGAGCGGCCAGTTGATGGCTGCCGGATCGGCAGTCATGGCGAACGGACCGCCGCCCGGGATGTTGTAGACGGTGACTTCGGGCGCACCCGCCGCCTCCTCCTTGGTCAGCAGCTTGTCGGCGATCGCCTTGTCGGCCGGAACCGTCGCCTTTTCGCCGCCGCGGATGGCCGCAGCATCGAGCTTGAGTTCGGGATTGGCCGCGATGAAGGCGTCGAGCTTTTGATCCGGCACCTTGGCAGCTGCGCGCTTCAGCGGATAGCCGCCGTCCCGCAGCGACATGTTCACCGCTTTCTGGAAGGCCGCCTCCTTGGCTTTGGCCTGATCGCCAGCGGCAACGGCATCATAGGACGCCACCGTCTCATTGCCGATCTTGACCGTGGCCGCCGTGCCGGGCGCCGCCGTCGCAACGACGTCGTAAGGCACCGAGTTCTTGGTCAGGAACGACGTCGCGATATCACAGGATGTCGTGAACTTCGCCGTGCCGACAGGATTGAACTGGAACTTGCAGTCGCCGGGCGCCGCCGTCACCGTCGCGCGGGTGTTCTGCTGCGCGGTGGCCAGAGCCGGATTGGCGGCCCAGGTCAGAGCCTTGAACAGCGGGAAGGTGCAGACGATGCCCAACGCAAGGCCTGCCATGATGATGGGCTTACGGCCGATCTTGTCCGACAGCCAGCCGAACACGACGAAGAAGATCGAGCCGACGGCCAGCGCGATAGCGATCATGACGTTGACCGACCATGCGTCGACCTTCAGCACGTTCTGCAGGAAGAACAGGGCGTAGAACTGCCCGTTGTACCAGATCACGGCCTGGCCGGCGGTAAGGCCGAGCAGCGCCAGAAGGGCGATCTTGGCGTTCTTCCACTGACCGAAAGCTTCCGTTAACGGCGCCTTGGAGCCCTTACCTTCCTCCTTCATGCGCTGGAAGGTCGGCGACTCCGAAAGCGACAGCCGGATCCAGATCGAGATGGCGAGCAGCAGGAACGAGACGATGAAGGGGATGCGCCAACCCCAACTGGCGTAGGTCTCCTTGCTGAGCGAGCCCTGGACGATCAGGATGACGATCAGCGACAGGAACAGGCCGAGCGTCGCGGTGGTCTGGATCCAGGACGTGTAGTAGCCGCGTCGGTCGTCCGGCGCGTGTTCGGCGACGTAGGTCGCGGCACCGCCATACTCGCCGCCAAGCGCAAGGCCCTGCAGCATGCGCAGCCCGATCAGGATCACGGGCGCCGCGATGCCCCAACTGGCATAGCCGGGCAGCAGGCCCACCAGGAAGGTGGACAGGCCCATGATCGTCATAGTGACGAGGAAGGTGTATTTGCGGCCGACGAGATCGCCGATGCGGCCAAACACGAGCGCGCCGAACGGACGCACAAGGAAGCCGGCGGCAAAGGCCAGCAGCGCGAAGATGTTGCGCGTCGCTTCGGGAATCGCCGGGCTGAAGAAGGTCGAGCCGATGAAGGCGGCCAGCGAGCCGTAGAGATAGAAATCATACCACTCGAAAACGGTACCGAGCGAGGAGGCGAAGATGACCTTCTTCTCCTCCCGCGTCATGCCGCGGCTGGTTCCGCCGGCGGTCGAAGCCATTGCCATTGATATATCCTCCCGTGAGATCCCGTCTGTCCTCGATGGCTGCGCGCCACCGTCTGCGCCCCTGCGAACGCGGACTCAAAAACGCAGCCAACAACGAAAAATGACAGAAAGGGCGGGCGAAAGGCACCGCGACGATGGGATTATGACTTTGGTATTAGGTGCAGTGCGAAAGCTGAGTGCAGCACTTGGAGCGGATCATTTCCGGCACCGGGCAGCAAATATCGCCGATCGAATGTGTCTTCTTGGAAAGGAAGCGTTTCTCAAGATGCATGGCCAAGCGTCAGCGATTGATCGCCAACGTCTCGTCGTTGATTATCCCAAGGCGTGCTTCAATCAATGCGATCTCGTCGGGCGCGTCGGCGCCAGAGGCCTCTATCTCCATGAAGAGTTGCTCGAAACCACCCGGCGTCACTATTGCGAACATCTGCCCGGGCTCGTCGCCAATGTTTCGCCAACTGTGATGCACGTGAGGAGGCAAAACAACGACGGCGCCTGGAGGGGCATCGAATTCCTCGTCACCACATTGGAAACGATAGATCCCGCGTATCACCCGAAAAACCTCGGTCTCTCGGGTGTGGGTGTGAGGGGCCGGGCCTTTCCCGGGTGGGGTGAAAGTTTCCCACATCCCGAATGCGCCGTTCGTCTCGGCTGCAGTGGCATGGATCACAACTTTTGCGCCATGGGGCGCTTTAGCCAGGCGCTCCCTGCCCGGCATTGAGGTTACCGCATTCCGAAAGTCTGACATTGCCGCCCCCCGATTGCGCGGCGAATAATAGCATAGGATCGGTTGCCGGATAGCTGTCAGTGGCCAAGCGGTATTCTGAACGGAACCCGTTGTGCGGCGTTCCTGAAGTTACTTTAGCCCTGCAGCGCCTCGAGCAGGCTGACCGCCGCCATCATGTCGCGCTTGCGCGCCAAGCGGCGCGCCAAGGCCTCCGCATCCTGGCCCCAATGCTCGATCTGCCAATCCTCGTCGACATGGCCGGCCGCCCAGGCTTCCTCGCCGTCGAGCTCGCCGAAATCGACGGCCAAGGCTAGCAGCGCCGAACCGGTCAGCGCTGTCATGACATGGATGGCGGCCAGCCGCATCGGTTCCGAGCGCTGGCCAAGATGCGCGCCGAGGACCGCGATTGTCTCGCGCGGCTGCTCGACATGGATGACGCCTTCGGCAAGGTTGAAGCGTGCGCCGAGATGGCCGCGCGCCCAGTCCAGCACCGGGTCCCAATGCTTGTTCTGGCGATCGACCAGGCCTTGCGGGCTATCGGCGCGGTAGCAAAGAAGATCGGACGAGGCGAAGCGCAGGATATCCTCCAGCACCGCCTGCGGATCGGAGGCGACGCCGTCGATGGCGGTGTTCACCAGCCGCATGATAGGCATCGTCACGGGATCGATCACTTCGCCTTGCGCGCTGAATTCAGCGGCCACAAGTGCTGCAGCCTTTTCGGTCGGCAGCACCATCACAGCCTTGCCCGGCGTGCGCACCGGGCGGCCGTCGAGATTGATTGCAAAGCCATTCTCGACGGGAGCCACCGAAACAGCCTGGTAGAAACGCTTCGGCAGCGGCGTCTTCATCTGGATTTGGGCGCGGCGCACAGGATCGGGATCCGAAAGCAGCTTGCCGGCTTCGAGGTCTTCGAGGATGTCGCGCATTCCGAACTCCTTAAAGCAATTTGAGGAAAGGTGTGAAGCGGTTTTGCGTCCGCAATCGCGCCAACACAAAGAGATAGGGCAGCTTGCCGTTCCGCGAGCTGATCTATGGTGTGGGCTGTCTGCGCGCCGGGCGATTGACGATGATCAGCCCGGCGGCAATCAGGCCGAGCGCCAGGAAAATCCTGGTCGTCGGCAGCTCGCCCAACAGCACCGCGCCGCACAGGACGCCGAACACCGGCGACAGAAAGGCGAAGCTCGACAAGCCGGCTGCCGGATAGCGCGTGAGCAGCCAGAACCACAACACATAGGTGAAGGCGACGATATAGATAGACTGGAACAGCAGCGCCAGTGTCGGCAGGACGGCAAGCGCGCGGATGGGTGGGCCGGCGAAAGGCATCACCAGCAGACCGACGACGGCGGCGCCGGCCAGCTGATAGAGCAGCAGTTTCTCCGCGCGCGTCTCGGCCAGCCTCGATCGTTTGATGACGATGCTGGTCGCCGCCCAGAGAATGCCCGAGCCGAGACTGAGCAGATCGCCGGTCAGTGTCGCGCCGCTGCCGGCAGCGATGCCGTCGGAGAAGACCGCCGCCAGGCCGCAGAAGGCGAGAACAAGCCCACCGAGCTTGCGCGCGTTGATGTGCTCGCCAAGCAGGAAATGTCCGCCGATCAGCACCCAGAACGGCATGGTGTTGACCAAAAGCGTGTTGCGGGCAACGGTCGTATATTCGAGGCCGATATAGAGACACAGGAACTCGACGCCGAAGAGCACGCCGACGACGATGCCGGCGGCCAGCGTCCGATCCGCTTCGAAGAGCTTGATGCCGCGCAGCCGGCACCAGGCGAACACGCAGGCTCCCCCGATGAGCGAACGTGCGATCGAGACGAAGACAGGGTCGTAGCCGGAGTATGACACCTTGGCGGCGACATAGTTCAGGCCCCAGGAAAAGGTCAGCCCGACCATGATGGCGGCGGCGGCCATATCGACTGCATCGCGTCTGTCCAATGCGGGGGCGACAGCCAAGTCAGTCTTCCGCGCTCTGGTCGTCGAAGCCGATCAGGTTCCAGCTCTGGCGCATATGCGGCGGCATCGGCGCCGTGACGTCGATGACGCCGTGGTCCGGATGCGGGATGATGATGCGGCGCGCATGCAGGTGCAGGCGGTTTTGAATGCCACCCGGGAAATCCCAATTGGTATCGGCCTCGAAATATTTGGGATCGCCGATGATCGGGCAACCTATGTAGGCGGCGTGAACGCGAAGCTGGTGCGTGCGGCCGGTATAGGGCTCCATCTCCAGCCAGGTCATCGTCTGCGCCGCCTGCTCGATGACACGGTAGTAGGAGACGGCGTGGTCGGCGCCCTTCTCGCCATGCGCAGCCACGCGCACGCGGTCGCCATCTTCCGTCGGCTCCTTGATCAGCCAGGTCGAGATCTTGTCCTCGCGCTTGGGCGGCACGCCCTTGACCAGCGCCCAGTAGGTTTTCTTGGTCTCGCGCGCGCGGAACGCCTCCGACAGCTTCATCGCCGCAAGACGGGTACGGGCAACCACCAGCACGCCGGACGTGTCGCGATCGAGGCGATGGACGAGGCGCGGCTTCTCGCCCTTCTTGTTGCGCCAGGCCTCCAGCATGTCGTCGACATTACGGGTGACGCCGGAGCCGCCCTGGACCGCCAGGCCGGCCGGCTTGTTGAAGACGAAAACTTTCGGATCCTCATGCAGGAGCATCTTGGCGAGCACGTCGGCATCGCCTTGGTTACGGATCGAGTGACCGGTGAGCGGCGCATCACCCTTCTTATCGACGTCGAGCGGCGGAACGCGGACAGACTGGCCGGGCTCGACACGCGTGTCGGCCTTCACCCGGCCGCCATCGACCCGGATTTGCCCCGACCGAAGCAATTTCTGCAGATGGCCGAAGCCGAGGCCCGGATAATGGACCTTGAACCAGCGGTCGAGCCGCATGCCCGCCTCACCGGCCTCAACCGTGATCTGTTCAACACCTGCCATGACTTTGCTTTTCCATTCGAAAGCGGCGCCATAGCACTAAGGCGGACAGGTTGCGAGCCAAAGGCCCAACAAAGCGCGATAATTACCCCAACGTCGTCTGATCAACTGCCCGAAGGCGTAAGCACCGCGCAGACCGTCGAGCGCGTCAGGAAGCGCTTCTCGCGGCCATTGTCGAGCGAGAACATCCCGCCCCTGCCCTTCACCACATCGATGATGAGATCGGTGTGCTTCCACGCCTCATATTGCGAGGCACTGATATAGACCGGCGTATCGCCGATTTCGCCCAATTTCACGTCATTGTCGCCGATCATGAACTCGCCACGCGGGTAGCACATCGGCGAGGAGCCGTCGCAGCAGCCGCCGGACTGATGGAACAGAACCGGGCCGTGATCGGCGATGATCTCGGCAAGCAGCGCCTCGGCCTCCGGCGTGGCCGACACCTTGCCCAATGAAGGCTTGTCCATCAAATCCTCCTCGACTGACGGGAGGACGCGGGTGGGCCGCGCCCTCCTCTTCGCCCTGGGAGGATCAGAAGAAGCCGAGCTTCTTCGGGCTGTAGCTGACCAGCATGTTCTTGGTCTGCTGATAGTGGTCGAGCATCATCTTGTGCGTCTCGCGGCCGATGCCGGACTGCTTGTAGCCGCCGAAGGCGGCATGCGCCGGATAGGCGTGATAGCAGTTGGTCCAGACACGTCCGGCCTGGATGGCGCGGCCGAAGCGGTAGCAGCGATTCGCGTCGCGGCTCCAGATGCCGGCGCCGAGGCCGTAGAGAGTGTCGTTGGCGATCGACAGCGCCTCGTCATCGTCCTTGAAGGTCGTCACGGACACGACGGGTCCAAAGATCTCCTCCTGGAAGATGCGCATCTTGTTGTTGCCCTTGAACACGGTAGGCTTGACGTAGTAGCCGCCGGCAAGATCGCCCGGCAGATCGTTCCGCTCGCCGCCGGTCAAGACTTCGGCGCCTTCCTGGCGGCCGATGTCGAAGTAGGACAGGATCTTTTCCAGCTGCTCGCTCGAGGCCTGCGCGCCGATCATGGTGGCGGGATCGAGCGGATCGCCCTGGACGATCGCCTCGACACGCTTCAGCGCGCGCTCGATGAACTTGTCGTAGATCTTCTCATGTACCAGCGCGCGGCTGGGGCACGTGCAGACCTCGCCCTGGTTGAGCGCGAACATGACGAAGCCCTCGATCGCCTTGTCGAAGAAATCGTCGTCTTCCGCCGTCACATCCTGGAAGAAGATGTTGGGCGACTTGCCGCCAAGCTCGAGCGTCACCGGAATGAGGTTTTGGCTGGCATATTGCGAGATCAGGCGGCCGGTGGTCGTCTCGCCGGTGAAAGCGATCTTGGCGATGCGGTTCGACGAGGCGAGCGGCTTGCCGGCCTCAAGGCCGAAGCCGTTGACGATGTTGAGCACGCCTTCTGGCAAGAGGTCACCGATGAGGTCGGCCCACAGCATGATCGTGGCGGGTGTCTGCTCGGCGGGCTTCAGCACCACGCAATTGCCGGCGGCGAGCGCCGGCGCCAGCTTCCACACCGCCATCAGCAGCGGGAAGTTCCACGGAATGATCTGGCCGACGACACCGAGCGGCTCATGGAAGTGGTAGGCGACGGTGTCGTGGTCGATTTCGGAGATCGAGCCTTCCTGGCTGCGCAGCACGCCGGCGAAATAGCGGAAATGGTCGATGGCCAGAGGCAGGTCGGCGGCGGTCGTCTCGCGGATCGGCTTGCCATTGTCCCAGGTCTCGGCGAGCGCCAGCAGGTCGAGATTGTCTTCCATGCGATCGGCGATGCGGTTGAGGATCAGCGCGCGGGCCGCGGGGCTGGTCTTGCCCCAGGCGTCCTTGGCCTTGTGGGCGGCATCAAGCGCGGCCTCGATGTCATTTGCGTCCGACCGGGCGATTTCGCAGAGCGGCCGGCCGGTGACCGGCGAGATGTTGTCGAAATATCTGCCGGAGAGCGGCGCCGCCCACTTGCCGCCGATGAAGTTGTCGTAGCGCTTGGCGAAAGGAACCTTGGCCGTGCGCGAGAATTCCACCTTGTTCATCACTGCCTCCCAATGAGCACGCCGCGGGATGCGGCGCTATGGGAGGAAGGGTTGCGGATCGGCGTTGGCTTGTCAGCCCGGGGCTGGATGATCGTGGCGCCCGACTGTCGCAGAACTGCGACAGTCCGGTCTGCAATCAATGCGGGCGGCGAATGTCGAAGCGGGCGAGCTTGCGATGCAGGGTGGCGCGGGAGATGCCGAGGTTCTGCGCGGCGGCCGAGACGTTGCCGCCGGCGCGCGCCAGCGCCCGCTGAACCACACCACGCTCGGCATCGTCCAAATCCTCAGCGGTCTTTGCGCAGTCGCCGAGAATATCGGTGGCAAGCAGTCCTCTCGCCAGCGCTTCCCGCGTTATGCCGAGACCAAGACGGGCAGAGCGCGTCGCGCCGATCACAAGATCATCCGAATCGACCGCTATCAGCGCACCGGCGCTGCGCTCGGTGACGGGTGCGAGCAAGATGCGGGCATCCGAAAACACCATGCGGAAATTTTCCGCTTCGATTCGGCGCGCGGCGTCGCCGACCGCGACCGCGATGAGTTGGACAAAGCCCTCGGTCAGGTCCGACCGGCAGGACGAGACATCGAGCGCCGCCGCCAGATTGCCTTCATGGTCATAGACCGGAGCCGTGGTGCAGCTCAGCAGCGTGTTGCGGGAGAAGAAATGCTGATCGCGGTGGATGGTCAGAGCGCGCTGGTCGGCGATGCAGGTGCCGATGCCGTTGGTGCCTTCGCTGTCCTCGCTCCAGACGGTGCCGGTCCACAGGCCCCATTCATCGAATGTCTCGTCGTCCGCGACAGCGCCCCGTCGCTCCACCGGGATGCCGTCGCGATCCGCCAGCATGACGCAGCAGCCGACGCCGCCCACGGCGAGATAGAGCCGATTGAGGCTGGGTTCGGCCGCGCGGATCAACCGCTCCATGCGCTGCCTCGTGAGCCTGAGCTCGCCTTCGGTCAGCCGCCGCGGCGCCGTGCGTGCTGCGGGGTCCAGGCCGTGCAATTGGAGGGACCGCCGCCACGAAGCGACGACCGCCGAATGGGCTGCATCGCTCTTGGCGACCGAGGCCTGGACCTGGTCCGCGTGCACGGCTGGTTGCCGTCCAATCAACCTAATCCTCCCGGTGAGCGGAACCTCCTGCCGCTCCGTCATCATGCTCGGTAGACTATTCCGCTACCAGTTGCGGGTCAGCTCTCGATAGAACGCCGGCCGGAACGCGTATTTGATCTTGCGCAATTCCCGACGAAAAATCGCCACGCGTGTCCTGGAGCCGCGCTGGAGTCCTAAAGGTCGCGGTTCGTCCGCGCCATTGGACGTTGGTTTAAGGCGGATCGAGGCGAGGTTCCGCCGTGGTCAGTTGGCGGCCGCCTTCGGCTTCGACGAGCCGATCATCTTCCAGTTCTTGTAGAAGACCGAATTGATACGCTCCACGCTGACGGAGACGATGGCGAGAAGGCCCGCGATCAGCCTCGGAAACGGAGACGGGCGGATGATGTCGACGAAGACGCAGTAGCGGCGGCCGTCATATTCGTTGACCGAGCGGTGGAACAGCGTGTCGTCGAAGATAAACAGGGGATTGTCATACCAGTAGTTCTTCTTGCTGCCGCACTGGACGAAGATCTCGGCCTTCACCGGTATCAGATTGTAGAGGATGCGCAGGCTGAGCCTGAGCGGACCGAAATGCCAGGACGTCGATTCGCGCTTGCTGAAAACGGATACCGCGATCGTCTTGATGTATTTGTAGTCCTTGTTGAATTCGGGGACGTTGTCGATCTTGTGCTTGCCGTACCACTGGTAGACATACATGCCGCGGCGGCCGGCGCCGAAATTGGCATCGATATCGGCGATGATCTCGTCCTTGCGCGCCTTGAAGACGCCCAGCACCTCGTTGATCTCGCGCTGATAATCCTCGGGGAACTGCTCGGGCTTCCAGACGCCGGGGTTGCGGTAGCTGAGAAGGTCGACGATCAGGTTGAACGGCGACAACAGCCAGGTGAACAGGCCGTTGCCGAGGAAGTAGCGCTCGAACAGGTTCTGGTTCTTCTGGTCGTTGCGCATGACATCGATCAGGCCGCAAACGACCCAGATGGTGGTCAGGATTGGGATGAAGTAGAAGGCGAGCGCGAGAACTACGACGGCGATGGCGGCCTTGCGGAGCGTCTTGACGGTTTGCTTTGTCATTGTCATTCGCGCGGGAGCGCGATCCTGTTCCATGGGACAACATCACGGCGACCCCCGCCAGCCGTGCGTCTTGATAGGATTTTTTGTTTCCCGGCACAATGCCGCAGCAGGTGTGGTCCACCACAACGCGGCTTCGCGTCGAAGCGCGCCGACCGCCGGGCCGTGCAACTCAGCTGTTCCGTTCGCTGCGCAGCTTTGCCCAGTATTCCAGCCGCTTGCGGATATCGCGCTCGAAACCGCGTTCCGGCGGATCGTAGAAAGTGCGCCGGCCCATCTTCTCCGGAAAATAGTCCTGGCCTGAAAACGCCTCCGGCTCATCATGGTCGTAGCGATAGCCGGCGCCGTAATCCTCCTGCTTCATCAGCTTGGTCGGCGCGTTGAGGATATGCTTGGGCGGCAGCAGCGAGCCGAACTCCTTGGCTGCGGCGGTCGCGGCCTTGAAGGCAGTGTAGACGGCGTTCGATTTCGGCGCCGTGGCGAGATAAACGGCGGCCTGGGCGAAGGCGAGCTCGCCCTCGGGCGAGCCAAGATAGTCATAGGCGTCCTTGGCCGCATTGGCGACGACAAGCGCCTGAGGATCGGCGAGCCCGATATCCTCCACCGCCATGCGCACGAGCCGGCGGCCGAGATAGAGCGGATCCTCGCCGGCATCGAACATGCGGGCGAGGTAATAAAGCGCGGCATCCGGATCGGAGCCGCGCACCGATTTGTGTAGCGCCGAGATCAGATTGTAATGGCCGTCCTGGCCCTTGTCGTAGATCGGCGCACGGCGCTGGATGACGCGCTGCAGGCCTTCCGGGCCGAACACCTCGCCCTTCTTTGCGGCGCGCCAGACTTCCTCGGCCAGCGTCAGCGAGGCGCGGCCGTCGCCATCCGCCATGCGGATCAGCATCGCGCGCGCCTCTTCGTCGAGTGGCAGCGCCCTGCCCTCTGTTTCTTCCGCTCGCGCCAGCAGCTTGGCTATGCTGTCCTCGCCCAGCGAACGGAACACCAGCACACGCGCGCGCGACAGAAGCGCTGCATTGAGCTCGAAGGACGGGTTCTCCGTCGTGGCGCCGACCAGCACCACGGTGCCGTCTTCCATCACCGGCAAAAACCCGTCCTGCTGGGCGCGGTTGAAGCGATGGATCTCGTCGACGAAGAGCAGCGTCTGGCGGCCATTGGAGCGCCTGAGCTTGGCCGCCTCGAAGACTTTCTTGAGGTCCGCGACACCGGAAAACACGGCCGAGATCTGCTCGAAGGCAAGGTTGGTCTCGCCGGCGAGCAGCCGCGCCACTGTCGTCTTACCGGTGCCGGGGGGACCCCAGAAGATCATCGAGCCGAGTGAGCCCGAATCGATCAGCCTGGTCAGCGCGCCGTCAGGTCCGGTCAGATGCTTTTGCCCGACGACCTCGCCGAGGTTTTTTGGGCGCAACCGATCGGCCAGCGGCCGCCCGGGCGGCGCCTTTTCCGGCTCATCGGAACTGAACAGATCTGCCATGCAAGTCTTTTGTTTGAACGCGATTCCGCTCGTTTTAGAGCACGATCTTGTCCGAATGCCGGTCCCCGCTTTTTGCTACGCGGGCCTCCAGTTCGGGATCATGCTCTAAATGGGCAGATCGCCTCAATAACGCAACACCTGGCGCAGTATCTGCCCGCCGCGCTCGACGGTAAAGCGCCACCAGCGCGTGTCCTGCTGGGCAACCTGCGCCAGTGTCGCCGCGGTCTCGATGGTGGTGCCGTTCACCTCGCGCACGATGTCGCCCGGCTGGAAACCGAAATCGGCGGCCGGCGAATCGCGGCTGATATCGATGACGGTGACGCCCTTGAGGTCGGTGCGAAGGCCAAGCCGCTGGGCAAGCCTGGGCGACAGCTCCGCCACCTTGGCGCCGGAAAAGGGACTGCGGCCACGCAAGGTGACCTCGCTGGGCTTGGCGCCTTCCGGCGCGCGCTCCAGCGGAATCTCCAACGTCGCCTGCTGCCCCTTGCTCAGCACGGCGAAGGTCGCCTTGGTGCCGATCGACAGCGTTGCCATGCGGTAGTCGAGCGCCTCGATGCTTTCGACCGGCGTGTTGTTGAGCGACAGGATGACGTCGCCAGGCTTCAGGCCGGCCTTGCCGGCAGGCCCGGTGGCGTCCACGGACGACACCAATGCGCCGGTCGGTTTCTCCATGCCGAGCGACTCTGCGATCTGCGGCGTCACCAGTTCGAATTCCGCTCCGATATAGGGACGCTCGAAGAAATCGAGCCCGGCCTTGGCGGCGTCGGCGAACGCGCGAACCATGTTCGAAGGAATGGCAAAGCCGATACCGATCGAACCGCCGCTGCGGCTGTAGATGGCCGTGTTGATGCCGACCAGCTGGCCGCCCATGTTGATCAGCGCGCCGCCGGAATTTCCGGGATTGATGGCGGCATCGGTCTGGATGAAATAGCCCGAATCCGAAACACCGATATGGCTGCGGGCGAGTGCCGAGACAATGCCGCTGGTGGTGGTCTGGCCGACACCGAACGGATTGCCGATGGCGAGCACAAGGTCGCCGACCTCAAGCGCGTCGGAATCGCCGATGGCAATCACCGGAAACGGCTTGTCGGCCGAGATCTTGAGCACCGCGAGATCGAGCGTCTCGTCCTTGAGCATGACCTTTGAGGTGAACTCGCGCCCGTCGGCGGTCGCGACCTTCACCTCGTCAGCATCTTTGATGACGTGGAAGTTGGTGACGATCACGCCGCTCGGATCGACCAGCACGCCGGAACCCAGCGAGGACTGGGCGCGCGGCTGGGCACGGCCGAAGAACTCCTCGAAAAAGGGATCGCCTTCGAAGGGCGAGGTCACCTTTGCGGTCTGCGAGGCATAGACATTGACGACGGCCGGCGCCGTCTGCTTGACCAGCGGCGCGAAGGAGAGCTGTACTTCCTCGCGGCCGAACGGCACGCGCTTGTCGGGGCCGGACGTGCCGTTCTCGCCTTCGACGCCATGCAGCAGGTCCGTCAGCACATCGGAGAGGCCCGGATCGGCCGGCTTGGCGGCATCCTCGGCAAAAGCCTGTCTTGCGGCCGGTGCCGCGGCAAAGACAGCCAGCGCGGCAACAAGAAACACTCGTTTGAGGTGCATTTTCGAATCCCTCCAGGTCGGGCGCCATTGTCTCGACGAATGTGCAGAATGAAAGGCTAATGCACACAAATGCGACACTTGTCGCGCAAAAGCTTGAGCCTGGGCGTGAAATTCCGCTCAGCCGCTCAAACCTGCTCCAAATGCAAAAGGGGCCCGTGGGCCCCTCGAAGTCATTGACGAAACAGCGACCTCAGGCGGCCGCGGCTTCCTCGTTGGCGCCCTCAGCCTCTATGCGGGCGCGGTCGGCGGCGCCCTTGGCCGAGGTATCGCGATCGACGAATTCGATCACCGCCATCGCGGCGTTGTCGCCCTTGCGGAAGCCCGCCTTCATGATGCGCAGATAGCCGCCATTGCGCGTGGCGTAGCGCGGGGCGATGGTCTCGAACAGGCGCTTGACGACGCCTTCATTGCCGATCTGCGCGATCACCTGGCGGCGGGCGTGCAGGTCGCCGCGCTTGCCGAGCGTCACGAGCTTCTCGACGATCGGACGCAGGTCCTTCGCCTTTGGCAAGGTGGTGACGATCTGCTCGTGCTCGATCAGCGACACGGCGAGATTGGCGAACATCGACTTGCGGTGGCTGATGCTGCGGGCGAAACGACGGCCTTTGAAACCGTGGCGCATGGCTCTTTTCCTTCTTCAGTTGTTCAAGAGGCCACGGCCTCTGATGGTTTTCCGCATGACCGTCGGATCGAGCGGCTCTCGCCGCCGATCCTTGGAATTCATGCTCAATATTGGTCTTCGTAACGCTTGGCGAGGTCTTCGATGTTTTCCGGCGGCCAGTCCGGCACTTCCATGCCGAGATGGAGGCCCATGGCCGCCAGCACTTCCTTGATCTCGTTCAGCGACTTGCGGCCGAAGTTCGGGGTGCGCAGCATCTCGGCTTCGGTCTTCTGGATCAGGTCGCCGATATAGACGATGTTGTCGTTCTTCAGGCAGTTGGCCGAACGCACCGAAAGCTCGAGCTCGTCGACCTTCTTGAGCAGCGCCGGGTTGAAGGCGAGCTCGGTGACGGCCTCGGTGGCGACTTCCTTCTGCGGCTCGTCGAAGTTAACGAACAGGCCAAGCTGGTCCTGCAGGATGCGGGCGGCGAAAGCGACCGCGTCCTCGCCCGAGATCGAGCCGTTGGTCTCGATCGTCATGGTCAGCTTGTCATAGTCGAGAACCTGGCCTTCGCGGGTGTTCTCGACCTTGTAGGAGACCTTCTTGACCGGCGAATAGAGACTGTCGACCGGGATCAGCCCGATCGGCGCGTCCTCGGCGCGGTTGCGCTCGGCCGGCACATAGCCCTTGCCGGTGTCGACGGTGAACTCCATGCGGATCTCGGCGCCCTCGTCCAGCGTGCAGATCACGTGGTCGGGGTTGAGGATCTCGACGTCGCCGACCGTCTGGATGTCGCCGGCGAGCACGGCGCCCGGGCCCTGCTTGCGCACGACCATGCGCTTGGGGCCATCGCCTTCCATGCGGATGGCGATTTCCTTGATGTTGAGCACAATGTCGGTCACGTCTTCGCGCACGCCGGCGATGGACGAGAATTCATGCAGCACGCCGTCGATCTGCACGGCGGTGACAGCCGCGCCGCGCAACGAAGACAGAAGCACACGCCGCAGCGCGTTGCCAAGCGTCAGGCCAAAGCCGCGTTCGAGCGGCTCGGCCACCAGCGTGGTCAGCGTCTTCTTCTTCGACGAGAACTCGATCTTGTTCGGCTTGATCAGTTCCTGCCAGTTTTTCTGGATCATAAAAGTCTTCCTTCCTTTGCCCCGCCACCATCCAATCGTGGCGGGCGACACGGAAAACCGCGGAGGAACGCCTTGGCGTTCGCGCGGCGTTTAAAAAATCAGACGCGGCGCTTCTTGCGCGGGCGGCAGCCATTGTGCGGGATCGGCGTCACGTCACGGATCGAGGTGATGGTGAAGCCCGCCGCCTGCAGCGCGCGGAGCGCCGATTCACGACCGGAGCCGGGTCCGCAGACCTCGACCTCGAGCATGCGCATGCCGTGTTCCTGGGCCTTCTTGGCGACGTCCTCGGCAGCCATCTGGGCTGCGAACGGGGTCGACTTGCGCGAACCCTTGAAACCCTGGGCACCGGCCGACGACCAGGCGATCGAATTGCCCTGCGCGTCGGTGATGGTGATCATGGTGTTGTTGAAGGTCGAATTGACGTGGGCAACGCCCGACGAAATGTTCTTGCGTTCGCGACGGCGAACACGAGCGGCTTCCTTGGCCATGGTATTCCTTTCAGTTGATCTCTACACCGCCGTAATGCCAGCGGCTCCACCTTGGAAAAGCGAGTAGTGAGTAGGGAATAGCGAATAGGGTCCCCTACTCGCTAACCGCTACTCGCTATTCGCTCAATTACTTCTTCTTGCCGGCGATCGCCTTGGCCGGGCCCTTGCGGGTGCGGGCGTTGGTATGCGTGCGCTGGCCGCGGACCGGCAGCGAGCGACGGTGACGCAGGCCGCGGTAGCAGCCAAGGTCCATGAGCCGCTTGATGTTCATCGAGACTTCGCGGCGCAGGTCGCCTTCGACCTGGTAGTCGCGGTCGATCGTCTCGCGGATCTGCAGCACTTCCGCGTCGGTCAGCTGGTTGACGCGGCGGTCCGCCGGGATGCCGACCTTGTCGACGATCTCCTGGGCAAACTTCTTGCCGATGCCGTGAATGTACTGAAGCGCGATGACGACGCGCTTGTTGGTCGGAATGTTGACGCCGGCTATACGAGCCATTTTCTTCTCTTTCTCCATTTGGGCCGGACGAGCCGGCGCTGTCGAAGTTGCCCCGCGTCCGGTGGAGGCCGGCCCTTGCGGGAGTTTCCTGGTTCAAAGCGGATGCCTTGCCCGCAAGGGCAAGCAAAGTCCATGCCTGATAGGAAGACGGGCCGCCATACCCCAACGGCCCACTCCAGTCAAGCGCAATCGTTAATTGTCGGCAAGCGCTATCTTTAGTTGTCGGCCCGGTCTACTTCACCGCGGCCGCGAGCACCTTGCCGATCTCGGCGGTCACGGCATCGATACTGGCCATGCCGTCGACGGTCTTGAGCTTGCCCTTGGCATAGTAGTAGCCGGTCAGCGGCGCCGTCTTCTTGTAGTATTCGCGCAGGCGTTCCTCGAACACCTCCGGATTGTCGTCCTTGCGCACCGGCTGGCCGGCCGCCTTGGCGTCCTCGGCGCGTTTGACGATTCGGCCAACCAACGCCTTATCGTCGACGACGAGCTCTATGACGGTGTCGAGCGCTATGCCGCGTTCGGCAAGCATGGCCTCGACAGCGTCGGCCTGGACCAGCGTGCGCGGATAGCCGTCGAGGATGAATCCCTTGGCGCAATCCGGCTGATCGATACGCTCGGCGACGATGGCGTTGACGATCGCATCCGAGACCAGCTCACCGGCATCCATCACCGCCTTGGCACGCTTGCCGACCTCGGTTCCGGCCTGGACGGCGGCACGCAGCATGTCACCCGTCGAGAGCTGGGGGATGCCGTGTTTTTCAACCAGTCTTTGTGCTTGTGTCCCCTTGCCCGCTCCTGGCGGCCCAAGCAAAATCAGCCTCATCTGCTCCTCTTCCCCCCGCGCAACTTCGACTTCTTGATCAGGCCCTCATACTGGTGCGCGATCAGGTGACCCTGAATCTGCGCCACCGTATCGAGCGTGACACTGACCACGATCAGAAGCGATGTGCCACCGAGGTAGAAAGGTACGCCAGTCGCCGAAATCAGGAACTCCGGCAGCAGACAGACCAGCACCAGGTAAATGGCGCCGATGACGGTTATGCGCGTCAGAACATAGTCGATATAATCGGCGGTACGCTCGCCCGGACGATAGCCCGGGATGAAGCCGGAGTGCTTCTTGAGCTGGTCGGCCGTGTCCTTCGGGTTGAAGACGATCGCCGTGTAGAAGAAGGCGAAGAAGATGATCATGCCCGCATAGAAGATCATGTAGAGCGGCTGGCCGTGGCCGAGCGAGGCGAGGATCGTGCTTGCCCAGGCCGGCAGATTGGTCGCCTGCGAGAAGCCCGCCACGGTCGCCGGCAGAAGCAGCAGCGAGGACGCGAAGATCGGCGGGATGACGCCGGAGGTGTTGAGCTTCAGCGGCAAATGCGAGGTATCGCCCTGGAACATGCGATTGCCGACCTGGCGCTTCGGATACTGGATGAGCAGGCGCCGCTGCGCGCGTTCGAAGAAGACGATGAGCGCAATGACGATGATGGCCAGCACGATGATCGCGAGGATGAGGCCCGTCGACAGCGCGCCGGTACGGCCGAGTTCCAGCGTGCCGGAGATCGCGCGCGGCAGGCCCGCGACGATGCCGGAGAAGATGATCAGCGAAATGCCGTTGCCGATGCCGCGCGCGGTGATCTGCTCGCCGAGCCACATCAGGAACATGGTGCCGCCGACGAGTGTGACGACTGTCGAGATGCGGAAGAACATGCCGGGATCGTTGACGATACCGTTGCCGCCCTCGAGGCCGATCGAAATGCCGTAGGCCTGGATCAGCGCCAGGAGCACGGTGCCGTAGCGCGTGTACTGGTTGATGATCTTGCGGCCCTGCTCGCCTTCCTTCTTCAGCGTTTCCAGCGACGGGATGACCGAGGTCATCAGCTGCATGATGATGGAGGCGGAGATGTAGGGCATGATGCCCAGCGCGAAGATCGCCATGCGCTGCACGGCGCCGCCGGCGAACATGTTGAACATGCCGAGCACGCCCTTGCTCTGCGAGGAGAAGGCCTGGGCGAAAGCATCGGGGTTGATGCCGGGAAGCGGGATATAAGTGCCGAGGCGGTAGACGAGCAGCGCGCCGATGGTGAACCAGATGCGCTTCTTGAGATCCTCGGCCTTGGCGAAGGCCGCGAAATTCAGATTGGAGGCTAGTTGTTCAGCAGCCGAGGCCATGCCTGATTCTCCGCTAGAGCATGATGCCGAAAAATGTGGAGCGGTTTTCGGACGACATCATGCTCTACTTCTTTGATTTCTACGTCGCGCTCGATGCCGCAGCTCAGGCGGCGCGTGTCACCGAAGCTCACGAGATAAGCTCGGGACCGTAAACATGCAAGCGGCCGCGTTGACGCGGCCGCCCAATTCATCCGGTCAAAGCGCGGTTCGACGGAATATGCGAAGTCATCCCGGCCGGCCGCGCTTCAAATCGCCGTTACTCGGCGGCGGCCGCTTCCGGCAGCTTCACCGAACCGCCGGCCTTCTCGATTTTCTCGATCGCGGCCTTGGAGGCGCCGGCGACGTCGAAGGACAGCTTGGCTTTGAGTTCGCCGTCGGAGAGCACGCGCACGCCGTCCTTGGCGCGGCGGATGACGCCGGCGGCAACCAGGGCCTCGGCCGTCACGGTCGCCTTGGCGTCGAGCTTCTTGGCGTCGATAGCAGCCTGGATGCGGGCCAGCGACACGACCGTGAAGCTCTTGGCGAAGATGTTGTTGAAGCCACGCTTCGGCAGGCGCCGGTAGAGCGGCATCTGGCCACCCTCGAAGCCGTTGATGGCAACGCCAGAGCGGGCCTTCTGGCCCTTGACGCCGCGACCGGCGGTCTTGCCCGAGCCGGAACCGATGCCGCGGCCGAGACGCTTCTTGGAGTGCGTCGCGCCGTCCTTGTCACGCAGATCGTTGAGTTTCATGTTTCTTCTCCTGCCCTTCCGTTCAGGCCTCGTCCACGACGCGGACGAGGTGCTGGACGGCGGCGATCATGCCGCGCACCGAAGGAGTATCTTCCAGCGTGCGCCGCTTGTGCATCTTGTTCAGGCCGAGGCCGACCAGCGTCGCGCGCTGCTCCTTCGGCCGGCGGATCGGGGAGCCGATCTGCTCGACGGTGATGGTCTTGGTAGCTTTCTTGGCCATGGTCGAAATCCCTGGTCAGCGTCGACTATTCTTCAGCCGCAACGGCGGTGCCGCGGCGGGCCTGAAGGGTCGAGTACTTGATGCCGCGCGCGGCAGCCACATCCTTCGGATGCATCTGGCTCTTCAGCGCGTCGAAGGTGGCGCGAACCATGTTGTAGGGGTTCGACGAACCCATCGACTTGGCGACCACGTCATGCATGCCGAGCGTCTCGAAGACGGCGCGCATCGGACCGCCGGCGATGATGCCGGTACCCTGCTTGGCGGCGCGCAGCAGAACGCGTCCGGCGCCCCAGCGGCCCTCGACGTCATGATGCAGCGTGCGGCCCGAGCGCAGCGGCACGAAGATCATGTCGCGCTTGGCCGATTCGGTCGCCTTGCGGATCGCCTCCGGCACTTCGCGTGCTTTGCCGTGGCCGAAGCCGACGCGGCCCTTCTGGTCGCCGACGACGACGAGAGCGGCAAAACCGAAACGACGGCCGCCCTTCACCACCTTGGCGACGCGGTTGATGTGGACGAGCTTGTCCACCATGCCGTCGTCACGCTCTTCGCGCTCGCGGCCGCGGCCGCCTTCTCTACGTTCCTGTGCCATATCCTGTTCCTTGTTCTTTTCCGGAAGCACGGGTTGCTAATTACTGACGCCGCCTTTGGGTCGTCAGCGGCGAAAAATCAGAAGCTGAGACCGCCTTCGCGGGCAGCCTCGGCCAGCGCCTTGACGCGGCCGTGATAGATGTACGGGCCGCGGTCGAAGACGACTTCCTTGACGCCGGCCTTGGCGGCACGCTCGGCGATCAGCTTGCCGACCGCGGCCGCGGCTGCGGTGTCGGCGCCGGTCTTGAGCGAACCCTTGAGGTCCTTCTCCAACGTCGAGGCGGCGGCCAGCGTGTGGCCGTTGGCGTCGTCGATCACCTGGACGTAGATGTTCTTCGAGGTGCGGTGCACCGAAAGCCTCGGACGCTCGCCGGCGACCTTCTTCAGCTGGCGGCGCACGCGCTGCGCGCGGCGCTGGATGGTTTCTTTGGGGCTTGCCATAATGTCAGTTCCTTGCCTTCAGAAAACGGGGGCAACCCTGTGCGGTAGGCCAAGCCTCCCGCGGCCGCTCCCCGCGGCGTTACACTTCTGCGGCTTGGCCCTTTTTCGAAAAGTCTGCAACTTCTCGGGGCCAGGCCTATTACTTCTTCTTGCCTTCCTTGCGCACGATGCGCTCGTCGGCATAGCGCACGCCCTTGCCCTTATAGGGCTCGGGACCGCGATATTCGCGGATCTCGGCGGCGACCTGGCCGACCTGTTGCTTGTCGATGCCGGAGACTGTGATTTCGGTCGGCTTCGGCACCGTGATGGTGATGCCCTGCGGCGTCTGATAGACCACGTCGTGGCTGAAGCCGAGCGCCAGCTGCAGGTTCTTGCCCTGCAACGCCGCGCGATAGCCGACGCCGGTGATCTCGAGCTTCTTCTCGAAGCCGTCCTTCACGCCCTGCAGGATGTTGACGATCTGCGTGCGCGACATGCCCCACTTGGAGCGGGCGGTCTTGGTCTGGTCGCGCGGCTCGACGGAGATCTCGTTGTTCTCCATCTTCACCAGCACTTCGTCGTTCACCACGAACTTCAGCTCGCCCTTGGGGCCCTTCGCCGTCACGGTCTGGCCGTTGACGGACGCGGTCACGCCTTGCGGCAGCGAAACGGGTTTCTTTCCGATACGAGACATTTTGTTGTCCTCGTCACTTCTTTCGTTTCAGGTTCCAGTTCCCGGGCGCGATCCCGAGAACCGAAGCCCATTCATCAATCTCTTGGCCGATCAGAAGATCTGGCAGAGGATTTCGCCGCCGACATTCTGCTCGCGCGCTTCATGGTCGGCCATGACGCCCTTCGGCGTCGAAAGGATGGCGATGCCGAGGCCGTTGGCGACGTGCGGGATCGACTTGGCCGAGACATAGACGCGACGGCCAGGCTTCGAGACGCGCTCGATCTCGCGCACAACCGGGGCGCCGTCGAAATATTTCAGCTCGATCTCGATTTCCGACTTGCCGTTTTCGAAGTCGGTCTGGCTGTAGTCGCGGATATAGCCTTCCGACTTCAGCACTTCGAGGACGCGGGCACGCAGACGCGAGGCCGGGGTCGAAACGCTCGACTTCTTGCGGCCATAGGCGTTGCGGATGCGGGTCAGCATATCGCCGAGAGGATCGCTCAATGACATCTCAGTGTCTCCTTACCAGCTCGACTTGACCAGGCCCGGGATCTGGCCGGTATTGCCCAGATCGCGAAGCGCGATACGCGAAAGCTTCAGCTTGCGATAGTAGGCGCGCGGACGGCCCGTCACCTCGCAGCGATTGCGGATGCGGATCTTGGCCGAGTTGCGCGGCAGCGCCGAAAGCTTCAACTGGGCGCGGAAACGCTCTTCCATCGGCTTGGACTGATCCATGATGATGGCCTTGAGCGCCGTGCGCTTGGCGGCGTACTGGTCGGCGAGCTTGCGGCGCCGGTTGTTCTTCTCGACTGAGCTGGTCTTTGCCATTTCAGATGTTTCCTTTTTCGCTGCCGTTACTGGCGGAAGGGGAAGTTGAAGGCCTTGAGCAGCGCTCTTGCCTCGTCGTCCGTCTTCGCCGTCGTACAAACGATGACGTCCATGCCCCAGACCTGATCAACCTTGTCGTAGTTGATCTCCGGGAACACGATGTGTTCCTTGATGCCCATGGCGTAGTTGCCACGGCCGTCAAAGCTCTTCGGGTTCAGTCCGCGGAAGTCGCGAACGCGCGGCAACGCGATGTTCACGAGGCGGTCGAGGAACTCGTACATGCGTTCCTTGCGCAGCGTGACCTTGGCGCCGATCGGCATGTTCTCGCGCACCTTGAAGCCGGCAATCGAGTTGCGGGCGCGGGTGACGACGGCCTTCTGGCCGGCGATCAGCGCGAGATCCTCGGCCGCGACCGAGGGCTTCTTGGAGTCTGCGGTTGCTTCGCCGACACCCATGTTCAGCACGATCTTGTCGATGCGCGGAACCTGCATGTCGTTGTCGTAGCCGAACTGCTCCTGCATCGCCTTGCGGATGGTCTCGTTGTAGACCTTCTTGAGGCGCGGCTCGTTCTTGGCAGTTGCCTGCTTGGTTTCAGCCTTAGCCATTGATGACTTCTCCCGAACGCTTGGCGACGCGCACCTTCTTGCCATCCTTCTGGATGGTGAAGCCGACGCGGGTCGGCTTGCCGTCCTTGGGGTCGGCCAGCGCGATATTCGACAGGTGGATCGGCGCTTCCTTGGTGATGATCCCGGCCTCTTGCGACTGGGTCTGCTTCTGGTGACGACGAATGAGGTTCACGCCGCGGACGACCGCGGTGTCTTCCTTCGGCTGCACCGACAGGACTTCGCCCGAACGGCCCTTGTCCTTGCCGGCAAGCACGACGACCTTGTCGCCTTTTTTGATCTTTTGCATTGGTCCGGCTCCTTACAGCACTTCAGGCGCGAGCGAGATGATCTTCATGTGGTTCTTGGCGCGCAACTCGCGCGGAACCGGTCCGAAGATACGGGTGCCGATCGGCTCTTTCTTATTGTCGACGAGAACGGCCGCGTTCTTGTCGAAACGGATCACGCTGCCGTCCGGGCGGCGGATGTCCTTGGCCGTGCGAACCACGACCGCCTTCATCACATCGCCCTTCTTAACGCGGCCGCGCGGAATGGCTTCCTTGATCGACACCACGATGATGTCGCCGACGGAGGCGTATTTCCGCTTCGAGCCGCCCAGCACCTTGATGCACATGACACGACGGGCGCCGGAATTATCCGCGACGTCGAGGTTTGTTTGCATCTGAATCATGACTGGCCGCCTTCTTCTTTTCTAACGGGACGGGTTCTTCACCCCTCCCCGGTCTGTCCAAAATTCGGTTCGTTCGCCCGGATCAAGCCTGATCCGAAGAGACGACAACCCAGCGCTTGTCCTTGGAAATCGGCTTCGATTCCTGGATGAACACCTGGTCGCCGACCTTGTGGGCGTTGTTCTCGTCGTGCGCCTTGTACTTCTTGGTCATGCGCACGGTCTTCTTCATCACGGGATGCGTGAAGCGACGCTCGACCTTGACCACGACCGTCTTCTCGTTCTTGTCGCTGACGACGGTGCCCTGCAGGATGCGCTTTGGCATGGTCTTAACCCTTCTTGGCCGCGGCTTTTTCCGCGGCGATGGTCTTGATGCGCGCGATGTCCTTGCGGACCTGCTTCACGCGCGCGGTCTTTTCGAGCTGGCCGGTGGCCTTCTGGAAGCGCAGGTTGAACTGCTCCTTCTTGAGAGCGGCCAGGTCGTCGGTCAGCTGATCCTGGGTCTTGGTCCGGATATCTTCGGCTTTCATGATCGCCTGTCCTTATTCTGCGATGCGCTGCACGAAGCGCGTTTTGACCGAGAGCTTGGCGGCGCCGAGACGCAGCGCTTCACGAGCGGTCTCCTCGCTGACGCCGTCGATCTCGAACATGATACGGCCGGGCTTGACGCGCGCCGCCCAGTAGTCGACGGCGCCCTTGCCCTTACCCATGCGGACTTCGGTCGGCTTCGAGGTGACCGGCAGGTCCGGGAACACCCGGATCCAGACGCGGCCGGCGCGCTTCATCTCGCGGGTGATCGCGCGGCGGGCCGCCTCGATCTCGCGCGCGGTGACGCGATTCGGCTCAAGCGCCTTCAGCCCGAAACCGCCGAAATCCAGATTGGTGCCGCCCTTGGCGGCACCGTGGATACGGCCCTTGAACTGCTTGCGGAACTTTGTGCGCTTTGGCTGCAGCATCGTTCTAACTCCAAATTCTCAAATGTCTCAGGCGTTCTCGCGACGGCGGCCGCGTTCGCGCTCACCGCCAGCACCGCCGCCGCCATGCGCGGCATCGCCTTCGGTTGCACGGCGCTCGGAAGCCATAGGGTCATGCTCGAGGATCTCGCCCTTGAACACCCACACCTTGACGCCGCAGATGCCGTAGGCCGTGTTCGCCTCGGCCGTGCCGTAGTCGACGTCGGCGCGCAGCGTATGCAGCGGCACGCGGCCTTCGCGGTACCACTCCATGCGCGCGATCTCGGCGCCGCCGAGACGGCCAGAGCAGTTGATGCGGATGCCTTCGGCGCCGAGACGCATGGCCGACTGAACGGCACGCTTCATGGCGCGGCGGAACGCGATGCGGCGCTCGAGCTGCTGGGCGATCGACTGGGCGACCAGCGTGGCGTCGATTTCCGGCTTGCGCACTTCAACGATGTTGAGGTGCGTTTCGGACTTCGTCATCTCGGTCAGCTTCTTGCGAAGCTTCTCGATGTCGGCGCCCTTCTTGCCGATGATGAGGCCCGGACGCGCGGCGTGGATGGTGACGCGGCACTTCTTGTGCGGACGCTCGATCACGACCTTCGAGATCGCGGCCTGCTTGAGTTCCTTCTCAAGATACTTGCGGATCTTGAGGTCCTCGTGCAGCAGTTGGCCGTATTCGCCGGTGTTCGCGAACCAGCGCGAATCCCAGGTACGGTTGATGCCGAGACGCAGCCCGATCGGATTGACTTTCTGGCCCATTATGCGGCCTCCCCTTTTTCCTCGACTTCACGAACGACGATCGTGAGGTGCGAGAACGGCTTTTCGATACGGCTGGCGCGGCCGCGGCCACGAGCGTGGAAGCGCTTCATGACGATCGACTTGCCGACATAGGCTTCCGCCACGATCAGAGCGTCGACGTCGAGGTCGTGATTGTTTTCCGCATTGGCGATCGCCGACTCCAGCGTCTTCTTGACCGTGCCGGAAATCCGCTTGGCCGAGAATTCGAGGTCGGAAAGCGCTGTCGCGACCTTCTTGCCGCGGATCAGCGCGGCAACCAGGTTGAGCTTCTGCGGGCTGATGCGGATCGTGCGCAGAACGGCACGCGCCTCGTTATCAGCAAGCCTGCGCGGAGCTTTGGCCTTGCCCATGATTATTTCCTCTTCGCCTTCTTATCCGCGCCGTGACCGTAATAGGTCCGGGTCGGAGCGAATTCACCGAACTTGTGGCCGACCATGTCCTCGTTCACCGAGACGGGAACGTGCTTCTGGCCGTTGTAGACACCGAAGGTGAAGCCGACGAACTGCGGCAGGATGGTGGAGCGACGGCTCCACATCTTGATCACCTCATTGCGACCACCTTCACGAACCTTGTCCACCTTCTTGAGAAGGTAGCCATCGATAAAGGGGCCTTTCCAAATCGAACGAGTCACTTGGCGTTACCTCTTCTTAGCTCTTGCGCTGATGACGCGAGCGCAGGATGAACTTGTCGGTCGCCTTGTTGGACCGCGTCTTCTTGCCCTTGGTCGGCTTGCCCCAGGGCGAAACCGGATGACGGCCACCCGAGGTGCGGCCTTCGCCGCCGCCATGCGGATGGTCGACCGGGTTCATGGCCACGCCGCGATTGTGCGGGCGCTTGCCGCGCCACACGGTGCGACCTGCCTTGCCGTCGTTGATGTTGCCGTGGTCGGGGTTCGACACGGCGCCGACGGTGGCCATGCAGGAGCCGTGCACGACACGCTGCTCGCCCGAGTTGAGGCGCAGGATCGCCATGCCCTGGTCGCGGCCAACGAGCTGGGCGTAACCGCCAGCCGAACGGGCGACCTGGCCGCCCTTGCCCGGCTTCAGCTCGATGTTGTGGACGATCGTGCCGACCGGCATCGAGGCCAGCGGCATCGCGTTGCCCGGCTTCACGTCGACCGCTTCGCCAGCCACGATCTTGTCGCCGGCAGCAAGACGCTGCGGGGCCAGGATGTAGGACAGCTCGCCGTCGTCGTACTTGATCAGCGCAATGAAGGCGGTGCGGTTCGGATCGTATTCGATACGCTCGACCGTGCCGACGACGTCGTACTTCTTACGCTTGAAGTCGATGATGCGGTACGAACGCTTGTGACCGCCGCCGATGAAACGGGCCGTGATGCGGCCGTAGTTGTTGCGGCCGCCCGACTTGGTCAGGCCTTCGGTCAGGCCCTTGACGGGCTTGCCCTTGTAGAGGCCCGAGCGGTCGACGATGACCAGCTGGCGGGTGCTCGGCGTTACCGGGTTGAATTTCTTAAGTGCCATTGTCCTGTCCTCGCGGCCTTGCTCAGAGACCCGTCGCGACGTCGATCGACTGGCCGTCGGCCAGCGTCACAACCGCCTTCTTGACGTCGCCCTGGCGGCCAACTGTGCCGCGGAAGCGCTTGATCTTGCCCTTGCGGACGAGCGTGTTCACAGCCGTCACCTTGACGCCGAAGAGAGCCTCCACGGCAGCCTTGATTTCCGGCTTCGACGCCTTCTTGGCGACGTTGAAGACGACCTGGTTCTGCTCGGAAGCCATGGTCGACTTTTCGGTGATCGCCGGCGAGACGATCACGTCGTAGTGACGGAGGTCGGTCATTTAAAGCGCTCCTCGAGAGCCTCGACGGCGGCCTTCGAAAGGACCAGCGTGCCGCGGCGCAGAATGTCGTAGACGTTGATGCCCTGGATGGGCAGCACGTCGATGTTCGGAATGTTGGTCGCGGCCAGCTTGAAGTTCTGGTCAAGCTCGGCGCCACCGATGACCAAGGCGTTGGTCAGCCCCAGCGTCTCGAAATTCGCCACCAGCGCCTTGGTCTTGGCTTCGGTGAGCTTCAGCTCGTCGACGATGATCAGCGAAGCGCTCTTGGCCTTGGCCGAGAGAGCGTGCTTGAGGCCAAGCGCACGGACCTTCTTCGGCAGCTCGTGCTCATGGCTGCGAACGACCGGGCCGTGTGCCTTGCCGCCGCCGCGGAACTGCGGAGCGCGGGCCGAGTGGTGACGGGCGCGGCCCGTACCCTTCTGCTTGTACATCTTGGCGCCGGTGCGCGCGATTTCGGCGCGGCCCTTGGCCTTGTGCGTGCCCTGCTGCTTCTTGGCGAGCTGCCAGCGCACGACGCGCTGCAGGATGTCTTCGCGCGGGTCAAGGCCGAAAATCTCCTCGGAGAGTTCCACCTTGCCGGCGTCCTTGCCGCCCAGCGTTGTGATCTTGAGATCCATTATTCGGCTCCCTCAGTGGCCGGGGCTTCGTTCTTGGCGGCAGCGGCACGGATCGCGGCCGGCTTCGGCGCATTGGCCGGCAGCGCAACCTTGGCGGCGTCGCGAACCAGGATCCAGGCGCCCTTGACGCCGGGAACCGCGCCGCGGATCAGGATCAGGCCGCGATCAGCATCGGTCGAGACGACCTCGACATTCTGCGTGGTGACGCGGGTGTCGCCCATGTGGCCGGCCATCTTCTTGCCCTTGAACACCTTGCCGGGGTCCTGGCGCTGGCCGGTCGAGCCGTGCGTGCGGTGCGAGACCGAGTTACCGTGCGTGGCGCGGCCACCGCCCATGTGGTGCCGCTTGATCACGCCCTGGAAACCCTTGCCGGTCGAGGTGCCGGTGACGTCCACCTTCTGGCCGGCGACGAAATGCTCGACGGTCAGCTCGGCGCCGACGTCGATCATGTTGTCGGCGGAGACGCGGAACTCGGCGACCTTGGCCTTGGGCTCAACGGAAGCGGCGGCGAAATGGCCGCGCATCGCCTTCGACGTGTTCTTCACCTTGGCAAGGCCAACGCCGAGCTGGACGGCGGTGTAGCCGTTCTTCTCCTGCGTGCGCTGGGCCACGACCTGGCAGTTCTCCATCTGGAGAACGGTGACGGGAACGTGTTCGCCGGCATCGTTGTAGATGCGGGTCATTCCCACCTTCTTTGCAATCACACCTGAACGCATCGGTTCAATTCCTTTAGAGTTCCGGGCCAGGGGCACCGCCCCTTACCGCTCTCTCATTCCCTTAGAGCTTGATCTCGACGTCGACACCGGCGGCCAGATCGAGCTTCATCAAAGCATCGACCGTCTGCGGGGTCGGATCCACAATGTCGAGCAGCCGCTTGTGCGTGCGCATCTCGAACTGTTCACGGCTCTTCTTGTCGACGTGGGGCGACCGGTTGACCGTGAATTTTTCGATCCGCGTCGGCAGCGGGATTGGGCCGCGGACGTTGGCGCCGGTGCGCTTGGCGGTCGACACGATTTCGCGCGTCGAGGCGTCGAGCACCCGGTGGTCAAACGCCTTAAGGCGGATGCGGATATTCTGTCCGTTCATGCGTCAATTCCTTGTTCTGGCGCGGCGCGGGCAGCTCCCGCGCCCGCGACAGATCGGTTTCAGTCCAAATTACTCTTTGATGGTGACGACGATGCCGGCACCGACGGTGCGGCCGCCTTCACGGATGGCGAAGCGCAGCTTCTCTTCCATCGCGATCGGCACGATCAGCTCGACGTCGACGGTGATGTTGTCGCCGGGCATCACCATCTCGGTGCCGGCCGGCAGCGTCACGATGCCCGTCACGTCCGTCGTGCGGAAGTAGAACTGCGGACGGTAGTTGGTGAAGAACGGCGTGTGACGGCCGCCCTCGTCCTTGGTCAGGATGTAGGCTTCGGCCACGAACTTCTTGTGCGGCTTGACCGTGCCGGGCTTGGCCAGAACCTGGCCGCGCTCCACACCTTCACGGTCGACGCCGCGCAGCAGCGCGCCAATGTTGTCGCCGGCCTGGCCCTGGTCGAGCAGCTTGCGGAACATCTCAACGCCCGTGCAGGTCGTCTTGGTGGTCGGACGGATGCCGACGATCTCCAGCTCCTCGCCGACCTTGACCACGCCGCGCTCGACGCGGCCGGTCACAACCGTGCCGCGGCCCGAGATCGAGAACACGTCCTCGATCGGCATCAGGAACGGCTTGTCCAGCGGACGAACCGGCGTCGGGATATAGGCGTCGACCTGCGCCATCAGCTCGCGGATGGCGTCCTCGCCGATGGTCTTGTTGGAATCTTCCAACGCAGCCAGCGCCGAACCCTTGACGATCGGAATGTCGTCGCCGGGGAATTCGTTCTTCGACAGAAGCTCGCGAACCTCGAGCTCGACAAGCTCCAGCAGCTCGGCATCGTCGACCTGGTCGACCTTGTTCAGGAACACCACGATCGAGGGCACGCCGACCTGGCGGGCAAGCAGGATGTGCTCGCGGGTCTGCGGCATCGGGCCGTCGGCCGCCGAAACCACCAGGATCGCGCCGTCCATCTGCGCCGCACCCGTGATCATGTTCTTCACATAGTCGGCGTGGCCGGGACAGTCGACATGGGCATAGTGACGGTTGGCCGTCTCATACTCGACATGCGCCGTCGAGATCGTGATGCCGCGCGCCTTCTCTTCGGGTGCTGCGTCAATCTGGTCATAGCGCTTGTATTCGCCAAAATACTTCGTGATCGCCGCCGTCAGCGACGTCTTGCCATGATCGACGTGACCGATCGTGCCAATGTTCACATGCGGCTTGGTGCGCTCGAATTTACCTTTTGCCATGTGATCTCTCCAATCCTGCTTGCCCGTGCGGGCCTTGAATTAAGGTCTCGTGCAACCCGCTCGAGTTACGCGTATTTCTTCTGAACTTCCTGGGCGACCGCGGTCGGCACCGGCTCGTAGTGGTCGAACTGCATCGTGTACTGGGCGCGGCCCTGCGACATTGAACGCAGATTGTCGACGTATTTGAACATGTTGGCCAAAGGCACCATCGCATTGATGACGACGGCGACACCGCGCGCTTCCTGACCCTGGATCTGGCCACGACGGCCGTTGAGGTCGCCGATAACGCCGCCGACGTAATCTTCCGGCGTCACGACCTCGACCTTCATGATCGGCTCCAGAAGCTGCACGCCGAGACGCGGAGCGGCTTCCTTGAAGCAGGCGCGGGAGGCGATTTCGAACGCCAGCACCGAGGAGTCGACGTCGTGGAAGGCACCATCGACCAGCGTGGCCTTGACACCGATCATCGGGAAGCCGGCGAACGGGCCGGAACCCATGACGCTGTTGATGCCCTTCTCGACGCCCGGGATGTATTCCTTCGGAACCGCACCGCCGACGATCTTGGACTCGAACACGAACTCTTCGCTCTCGGTGTTCGGCTCGAAGATGATCTTGACGCGGGCGAACTGGCCGGTACCGCCGGTCTGCTTCTTGTGCGTGTAGTCCTGCTCGTGCGTGCGGGTGATCGTCTCGCGATAGGCCACCTGCGGGGCGCCGACATTGGCTTCGACCTTGAACTCGCGGCGCATGCGGTCGACGATGATGTCGAGATGCAGCTCGCCCATGCCGGCGATGATGGTCTGGCCGCTTTCCTCGTCGGTCTTGACGCGGAAGGACGGATCCTCAGCCGCCAGGCGATGCAGCGCGAGGCCCATCTTTTCCTGGTCGTTCTTGGTCTTCGGCTCGATGGCGATCTGGATGACCGGATCGGGGAATTCCATGCGCTCCAGGATGACCGGATGCAGCGGATCGCAGAGCGTGTCGCCGGTGGTCGTGTCCTTGAGGCCAGCCAGGGCGACGATGTCGCCGGCATAGGCTTCCTCGATGTCGGCGCGCGAGTTCGCATGCATCTGCAGCATGCGGCCAATGCGCTCCTTCTTGCCCTTCACCGTGTTGTCGAGCGAGGTGCCCTTGGTGAGCTTGCCCGAATAGATGCGGGCAAAGGTCAGCGAGCCGACGAACGGGTCGTTCATGATCTTGAACGCCAGCATCGACAGCGGCTCGTTGTCATCGGCATGACGCTCGATCTCGGCGTCGGTCTTGGCATCGACGCCCTTGATGGCCGGCACGTCGATCGGCGACGGCAGGTATTCGACAACGGCGTCGAGCAGCGGCTGCACGCCTTTGTTCTTGAAGGCCGAACCGCAGAACATCGGGAAGAACTTGACCGCGATGGTGCCCTTGCGGATCAGCGCGCGGATCTCGTCATTCGACGGCATCTTGCCTTCGAGGTAATTCTCGAGCGCGGTCTCGTCCATCTCGACGGCGGCTTCGATCATCTTCTCGCGGTACTGCTCGGCCTTGTCCTTGAGGTCGGCCGGGATCTCAACGACGTCCCAGGCAGCGCCCAGGGTCTCGTCACGCCAGACGAGCGCGTTCATCTCGACGAGGTCGACGACGCCCTTGAACTCGGTCTCGGCGCCGATCGGCAGCTGCATGACGACGGCCTGCGCGCCGAGGCGCGAACCGATCATTTCCTCGGAGCGGTAGAAGTCGGCGCCGATCTTGTCCATCTTGTTGCAGAAGATCATGCGCGGCACGTGGTACTTGTCGGCCTGGCGCCACACGGTCTCGGTCTGCGGCTCCACGCCGGCGTTGGCGTCGAGCAGCGCGATGGCACCGTCGAGCACGCGCAGCGAACGCTCGACTTCGATGGTGAAGTCGACGTGTCCGGGGGTGTCGATGATGTTGAAGCGGCGCATCTTGCCGTCGCGACCCTTCCAGAAGGTCGTGGTCGCGGCCGAGGTGATGGTGATGCCGCGTTCCTGCTCCTGCTCCATCCAGTCCATGGTGGCAGCGCCGTCATGGACTTCGCCGATCTTGTGCGACTTGCCCGTATAATAGAGGACGCGCTCGGTCGTCGTCGTCTTGCCGGCGTCGATATGCGCCATGATACCGAAATTGCGGTAGTCTTCGATTTTGTATTCGCGGGCCATGGGAGGTGCCTCTCAGTCTCGTTCGCGCTTTACCAGCGGTAGTGCGCGAAGGCGCGGTTGGCTTCCGCCATCTTGTGGGTGTCTTCACGCTTCTTGACGGCCGTGCCGCGGTTGTTGGCCGCGTCCATCAGCTCGCCCGAGAGGCGGTCGACCATGGTGGTCTCGTTGCGGTTGCGCGCGGCGGCGATCAGCCAGCGGATGGCCAGCGCCTGACGACGCTCGGGGCGCACATCGACCGGAACCTGATAGGTGGCGCCGCCGACACGACGCGAGCGCACTTCCACATGCGGCGCGACATTGTCGAGCGCCTGATGGAAGACGGTGACCGGCTCCTGCTTGGTCTTGGCCTGGACCTGGTCCAGCGCGCCGTAGACGATGGTCTCGGCAACCGACTTCTTGCCGTCATACATGACGGCGTTCATGAACTTGGTGACGATCAGATCACCGAACTTGGGATCCGGATTGATCTCACGCTTTTCTGCACTGTGACGACGGGACATGGGAAACCCTTACTTCGGACGCTTGGCGCCGTATTTCGAACGACGCTGCTTGCGGTTCTTCACACCCTGCGTGTCGAGCACGCCGCGGATGATGTGGTAGCGGACGCCCGGCAGATCCTTGACGCGACCGCCGCGGATCATGACCACCGAGTGTTCCTGCAGGTTGTGACCTTCGCCGGGGATGTAGCCGATCACTTCAAAACCGTTGGTCAGGCGAATCTTGGCCACCTTGCGCAGCGCCGAGTTCGGCTTCTTCGGCGTCGTGGTGTAGACGCGCGTGCAGACGCCCCGCTTCTGCGGGTTCTGCTGCATGGCCGGGACCTTGTTGCGCTTCACCGGCGCCAGGCGCGGCTTGCGGATCAGCTGGTTGACGGTAGGCATTAAACCCTCTTGTCTCTCAATTCCGTGTCTGCCCTGTCAGGGGGCCGCTCAAAGCGTCATTTCCATACGCAAATTCGGGCAACACACCGCGTCTCGCGGTCCTGCCCGAACAAATTGCAGAGGAAGCGGTAGCCGCTTCATGCGCGCCGGAAATGTCTTTTCGCTCGTAAAACGAACCCTGTTTGAGGCAAACTCCAAAGCGTGTCGCTTCGGACAGGAGAGCCTCACATCGGTTCTGACGTCGCGGCTTCTACTCGCAACCCCAGGGTCCGTCAACCCCGGCGGGGCAAATATTGCGCCCAACGCGAGGCTGGGCAGCCATGCGGAAAACGCATGTAATTTTCTTGCGTCTTTTTTCAAGAGCGAGGAAGAAAGTGACCGGCTTTGCGCTGTCCTGTGGCCCGGCTTCGTGCCAAAAGGCGGCTTGCATCGGACAATCTCGGGGAAAACGAGGAATCAGCCCGTGAACGACAATGAAGAACGGCCGGTCACGATCATCACCGGACGGGTCTGGAAGAAAAAAGGCGGCAAGCCTGAAAGCGTTCATGTGATGCTTGTGGCGCCCGACGATGATTCTGCCGTGCGCCGCGCGCTCGAATCGCTTGCCGCCGAAGGTTACGCCGAGGCCGAGCTCGACCAGATCGGCGACATGGAGGGCGAGCCCGACGACGAGCCGCATCTGTCGGCCTATCAAGGCGCCTTGGAGGGCGAGGTTTCGATCGTCACCTTTGAAGAGCCGATCTGAAAAGCGCGGCCAGCGTCATATTTGCCGGACTCGCCGGACAAACCTGCCCTGCCTAGACACACCTTTTCATTCCTTGGAGTTCCCATGACCAGCAATCCCATCAAGCTCGGCATCGTCGGCGTGGGAAAGATCGTCCGCGATCAGCACCTGCCGGCGATCGCCAAGGACGGCAACTATCAACTGACAGCGGCGGCCAGCCGCCACGGCAAGGTGGACGGCATTGCGAACTATCCCAGCATCGAAGCGATGCTGGCGGCCGAGCCCAGCCTCGAGGCGGTCTCGCTCTGCATGCCGCCGCAGTTCCGTTACGACGCCGCGCGCACCGCGCTGGAAGCGAGGAAGCACGTGTTCCTCGAAAAGCCGCCGGGCGCCACGGTCAGCGAGGTCGAGCACCTCAAGGCGCTTGCCGAAAGGAACGGTGTCTCGCTCTTTGCCAGCTGGCATTCGCGCTACGCGCCGGCGGTGGAGGCCGCGCGCGCTTTCCTTGCGTCGGCCAGACTGACTTCGGCCGCCATCAACTGGAAGGAAGACGTGCGGCGCTGGCATCCGAACCAGGAATGGATCTGGGAGCCGGGCGGCTTCGGTGTGTTCGATCCCGGCATCAACGCGCTGTCGATCGCCACACACATCTTGCCTGCGATGTTCATCACCTCGGCCGTGCTCGATTTCCCCGAGAATCGCGCAGCACCGGTCGCGGCGCATGTCGCCTTCCGCACGTCGACCGGCTTGCCAGTGACGATGGAGCTCGACTGGCTGCAGACCGGCCCGCAAAGCTGGGACATCGTCGCCGAGACCGACAAGGGCAGGATGGTGCTGTCGGGCGGCGGCGCCAAGCTCGCCGTCGACGGGCGCATGATCCATGACGAGCCGGAGGCCGAATATCCGGTGCTTTACAAGCGCTTCGCCGAGATTGTTCGCGCAGGAACGTCCGATGTCGACCTCGCGCCGCTGCAGCACGTCGCCGATGCGTTCATGCTGGGCAAGCGCAATGTGGTCGAGGCGTTCTTCGATTAGGGCATCCTCATTCTACGATCGCGATGGTAAATCCGTCATAGCCCTTGGCGCCGACGGTCTGGATGGCGGTGCCGTCCAGCCGCTTCTCGCCGCCGATGAACGAAAAAGCGGCGCGAGCGCCTTCGACATTGGCGTCGCCGCTGTTCTTTTTCACGACCGCGCCGTCGCGGATGACATTGTCGCAGACGATGACCGTGCCTGAGCGCGAGAGTTTCATCGCCCAGTCGAGATAATTCGGGTTGTTCGGCTTGTCGGCGTCGATGAAGATCAGGTCAAACGGACCGGCATTTTCGCCTGCCAGCGCGGCAAGCGATTGCAGCGCTGGACCGACCCGCAGGTCGACCTTGTCGGAAACTCCTGCCCGCGCGAAGTTCGAACGCGCGACCTTGGCGTGATGCGGATCGAGCTCCAGCGTCACCACCTTGCCGTCCGCCGGCAATCCTCTTGCCATCCAGATGGTCGAGTAGCCGCCAAGCGTGCCGACCTCCAGCACCTTCTTAGCGCCGCGAATACGCACCAGCAGCGACAGCAACTTGCCCTGCGCGGCCGAGACGTCGATCGCCGGCAGGCCGTGGTCGCGGTTGGCCGCGAGCGTGGCATCCAGCACGGGGTCCGCTTCGAAAAGAGAGGAAACGATGTAGTCGTCGACAGTCGTCCAGGTTTCGCGGCTCATAGCTCTTCCTCGTTGCATCAAGCCAAAATGCGAAAAGGGGCCGCGCGGGCCCCTTTTCTTGTTTTCTCATTTCATCGCCTTACTGCGCGGCGTTGACCATGTCGGTCAGCATCGGCTCGGCGATCTCTACACCGGAGGCCTTGCGGCGCTCGTCGATGATGAGCTCGTCGCGCGAGGTGGCGATGCGCCTTATCTGGCTCATCGTGCCGCCCGTGCCGGCCGGGATCAGACGGCCGACGATGACGTTTTCCTTCAGGCCCTGCAGCATGTCGGTCTTGCCGGCAACCGCAGCCTCGGTGAGCACCCTGGTCGTCTCCTGGAAGGAGGCGGCCGAGATGAAGGACGGCGTCTGCAGCGAGGCCTTGGTGATGCCAAGCAGCACCGGCTGACCTTCGGCCGGCTTCTTGCCGTCCTCTATCAGGCGCTCGTTGACCTCCTCCAGTTCGATCACATCGACGTGGTCTCCCGGGATGTAGGTCGAATCGCCCTGCGTGGTGATCTCGACCTTCTGCAGCATCTGGCGAACGATCACCTCGATGTGCTTGTCGTTGATCGACACGCCCTGCAGACGGTAGACCTCCTGGATCTCGTTGACGAGATAGGAGGCAAGCGCCTCCACGCCCTTGATCGCCAGGATGTCGTGCGGCGCCGGATTGCCGTCGAGGATGTAGTCGCCCTTCTCGATGACGTCGCCGTCCTGGAGATGGAACGGCTTGCCCTTCGGGATCAGGTACTCCACCGGCTCGAGCGTCGAGTCATGCGGCTCGATGATGATGCGGCGCTTGTTCTTGTAGTCGCGGCCGAAACGGATCGTGCCATCGATCTCGGCGATGATGGCGTGATCCTTCGGACGGCGAGCCTCGAACAGTTCCGCAACGCGCGGCAGACCACCGGTGATGTCCTTGGTCTTGGCGCTTTCCATCGGGATACGCGCCAGCACGTCGCCAGGCTTCACATGTGCGCCCGGCTCGACCGAGAGGATGGCCTCGACCGAGAGCAGGAAGCGTGCATCGCCGCCCTTCGACAGCTTGCCGACCTTGCCCTTGGCGTCCTGGATGGCGATCGCGGGCTTCAGGTCGTTGCCGCGCGGCGTCGAACGCCAGTCGATGACCTCGCGCTTGGTGATGCCGGTCGATTCGTCGGCCGTTTCCTGCACGGAGATGCCGTCGACCAGATCCTCGAACGCCACCCTGCCCTCGATTTCGGTGAGGATCGGGCGGGTATAGGGATCCCACTCGGCGATACGCTGGCCGCGCTTCACCTTGTCGCCATCGTCCACGAAAATACGCGAACCATAGGCGACGCGGTGCGTGGCGCGCTCCTTGCCGGTCTCATCGAGGATGAGCACCGCCATGTTGCGGCCCATGACCATCTGCTGGCCTTCCGAGTTGCGGACCACGTTGCGGTTGCGGATCTGCACCTTGCCCTCATAGGAGGCTTCAAGGAACGAGGAATCCACCACCTGCGCCGTGCCGCCCATGTGGAAGGTACGCATGGTGAGCTGGGTGCCCGGCTCGCCGATCGACTGCGCCGCGATGACGCCGACGGCCTCGCCCTGGTTGACGGGGGTACCGCGGGCCAGGTCGCGACCGTAGCAGACCGCGCACACACCGGTCCTGACCTCGCAGGTCAGCGCCGAACGGATGCGGACCGACTGCACGCCGGCCTTCTCGATCTGCTCCACATCGCGCTCGTCCATCAACGTTCCGGCCTTGACCAGCAGGTCGCCGGTGACCGGATGATTGATGTCATCGAGCGAAGTGCGGCCCAGCACGCGCTGGCCGACCGAGGCAACGATCTGACCGGCATCGACGATCGGCTGCATGGTGAGGCCCTTGTCGGTGCCGCAATCCACGGAGTTGACGATGCAGTCCTGCGCCACGTCGACGAGGCGGCGGGTGAGGTAACCCGAGTTCGCCGTCTTCAAGGCGGTGTCGGCCAGACCCTTGCGGGCGCCGTGGGTCGAGTTGAAATACTCGAGCACGGTGAGACCTTCCTTGAAGTTCGAGATGATCGGCGTCTCGATGATCTCACCCGAGGGCTTGGCCATCAGGCCACGCATGCCGGCGAGCTGACGCATCTGGGTGGGCGAACCGCGCGCACCCGAATGCGACATCATGTAGATCGAGTTCATCGGCTTCTGACGGCCGTTGTCCTCGAACTCCACCGCCTTGATGCGCGCCATCATCTCGTCGGCGACCTTCTCCGAGCACTTGGCCCAGGCGTCGACGACCTTGTTGTACTTCTCGCCCTGCGTGATCAGGCCGTCATTGTACTGCTGCTCGTATTCCTTGGCCAACGCCTCGGTGTCGGAAACGAGCTTCAGCTTGGTGTCCGGGATCAGCATGTCGTCCTTGCCGAACGAAATGCCGGCACGGCAGGCGTGCGCAAAGCCGAGCGCCATGATGCGGTCGCAGAAGATGACCGTCTCCTTCTGACCGCAGTGGCGGTAGACGGTGTCGATCATCTTGGAGATGTTTTTCTTGGTCATCTCCTGGTTGGCGGTCTCATACGGCACGTTGACGTTCTTCGGCAGAAGCTCGCCGATGATCATGCGGCCAGGCGTGGTGTCGTAGATCTTCGACACGACGTTGCCTTCCGCGTCGACGGTGCGGAAGCGGCCCTTGATCTTGGCGTGCAGCGTCACGGCCTTGGTCTCCAGCGCATGCTGGAGCTCGCCCATGTCGGCAAACATCATGCCTTCGCCCGGCTCGTTCTGGTTGACGATCGAGAGATAGTAGAGACCGAGAACCATGTCCTGCGACGGCACGATGATCGGCGCGCCGGAGGCCGGGTGCAGGATGTTGTTGGTCGACATCATCAGCACGCGGGCTTCAAGCTGCGCTTCCAGGGACAGCGGCACGTGGACCGCCATCTGGTCGCCGTCGAAGTCGGCGTTGAAGGCGGTGCAGACCAGCGGATGCAGCTGGATCGCCTTGCCTTCGATCAAGATCGGCTCGAACGCCTGAATGCCGAGGCGGTGCAGCGTCGGCGCCCGGTTCAAGAGCACCGGATGCTCGCGAATGACCTCGTCGAGGATATCCCAAACCTCCGGACGCTCCTTCTCGACCAGCTTCTTCGCCTGCTTGACGGTAGAGGAGAAACCCTTGGCGTCGAGGCGGGCGTAGATGAAGGGCTTGAAGAGCTCCAGCGCCATCTTCTTCGGCAGGCCGCACTGATGCAGCTTGAGCTCCGGACCGGTCACGATGACCGAGCGGCCGGAATAGTCGACGCGCTTGCCGAGCAGGTTCTGGCGGAACCGGCCCTGCTTGCCCTTCAGCATGTCGGACAGCGACTTCAGCGGACGCTTGTTGGCGCCGGTGATGACGCGGCCGCGACGGCCGTTGTCGAACAGCGCATCGACGGCTTCCTGCAGCATGCGCTTTTCGTTGCGCACGATGATGCCGGGCGCGCGCAGCTCGATCAGCCGCTTCAGGCGGTTGTTGCGGTTGATGACGCGGCGGTAGAGGTCGTTGAGGTCCGACGTGGCGAAGCGGCCGCCGTCCAGCGGGACAAGCGGGCGCAGGTCCGGCGGGATCACCGGAACCACCTTCATGATCATCCATTCCGGACGGTTGCCGGATTCCATGAAGTTCTCGACGACCTTGAGCCGCTTCAGGTATTTCTTCTGCTTGAGCTCGGACGTGGTCGAGGCCAGCTCCGAACGGAGGTCGCCGGCAATCTTCTCCAGGTCCATGCCGGCCAGAAGGTCATGGATGGCCTCGGCGCCGATCATGGCGGTGAAAGAGTCCTCGCCGTACTCGTCGACGGCAATCATGTACTCTTCCTCGCTGAGGAGCTGGTTCTCCTTCAGCGCGGTGAGGCCCGGCTCGGTAACGATGTAGTTCTCGAAGTAGAGCACGCGCTCGATATCCTTGAGCGTCATGTCGAGCAGCGTGCCGATGCGCGAAGGCAGCGACTTCAGGAACCAGATATGGGCGACGGGCGCGGCGAGCTCGATATGGCCCATGCGCTCGCGGCGAACGCGCGACAGCGTGACTTCGACGCCGCATTTTTCGCAGATGACGCCCTTGTACTTCATGCGTTTGTACTTGCCGCACAGGCACTCATAGTCCTTGATCGGACCAAAAATGCGCGCGCAGAACAGGCCGTCACGCTCCGGCTTGAAGGTGCGGTAGTTGATGGTCTCCGGCTTCTTGATCTCGCCAAACGACCAGGACAGAATCTTCTCTGGGCTGGCAAGCGAGATCCGGATGGAATCGAACACCTGCGCAGGCGCCTGCGGGTTGAAGAGATTCATGACCTCTTGGTTCATGCCGTTCTCCTTTTCGGGGTCCTCGATAACCCCTTGCATCGATCGCGGACGAAATGTCCGCAGACTGGCCGGTCGAACCGGCCGAAGACTTCTTGGTTGAGCATGGTCTCGGCCGAAAACCGGTGACCGCTTCTCGGGATCATGCTCAGGGCGCGCCGCGCTTATGACGCGGCGCGCGCCGGTGCCTTACTCGGCCGCGTCGGGCAGACGCGTCGGGGTCTCTTCGACCTGGGTGTTCTCCAGCTCCACATTGAGGCCGAGCGAGCGCATTTCCTTGACGAGAACGTTGAAGCTCTCGGGGATGCCCGCCTCGAACGTGTCGTCGCCGCGCACGATCGCCTCGTAGACCTTGGTGCGGCCGGCGACGTCGTCCGACTTCACCGTCAGCATTTCCTGCAGCGTGTAGGCCGCGCCGTAGGCTTCGAGCGCCCAGACCTCCATTTCGCCGAAGCGCTGGCCGCCGAACTGCGCCTTGCCGCCCAGCGGCTGCTGGGTGACGAGCGAGTACGGACCGATCGAACGCGCGTGGATCTTGTCGTCCACCAGGTGATGCAGCTTGAGCATATAGATATAGCCCATCGTCACCTTGCGATCGAACGGCTCGCCGGTGCGGCCGTCATAGAGCTGCGACTGACCGCTGGTGTGCAGGCCAGCCTGCTCCAGCATGGTGTTGATGTCGGCCTCATGCGCGCCGTCGAACACCGGTGTCGCGATCGAGACGCCGCGGCGCATCTGCTCGCTCAGGCGAACGATGCTCTCATCGTCATACTCGCGGATCGGCTCGTTGCGGTCATTGGCCGGCATGAAGCTTTCCAGCGTCTTGCGCAGCGGCTTGATATCGCCGCCACCCTTATACGCGTCGATCAGCTCGCCGATCTTCCTGCCCATGCCAGCGCAAGCCCAGCCCAGATGCGTTTCCAGGATCTGGCCGACATTCATGCGGCTCGGCACACCCAGCGGGTTGAGCACGATATCGGCATGCGTGCCGTCCTCGAGGAAAGGCATGTCCTCGACCGGAACGATGCGCGACACGACACCCTTGTTGCCGTGACGGCCGGCCATCTTGTCGCCCGGCTGCATCTTGCGCTTCACGGCCACGAAGACCTTGACCATCTTCATGACGCCCGGAGGCATTTCGTCGCCGCGCTGCACCTTCTCGACCTTGTCCATGAAGCGCTGCTCGAGCGCCTTCTTGGACTCGTCGTACTGGCCGCGCAGAGCCTCGAGCTCGCCCTGGAGCTTCTCGTTCTCCACGGCGAACTGCCACCACTGCGAACGCGGATACTCGTCGAGCGTGTCCTTCGACAGCTTCGAGCCCTTCTTGAAGCCCTTCGGTCCGGCGATCGCCTCCTTGCCGACCAGCACGTCGGAAAGACGGGCATAGACGTTGCGGTCGAGGATCGCCTGTTCGTCGTCGCGGTCCTTGGCCAGACGCTCGATCTCCTCGCGCTCGATTGCCATCGCGCGCTCGTCCTTCTCCACGCCGTGGCGGTTGAAGACGCGCACTTCGACGACCGTGCCGAAGGTGCCCGGAGGCATGCGCATGGAGGTGTCGCGAACGTCCGAGGCCTTTTCGCCGAAGATGGCGCGCAGGAGCTTTTCTTCCGGCGTCATCGGGCTTTCGCCCTTCGGCGTGATCTTGCCGACCAGGATGTCGCCCGGCTGCACTTCAGCACCGATATAGACAATGCCGGCCTCGTCGAGGTTCTTCAGCGCCTCTTCCGAAACGTTCGGAATGTCGCGCGTGATTTCCTCCGGCCCGAGCTTGGTGTCGCGCGCCATGACCTCGAACTCCTCGATGTGGATCGAGGTGAAGACGTCGTCGGCCACGATGCGCTCGGAGAGCAGGATCGAGTCCTCGTAGTTGTAGCCGTTCCACGGCATGAATGCGACCAGCACGTTGCGGCCGAGCGCCAGATCGCCGAGCTCGGTCGACGGACCGTCGGCAATGATGTCGCCCTTGTTGACACGGTCGCCCATGCGCACCAGCGGACGCTGGTTGATGCAGGTGTTCTGGTTCGAACGCTGGAACTTCATCAGCCGGTAGATATCGACGCCGGATTTGCCGGGATCGAGATCTTCCGTGGCGCGGATGACGATACGGGTGGCGTCCACCTGGTCGACCACGCCGCCGCGGCGGGCGCCGATGGCAGCGCCCGAGTCACGGGCGACGACCGGCTCCATGCCGGTGCCGACGAACGGCGCTTCGGCGCGCACCAGCGGCACGGCCTGACGCTGCATGTTCGAGCCCATCAGCGCGCGGTTGGCGTCGTCGTTCTCGAGGAACGGGATGAGCGCCGCAGCGACCGACACCATCTGCTTCGGCGAGACGTCCATCAGGTCGACGTTCTCGCGCGGCGCCATCATCACTTCGCCGGCATTACGGCAAATGACGAACTCGTCGACAAAACTGCCGTTCTTGTCGAGCTCGGCGTTGGCCTGCGCGACATAGTGCTTGGCCTCTTCCATCGCCGACAGATAGACAACTTCGTTGGTCAGCTTGCCGCCCACGATCTTGCGGTACGGGCTTTCGATGAAGCCGTACTTGTTGACACGCGCAAAAGTGGCCAAAGAGTTGATCAGACCGATATTCGGGCCTTCCGGCGTCTCGATCGGGCAGATGCGGCCGTAATGCGTCGGATGCACGTCGCGCACCTCGAAGCCGGCGCGCTCGCGCGTCAGACCGCCCGGTCCAAGCGCCGACAGGCGACGCTTGTGGGTGATCTCCGAGAGCGGGTTGGTCTGGTCCATGAACTGCGACAGCTGCGAGGAACCGAAGAACTCACGCACGGCGGCGGCCGCCGGCTTGGCGTTGATCAGGTCCTGCGGCATGACCGTGTCGATCTCGATCGAGGACATGCGTTCCTTGATCGCGCGCTCCATGCGCAGCAGGCCGACGCGGTACTGGTTCTCCATCAACTCGCCGACCGAACGCACGCGGCGGTTGCCGAGATTGTCGATGTCGTCGATCTCGCCCTTGCCGTCACGCAGCTCGACCAGCGTCTTGACCACGGCCAGGATATCTTCCTTGCGCAGGACGCGCACGGTGTCCTCGGCCTTGAGCTCGAGGCGCATGTTCATCTTGACGCGGCCTACGGCCGACAGGTCGTAGCGCTCGCTGTCGAAGAACAGCGAGTTGAACATGGCTTCGGCGGTCTCGAGCGTCGGCGGCTCGCCCGGGCGCATGACACGGTAGATGTCGAATAGTGCGTCCTGGCGGCTCTCATTCTTGTCGACGTTGAGCGTGTTGCGGATGTAGGCGCCGACATTGACGTGGTCGATGTCCAGGATCTGGATCTCGTCCTCGCCGGTGCTGAGCAGCACCTTCAGCGTCTTGTCGTCGATCTCGTCGCCGGCTTCGAGGAAGATCTCGCCGGTGCCGTAGTTGACGATGTCCTCGGCAAGGTAGTTGCCAAGCAGGTCCTCGTCGGTCGCCTTGATGGCCTTGAGACCCTTCTCGCCGAGCTGACGTGCCTGGCGGGCGGTGATCTTCTTGCCTTGCTCGACCACGATCTCGCCGGTATCGGCGTCGACCAGGTCGCCGACGGCCTTGAGGCCGCGGAAACGCTCGACGTTGAACGGAATCCGCCAGTGGTCGCCGGCGCGCTTATAGGTGATCTTGTTGTAGAAGGTCGACAGGATCTCCTCGCCGTCCATGCCGAGCGCCATCAGCAGCGACGTCACCGGAATCTTGCGGCGGCGGTCGATGCGGGCGTGCACGACATCCTTGGAGTCGAACTCGATGTCGAGCCACGAACCGCGATAGGGAATGACGCGCGCGGCAAACAGAAGCTTGCCCGACGAGTGCGACTTGCCCTTGTCATGGTCGAAGAAGACGCCCGGCGAACGGTGCATCTGCGAGACGATGACGCGCTCGGTGCCGTTGACGATGAAGGTGCCGTTCGACGTCATGAGCGGCATGTCGCCCATGTAGACGTCCTGCTCCTTGATGTCCTTGATCGACTTGGCGCCGGTATCCTCGTCGATATCGAACACGATGAGGCGCAGCGTCACCTTCAGCGGCGCCGCATAGGTCAGGTCGCGCTGACGGCACTCGTCAACGTCGAATTTCGGTGCCTCGAACTCGTACTTCACGAACTCCAGCATCGAGGAGCCGGAAAAGTCGGAGATCGGGAAGACCGACTTGAAAACGGCCTGCAGTCCTTCGTCCGGACGGCCGCCCTTGGGCTCGTCCACCATCAGGAACTGGTCATAGGATGCCTTCTGGACCTCAATGAGGTTCGGCATCTCCGCAACTTCCGGGATCTTTCCGAAGAACTTGCGTACGCGTCTGCGGCCATTGAAAGTCTGGGTCTGGGCCATCGTCGCTCCTTAGCTATAAACTCGGGACGAACCTCGCCGCGGCTCGCCTTGCACCAACGGGCTGCCTCGGCGGCTGCCCCTATCTGTTTTTCCGGCCGCCCCTGCCAATTTCTTGGGCCAATCGCTTGGCGGCTACCGGCTAAAACGGGAGAAAACCCGTTTCCGGAGGGCCGCTTTTCGGCCCTCAGGAAAGAGGTTTTCAAACGTCTCGCGTGACAGAACCCTCCCTCAGTCCAAGGGAGGGGGCGGACGGCGCGAGACCGTCCGCCCTCGCCTAACAGGCTTACTTCAGCTCGACCTTGGCGCCAGCCGCTTCCAGCTGAGCCTTGAACTTGTCGGCGTCGGCCTTGGAAACGCCTTCCTTGACCGGCTTCGGAGCCGCTTCGACCAGGTCCTTGGCTTCCTTGAGGCCAAGGCCGGTGATGGCGCGGACTTCCTTGATGACGTTGATCTTCTGGGCGCCGGCATCGGCGAGAACGACGTCGAATTCCGTCTTCTCTTCAGCCGGAGCAGCGGCAGCGGCACCAGCGCCGCCGGCAGCGGCAACCGCCACCGGAGCGGCGGCCGAAACGCCCCACTTCTCTTCCAGGAGCTTCGACAGCTCGGCCGCCTCGAGGACGGTCAGCTTCGAAAGGTCGTCTACGATCTTTGCAAGATCAGCCATTTTTGTATTCCTTCACTAGGTTCGAACGTGTGTTGTTGACAGCGAGGAACGGCCTCATGCCGCCTCGTCCTTCCGGGCGTAAGCGCCGATGACACGCGCGACCGAAGCCGCGGGCGCATTGACGATCTGGGCGATCCGGGTAGCCGGCGTGGCGATCATGCCAACCAGCTTGGCGCGCAGCTCGTCGAGCGACGGTAGTGTGGCGAGTGCCTTCACACCGTCGGCGTCGAGCGAGGTCGCACCCATCGCGCCACCGAGAATGATCAACTTGTCATTCCCCTTGGCGAAATCGGACGCGACCTTCGGCGCCGCAATCGGATCCTCCGAATAAGCGACCAGCGTCTGTCCCTTGAACAGATCGATGATCGATGCGGAGTCCGTGCCCTGAAGAGCGATCTTGGCGAGACGGTTCTTCGCGACTTTGACGGTGCCACCGGCGGCGCGCATCTTCGACCGAAGGTCGTTCATTTGCGCGACGGTGATACCGGCGTAGTGGGCCACGACGACTGAACCAGCGCTTGAAAACGCATCATTCAGGCCCGTGACGAGTTCGCGTTTTTCCGCTCTGTCCACTGCCTATCTCCAGTTGACCCCTGCCCCATTGACGAGGTCAGGCGTCGGTTGCCTTTTGCCGGCCGGGCCATCCAGTAACGGATCTCCCGAACGACGCTCGAGGATCCTGCCCCCTTTCGCCACACCAGCCGGCACGCCGGATAGTGCGCAGACAAAAGGCAAACACGGTTCGAACCTTTCATTGGAGCTTGGCTCCTTTGTCGGGTCTTCACCCGTCTCATGCAGGCCCAAATCGAATTAAGGCTTTTGGGCCGCCTGCAATCTCGGACAGGATATCCGGAAACCTTTCGGCTTCCGGGATACCGGGCCGCCGACGGATCGGCGGTCCGGAATTCTTTCTTGCTGGAGCATGTTCCCGCTTTTCAGGATCATGCCCTAGCGATCGGCTTTACCCGATCGGCCGACACTTACGACGCGGCGAGCGTCGCGATGTCGAGCTTGAGGCCAGGGCCCATCGTCGAGGTGACCGACACCTTCTTGACGTAGTTGCCCTTGGCGCCCGCAGGCTTGGCCTTGGTCACCGCGTCGGCGAAGGCGCGGACATTTTCTTCCAGCGCCTTGACGTCGAACGAGACCTTGCCGACGCCGGCCTGGACGATGCCGGCCTTCTCGACGCGGAACTCGACGGCGCCGCCCTTCGAAGCCTTGACGGCCGCGGCCACATCGGTGGTCACAGTGCCGACCTTCGGGTTCGGCATCATGCCGCGCGGGCCCAGAACCTTACCCAGACGACCGACCAGCGGCATCATGTCCGGCGTGGCGATGCAGCGATCGAAATCGATCGTGCCCTTCTGGACGATGTCGACAAGGTCCTCGGCGCCGACGATATCGGCGCCGGCGGCCTTGGCTTCCTCGGCCTTGTCGCCACGCGCGAACACGGCGACACGCACCGAGCGGCCGGTGCCGTTCGGCAGGTTGACCACGCCGCGGACCATCTGGTCGGCATGGCGCGGATCGACGCCGAGGTTCATCGAGATCTCGACGGTCTCGTCGAACTTCACCGCGGACCGGTCCTTGAGCAGCTGCAGCGCCTCGTTGAGGGCGTAAGCCTTGTTCGGATCGATGCCTTCGCGGCTCTTGGCAACACGCTTTGCAATCTTTGCCATGATCTTAGCCCACCACTTCCAGGCCCATCGAGCGGGCGGAGCCCTCGACCATGCGCATGGCCGCCTCGACGTCGTTTGCGTTCAGGTCCTTCATCTTCTGCTCGGCGATCGCGCGCACCTTGTCGCGGCTGATCGTGCCGGCCTTGACCTTGCCCGGCTCCTTGGAGCCCGACTTCAGGTTGGCGGCCTTCTTCAGGAAGTAGCTCACCGGCGGCGTCTTCATGACGAAGGTAAACGACTTGTCCTGGTAGTAGGTGATGACGACGGGGATCGGCGATCCCTTCTCGAGCTCCTGGGTCTGCGCGTTGAACGCCTTGCAGAATTCCATGATGTTGATGCCGCGCTGACCAAGCGCCGGGCCGATCGGGGGCGACGGCGTGGCCGAGCCCGCGGCAACCTGGAGCTTGAGCTGGCCTGCAACTTTCTTAGCCATCTCTATTCCTGCCTTTTCTCATGCCGGCCCCGTTATCCGGGAAACGCGGCGGTTGCAGTCTGGTGGTGCGGTTCCGACGGCCGGCTATGCCGCCTTCGCCTCCCACCCGTTCATGCGACGTCTGTTCACGCCGCCTTCCGACGCCTTGCGGCGCGGTATCCCGACGCCCTTTCGGGCGCGGGTATGCGGATCAGCCCTTTTCGACCTGCCCGAACTCCAGATCGACGGGCACAGCGCGCCCGAAGATCGAAACTTCCACCTTGAGGCGAGCCCGCTCCTCATCCACCTCCTGGACGACGCCGTTGAACGACGCGAAAGGACCGTCCGAAACGCGGATCGCCTCGCCGATCTCGAAGGTGACCGAAGGCTTCGGCCGCTCGACGCCTTCCTGGACCTGGTTCAGGATGCGCTGCGCCTCGGTCTCGGTGATCGGCACGGGCTTGGAGTCGCCCAGGAAGCCGGTGACCTTCGGCGTGTTCTTGACCAGCGAGAACACGGCGTCGGTCAGATTTGCCTTCAAGAGCACGTAGCCCGGGAAGAACTTGCGCTCGGCATCGACCTTGCGGCCGCGACGGATCTCGACGACCTTCTCGGTCGGGACCACGATCTGCTCAATGTCCCCGGACAAGCCCTTCTGCTTGGCCTTGTTCTCGATGTCCTCGGCGACCTTCTTCTCGAAGTTCGAATAGGCGTGGACGATATACCACCGCGCAGTCATTTCACGACCTCTCCGTAATCCGCCGAATTAATGCCCGAGACCCAGGATCCACTCGATCGCATAGCCCATCAGAATATCGGCAGCGAAGAAGAACAGCGTCGCGATCACCGCGAATATCAGGACCATCACGGTCGAGATCATGGTTTCGCGCCGCGAAGGCCATGTCACCTTGGCCGTCTCCGCGCGAACCTGCTGGAGAAAGGTGAAGGGATTAGTGGTTTTCGAAGCCATGCGCCGCCTGTTTTCGAGACCCGTTGGCCGGGCCTCCTGGATGATCCCGCTGACCGGGACGTGCCGCCTGGGCTCCATGCGGCGCGAATCAGCGCCGCTATTTCACCCACGCAAATCAGACGCGTAAAGCCGGCTTCCCAGCTCCACGCGTCGCGTGTCTGTCTTGTCTACATAAAACCGATTCTTAATCCACGCAAGTGGCAAGGGTCCGCTTTATGTCTCAACGCCGCCTCGGAACCATCCAGTCGTCCCGTCCCGGCTATACGGGGCTTATGCCCCAATTCCTGCCATATGGCAAGCCTTCCGCCGATTTTCAACCGCGGAGCGGCCGCTGCGGAGCCTTGAAGGTCTCGCATATGACGATTTCAGAGATTGAGCTTAGATCCAGGAGCGAGGAACCGGTCCGTCGGCTGGAGATCTTGACGGGTTCGGGTCGACGATGTGGCTACCGGAAGAGAAGGCGCGGTTCGTGGCGATACGCCGCCTCCTCAGCTCATTCGGCTAGTTCAAGACGTCCCTGAACTCGCTCCTCGATCGCCTTCAGGAAATCGTCGGACGTCGATGTCCATCCAAAGAGTATCTGCACGAGCGTGATCGAGGCTTCATGATTGCTCCTTGATGCGTCCCAGGCGATGGGCTCGCTGGTGCAATCCGTCAGCAGTGTGCAGTGGTAGTCCCTGAAGAAGGCATCCCGAATTGTCGATTCCACGCACACGCTGGTCGTGCATCCTGTCACGATGAGGTGTTTGATACCTGCGGTTTTCAGAACAGAATCGAGTTCGGTCTCGTAGAAACCGCTGAACCGCGTTTTGTAGACGACCACATCCCCTACCTCTGGCTTGAGGTCGTTAACAATATCCGTTCCCCAGGTGTCGCGGATCAGAATCCGGCTCTCGCTGCCATCCGGGGCCGTGATGCTCTCACCGACCCCAAAGATCTGGAGATGTCGGAGACGATTGGGGGCGTCCGATGTTCCGAGGTCCGAGAGGTCGGAATGATACCCCATCTTCAGATAGATAACCGGCACTCTCAAACCGCGAGCGGCAGCTATTACTCTGGCCGTAGGGCCGACAGCCCGTTGAATCCCGGAGATATCGATTCCGGCTCTGTCGAACATTCCACCTTGCGAGCCGAAGTCATTCTGCATGTCCACGACGAGAACTGCGGCGTTAGCAAGATCAATCGAAATAGGTTGAGGCTTCGCGTCGATGACCAGGGGATGCATTTTTGTCCTCCCACCAGAAAGAGGTGCCGCTCTTTGCGCCCTTGGCTATCAAGACCCGCCACCTACGTTGCGTCAAGAAAGGGGAGAGTTACATCCCTGCTTGGCGGCCTAAGAACGGCGGTTGCAGTCAAGCGCTAGGGACGAAACCTTACATCGTTGGTCTTAAGGCGCAACGATTTTGCCACTCACAGGCCCGCGACACGGGCCGGCAGGTAGATGACCTCAAGGGCCGGCAGACGGGCGGAAGAAAAGGCTGATTTCGGCGATCGAGAGGGCGGTTGCCAGATACCTGCCCTCTTGGTTGCCAGATACCTGCCCTCTTGAAGGAATGGCACGGGCAGCAGGGCTCGAACCTACGACCTGCGGTTTTGGAGACCGCCGCTCTACCAACTGAGCTATGCCCGTGCATGCGCTTGTTCGGCGCAGGCGCTTCCTAAAAGCTTCCGTGCGCTCTGTAAAGAGCACTCTGCAGTGGTTTTGAAACCCTTTGCCGGAAATCTGGATTCCATTACCGCCGGCGACCGATCGCGCTCGCCAAACAACCCCCGCGCCTAGGACTTGCCGGCCGGCGGCTTGTATGGCCCGCCCGGCACGCCCCAGCCCCAGGCGGGCATCGGCTCGGTCTCGGGATCGCAGGTCTCGCCCAGATTCGAGTTCATCTTCGCCAGCCGCGATCCCCATTCGACATAGCCCATGAAGGCCGAGCGGAACTCGGGGTCATCGGGCAGGCCGACCTCATCCGCCGCGTCGGCAAGGAGATTGATCCAGCGGCGGCGCTGCTCCTCGGTCAGATGCTTGCCGAGATGATGCATCACCATCTCGCGATGGCCGCCATGCTTCTCGCTGTAGGTCTTCGGGCCGCCGAAGACCTCGCCGATGAAGGCGGCGACATGCATCGGGTGATCCGGCGACATCATCCTGAACACCGGCCCGACGACCGGATCCGCCGCCACCTTGTCATAAAAGGTCCGGGTCAGCCGGTTCAGCGCCTCGCTGCCGCCGGCCCATTCGTACAAAGTCGGGATGTCCTCGCTCATCGCCGCTCCTCCCTGTGCATACAGCAAGATAGCGGCAGCGCCCTGCCCCGCTCAACCTGCCTCGATGGCCAGTGCGCAGCTAGAGCATGATCCCGAACCGAAGGTCAGCGAATGCAAAAAGTGGAAACCGGTTTTCGGAGAAGATCATGCTCCAACAAAGAGTTAGATCAGGATGGCGATTCACCGAAACGTCATCCTGATCTACAGCTTCGCCGGCGCCTTCGCCTCGGCATCGGCGGACGGAAGAGCCCGGCAATTGTCCGGCCTGGGTGCGGATCTGCAAATGGTGGCGCCCGTCAGCGCGTCCACCGATTGCGGTCCGGTCGTCAGCCCGAATGTCTTCAGTTCGTCCCGGCTGAGTTCCCTGTGCTTTGCATATTCGGCCGACTGCATGGCGGCGAAAAAGCCCGAGCCGACCGCCATCTCGTCGAGATAGGCCCCGACCTTGTCTTCCATGCCCATGGAATGCACGAGGAAGTGCGCACCGGCGCCAACGAGGCGCCGGACGCCGCCGGCGACCATCACCGCGCAGGCGGCGTCGCATTCGGCGCCGGCATCTATGGTGAGCCCGGCATGGAGACCGTCGGCCGCGACGCACCCCACGGCGCCCGGATCGCAGTCGAGAAAATCCGTTCGGGCGACCGCGATATCCAAGCCGTGCTCGCGGATCAGCCTGCCCGCGGCGAGCGCAGCCTGCACATCTCCACCCGGCGAGTTGATTACGACCGGCAACCGGCGCTCACGGATCGTGTCGAGCAGTTGGCGCAGCTTGTCGGCCGTATCTGCGGCGATCGTGCCTTCCGCCGAAATCCATTCCGGACAATCGGGATTGCAGAGCGTGTTGCTGCCGCGAACAAGAACGAAACGCATCTGCTGTTCGTGGGCTTGCGGCGCCGGCGCTGTATAAGAAGGTCCGGCCTCTACTGCCGCGACCGCGACGGGCGCGCCGTTCGCGGGAATCTCGCGACAATTCGCCGGTGCCGGATGGCGCTGGCAAATGGTTCTCTCGGTCAGCAGATCGAGCGAATCGAGGCTGGTCACGAGCTTCATCTCCAGCATGTCGTCGGGCTCGATCTGCCTGATGTCGCTGGCAGGTGTGGCCTTCATCACGCCCAGCACGCCCTGCTCGACGCCCATCTCCTTCAAATAGGCCGACAGCCGCTTCTCGATCGCCTTGCTCATCTCATAGGTCTTGTAGCTGCCGGCATTCTTGCGGCTGACGATCCTGGTGCCGATGATCTTCTTCTTGCCGTTCACAACCCGGTAGGTGGTGCGGTAGAGCAGTTTTTCGCGCTGGTAGGTGGTGGTGATCTGATGGACGCCGAGATAGGCCCATTCGCCGACGACGCGGTGGATGCCGCCGGCAAACATCAGCGGACAGGCCGAATTGCACATCGCACCGCTGTCGTAAGCGACGCCGGAATAGGGCTGACCCTTGCCGTCATTGTCCCGGCAATTTTTCGTCCCCGGCGAGCAGCCGGAAAATTCCGTGATGCCGACCGCGATATCGAGCTTGTTCTTGCGGACCATGCGGCCAAGCTGGAGCGCGGCATCGACGTTGCCGCCGGGAGAATTGACGACGATGGGCAATTGCCGCCCGCCGAGCGTCTTCAGCAGGCGTTTCAGTAGCGCCGGCGTGCCGGCCTCGATCGTGCCTTCGGCGGAGATCCATTCCGGGCAGTTCGGCTCGCAGCCCGGCGCGCTGCTGCGCACCACGACGAAGCGCATGGTCGGACCGTAGTCCGGCGGCTCTTCCTTTGCGCCGGCGCCGAAGGCGGCCAGCCCCATCGCGGCGGCCAATCCCAGCCGAAGCAGCCCGCGCCAACACCGCATGGTCTTTGAACGGAATGTGGAAACCACGTCTCGCAAGCCCCTCGGTGCAACCATACTAGTTGCGGCGCCGGTGGTTGCAACAGAATTGAAAAGGGCTTGGCAGCACTGCTTCAAACAAAAGGGCGGCCCGAAGACCGCCCTTTCCTTGTCGAACCGGCAAAAGCCGGATCGATTATTCCTTGATGGTGACGACGATGCCGGCACCGACGGTGCGGCCGCCTTCACGGATGGCGAAGCGCAGCTTCTCTTCCATCGCGATCGGCACGATCAGCTCGACGTCGACGGTGATGTTGTCGCCGGGCATCACCATCTCGGTGCCGGCCGGCAGCGTCACGATGCCCGTCACGTCCGTCGTGCGGAAGTAGAACTGCGGACGGTAGTTGGTGAAGAACGGCGTGTGACGGCCGCCCTCGTCCTTGGTCAGGATGTAGGCTTCGGCCACGAACTTCTTGTGCGGCTTGACCGTGCCGGGCTTGGCCAGAACCTGACCGCGCTCCACGCCTTCACGGTCGACGCCGCGCAGCAGCGCGCCAATGTTGTCGCCGGCCTGGCCCTGGTCGAGCAGCTTGCGGAACATCTCAACGCCCGTGCAGGTCGTCTTGGTGGTCGGACGGATGCCGACGATCTCCAGCTCCTCGCCGACCTTGACCACGCCGCGCTCGACGCGGCCGGTCACAACCGTGCCGCGGCCCGAGATCGAGAACACGTCCTCGATCGGCATCAGGAACGGCTTGTCCAGCGGACGAACCGGCGTCGGGATATAGGCGTCGACCTGCGCCATCAGCTCGCGGATGGCGTCCTCGCCGATGGTCTTGTTGGAATCTTCCAACGCAGCCAGCGCCGAACCCTTGACGATCGGAATGTCGTCGCCGGGGAACTCGTTCTTCGACAGAAGCTCGCGAACCTCGAGCTCGACCAGCTCCAGCAGCTCGGCATCGTCGACCTGGTCGACCTTGTTCAGGAACACCACGATCGAAGGAACGCCGACCTGGCGGGCAAGCAGGATGTGCTCGCGGGTCTGCGGCATCGGACCGTCGGCGGCCGAAACCACCAGGATCGCGCCGTCCATCTGCGCGGCACCCGTGATCATGTTCTTCACATAGTCGGCGTGGCCGGGGCAGTCGACATGGGCATAGTGACGGTTGGCCGTCTCATACTCGACATGCGCCGTCGAGATCGTGATGCCGCGCGCCTTCTCTTCAGGTGCCGCGTCGATCTGGTCATAGCGCTTGTATTCGCCAAAATACTTCGTGATCGCCGCCGTCAGCGACGTCTTGCCATGATCGACGTGACCGATCGTGCCAATGTTCACATGCGGCTTGGTGCGCTCGAATTTACCTTTTGCCATAGTCTCTTTCCTTGGACGGCCTTGACCTTCAGTTCAGTCGAATGCGGGGCGATTAGCGACAACGGCTGAAAAACACAAGTACCTTGTGGCTGAGCGGATTCTTGCTCGACCCGAACCAATGGTCGATTTCGGTGGGATATGGCGCGGATATAGGGCTGCCACATGTAAAATCAAAGGCTCCGGGCTGGCCCATTGCCGCCACGACGCCGCTCTGATCTTGTTCGCCGGATGCAGTTCATTCCATCCAATATCCGCGGCCCGCTGTTTATGATCGTCTCGACGGGGTCCTACCTCGTCAACGACACGATGATGAAGCTCGCCACCGTCGGATTGCCACCCTATGAAGTTCTCCTGTTGCGGGGTGCTGCCGCCACGCTGTGGGGCGTGCCGCTGCTTCTGATGCTGGGTTATGCCAGGCAGATCCCCCTGCTCTTCGAACGCAAGGTGCTGCGCCGCAACTTGTTCGAGCTGCTGGCGATCCTGTGTTACGTCGTCGCTTTAGCCAACATGCAGATCGCGGATTCCACCGCGCTCGGGCAAGTCACGCCGCTCATCGTGCTGGTCGGCTCCTCGATGCTGTTCGGCGAAAAGATCGGCGCCACGCGCATGGCGCTGATCGGCCTTGGCTTTGTCGGGGCGCTCATGGTGGCGCAGCCGACCATGCAGGGCATTTCGGTTTATGCGCTGCTGGCGCTCGGCAACGCCGCCTTCGCGGCGGTGCGCGACCTTGCCGGGCGCAAGGTGGGCGCCGAAGTGCCGGGCATGATCGTCGCCATCTCCGCGGTCGTGGTGGTGCTGGCCGGCTCAGGCGCGGCGCATCTCGTCTCCGAACAATGGGTAATGCCCGAAGGACATCATCTGCTCCTGATCGCCGGAGCCGGCCTGTTCCTGATCTTCGGCCATTTCTTCATCTTCATGGCCTACCGGGTCGGGCCGACAAGCGCGGTCGCGCCCTTCTATTACTGCTTCACCGTCTGGGCGGTCATTTCGGGCCTGCTGGTGTTCGGACAATTTCCTAACGCGCTCGCGGTCTGCGGCATCCTGCTGGTGCTAGCCAGCGGTCTCGCCATCGTCTCGCTCGACGAAAGAAAACGCCGGCTGGCCATGGTCGCCTGACGGCGCGCCTCCAGCCTGGGTCGACCCGACCGGGTCGATCTCCAGCAGCCTACTGGCTGATCCCTGGCCTTCTACAGCGTGCGCTTGCCGGAAATCTGGTGATAGGCCCAAAGCACGACGATCGAGCCGATCACGGCCACGATCAGGCTCCAGATGTTGAGACCGGTGACACCCGACGAGCCGAAGGCGCTGAAGATCAACCCGCCAACGATGGCGCCGACAATGCCGAGCACGATATCCATGATCATGCCCTGGCCTGTCTTGTTGACGATCTTGCTGCCGATGAACCCGGCGATAAGGCCGAGAATGATCCAGCTGATGATGCCCATAATTCCCTCCAAAATTCCCCCGCCGCGCCATCATGGTCACATGATTGTCAAAAGCTCAAGTCAGCTTGAAATTCTGCCTGTTTGCGCCATTCTGGGGCCGGGCGGACTTGGCTGGACAAGGAGATCCATTATGGGCCTTTTCGACAATGCCGTTCCGGGCGGCAACATCACCAAACCCCTGATGATCGCGCTCGGCGCGCTTTTGGTCGGCAAGATGCTGAGCGGCAGAAGCGAAGAGGCGGCCGCGCCGCAAGCGCCGGCGCCGACGCCTGCGGGAACTGACGTGTCCGCCGATGGCGGCCTGCTCGGCGGTCTCGGCGGCCTGCTCGACAAGCTCAAGAACGCTGGCCACGGCAATGTCGCCGACTCCTGGGTCGGCACCGGCCAGAACAAACCGATCAACCCGGGTGATCTCGGCTCGGCGCTTGGGCCCTCGGTGATCCGCGAGATCGCGCAGCGCACCGGGATGAGCGAGCAGGAATTGCTGCAGCAGCTCTCCACGGCGCTGCCCGGCATCGTCGACAAGCTGACGCCGAACGGCCAAATCCCGCAGCACCATCAGGTCGTTTCAGCCTTCAACAGCTAGGGAAGTGGCCTGCTAGCGCGCCGCGTGCCACGGCGCGCGGCGTTTCATTTGAGGATTCGCGGGAAGAAATCTGGAGCGGGTAGCGGGAATCGAACCCGCATATTCAGCTTGGAAGGCTGCTGCTCTACCACTGAGCTATACCCGCGCCTTGCACTGAGGTACCGGATTCATCCGAAAAGTGCCATGCAATTTTCGGTCCGAGACTTGTTCGTTTCAGGGCTTCCGGGCCGGCAGTGGTGGAGAGGGTTGGATTCGAACCAACGTAGGCTAAGCCAACGGATTTACAGTCCGTCCCCTTTAACCACTCGGGCACCTCTCCAGTCTGCCGCCGGAGCCATGCAACGAGGCATTTCCGCCGATCCGGAGCCCGAGTAAGATCTTCTCCGAAATCAGCGAAGCGCCTTATGGCGGCAAGGCCGGTGGGTGTCAACCGGCGCGGCCAGGGTTTTTCGAGGATGTTCGGCATTCATTTGGCCAGCCCATATCCTTAGCCGGACGGGACGGCTATAGAGGCCGCCATGAGCGACGATAAAAGCAACAAGTCCGGCACGCGCAAGGACACCCACTACGCCAAGCTGAGGCGCGCGCATCGCGACCAGAAGGCGGGCGGGCCGCCGGCATTCCGGCCGCGCCAGCCGGTGCCGCCGGGCGAGGCTGCCGCCGACGGGCTGGTGCGGCTTTACGGCCTGCATACCGTGCGGGCTGCGCTCGACAATCCGCGGCGCAAGATCAGGAGGATGCTGGTGACGCGCAACGCCGCCGAACGGCTGGCGATCGGCGACCTTGCCGCCCTGCCCTTCAAGGCCGAGCTGGTCGAACCGAAGGACATCGACAGGATCACCGGATCGGACGCCGTGCATCAGGGCGTGCTGATCGAGGCCGAGCCGCTCAAGCCGAAGCGTCTCGACGCGCTTGGCGACACTAAGCTGGTGCTGGTGCTCGACCAGGTGACGGATCCGCACAATGTCGGCGCCATACTGCGCTCCGCCGTCGCCTTCGGTGCCGGCGCGCTGATCACGACCGCCCGTCACAGCCCGCAGGAATCCGGCGTGCTGGCGAAATCCGCTTCCGGCGCGCTCGAGCATATCGACCAGATCGAGGTGAAGAACCTCGCCGATGCGCTGGGACAGCTGCACGAGGCCGGTTTCCAGACCATCGGGCTCGATTCCGAAGGGCCGGCCGAACTGGAGAAAACCTTCGCCGGCGAGAGGATCGCGCTGGTGCTGGGCGCGGAAGGCAAGGGCCTGCGCCAGAAAACGCGCGAGACGGTGACGACGCTCGCCCGCCTGGACATGCCCGGCGCCATCCACTCGCTCAACGTCTCGAACGCGGCGGCGGTGAGCCTTTATGCGGCGAGGAAATTCATAGCGAGTAGGGAGTAGCGAATAGCGAATAGCGAATATTCGGGACACGATCCTTCGGCCCCGCACCCCCTATTCGCTACTCCCTACTCGCTATTCGCCTTCGCCACTTCATGCCCCGCCATCCGCTCCAGCGCCCTGACCAGCGCGGAGTGATCCTCCTTGGCGCCGCCATTGGCGGCGCAGGAATTGAAGAGCTGCTGCGTGGTCGAGGTGTTGGGCAGCGACACACCGAGCGCCTTGGCGCCTTCCAGCGCCAGGTTGAGGTCCTTCTGGTGCAGCTCGATGCGGAAACCGGGCGCGAAGGTGCGTTTGATCATGCGCTCGCCATGCACTTCGAGGATGCGCGAGGCGGCGAGCCCGCCCATCAGCGCCTGCCTGACCTTCGCCGGATCGGCGCCCGCCTTCGAGGCGAAGACCAGCGCTTCGCCGACCGCTTCGATAGTCAGCGCGACGACAATCTGGTTGGCGACCTTGGTGGTCTGGCCGACCCCGTTCGGACCGACCAGCGTGATGTTCTTGCCCATTTTCTCAAACACTGGCTTGGCGCGCTCGAAGGCCTTTTCCTCGCCGCCGACCATGATGGTGAGCGAGGCCGCCTTGGCGCCGACCTCGCCGCCCGACACCGGCGCGTCGAGATAGTCGCAACCGAGTTCGTTGATCTTCTTGGCTAATTCCTTTGTCGCAATCGGCGAGATCGAGCTCATGTCGATGACGAGCTTGCCCTTGGTGAGACCGGAAGCGACGCCGCTCTCGCCGAACAGAACGTCGGCGACCTGGGGCGTGTCGGGAACCATGGTGATGATGATGTCGGCGGCCTTGGCCACGGCGTTGTGGCCAGAAACGGTCTTTAGGCCCCTGGCGAGGAGGTCGGCGGGCGGCTTGGAGCGATGGTCGCTGGCGATGACCGTGTAGCCGGCATCGAGCAGATGCCCCGCCATCGGCGCGCCCATGATGCCGAGGCCGATGAAACCGATGGTTTCCATTGGTGTTGCTCCTGAAAGCTTGTTCTAACTCATCGAAGGCCGGCGCTGCCCCTCATCCGCCTGCCGGCACCTTCTCCCCGTATTGAGACGGGGAGAAGGAAGCTCTTAAGCCGCCGCGCTCCCCTGCCCGGCGAATTCCTTGAACCAGCCAAGCCCGGCCTCGGTCCCTGCCTTGGGCTTGTATTCGGCGCCGATCCAGCCGGAATAGCCGAGGCGGTCGATGTGGTCGTAGAGGAAGGGATAATTGATCTCGCCCGTCCCCGGCTCGTGACGGCCGGGATTGTCCGCAAGCTGGATATGCGCGATGCGGCCGAGGTTGGCCTCGATGGTACGGGCGAGATCCCCCTCCATGATCTGCATGTGGTAGATGTCGTATTGCAGGAAGATATTCTTCGAGCCTACGCGATCGATCAGCGCCAGAGCCTGGTCGGAATAGTTCAGGAAGAAGCCCGGGATGTCGCGGGTGTTGATCGGCTCGATCAGCAGCCTGATGCCGGCCTGCTCCAGCTTCTCGGCCGCGAAGGCGAGGTTTTCGGCAAAGACGTCTTCCAGCGCCGTGCGGTCGGCGCCCTGCGGCGCGATGCCGGCAAGACAGTTGATCTGCTCGCAGCCCAGCACACGGGCGTAGGTGATCGCCTTGGCGACGCCCTGGCGGAATTCCGGCACGCGGTCCGGCAGCACGGCAATCCCGCGTTCACCCTTTGCCCAGTCGCCGGCCGGCAGATTGAACAGAACCTGTGTCAGGCCGTTCTTCTTCAGCCGCGCCGCCACGACATCCGGGGCATGCTCATACGGGCCGATATATTCGACGCCCTTGAAGCCCGCGCGGGCAGCGGCATCGAAACGGTCAAGGAACTCGTGCTCGCCGAAGAGCATCGAAAGATTGGCTGAAAAACGCGGCATTCTTTTCTCCTTCGTCCGCCTGAACTCAATCCAACATCATGATGGCCGTCGGCGCATCCTCATTGCGCTCGGCAAGCTCCTCGAATTCGGTGACCTTGTCGATTTCAGTGCCCATGGAAATGTTGGTGACGCGCTCGAGGATGAATTCCAGCACGACCGGAACCTGGTGCTCCTTCATCAGCCGCTGCGCCTCCTTGAACGCGCCGGCGAATTCCTCGGGCTTCGTCACGCGGACCGCCTTGCAGCCCATCGCCTCCGCCACCGCGACATGATCGACGCCGTAGCCCGCCTCCGGATCGCCTGCACGGTTGACGTTCTCGAAGGCGAGGCTCACCTCATAATCCATCGAGAAGCCGCGCTGCGCCTGGCGTATGAGGCCGAGATAGGCGTTGTTCACGACGACGTGGATGTAAGGCAGCTTGTGCTGGGCACCGACTGCCAGTTCCTCGATCATGAACTGGAAATCATAGTCGCCGGAAAGCGCGACGATGTCGCGATCCGGATCCGCGGCGCGCACGCCGAGTGCCGCCGGCAGTGTCCAGCCGAGCGGGCCGGCCTGGCCGCAATTGATCCAGTTGCGCGGCTTGTAGACATGCAGGAACTGCGCGCCGGCGATCTGCGACAGGCCGATCGTGGTGACATAGGTGGTGTCGCGGGCAAACGCCTTGTTCATCTCCTCATAGACGCGCTGCGGCTTCAGCGGCACCTGCTCGAAATGCGTCTTGCGCTTCATGGTCTTCTTGCGCTGCTGGCACTCTTTCGCCCAGCCCGACCAGTCGCGCAGTTTGCCGGCCGTGCGCCATTCGGTGGCGACGTCGAGCAGGATCTTCAGCGCGGCGCCCGCATCCGAGACGAGGCCTAGATCCGGCGCGAAGACACGGCCGATCTGCGTCGGCTCGATGTCGACATGAATGAATTTTTTCCCCTTGGTGTAGACGTCGACCGAGCCGGTGTGGCGGTTGGCCCAGCGGTTGCCGATGCCGAAGACGAAGTCCGCCTCAAGCATCGTCGCATTGCCGTAGCGGTGCGACGTCTGCAGGCCGCACATGCCGGCCATCAGCCGGTGGTCGTCGGGGATCGCACCCCAGCCCATCAAGGTCGGAATAACCGGCACGCCGGTGACTTCCGCGAACTCGATCAAAAGATCGGAAGCGTCGGCGTTGATGATGCCGCCGCCGGCGACGATCAGCGGCTTTTCAGCCTCGTTGAGCATCGCCAGGGCCTTCTCGGCCTGGGCACGCGTTATCGCCGGCTTGAAGGGAGCGAGCGGCTCATAGGCGTCGATGTCGAATTCGATCTCGGCAAGCTGCACGTCGACCGGCAGGTCGACCAGAACCGGCCCGGGCCGCGAGGAGCGCATCAGATGGAAGGCCTTCTGCAGCGCCATCGGCACCAGGTAGGGCTCCATGACAGTGACGGCCCATTTGGCGACCGGTGCTGCGATCGAGGCGATGTCGACGGCCTGGAAATCCTCCTTGTTGAGGCGCGCGCGTGGAGCTTGACCAGTTATGCATAAGATCGGAATCGAATCCGCCGAGGCCGAATAGAGGCCGGTGATCATGTCGGTGCCGGCCGGACCGGAAGTGCCGATGCAGAGCCCGATGTTGGCGGCCTTGGCCCGCGTATAACCTTCGGCCATGTGCGAGGCGCCTTCGACATGGCGCGCCAGCACATGGCGGATGGTGCCGCGCGCCTTCAGCGCCGAATAGAGCGGGTTGATCGCCGCGCCCGGAACGCCGAAGGCATTGGTGATGCCTTCCTTTTCGAGAACGAGAACCGCAGCGTCGACAGCGCGCATCCTGGCCATGGCAAGCCTCCATTTCGTTGGTTGGCTTGAGAATGCCAGTGTGCGTTCGATTTTTCAATTTTTTCAGAATATTTTTTCATTTCTAGAAAACCGCCGTTATCGTCTGATTTCGCTTCACTTTTCCTTTTCCAAAAAATCGCTCATGGCCACTACTGAAAAACTTTTTCATTGCATGCGATGTCAAATCGGCGAGAATGGCCGGTATGGAAACGACGGAAAAACGCCAGCGCGGCCGGCCGCGCGCCTTCAACGGCCCATCCGAAGCGGCCTCGGTGCAGTCGCTCGACCGGGCGCTGCGGATCCTGGCCATCGTCGCCGAGGCCAGCGGCTTGTCGCTGAGCGAGATCGCGGCGCAAAGCGGCATTGCCGCCTCGACCGCCTACCGCATGCTGACGACGCTGGAAAACCACGGGATGGTCGAGTTCGATACGACCGATCAGCTCTGGTCGGTCGGCGTCGAGACTTACCGCATGGGCGCAGCCTTCCTGCGCCGGCGCAAGCTGGTCGACCGCGCCCGCATCGTCATGCAGGAATTGATGGAAAAGACCGGCGAGACCGCCAATCTCGGCGTCGCCGAGGACGATTGCGTCGTCTTCGTCAGCCAGGTCGAGACGCACCAGGCGATCCGCGCCTTTTTCCGGCCGGGCACGCGCAGCCCGTTCCATGCTTCCGGCATCGGCAAGGCGGTGCTGGCGCATCTCGAGCCCGAACGGGTCGCGGCAATACTGCGCAAGGCGGGCCTGCAGCGCTACACCGACAAGACGCTTTCCGACATCTCGGCGCTTGCCCATGATCTGGCCGTTATCAAGCATCGCGGCTGGTCGGTCGACGACGAGGAGCGCCACCCCGGCATGCGCTGCGTGGCCGCCGCCATCTTCAACGAGTTCGGCGAGCCGCTCGGCGGCGTTTCGGTGTCCGGACCGACGGTGCGGGTCACGCCTGAGCGGCTGGCCGAGATCGGTCCGCTGGTGCGCGACGCCGCGGTCGAGGTGACGAAGATGATCGGCGGCGTGAAAGCCTACTAGCTAAGACGCGCCCGGCAATGCGCTCTTTGCCGATATGTCGAAGAAATCGAGCAGGATGGCCAGCGCGACGCCACAGGCCGCGAAAATGAGGCCGGCGAGGAATATCCGACTGGCGCGGTCATGAATGCTTCGCTGCAAGGATTTGATGTCGAGCAGAATGGCCAGCGCCCGGATCTGCAGCGCAATGCCGACCAGGATCGGCACCACGGCAATCAGATGGTAGGTCTGCCATGGGATGGGGTTGGCCGCCCAATGGGTGATGAAGCCTAGCGAGAACGCCAGCAGGATGCCGACGATTGTGATGGTGCCGTTGCGGAAAACCGGTTCGACCCGTTCGTCCCTAGGATCCTGATTGTTCAAGCGACCCTCCCCTCGATTGCCGTCAAAGCCAGACTAAACGCTTGCAAAATCGCTGTACATCGTTGGTTGCTCAGCCAGGCAGGCCGGCCATACCAGGACGGACGCCGGACTTGACCGGTCTTGCCGCGGCGTCGGAATGCATGCCAAAGGGCACGGATGCGGAAAACACTTTACCTCCTATCCGCCGCTTCCCTTTGCGGATGCATGGCGGCGGCACCGCCGGTCGAGCCCATAGCCAGCCCCAGCAGCAACCCGCTGGTCGATCCCGTCCCGATATCGCTGGCGATGGAAGAGATCATCACCGCCGGCGTCCGCCAGCATTTGAAGAACCCCATCGCTGCCAGGTTCGGAACCATGCTCGCCGGAGAACGCACGTTGAACGGCCGCCACGAAGTGGTGGCGTGCGGCTATGTCGACGACAAGGGCTCTCCCGGCGGCAGCGAGCCATTCATCGGCAAGATCTATCCCGATGCCGGAAACAGCTTTGAACTGGTTGCGATAAATGACGTTTCGGTCATCGGCGCCTGCAAGGCGGCGGGATTGTCAATGCCGGAGCTGAAGCCCAATTCCTGAATTGCTGGAGGCCGAAATGCCGTTCGCTTCACATCAAGCCAATCAGGCGAATGCTCAACGCAAGAAAAGGGGCTGCGGGCAGCCCCTCTTTCCAGCCGTTTGTTCAGCTCTCTCCTAGAGCCTGCAATAACGCGGGCCGTCGTAGCTCATATAGGTGTCGGTGCGCTCGTCGTAGCTGGCGTAGCGGGCATAGCAGCGGCGGACGTGGATCGAGTCGTAGCCGTCGTCTTCGACATAGACGCTGCGGGGCTGCTGCTGGGCAAGCAGGCTGCCGAGAACGAAACCGCCGACGCCGGCGGCGATGCCGATGCCGAGCTCGCGGCGGTGATGATGGTCGTGGGCGGCCGAGGGCTGGACGGTGCCGACGAGCGAGCCGGCAGCGACGGTGGCGGCGATGAGGCCGGAAACGATGGTGCGCTTGAACATGACGATCTCCTGTTTCGGTGGAGAGGCGAACCATCCGCCTCTTGATCGTCTGTCGCTGCGGCCCGGAAAAAGGTTCGAAATATTTTCGCGATTTTTTTCGCCGGGATTGAGCGAATAGGGAGTAGCGAATAGCGAGTAGGGAAAGCGGGGACATGCTGAATGCAAATCCCCTATTCGCTACTCACTATTCGCTACTCGCTCTCTTTCACCCCATCCTCGTCACGTGCCTCAGCCAGAAGGCCAGCACGATGAAACCGATGAAGGTGGCGACGCCGGTCCAGTCGATGTTGGCCTTCTTCAGATCGCTGATGACCTTCACCAGCAGAAGCCAGGTCACGACGATGAGCGGCAGGATAATGACGAATCTGATCATGCGGCACCCGGTTCGATGCTATTGCACCTGACTGAGATGTAGGAAGCGGCGCGCCGCTTTTCAGCATGCCGGCCAAGCCACGGCATCCATTGGCAGCCCAAAACGGAGTTTTGTCTTTACTGGCGCACGAAATGTGCTACCGGAGCGCCGTGCCCTTGTAGCTCAGCTGGTAGAGCAGCGGTTTTGTAAACCGAAGGTCGCGGGTTCGATCCCTGCCGGGGGCACCATCCTGTAGCGGAGACGCCCGCAATGCCCTTCGAACAAACGCTGTTCGCGAGCGCACGCGGCTGAGCACGCCGGTTATAATCGCTAGTGGCGTGACGCAGACGCGGGGAAGCATGTCGCGAACCCTGATCATCGTTGGTCTCTGTTTGGTTGCCGTAGGTCTGCTATGGCCTTGGGTGGGCCGGATCGGCCTTGGCCGGCTACCAGGCGATATCGTGATCGAGCGCGAGCATTTCAGGCTCTACGTTCCCATCACCACGGGAATACTGATCAGCGTCGTGGTCTCGGCGATCCTGTGGCTGATCAACCGTTAGGGGCGCTTCGGCGGCAGCGATTTCGCTTCACACCCCAACCGCAGCCACCAGCACCCTGTTCTGCCTTCGTATCGCCGCGCGCAGTTCCGGTATCTTTGCCTCGTCGCGCTTCACGAACTCGATGAACATCATGTTCATGTTGTTGAAGATCAGCTCGCCCACCGCCGGGCCGTCGATGTCCGAGCGCACCAGGCTGAGCTCCTGGAGGCGGACTATCAGCGCGCTGATCTGCCTGGTCAGTTCCCGGTCGAGGGCGGTGTAGGCCTGGCCGAAGGGGCTGTCAGGCAGTTGCGTCGAGATCGCCATCGCCTGGCGCCACATCTCTTTGCTCAGATAATTCAGCGAGTGCTCGATATAGATGCCGATCAAAGTGTCGAGCGCGTCGCCGACATTGGCGGGCGGGCTGGCCACCACCCCTCGCCCGGCATTCAACACCTCGTTCACTTCCATCGACACGATGGCGCCGAGAATGTCGCCTTTGTTCTGGTAGTAGTTGTAGATCGTGCCTATCGAGACTTCGGCCTGCGCTGCGATCGCCTCGATCTTGGCGCCTTCGTAGCCGGCCTCGCGGAACAACTCCGTCGCCGCATCGATGATGCGCCTGTGCCGGTCCGCCTTCTGCCGTTCGCGCAATCCGCTCATATCGGCCTCTCTGCCACAAAATCATAATTGACTCAATTTTAGAATTGGTTCAACTTTTCTTCCAACAAGCCAGCAAGGCAGGGAGAACACTCGATGACCATCACCGCCCGGACTCCGCATTTCACCCTGAAGTCTTATCTCGTAGCGGCCTGCGCGACAGCCGCGTTGGTGCTCGCAGCCAGTGCTGCCCAGGCCGCCGATCTCAACGCTTTGATCTGGTGCGATCATTCCGATCCGGCGCTGCTGCAGCCCTTCGAGGAAGCCAACAACGTCAAGGTCAACGTCAAGGAATTCGAAGGCACCGGCGCGGGGCTGGCCATCGTCGACCAGTCGCAGCCCGGCGACTGGGACGTGATGGTGATCGATAGCATCGACGTGCCGCGCGGCGTCGAGAAAGGCCTGTTCGAGCCGCTGCCCGAGAACAAGCTGCCCTTCGCCGACCTCTTCCCCGAAGTGAAGATGGACAAGTCCACCATCGTCGACGGCAAGCGCTACGGCATCACCGAAAAGTTCGGCTATAACACGATCGGCTTCAACAAGACCAAGGTCGATCCGGCCGACATGCAGTCGCTGGCCTCGCTCACCAGCGACAAATACAAGGGCAAGGTCGCGATCTACGACTATTACCTGCCGGTGATCGGCATGGCCGCTCTGGCCATCGGCAAGAAGACGGCCGACCTCACCGAGGCCGACCTTCCTGCCCTCAAAGCCGAGCTGCTCAAGATGAAGGCCAATGCCAAGCTGGTCGGCGAGGTCACCGCCAGCCAGACGGCTCTTGCCACCGGCGAGGTGGATATCTTGGTCGGCGGCGGCGAATGGGTGACGGCGGGGCTCGCCAAGGAAAATCCGGCGCTCGACTTCTCGATCCCGAAGGAAGGTGCTGTGCTCTGGTCACAGTCGCTCGCCATGTTCAAGGATTCCAAGAACAAGGACATGGCGCTGAAATTCATCCAATACATCCTGAGCCCCGAGGGCCAGGCGCGGCTTGCCACCTCTTCCTGCTACTGGGGCATGCCTTCGAACAAGAAGGCGGCGCTGACTGATGATCAGAAGAAGATCCTGCGCTTTGACGAGCAGCCCGGCTTCCTTGCCCGCGCCCAGGCCTATCCGGCGCCGAACGCCGATCTCGATAAGAAGATGCAGGATATGTGGACCGAGATGCTGCAGGCGCAGTAAACCGGCCGATGACATCAGCGGGAAACAAGTCGCGTGCCCTGCCCTGGGCGCTGGTCACGCCGGCGCTGGCATGGACATGCGCTTTCTTTGTGCTGCCCTTCATCGCCATGGGGTTTTCCAGCCTGACGGCGCATGAAGGCGGCGGCTTCACGCTGGCCAATTACAGCCAGTTCTTCACCGACGCGTCCTACTGGCGGGCGATGGTGAACTCGCTGGAGGTGACGGCGATCGTCACCGTCATTTCGATCCTGCTTGCCTATCCCTTTGCCTGGATTCTTGCCGAGATGGTGCCGGAACGCTGGCAGCGGCTGGCGTTGATGCTGGCCGTGCTGCCGTTCTGGACCTCCTATGTCGTGCGCTCCTATTCCTGGCTGCTGGTGCTGGCGCAGAACGGCGTCATCAACCGGGCGCTTACCGGTATCGGCCTGATCGGCGAGCCGCTCCAGCTTGCCAACACGCGTTTCGCGACCGTCACCGGCTTCGTGCATTTCTTCGTCATGTTGTTGACGCTGACGATCTTCGCCAATCTGAAACAGCTCAGCCCGAGCTACCGCAAGGCTGCCGCCGATCTCGGCGCCGGGCCGGTACGCACCTTCCTGCATGTGGTGCTGCCGCTGACCTTGCCCGGCATCATGGTGGGCGCCTTCCTCACCTTCGTGGTCTGCATCGGCGACTACATCACGCCGCAGATCCTCGGCGGCAACAACGAGCTGGTCATGCCGCAGCTCGTCATGATGCAGATCGGCCGCCGCGGCGACTTCCCGTTGGCTTCGGCGCTGTCGATCATCCTGATGGCTGTGGTGACCATCGCCTATCTTGCCTGCGCCCGCTGGCTGAAGATCGAGCGGGCCTGACCATGCGCGCCGCCATCCGCCTCGCCGCCTGGGTCTACGCCATCGCGATATACGGCTTCATCTTCCTGCCGGTGATCGTGCTGGTGCTTTTCTCGCTGCAGGCCACGTCTTTCCCGATCCCGCCCTTCACCGGCCCGTCGCTGCGCTGGTATCAGGCGGTGCTGTCGGATGCGAGGCTGACCTCGGCGCTCCTCAACTCGCTGCTTGTGGCGGTGCTCTCCTCGCTTGCCTCCGTCACGCTCGGCTTCCTCTCAGCCTGGGGTTTCGCCCGCTTCGTGCTGCCGGGCTCGGCCATCCTGCGCGGCCTGATCACACTGCCGCTGACCGTCAGCTATCTCATCATCGGCATGGGCCTGCTGGTGCTGTTCAACTGGGCCGGTGTGCCGAAATCGCTGCTCGCGGCCGGCATCGGCCATGTCGTGATCAACCTGCCGCTCTGCTTTGCCATCATCTACAGCCAGATGGGCGACCACCAGATCAACATCGAGCGCGCCGCACGCGACCTCGGCGCCGCCGAGTGGAAGGTGCTGCTCATGATCACCGTGCCGGTCATGGCGCCGGCGATCTTCGCCGGCTTCTTCCTGTCGATGACCTTCTCCTGGGATGAGTTCGTCATCTCCTTTCTGCTCACCCGCTTCGAGACGACGCTGCCCGTGGAGATCTGGAACCTGCTGCGTTCCGGCCTCAATCCCAAGACCAATGCCGTCGGCTCGCTGGTCTTTGCCGTCTCCATCGTCCTGGTGGTGCTTTTCGAGCTGACGCTGTTGCGGAGAAAGCCGGCATGAGCGCGCCCTTGGTCGATATCCGCAATGTCTCGCATCGCTTCGGCCAGCTATCGGTGCTGAAGAACGTCTCGCTGGCGATCGAGCCCGGCAGCTACACGATCCTGCTCGGACCATCCGGTTCCGGCAAGACGACGCTGCTTTCGATCCTCGGCGGCTTCGTCACGCCAAGCGAGGGCAAGGTGTTCATCCGCGGCGCGGATTGCACCGCGGTGCCGCCGGCGAAGCGCCCGACCACGACGGTGTTCCAGGACTACGCGCTGTTCCCGCATATGAGCGTCGGCAGTAATGTCGGCTTCGGGCTGCGCATGCAAGGCGTAGACGGCGCGACCCGGGCGGCCAAGGCGCGCGAGGCGCTTGCCCTCGTCGGGCTGGCGGCCGCCTTCGACAAGAAGCCGCATCAGCTCTCCGGCGGGCAGCGCCAGCGCGTGGCACTCGCCCGCGCGCTGGTCATCGAGCCGGCGGTGCTTTTGCTCGACGAACCGCTCGGCGCGCTGGACCTGAAACTGCGCCGGCAGATGCAGGATGAGTTGAAGGCGATCCAGAAGCGCGTCGGCACCGCCTTCATCCATGTCACGCACGATCAGGAGGAAGCGATGGCGCTGGCCGATCATTGCGTGGTGATGAATGACGGCCGCATCGAGGACGAAGGTCCGCCCGAGCGCGTCTATGCGCGGCCCGCGACGCGCTTTTCCGCCACTTTCATGGGCGAGAGCACGATTCTTGCCTGCACCGTGACTGAGGCGAGGAACGGGATCGTCACGGCCTCGACGGCGTTGGGGTCGATTTCACTGCCAGGTGCATCACCTGCCGGCGCCAAGGTCACGCTCGCCATCAGGCCCGAGCATATCGCCCTCGGCGAAGCGAAGAGCGATGTCGCGCTCGGCACGGCCAAGGTCGGCGATGTCGTCTTCCAGGGCAGCTTCAAGCGTGTGCTGGCCATCTCGACGCAGGATACCGCGCTACAATTCATCGCCAAGGTGCCCGCTTCCGCCACCGTCCGGGCAGGCGACACGATCCCGGTTTCGTGCAACGTTCAAGACATCATCCTGCTGGCGGACTGATCCATGGGCACGCTCCCGGTCATCGAGGCTCCGGACTGGTACGAAACCATCCGCATGGGCGACGACATCACGCTCATCCATGAGCCGTGGATAAAACCGTTCTTTCGCTGCAACATCTGGCATGTTCGCGGGCGCTACCGCGACCTGTTGTTCGATACCGGCCTCGGCCATTTCAGCCTGAAACACCATGTGCCGCTGGTGAGCGAGCGCAAGCTGACTTGCGTCGCCAGCCACACGCATTTCGACCATATCGGCTGCCATCACGAATTCCCGGACCGCTGCGTGCACTCCGCCGAAGCGGCAATCCTTGCCGATCCACGCAATGAATGGACGGTGGCGGACCGCTACGCCAATGAGGAGATGTTCGACGGCGCGCCGGTGGGCTGGGATACGGCGCGCTACCGCATCCTGCCCGCGCCGGCGGGCCGGCTGCTCGAGCATGGCGATGTGGTCGACCTCGGCGACCGCGCCTTCGAGGTCATCCACACACCTGGACACTCGCCCGGCGGGATCGCGCTTTATGAGAGAAAGACCGGCATCCTGCTGTCCGGCGACATCGTTTATGACGGGCCGCTGATCGACGACGTCTATCACTCCGACATCGACGACTATGTCGAGACGCTGCTTGCGATGCGCGACCTCGACGTCTCGGTCGTGCATGGCGGCCATTTCCCGAGCTTCGGCAAGGTGCGCTACCGGCAACTCATCGATGAGTATGTCGCCGGCAAACGCAAGGCCGGGTGCCACTTGCAGAGCGGCTAAGCGATCAGGGAAGCGAAGCCTACAGCGCCCTTTGCGGGCAAAGTGTTCCCGTGGCGTCGCCGCAGCGGGAAGCTGTCGGCTGCGGCCGCTGGCTCATCTCTTCGGAATGACGCACCAGCTCGGCGAACATCAGCGCGAAACTTCCCATCATCAGGAAGACTATGATCAGACGCGTTACCGGCAATAGACAGGTCTCTCGACTGGCTAGCCCCCGCCAACCCATCCACTGTCGGCTAACATGATCGATCCGGCTTTACGAGTGTTTAAGCTTCGCCTTAACCATAGCAGCCATCACATTCATGTCGCGGCTGTCACGAAGCGCGATTGTCGGGTGTGACCGCCAGCTGGCGCACCCTTCACAGATGTGGGCGCCGCATGCTACGCCGTCGCCGGCGCGGCCCCGCAGACGGTCGCCCTCCGGGAGCCATGAGCAAAACCGCCAGCCGTTTCGCCTTCGTTTCTTCCGACACCGACGACGCCCGCGCGGCGTTGGAAAGCCTGTCCGCGCGCTATGGACAGGTGCCTGTCGCGGATGCCGAGATCATCATCGCGCTCGGCGGCGACGGCTTTCTTCTGCAGACGCTGCGCGAGACGATGAGCACGGGCAAGAAGGTCTACGGCATGAACCGTGGCACCATCGGCTTCCTGATGAATGAATATCGCGCCGGCGGCCTCGAGGAACGGATCGCCAACGCCGTCTCCGAGACGATCCGGCCGCTGGAAATGGTCGCCGTGACGCATGACGGCGAAACGATTTCGGCGCCGGCCATCAACGAGGTGGCGCTGTGGCGCCAATCCTATCAGACGGCGAAGATCCGCATCACCGTCGACGGCCAGGTGCGGCTGGAGGAGCTGAACTGCGACGGCGTGATGATCGCGACGCCCGCCGGTTCCACCGCCTACAATCTGTCGGCGCATGGGCCGATCCTGCCGCTCGATGCGCCGCTTCTGGCGCTGACGCCGGTCAGTCCTTTCCGGCCGCGCCGCTGGCGCGGCGCGCTGCTGTCCAACAAGGCGACGGTGCGCTTCGACATCCTGGAAGCCGAAAAGCGCCCGGTGAATGCCGCCGCCGACCACACCGAGGTCAAGGCCGTGGCTTCCGTCACCGTGCGGGAATCGCCGACCGCGACGGCAACTTTGCTGTTCGATCCGAACCATTCCTGGAACGAGCGTATCCTTGCCGAGCAGTTCCGCTACTGAGCCGGCGCAAGGATATTGTTTCGATCAATGCATATCGCCCAAAAGCGCGCAACGGTTTTGGGCATACGGCGTGATCAAGCAAAGATGTAAAGCGCGGAGCCTCAAACCGGTTCAGCGCGACGCGCTAAGCATCGCGATTAAGGTTACGGCTTCACAATCGCTGTATTTCGGTCCGTTTCTGTTGACAAATCGAGGGCTTGCGCCTAACTGCAACACCGATCTTGCAGGCGCGCGGCGCCTGCCGCGGCTACTGTGTCGCGATTTTCCCAACCAACAAAGACAACAAACACTTGTCCTCAGACACCACGATCGCTCAAGAAGCGTTGACATTCTCAGACCTCGGCTTGTCGCCGAAGGTTCTCTCCGCGGTCACCGATGCCGGCTACACCACGCCGACGCCGATCCAGGCCGGCGCCATCCCGCATGCGCTTCTCGGCAAGGACGTGCTGGGTATCGCCCAGACCGGCACCGGCAAGACCGCTTCGTTCGTGCTGCCGATGCTGACGCGCCTGGAAAAGGGCCGGGCGCGAGCCCGCATGCCGCGCACGCTGATCCTCGAACCGACCCGTGAGCTCGCCGCGCAGGTCGAGGAAAACTTCATCAAATACGGCAAGAACCACAAGCTCAATATCGCGCTGCTGATCGGAGGCGTCTCCTTCGACGAACAGGACAAGAAGCTCGAGCGCGGCGCCGACGTGCTGATCGCGACGCCCGGCCGCCTGCTCGACCACCGCGAGCGCGGCAAGCTTCTGCTCAACGGCGTCGAGATCCTCGTCATCGACGAGGCCGACCGCATGCTCGACATGGGCTTCATTCCCGATATCGAGCGCATCTGCGAGATGATCCCGTTTACGCGCCAGACGCTGTTCTTCTCGGCGACCATGCCGCCGGAGATCACCAAGCTCACCGAGAAGTTCCTGCACGCGCCGGTGCGCGTCGAGGTTTCGAAGGCCGCCTCCACGGCAACCAGCATCACGCAGCGGCTGGTCAAGTCCGGCTCGAAACCCTGGGAAAAGCGCGAGACGCTGCGCAATCTGATAAAGGCCGAAGACGCCGATCTGAAGAACGCCATCATCTTCTGCAACCGCAAGGTCGAGGTGTCGGAGCTGTTCCGCTCGCTGTTGAAGCATGATTTCGATGCCGGCGCGCTGCATGGCGACATGGACCAGCGCGCCCGCATGCAGATGCTCGCCAATTTCCGCGACGGCAAGCTGCGCTACCTCGTTGCCTCGGACGTCGCAGCGCGCGGTCTCGACATTCCCGATGTCAGCCATGTCTTCAATTATGACGTGCCCATCCACGCCGAGGATTACGTCCACCGCATCGGCCGCACCGGCCGCGCCGGACGCGCAGGCAAGTCCTTCACCATCGCCACCCGCTCCGACACCAAATATGTCGACGCCATCGAGAGGCTGATCGGCACCAAGATCGAGTGGCATGACGGCGACCTGTCGACCGTGACCGAGAGCGAGGGCGAGGAGCAGCCGCGCCGCGGCCGCGGCGCCCCGCGTCGCGCCGGCCGCAAGGACGAGGACCGCAAGGATCGGGGCGAGCGCAAGAAGGACCGTCACGCCAAGCGCGACGAGACGCCCGACGCCCCGCGTGAGGAACAGCCTGTCGCCGAAGTGGCCGACATCGCCGAGCGCCGCGCCCGCAAGGACGCGATCCGTTCCGAGAACGAGCGCAAGGGCCCTGGCAGCCGTCACGAGCAGCGCGGCGACGCCCGTCCGCAGCGCGACCGCCCCGGCCGCCATCGTCAAGAAGAAGACGACGCAACCGTCGGCTTCGGCGACGACGTGCCGGCCTTCATGCGGATCGTCGCGAAGGTCTGAAGCCGATATCAGGGTAGCCTGAATTGAAAACGGCCCCACACGGGGCCGTTTCGTTTTTGGCTTCGCCTGAAGCAATCCAGCCAAAGGCGATGCCTACATCGGACCCGGCATCATCTTGGTCGGCTTCTCAAGCATCGGGAACTCGGCCTTGCTGCATTTCACGTTCGGGTTCGTCGGGCTGAACATGCCGTTCGGATTGTCCCTGAACAGCCATGCATGCAGGTCGTAATGGACGAACTCCCTCGGAATGAGCGGGTAGTGGCCTTCCATCGGCCCCATGAATTTCTGCCCGAACAGCGTCGGCACCTCCTTGGTGTCCGGCGTCAGCGGCACCAGCCATTCCACCCCGACCAGCTTCAAGCCTTTCTTGGTCGGCTCGTAGATCAGGACGTTGGGCTTCATCGGGTCGAGCGGCTTGCCGACGCTCGGAACGTTGACGAAATGGATGCCCATCGCGCCCTTCTGATAGTACATAGCGCCGTCTATCTTCTCGCCGCCATAGTGGATGCAGCCGACGGTCGACAAATAGAGGTCGCGAACAGCGGCGGTGTAATCTTCATACTTGGCCAGCGATTTCTTCAAGGCTTCAATGTCGGCCTTGTTGGCGTCCTCTGCCCGGGCCGAAGCGAGCCCGAACGATGTGCCGATAAGACATGTCAAAACGAGGACGCCGCAGCGCCCCAAGCGAGCTGTTCTTGTCATGCATTCCTCCCAGATTCTCTTGATCTGGCCGTGCAAGACCGGGGCGGTAGATGTTGATTGCGCGGCCGATTGACCGCCCCATCCCCTCTGGAACAGCAGAATGTTAGTCCTTTCCCCGGTTCTGGAAAAGCATTAATTAGAACAAACTAATGTCCAGGGCCTTCGACCCATCTTTGGACCATTTCAAACAAAAAACGGCCCCCTTCGGAGCCGTTTGTCTTGATGTAATTGCGCCTCTGCGCGCCGTTTTCTCAGGTGAGCGGCGACAGCTGGATTTCGACGCGGCGGTTCTGCTCGCGGCCGGCGGCGGTCGCATTGGATGCGATCGGGCGGGTCTTGCCGAAGCCGGTGACGGCGAAGCGGCGCTGATCGACGCCCTGGCCGGACAGGTAGTTGGCGACGGCAAGCGCGCGACGCTGCGACAGGTCGAAATTGTGCTCGTCGCCGCCGGTCGAATCGGTGTGGCCGAACACGTCCACAGTGGTCTGGCGGAATTTCTTCAGCACCAGCGCGACCGAATTCAGCACCGGATAGAAGCCCGGCTTCACCGCGTCCTGGTCGACATTGAAGGTGATGTCGGACGGCATGTTGAGGATGATCTGGTCGCCGCTGCGGGTAACGCTGACGCCGGTGCCCTGCAATTGGCGGCGAAGCTCGGCCTCGTTCTGGTCCATCGTCGCGCCGATCGCGCCGCCGGCGAGCGCGCCGATGCCGGCGCCGATCAACGCGTTGCGGCGGTCATTGCCACCGGCCAGCAGGCCAAGGCTGGCACCTGCCAGGGCGCCGAGGCCGGCACCGGCCGCCGTGTTGGAGATCTTCTGGTCGCCGGTATACGGATCGGTGGTGGTGCAGGCGCTCACCAATAGAGCCGTCGCCACGGCGACGAGCACAGTCTTCTTCATGAGATTGGTCCCTCTCCAATTCGCGGCCTTTGCGACCGCGCCAAATCAGCCCTTCCGCAGCCTTGTAGCATGAAATGCGGCGAAAAACGGAACGGGAATGCCGCCGGTAAAGTCCAGCGGTGGCTCCCGTGTCGGCTCTACCACAAATTCTTGCCGTCGATGACCACCACCTCGACCTTGTCCAGGTCGAAATCATCGAACAGGCGCGAATTGACGCTGATCTTCGGGTTGTCGAAATCCGGCTCTCCGGTCGACCAATCAGGCGTCTCGGTGAAGGTGCCGCAGCCGCAAATGGCGCAGAAACCATGCTTCACCGTCTTTGAGCCCCAGCGATAGAAGGAGACATTCTCCGGCGGGCTCGTCAGCTTGAATTGCGACGGCACATAATAGGCCCATAACGAGCCCCGCTTCGAGCAGAACGAGCATGTGCATTGCGTCACCGTCCGCGGCGCCTCGGCAACCTCGAAGGTTGTCGCCTTGCAGTGACAGCTTCCCCTGATGGTCATGGACTCAACCTCTCCGTTGTCCGCCGCGCCCTTAGTTTCACGCAATTCCGGACGGAAAACCGCTACGCACTTTTCCTGGAATTGCGCACTTTGGATTCACGCAATTCCGGACGGAAAACCGCTACGCACTTTTCCTGGAATTGCTCGGTGCAAGGCAACATAAAGAAACCGTCCTGACAACCGTCTGTCAGCAAAGTCGGCAGCCTTCTCCTGCCGTGGATCGAGCCCCAGCGCCTCGCCTTCCGCGGCAGGTTCAGAGCCCTAGTAAGAGGGAGGCGGCACGAACAGGCAGATGGTCTTGCCGGCGTCGAGCCCGGCCTGGTGCGCACACCAGTGGTACTCGCCGTCGGGCGAATTCTTGACCCGCTTGTCGGCATAAGCCACCACTTCGCCCGTACCCTTTATGACGTAGCCCTCGGGCCGCTCGCTGATCGATGACTGCGGCACCTCCTTGCAATCGTAGTTGGCACAACAGGCAAAGGGATATTTCCAGCCTTGCGGCATGGCCGCCGTGGGCTGGGCATCGTGCGCAGCAGCCGGCGGCGCCAGCGCCGCGATCGCTCCAACGGCGAACAGGGAGAACAAAAGTCGGCCAGCCGGTCGAACGGCTTGGGCCGATCTTGATATGGCAGCAGACATCGAAGCGTTCCTTTCGAGCATCAAGCGTTTTCGCTTGCCCGTTCCCGGAACGTGTCTTCCCAGTGGCCGGATCGTCGGTCGCAGATATGCCGCATCCGGCCATAAATGCTTTTTACCCAGCCCGAAGGCTGGTCTGATTCCCTGGCTGGCGCAAGCATCCGCTTGCAACGGCAATGCCGCGCTTCACGCCAACCTCTGCCATCCAGAATCGTGCGTCGGCTTGGTTAATGAGCGGTTAGCCGCGCGGATCTGGTGCCCGACAACGAGATTCGGCTCAAGCTGGTTCCAGACGTTCAGTCGGGAACGTGCTCATCATACTGCGGCAGGTCGTCGGCGATTGTGAACCACTTCGCCTTGGACCCGACAAAAATGTGCGCGCTCGGCCGTATCGTCGGCTCGTCGACCAGCGTGCCCATGGCGACATGCACGTAGGCGCCGTCGCGGACCAACGAATAGAGGAGCGAGCCGCATCGCCCGCAATGCGCGTCGTGGCCGCTCTCGTCGCCGAAGATCAGCAGCCCGCCCTCGCCCGCGATGAGCCGGAACTTGTCGCGCTCGATACCGGCGAACGGCTTGAACGCGGAGCCCGTCGTGCGCCGGCAGTTCGAGCAATGGCAGTTCGCCGCGTAAACGAATTCGTCCGCAACCTCATAGTGGACGGTGCCGCAGAAGCATTTTCCCGCAAGTACCGTAGACACCGACCTTCCTCCGCTCCTGCAACGGGTGCCTACTAGTCGAGGTCCGCCACCGCTTCGCCTGCGCCGCCCTCGATGCGATGCGAGAGCGAGGCTTCCATGAATTCGTCGAGGTCGCCGTCGAGCACGCTCGAAGGCGAGGTGCTTTCGACGCCGGTGCGCAGATCCTTCACAAGCTGATAGGGCTGCAGCACGTAGGAGCGGATCTGGTGGCCCCAGCCGATATCGCTCTTCGACGCCTCGGTGGCATTGGCGACCGCCTCGCGCTTCTTCAGCTCTTCCTCGTAAAGCCGCGAGCGCAGCATTTCCCAAGCCTTGGCGCGGTTCTTGTGCTGGGAGCGCTCGGCCTGGCAGGCGACCGCTATGCCGGTCGCCAGATGGGTGATGCGCACCGCCGAGTCGGTTGTGTTGACGTGCTGGCCGCCCGAACCCGAGGAACGATAGGTGTCGATGCGCACGTCGGATTCGGAAACATTGATCTCGATCGAGTCGTCGATGACCGGATAGACCCAGACGCTGGCGAAGGAGGTGTGGCGCCGCGCGTTGCTGTCGTAAGGCGAAATGCGCACCAAGCGATGGACGCCGGACTCCGTCTTAAGCCAGCCATAGGCGTTGTGGCCCTTGATCATCACGGTGGCGGACTTGATGCCAGCTTCTTCGCCGTCATGGACTTCCAGCACCTCGACCTTGAAGCGGCGACGCTCAGCCCAGCGCGTGTACATGCGCAGCAGCATCGAGGCCCAGTCCTGGCTCTCGGTGCCGCCGGCGCCGGCATGGATTTCGAGATAGGTGTCGTTGGCGTCGGCCTCGCCCGACAGCAGCGTTTCGACCTGGCGGGCCTTCGCCTCGCCCTGCATCGAACGCAGCGCCGCCTCCGCTTCCGCGATGATGGCGTCGTCGCCCTCTTCCTCGCCGAGTTCGATCAGCCCGATATTGTCTTCCAGCGCCTGCGTCATCCCCTTGACGGCAGCGATGCCGTCCTCGAGCTCCTGGCGCTCCCGCATCAGCTTCTGCGCTTCGATGGGATCATTCCAGAGGCTGGACTCCTCTGCGCGCGAATTCAGGTATTCAAGCCGCTTTACAGCCTGATCCCAGTCAAAGATGCCTCCTCAGCAGGGTTATCGCCTGCCTGATCTCGTCGACGATGTTGAGCGTTTCCGCGCGCATGGCTCTTGGTTCGGTCCTGTTCTTTTCGGTCTTTTCGGAATAGGCGCGATACATAGGCACGGCATCGCTGCCTGTAAAGCGAAATGGGCCGGCACCACCCTGCCGGCCCATCGCCAAATCCGGCAACCTCAGTAGAGGCCGCCGCCGCCGTCCTGGATGGCCTGGTTAGCCTGCGGCGACAGCGCTCCGCCCGAGCCGTTCGAGCCATCCGCGCCCATGCCGATCACCCAGTAGCTGTCAGCCGGACCGGTGCCAGGCTTGAAAGCCTCGATGATGGTGTTCGGATCGCCTTCGGCGGCACGCATGCCGGTCTTGCGGTTGATTGCGATCAGCTTCATGCCGTCGGGAACCTGGAAGTCGGTGTTCGGCTTGCCGTCGAGCGCAACGCGCATGAAGTCCTTGAAGATCGGGGCCGCCAAGCCGCCGCCGGTGGCGCCGTGGCCAAGGCCGCGCGGCGTGTCATAGCCCATATAGAGGCCGACAACGAGGTTCGGGGTGAAGCCGATGAACCAGGCGTCCTTCTCGTCATTGGTCGTGCCGGTCTTGCCGGCGATGTGGCGGCCGAGCTCGCCGATGGTGGCGCCGGTGCCGCGCTGCACGACGCCCTCCATCATCGAGGTGATCTGATATGCCGTCATCGGGTCGAGCACCTGCTCGGAATTGTCGACCAGCTCCGGCTCGGTCTGGTTCTTCCACTCAGTGGCGTTGCAGCCTTCGCAGCCGCGCTCGTCCTGCTTGAACACCGTCTTGCCGTAACGGTCCTGAATGCGGTCGATCAGCGAGGGTTTGATCGATTTGCCGCCATTGGCCATGATCGAATAGGCCGACACCATGCGCATGACGGTCGTCTCGCCGGAGCCCAGCGCCATCGGCAGATAGGGCGCCAGATGATCGTAGACGCCGAAGCGCTCGGCATATTCCACGACCAGCTTCATGCCCATGTCGTTGGCCAGCCGCACGGTCATCAGATTGCGCGACTTTTCGATGCCCGAGCGCAAGGTGGCCGGGCCCGCGACCGTGCCGTCATAGTTCTTCGGCGTCCAGGTGGTGTTGCCGCTCTGGATGGTGATCGGGCCGTCCATGATCACCGAAGCCGGCGTGTAGCCGTTGTCGAGCGCCGCCGAATAAACGATCGGCTTGAACGAGGAACCGGGCTGGCGCATCGCCTGGGTGGCGCGGTTGAATTCCGACTGCGCGTAGGAGAAGCCGCCGACCATGGCCAGCACGCGGCCGGTATGCGGATCCATGGCGACGAGGCCGCCCTCGACCTCCGGCACCTGGCGCAGCATGTAGGTGTTGTCGGAGCCGTCGTTCTTCTGCACGAAGATCACGTCGCCGGGCTCCAGCACTTCCGCCGGAGACTTCGCCCTGACGGACTTGCCGTTGACGAAGTGGCGCATGGCGAAGCCCATGTCCTCCTTGCTGACGGTGCCCTGGACGCGCTCCTTGACCAGATCGCCGGAAATCTGCCGCGTCGGCTGGATGCCGATGGTCAGCCCGGTTGCCGAACTGTCGAGGACGACGGCCAGCGTCCATTCCGGAACATCCTCGAGACCCTTCACGTTGCCGAGCGGCACGCCCCAGTCGCCGGTGACGTCGATATGCGTCACCGGACCGCGATAGCCGCGCAGCATGTCGTATTTGAGCAGGCCGTTCTGCATCGCCTTGCGGGCGATAAGCTGGACATTTGGATCGAGCGTGGTGCGCACCGACAGGCCGCCCTCGTAAAGCGCATTCTCACCGTAGCGCGCGATGATCTGGCGGCGGACTTCCTCGGTGAAGTACTCGCCGGCAAACAGGTAGGAACCGTTGCGGCGCGGCGTCACGCCGAGCGGTTCGGCCTTGGCCTTGTCGCCCTCCTCGCGGGTGACGTAGCCATTCTCGACCATCTGGTCGATGACCCAGTTGCGGCGCTCCAGGGCACGGTCGGCGTGCTTGAAGGGGTGATAGTTGTTCGGGCCCTTCGGCAACGAGGCGAGATAGGCGGCTTCCGCGACTGTCAGCTCGTTGACGGACTTGTCGAAATAGGTGAGCGCGGCGCCCGCGACGCCGTAGGCGCCGAAGCCGAAGAAGATTTCGTTGAGATAGAGCTCGAGGATGCGGTCCTTCGAATAGGCCTGCTCGATGCGGAAGGCCAGGATCATCTCCTTGATCTTGCGCTCATAGGTCTGATCAGAAGAGAGCAGGAAGTTCTTCGCCACCTGCTGGGTGATCGTCGAGGCGCCGACCTGGCGCCGGCCGGAACCTAAATTCTGCAGGTTGACGACGATGGCGCGGCCAAGGCCGGTGATGTCGATGCCGGGATGGTTGTAGAAGTTCTTGTCCTCGGCCGACATGAAGGCGGCCTTGACGCGGTCCGGGATGGCCTGGATCGGCAAATAGAGACGCCGCTCGCGCGCATATTCAGCCATCAGCGCGCCGTCGGAGGCATGGATGCGCGTTGTCACCGGCGGTTCGTATTTGGCCAGAACCTCGTAGTCGGGCAGGTCCTTGGTCAGATGGCTGATATAGATGGCAAGACCGGCCGCCACCAGCAGCGCCAGCGTCGTGCCGATGCCAAAGAAATAGCCGATGAGACGAATCATGCCCGCTCCAGTCCGAGGTTCGGGAATTTCCTAAACGAAGCCGACAGTCGCGCAAGCTTCCCGGGGCGGTCCCAATCCGCAATCGAAAAACCCATGTAGCGGCCATGTGGACAAAATACGGCAGCGCGAAATTTGAGGACTCGGTTGCCGAATAATAACGCCGGGTGTTGTCGTCATGCAACGCTGCTTGCGGTTGCAGGTGCCCGGCGGTTGCGGGCAGGTTCCGGCGGGTCAGCCGCCCGTCGCGGTTCCGACCTTGGCGGCGGCAAACAGGGCGACCGCGTTGGTTATGCTTTGCGCCGCCTTGCCGCGCCAGTCGGCGTTCAGCAGTTGCGCCTCGTCCTTGTTGTTGGAGAGGTAGCCGAGCTCGACCAGGACGGACGGCACGTCCGGGGCCTTGAGCACCCTGAAGCCGGCCGAGCGCTGCGGGTTGTTGATCATGCCGACGCTGGTCGACAGCTGACCGACCAGCGTGTGGGCGAAGCTCATCGAGAAACCATGGGTCTCACGGCGGATCAGGTCGATCAGAATGTCGGTGACTTCCTTGTTGTCGTCCTCGATCTTCATTCCGGCGAACTGGTCGGACAGGTTCTCGCGATCGGCGAGCGCCTGGGCTTCCGGGTCGGAAGCCTTGTCGGAAAGCGTGTAGACCGTGGCGCCGCGAAGACCTTTGACGGCGATGGTATCAGCATGGACGGAGATCAAAAGATCGGCCTCGTGCTGGCGCGCGATGCGCACGCGTTCGTCGAGCGCCAGGTACACGTCGTTGTCCCGTGTCATGTAGACATCGTATTTGCCGACCGCGGCCAGCTTGTCGCGCAGTTCCTTGGCAAAAGCGAGCGTGACGTCCTTCTCGACCGTGCCGGCGGAGCTTTCGGCGCCGCCATCGACGCCGCCATGACCGGGATCGATAACCACCGTGAAGCGATGGCCGGGCGCCGAGACCGGTCCGGTGCCGACCCGTTCGCCTTTTTCGGTCGAAACCGTCGAACCAGTGGTCAGCGACTGGTTGGCGAGAGCTTCGTCGAACTCCCGCTCGGAGGCAGCCGACATATCGATGGCGATGCGGTAGCCGCTGCCGTCGTCATTCTTGAGCACGTCGAGCTTGTCGATGACGAAAGGGCCCTTGCCGGTGAGGATCAGGCGCGAGCCATGTCCCTGATCGCCGTAGCGAACTGCCCGTACAAGACCCCGCGGCTTCACATCCTTGGCGTCGAGCGCGAATCGCGTGCGCGGCAGATCGACGACCAGGCGATTGGGACCGCGCAGCAGGAACCATTTGACGTCCGGCTCGTGGTCGAAATTCACGACGATGCGCATCTTGGCGGCGTCGCCGGCCATCTTGTAGCCGGTCGCGCCAAGCAAGGTTTCGGCGTGCACGGCGGCGGCGAAACAGGACAGGACCGCCAGCAGCAAGCCAGTCCAGGTCACGCGCAGGAGATGCCCGGCGGCCCCACCTCTCTTGTTTGCGGCGCCCGCCGATCCCATCTCTTATCCGTCGCTCCCGGTTTGACGCATTGCGCCCGGTCTTCTCGCAGAATGCCTGTCAGGCCGCCAACTCGATTAACGATTGGTATTCAGAGAAGGTTAACCAAGCCTTTCATAGAGCGGGACGAAGGCGCCTTCCCCAGGGGAAGCGCTTTTTGCCGGCATCCGAAATCGGGGTTGCCTTCCATCCCGCCAAATCATAAAAGCGACATTGGATCACTGCAATCCTGGAACCGCTCGCCTCAGCAGTTTCCTGCCAAAGGCTGGATGCAAAGGCGGCTCCTTTACCCTTCCAGGCTCAGGTGGTCGCGACGATTTTCGCAGGCGTGCCCTCGTGGCGGGGGAATCGCTTGCGTGAGGAAAACGGCCGGGATTGTCCCGCGCCGGCTCTTTATGAGCAAACAAGCTGGTCCGGCTTAGCCCGGGCTTTGGTTCAAAAGGTTCTGCCGGGTGCCGATGGCTTCAAGCGCAATCATGGAAAGGTCCGCATCAAACCGCGCCGTAATGGCTGCGGGCGGCACCGCCATTGCGCTCAAGCGGCGGCCGGCGGACATTCAATTACCCGGCATGCACACAGATACAGGCGCACAGCGGCGGGCATTGCCACGCCAGCTGCGGCCGTCGGCTGCCGGCAGGAAACAAAATAATGCCCAACAAGATGCTGATAGACGCCTCCCACCCGGAGGAAACACGCGTTGTTGTCGTTCGCGGTAACCGCATCGAAGAATTCGACTTTGAATCCCAGGACAAAAAGCAGCTTAAAGGAAACATCTATCTCGCCCGCGTAACCCGCGTCGAACCGTCCCTCCAGGCAGCCTTTGTCGAATATGGCGGCAACCGTCACGGTTTTCTCGCCTTTAGCGAAATTCATCCCGATTATTACCAGATCCCGGTCGCCGACCGTCAGGCTCTGCTGCGCGCCGAGGCGCAGGAGGCCGAGGACGAAGACGACGAGGAGACCGAGAACGGCGAAGAGCAGCAGGCGCGCGACCGCGGCGGCCGGCGCAACCGCCGGCGCGGCGGCAAGAACCGCGACCGCGGCGAGCACAAGCACGCGCCCTCGGAGAACGAGAAAAGTCCGGTCGAAGCAATAGCCGTTGACGAAACCGCCGCTGAGGTTGCCGAGGGCGAGGAAGCCGCCGGCGAGACCGCCGCTATCCCGGCAGAAAATGCCGGAACAGCCTCCGAGGCCGTCGAAGCCGTATCGGAAGCGGCTGAAGGACCCGCCGCCGAGGCTGGTGGAGATGACGCCACGGACAACGACGATGGCAAGCCTTCCGAAGGCGGCCCTACTTCGATTGCCGCGAGCATCGATGCCGATGTGATTTCCGAGGCGATGCCGCAGGCGGATCAGCAGAGCGGCGAAGCAGCCGTTAGCGACGATGATCGCGGCATGCTGGAGGACGTCTCGGCCTCGCATTCGGACGAGCACGAAGTCGAATCGGTCGGCGCCGAGGACGCGCTCGAGGAAATCCGCAACCGCCGCAAGCCGGTGCGTCGCCAGTACAAGATCCAGGAAGTCATCAAACGCCGGCAGATCCTTTTGGTGCAGGTGGTCAAGGAAGAGCGCGGCAACAAGGGCGCGGCGCTCACCACCTATCTGTCGCTTGCCGGCCGCTATTCGGTGCTGATGCCGAACACGGCGCGCGGCGGCGGCATCTCGCGCAAGATCACCAACGCCCAGGACCGCAAGCGGTTGAAGGAGGTCGTGGCCGATCTCGACGTGCCGCAGGGCATGGGCGTCATCCTGCGCACCGCCGGCGAGAGCCGCACCAAGGCCGAGATCAAGCGCGACTACGAATATCTGATGCGGCTTTGGGAAAACGTCCGCAACCTGACGCTGCAGTCCTCGGCCCCGGCCCTGGTCTATGAGGAAGGCAGCCTGATCAAGCGTTCGGTGCGCGATCTCTACAACAAGGACATCGACGAGATCCTTGTCTCCGGCGAAGACGGCTACCGCGAGGCCAAGGATTTCATGCGCATGCTGATGCCGAGCCACGCCAAGGTGGTTCAGCCATTCCGCGACACCACGCCGATCTTCGTGCGCAACGGCATCGAAGCGCAGCTCGACCGCATGCTGCAGCCGCAGGTGACGCTGAAGAGCGGCGGCTACATCATCATCAACCAGACAGAGGCGCTGGTTGCGATCGACGTCAACTCCGGCCGCTCCACCAAGGAGCATTCGATCGAGGAGACCGCGCTCCACACCAATCTGGAAGCGGCAGAGGAAGTCGCGCGGCAGTTGCGATTGCGCGACCTTGCCGGCCTGATCGTCATCGACTTCATCGACATGGAGGAGAACCGCAACAACCGCTCCGTCGAGAAGCGGCTGAAGGATCACCTCAAGAACGACCGCGCCCGTATCCAGGTAGGCCGCATCTCACACTTCGGCCTGATGGAAATGTCGCGCCAGCGCATCCGCGCCAGCGTGCTGGAATCGACCATGAAGCCTTGCCCGCATTGCGGTGGCACAGGCCATGTGCGCTCCGATTCCTCCGTGGCGCTGATGGTCGTGCGGGCGATCGAGGAATTCCTGCTCAAGGATTCGCGCAGCCACATCATCGTGCGCACACCGTCGGCGACCGCGCTCTATGTGCTCAACCACAAGCGCGCCAACCTAGTGGAGCTCGAAGCCCGCTTCGGCCTGACCATCACGATCGAGGCTGACGAGACGCTCGGCACCCAGCACTACGCGATCTTCCGCGGCGCCATTGCCGAGAAGCCGGAAGGCTTCGTTGAGGTGCGCAGCCTGCCGGCCTATGTCGAGCCGGAAGAGCCCGAGGACGAGATCGTCGTCGAGGAAGCGGAGGAGGAAGTCTCGGTCCAGCTCGAACAGCCGCGCCACGCGCAGCAGGGCCAGCACCAGCAGCGGTCCGAGGATGGCGAAGGCCGTGACCGCAAACGGCGCAAGCGCCGGCGGCGGCGCGGCGGCAGGGATCGCGACCGCGAGCACAATGGTGACGTCGCGGCGGCGCCGATGGAAGCCGGCGAAACCGATGACGACGAGACGACGAACGAGGCCGTCGAGGAGGCAACCGCCGGCGGTGAAGCTGTAGCGGCCGCTGCCGACGACGGTTCCGGAAAGAAGCGCCGGCGCGGGAAGCGCGGCGGCAAGCGCAACCGACGTGAAGACGAAGCTTCGGAGGCCGTTGCCGGCGAAACTGTCGGCGACATCGAGGGTGAGCCGGTTGAAGGCCAGGATGACGTAAGCGAGCCGGCAATGGCTGCTCCTGCCGAGGAACCTGCTGCTCCCGCCGCGGCTAATGACGATGCCGAGGCGGTCGAAAAGCCGAAGAAGCCCCGCCGTTCGAGGGCTAAGAAGGTGGCTGAGGAAGCCGCGGCCGAGACGGTATCGGAGCCTGTGGCCGAGGCTCAGGTCGCGCCCCCGGCTGTCCAGCCCGAGCCGGAGCCGGCCGCTGCCGCTCCCGCGACCACCGAGGCGGAGCCTGCCACCAACGCCCATCCGACGCGGCGCAAGCCACAGTCAGTCGACGCGCCGGTTGTTCCCGTCGTGTCTTCGAACGTCTCCGACGAGGCGAAGGCCGAAGACAAGCCGAAGCGCGCCGGCTGGTGGCAGCGCAAGGGTTTTTTCTAGATCTTTCAGATCGTTAAGCTGATCTTTTGAAACAATCCCGCGCCCCATCAGGCGCGGGATTTTTCATTTTCGCCGACTGTCTTTTCAGCGCAGTTCCGGGTGGCAAGCCGCCAGCGCTTTGCTGTTTTACGGCGCGAAGATCGACCAGTTCATCATCCGGGCGAGCTTCTCCATGGCGATGGAGCCGAGCTTGGAGTTGCCGTTCTCGTTGAGTCCGGGCGACCACACCGCCAGCGAAGCAACCCCTGGCACGATGCCGAGAATGCCGCCGCCGACACCGCTTTTGCCGGGGATGCCGACGCGGAAAGCGAAATCGCCGGAACCGTCATAGTGGCCGCAGGTCAGCATCAGTGCGCCGATGCGGCGTGCCCGTTCGGCCGAGACGACCGAATGCCCGGTCGCCGGGTTCCTGCCGCCATTGGCTAGAAACCGGCCGGCCATGGCGAGCTGGCGGCAGCTCATGGCAACCGCGCAATGGTGGAAATAGACACCCAGCGCGAGCTCGGGAGCATGATGGAGATTGCCGAAGGATTTCATGTAGTTGGCCAGGGCAAAGTTGCGGTGGCCGGTGGCGCGCTCGGATGCCGCTACCTCGCGATCGATGATGATCGTCTCGTCATCGGCGAGGAACTGGATGAAACGCAGGATTTCGCCGATCGCCTCGCGCGGCTGATGGCCGGCGAGCAGGATGTCGGAGACGACGATGGCGCCGGCATTGATGAACGGATTGCGCGGGATGCCGTTCTCATGCTCGAGCTGGACGATCGAGTTGAACGGGTTGCCGGATGGCTCGCGGCCGACGCGATGCCACAACGCATCGCCGACCTTGCCCAGCGCCAGCGTGAGCGTGAAGACTTTCGAGACGCTCTGGATCGAAAAGGGCTGATCGGCATCGCCGGCCAGTATGACGCGGCCGTCATTGGTCACGGCGGCAATGCCGAATTTCTTCGGATCGACCTTGCCCAACTGCGGGATGTAGCTCGCCACCTCACCGCGATCGGTGCGCGCCGCCATTTCGGCGGCCACTTCCGCCAGTGCTTGCTCGAGTTCCGGCATGGCGGTTATTTCAGCCAGCGTTCGATGCGCGCCAGCGCCTCGACCATGTCGTCATGGCTGCCGGCATATGAAAAGCGCATGGTGCGATGACCCTGCAGCGGATCGAAATCGCGGCCGGGCGTTGCCGCGACATGCGCCTCGGCCAGCATCTTGCGCGCAAAGGCCATGCTGTCGTTGGTGTGGCGCGTGACATCGCAGAACGCATAGAAGGCGCCGTCCATCGGCGCGGCGAGCGCAAAGCCGAGTTCCGGCAGGCGCTTCATCAGAAGGTCGCGATTCCAGGCGTAGCGCGCCTTCACCCTTTCCAGTTCCTGCGTTGCCTTGAACGCCTCGATCGCCGCGACCTGCGACAGTTCAGGCGGCGAGATATAGAGGCTCTGGGCGATCCGCTCGACCGGCCGCACAAGCTCTTCCGGCAGCACCATCCAGCCGATCCGCCAGCCGGTCATACAATAGTATTTCGAGAAGGAATTGATCGCGGTCACGCCGGCGCCATGCGCCAGGGCGGTGACATCCGGCGCCGCGTAGGCCAGCCTGTGATAGATCTCGTCGGAGATCACGGCGATGCCGAGCTCCTCGGCCGTCTTCACCAGCGCGGCAAGCTCATCAGCCGGAATCACCGCGCCGGTCGGATTGGCGGGACTGGCGAACAGCACGCCCTTCAGCGGCTTCCCGCGATGGGCGGCCTTGAGGTGCTCGGCATGCAGGTAGGCATCCGAGCCGAGCTCTATCTCGACGATCTCGATACCGAGCGCGGCCATGATGTTGCGGTAGGCGGGATAGCCGGGCGCGGCGATGGCGACACGGTCGCCCGGATCGAACATGGCCAGGAAAGCCAGGTTGAAGGCGGCCGACGAGCCGGTCGTGACGGCAATGCGCGATGGCGCGACGTCGATACCGTAATGCTCGCCGTAATGCCCCGCGATCGCCTTGCGCAGATCGGCCAAGCCCAAAGCGTCGGTGTAGCCGATGCGGCCATGCCGCAGAGCCGCGGCCGCCGCCTCGCGGACCCCGACCGGCGCGGGATCCGACGGCTGGCCGACCGCCATCGACACCACGGGCACGCCGGTGGCCTTCAGCCGGTTGGCTTCGGCCAGGATGTCCATGGCGTGGAACGGCTCGACTTCCCCGCGGCGCGAAAGCGAAACGACCATCTGACCTCTTCCAACTGCTCTATTTGGGCGAATTCTGGACGCAAGCCAGAGCAGACTTGCCCTAACTGCCCTAGTTACGGGACAGCGCCGCACAAATGCCCGATTGATGTGGGGATCACAAGCGCGCAGGAAGTTGCCGGCGCCGACTTTTCATCTTTCGCCCGCTCGTCTACCAGTGGACCTATGTTGAGCCGACCCCGACCGTTAATTGGCAAAGCGACCTCACTCAGCCGAGCCGCGCGCGGCTTCGCGACGATTCTGCTGGCCGCCACCGTTGCTTTATCGAGCTCGGTCAGCGCCTTCGCGCAGGGCGTGCCGGTGGTGCGCGACGCCGAGATCGAGGCGCTGGTGCGCGATTATGCCCGGCCGATCTTCAAGGCGGCGGGGCTTGCCAATGACGGCATCGACATCGTTCTGGTCAACGACCAGAGTTTCAACGCCTTCGTCACCGGGCGGCGGCTGTTCATCAACACCGGCGCACTGGTGACCGCCGAAACGCCGAACGAGATCATCGGCGTTATCGCGCACGAGGCCGGCCATATCGCCGGCGGCCACCAGGAGAAATTGCGCGACCAGCTCGACCGCGCCAAGACCATGGCCATCATCGCCACGCTGCTCGGCGCCGGCGCCATGGTGGCCGGCGCCACCACCAACAGCCGCGGTCTTGCCGGCGCCGGCATGGGGGTGGCCGCCGGCGGTGGCGAGATGGCGCAGCGCTCGATCCTGGCCTATCAGCGCACCGAAGAGATCACCGCCGACCGTTCGGCGATCACCTATCTGAACGCCACCGGCCAGTCCGGCATGGGCATGCTGAAGACCTTCGCCCGCTTCCAGAGCGCGCTTTCGCTCGCCGGCACCCAGGTCGATCCCTACCGGATCAGCCATCCGATGCCGCAGGAGCGCATCGCCAACCTCGAAGTCCTCGTCAAGCAAAGCCCCTTCGTCAACGCTGTCGACCCGCCGGCACTGCAGCAGCGGCACGACATGATGCGCATCAAGATCGCGGCTTATATGCAGGGCCAGGCAGCCGTCGCGCGGCTGATGCGCAAGAACCCGACCAGCCTCGCCTCGCGTTACGGCGACGCGCAGCAGACCTATCTTTACGGCAATCCGGGCGCGGCGCTTGCCAAGACGGCGGCGCTGATCAAGGAACAACCGAAGAACCCCTATTTCCACGAACTGCGCGGCGACATCCTGATGAAGGTCAACAAGCCGAAGGACGCGGCGGACGCCTACGCCAAGGCGGCCAGCCTCGATCCCGCGCGCTCCGGCCTGCTGCTGGTTTCGGTCGGCCAGTCGCTGATGGCGGTCGGCACGCCCGATTCGCTGAAAAAGGCTGTCACGCAGCTCAACAACGGGGTCGCGCGGGACAGGGAGAATTCCGAAGCTTATCGTTTTCTGGCGCAGGCATATGGCGAGCTCGGCGACATACCGGCTGCCGACCTTGCCACCGCCGAGGGTCACTATTATGCGGGCGACTACAAAAACGCTAAGATCTTCGCCATGCGCGCTCAACAGAAATTGAAGCGCGGCGAACCCCGCTGGGTCCGTGCGCAGGATATTATAAACTACACGCCATCGAACAAACTCAAATGAACCTCCCGGGCCCTGGCGGCGACCAAGGCGGACCGGAACCGGCAAAAGGAACGACGATATGAACAAGGCAATCCTGCTTGGCAGCGCCGGCGGTCTGGCGGTGGCGCTCGGCATGCTGGCTTTCGGCTTCATGGCGGGAAACCCGCAGCCCGCGAGGGCCGACAGCGTGCAAGTCGCCCAGGTCACGTCTTCCACCGATACCAAGGCCTCCGCCGATACCAACATCGATCGCAAGGAGGTCGAAGGCATCATCCGCGATTATCTCTTGAAGAATCCGGAAGTTTTGCTCGAGGTGCAGGACGCGCTCGAGGCCAAGCAGAAGGAAGAGCAGCGGCTCGCGGCGCTCGGCGTCATCAAGAACTCCAAGGACGAGATCTTCAACTCGACCTTCGACGGCGTCGTCGGCAACCCGAAAGGCAAGGTCACGATCGTCGAGTTCTACGATTACAATTGCGGCTTCTGCAAACGCGCCATCGAGGACATGCAGGCGCTGACCAAGTCCGATCCGGATCTGCGCTTCGTACTCAAGGAGTTCCCGATCCTCAGCCCGGATTCGCAGAAGGCCAGCGTCGTCTCCATGGCGTTCCACCTGATGCATCCGGAGAAGTATCGTGAGTTCCACACCGCGCTGCTCGGCGGCCAGGGTCGCGCCACCGAGGCGACCGCGATCAAAGTGGCGCTTTCGCTCGGCGCCGACGAGGCAGCGCTGCGCGAGAAGATGAAGGACCCGCGCATCGCCGAAACGCTCTCGCGCACCTATGATCTTGCGACGAAACTGTCGATCACCGGCACGCCGTCCTATGTCGTCGGCAACGAGGTGATCTTCGGAGCGCTCGGCCAGCAGGTTCTGGCGGAAAAGATCGAAGAGGCAAAAAGCGCGCTCTAGGCGCGCCCGCGGTGTAAAAGCCGGCCGCTGTGGACAGCGAAAGAACGCACTTGCGCTCTTTTCGCGGGCGGCTATGCCCATTATAGAGGCCCAGTGCGCCGGCTTGGGGTCGGCGCAGAACAAGGTCGGCATATTGAAAACGATTTTCGTCCTCAACGGTCCCAATCTCAATGCGCTCGGCAAGCGCGAGCCGGGGATTTATGGCGGCAAGACGCTTGCGGCCGTCGCCGAGGACTGCAAGGCGGCCGGCGCCGCGCTCGGGCTCGAGATCGATTTTCGCCAATCCAACCATGAGGGCGATCTGGTCGACTGGATCCAGGAAGCCAGCGAGAAGGCGGCAGGCATCGTCATCAACCCAGGCGCCTACAGCCACACATCGATCGCCATCCATGACGCCATCCGCGCCGCAGCACCGCTGCCCGTCGCGGAAGTCCATCTTTCCAACATCCACGCGCGGGAGCCCTTCCGCCACGTCTCCATGGTCGCGCCGGTCGCTGTCGGCATGATCTGCGGGTTCGGGCCGCTCGGCTACACGCTCGCGCTGCAGGCACTGGCGGCACGCCTGTGACCGACCCCCAAACAGAAGGCTCGAAAATGTCGATAAAAAAGAACGGTGTTGACCAGCAGCTGATCCGCGACCTGGCGGGCATTCTGAACGACACCAATCTGACCGAGATCGAGGTCGAGCTCGGCAACCTCAAGGTGCGCGTCTCGCGCCAGGCGCAGGCCGTCCATGCGGTTGCAGCGGCGCTGCCGGCGCCCGCCGCGGCTCCGGCCACCGCCGCGGCTCAGCCAGCAACGGCAGCCGCGGCCGCCGATATGTCCAAGAACGCAGTGCCCTCGCCGATGGTCGGCACCGCCTATCTGGCACCCTCACCCGACGCCAAGGCGTTCATCGAGGTCGGCCAGAAGGTCAAGGAAGGCCAGACGCTGCTCATCATCGAAGCGATGAAGACGATGAACCAGATCCCCTCGCCGCGTGCCGGCACGGTGACGGCGATCCTCATCGAGGATGCCCAGCCGGTCGAATACGGAATGCCGCTGGTGGTTCTTGAGTAGAGCCGGGAACAATCAGGAGATGTTCCAGAAAATCCTCATCGCCAATCGCGGCGAAATCGCGCTCCGGGTGCTGCGCGCCTGCAAGGAGCTCGGCATCCAGACGGTGGTGGTCCACTCGACCGCGGATTCCGACGCCATGCATGTGCGGCTTGCCGACGAGAGCGTCTGCATCGGCCCACCGCCGTCCCGCGAAAGCTATCTCAACATCCACCAGATCGTCGCCGCCTGCGAGATCACCGGCGCAGATGCCGTGCATCCGGGCTACGGCTTCCTGTCGGAGAACGCCAAGTTCGCCGACATCCTAGCGGCCCACAACATCACCTTCATTGGCCCGTCAGGCGACCATATCCGCGTCATGGGCGACAAGATCGAGGCCAAGCGCACGGCGAAGCGTCTCGGCATCCCCGTCGTGCCTGGATCCGATGGCGCGATCAGCGAAGAGAAGGAAGCCAAGCGCGTCGCCGCCGAGATCGGCTATCCGGTGATCATCAAGGCCTCCGCCGGCGGCGGCGGCCGCGGGATGAAGGTGGCGCACACCGAGGCGGACCTCGAAGTCGCCTTGCAGACGGCCAAGTCGGAAGCGGGGGCGGCCTTCGGCGACGACGCCGTCTATATCGAGAAATATCTGCAGAAGCCGCGCCATATCGAGGTGCAGGTGTTCGGCGACGGGGCCGGCCGAGGCGTGCATTTCGGCGAGCGCGACTGCTCGCTGCAGCGGCGCCACCAGAAGGTCTGGGAGGAAGCCAATTCCCCCGCGCTCAATGCCGAGGAGCGTTCGCGCATCGGCGGCATCTGCGCCAGGGCTATCGCCGATCTCGGCTATTCGGGCGCCGGCACGATCGAGTTCCTCTACGAGAATGGCGAGTTCTATTTCATCGAGATGAACACGCGTCTTCAGGTCGAGCATCCGGTGACCGAAGCGATCACCGGCATCGACCTCGTGCATGAGCAGATCCGCGTCGCCTCGGGCGGCGGGCTGTCGGTCAAGCAGGAAGACATCAAGTTCAACGGCCATGCCATCGAGTGCCGTATCAACGCCGAGGATCCGCGCACCTTCACGCCCTCGCCCGGCACGATCACGCATTTCCATACGCCCGGCGGCCTCGGCATCCGTGTCGATTCCGGCGTCTATTCGGGCTACAAAATCCCGCCCTATTACGACAGCCTGATCGGCAAGCTGATCGTGCATGGCCGCAACCGCGTCGAATGCATGATGCGGCTGCGCCGCGCGCTCGACGAATTCGTCGTCGACGGCATCAAGACGACGCTGCCGCTGTTCCGCGACCTGGTCGGCAATCCCGACATCGCCAATGGCGACTACGACATCCACTGGCTGGAAAAATACCTGGCCAAGGGTGAATAGCACGGGGATGCGATGACCCGCCCCTACGCACCAGGCTATCGCATTCCGACCGACCTGCTGCTTCGGGCTTACGCTTCCGGTGTCTTCCCGATGGCCGAGAGCGCCAACGACCCGGAAGTGTTCTGGGTGCGGCCGGAAACGCGCGGCATCATTCCGCTGGACGGATTCCACACACCGCGCAGCCTGAAGAAGACGATCCGCAAGCATCCGTTCGAGATCCGCTACGACTTCGATTTCGAGGCGACGATCGACGGCTGCGCCGAAAAGCGCGAGGAGCGCCGCTCGACCTGGATCAACGCGCCGATCCGCGAAGCCTATGTCGAGCTCTATCGCCTGGGCCACTGCCATTCGGTCGAAGCATGGCGCGAGGAACGGCTGGTCGGCGGCCTCTATGGCGTCTCGCTCGGACGCGTGTTCTTCGGCGAAAGCATGTTCGCCAGGGAGACCGACGCGTCGAAGACCTGTCTCTACCATCTCGTCGAGCGGCTGAGGGCGCGCGGCTTCGCGCTGCTCGACACGCAGTTCACGACCGAGCATTTGAAGCGCTTCGGCGCTGTCGACGTGCCGCGCGGCCAGTATGAGAAGCTGCTCGCAGAGGCGCTGAAGGGCGAGGCCGTCTTCTATCCTTGAGCCCGCGCTGCCGCCTCGATCGGCGTTTGCGAATGGAACATCATCTTCCAGCCGTCGGCGCGATGGACATAGCCGGTGCTGACGAGGGCAGCATAGGATTCGCCGTTCTCGCGCGTCGCGCGCGCCTCGTAAGTCAGCATGACGATGTCGCTGCCGGGCTCGACCATGCCCTTCAACTTGATGTCGAGGTCGCGCCATCTGTTGGGCTTGGCGGCGGTCTTTGCGAGATCGGCATTGGTCATCGCCTGCGCCATCTGCGGGAACGCCACCAGGCAATCCACATCGGCATTGGCTTCATAGTAAGCGGAATCGCCTGTCCAAAAGCCCTTCTCGATATCGAGAAGCTCCTGCTTGTTGGCCGTGATCGATCTGGTGGTCATCGCAGAATCCTCCTCGCCTGTCGCCGATCTGGAACGGCTCAAAGACGGGCAGGTTCCGAGATCAGTTCGTGTCGGTCGTGTCGTCCGGTGCCGGCGCCGCGTCAGTCGGTTCGGAGGCGGCGTCCGCCGGCTGCGCCGCAGCCCTGGGCTTGGCGGCTTCGGTCTTCGGCTTGCCTGTGTCGGCCTTGGCCGCGGTCGGCGGCGGCACGTCCGACTTCTGCTTGCAGCCCTTGAGCCAGACGTCATAGACGGCGTGCTCGACGGCGTTGAGGCCAGGGCTTTCGGCAAACATCCAGCCGGTGAAGATGCGGCGGATCTTGCGGTCGAGCGTGATCTCGTCGACCTCGACGAAGGAATCGGTCTTCGGCTGCTCCGTGTCCGGCCGCGAATAGCAGACGCGAGGCGTCACCTGCAAAGCGCCGAACTGAACGGTCTCGTCGATATAGACGTCGAAGGTGATGATGCGGCCGGTGATCTTGTCTATGCCGGCGAACGCGGCCACCGGATTGGTGATGCGGTCGGAGGCCGCAGGTGCAGCGGCCGGCGCCTGCGCGGCGGCGAACACCGCAGTCGAGGCAAGCAGAACGGACGTCGCCGCGATCAGCGCCTTTGAGATGTTGCCGAAAGAGCTCATGCAAAATACCGGTGGTTGCGCCCGGGTGATTCTCTCAACGCCCAAGGCTAGTCATGGCTGCGCAGTCAGCAAGCAGCTAAATGCCAATTGTGGCGATAACGGACCGAAGCGGCCTCTTGGATTACAATCCGAGGGATTACGACCCCGGCGTCCAGGCGTCGTAGTCGCCGGTCACCTGCGGGCGATGCTGGTTGGTCAGGATGGAACCCTGCGGACGATAGGCGCCGGGCGTTCCGGTCAGGTTCGGCCGATGCTCCTTCTGCCACTCGCGCGCCTTGTAGCTCTCGCTGGAGGGAGCGGTGTCGACGCGGTGGTGGATCCAACCATGCCAGCCCGGCGGGATCTTCGAGGCTTCCGAGTAGTCGCGATAGATGACCCACCGGCGCGTGCGGCCTTCCGAATCGATGCCGCCCTCGTAATAGACGTTGCCGGCTTCGTCCTCGCCGACCCGCTTGCCGAAGCGCCAGGTGTGGAAGCGGGTGCCGAGCGTCTGGCTGTTCCACCAGGTGAAAAACTGCAGCAGGAAAGTCTTCATCCAAATCCTCGCGGCGGCAGCGGCTGCGCCTTTCCCCTGCTTATGGCGTCACGTCACAACGAAGGCAAGGGCTTTGCCACACCCCGAATGGAAATGCCCCATGCGTTCTTGTCTTGATGCATGTCGTCATCCCAGAACCGCTCCACACTTCTGGGCGACATGCATTAATCGATGCAGTTGTCCTGCCGGCGGCAGTACGGCTTGCCAAGCGCCGCCTGTCTTTCTAAAGCTCGGCCCGCCCGTTCCGGGCACGCCTTGAGGAGGTGACGATTGAGCCGGGATCCGTCCGCCGACAGCCGGATCAGCGCCGAAGACATTCGCCGCCGCAAGGGCGGCGTGCCGATCGTTTGCCTTACCGCCTACACCTATCCGGTCGCCCGCCTGCTCGATCCGCATGTCGACCTGCTGCTGGTCGGCGACAGCGTCGCCATGGTTCTGCACGGCCACGCCACCACGCTCGGCGCCTCGTTGGAGATGATGATCGCGCACGGCCAGGCTGTGATGCGCGGCTCGGCCATGGCCTGCGTGGTGGTCGACATGCCTGCGGGCAGCTACGAGACGTCGGCCGCCCAGGCCGTCGCTTTGGCGCGGCGCATCGTCGGGGAAACAGGCTGCCAGGCCGTGAAGCTTGAGGGCGGCGTCGACATGGCAGCCCAGATCGCGGCGATCGTCGCCGAAGGAATACCGGTCATGGGTCATATCGGCCTGCAGCCGCAATCGGTGGAGAAGGACGGCGGCTACAAGATCAAGGGCCGGACAGACGACAACATCGCAGCGCTCTTGCGCGATGCAGAGGCGGTGGAAAAAGCCGGTGCCTTCTCGGTGGTCATCGAGGGCACGATGGAGGCCGTGGCTGCGAAGCTTACCCGTCACATTTCCATACCGACCATCGGCATCGGCGCCAGTGCCGACTGCGACGGCCAGATCCTGGTGATCGACGACATGGTCGGCATGACCGTCGACCGCGTGCCGAAATTCGTCAAGGAATACGCCGACTTGCGCAGCATGATCGCGGATGCGGCGGCCCGCTATGCCGCCGAGGTGCGCAGCCGTGCCTTTCCTGGCCCCGACCACGTCTTCACGACAGCATCCGGCAAGGACGACACATGAACGCGCCAATCGTCGTCGACAGCGTCGCCGCGCTTCGGACACAGGTCAGGAACTGGCGACAGGCCGGCCTGAAGGTCGCCATGGTGCCGACCATGGGTGCGCTGCATGATGGCCATATCTCACTGGTCAGGATCGCGCTCGAACGGGCCGATCGCTGCGTCGTCTCGATCTTTGTCAACCCGGCCCAGTTCGCGCCGACGGAGGATCTCGACAAATACCCACGCCAGCTGGCGCACGATCTCGACCGGCTGCGGGATGCGGGTGCGCATCTCGCCTTCACGCCGGGCGTAAACGAAATGTACCCCGCCGGCTTCGCCACGAAGATCTCGGTGGGCGGCCCCTCTCGCGGCCTGGAAACCGACTTCAGGCCGAGTTTCTTCGACGGCGTCGCGACCGTGGTAGCAAAACTCTTCCTGCAGGCGGCGCCCGATTGCGCCGTGTTCGGCGAGAAGGACTACCAGCAGCTTTGCGTCGTCAGGCAGCTCTGCCGCGACCTCGACCTGCCGGTCGAGATCGTCGGCGCGCCGACGGTGCGCGACGTCCATGGCCTCGCCATGTCGTCGCGCAATGCCTATCTCGGCGAGGGCGAGCTCGGCATAGCACGCGAGCTCAACGTGATCCTGCGCCGCACCGCGGCGGCGCTTGCGGGCGGCGCGGATGAAACCGGCGCCACCGATGCCGCAGCGAAGGCCCTCGTCTCCGCGGGGTTCCAGAAGGTCGACTATGTCGCCGCGCGCGAAGCCGCGACGCTCAGCCCCTGGCGGAAAGACCGCGACGGCCGCCTGCTGGCGGCCGCCTGGCTCGGCACGACACGCCTAATCGACAATGTGGAAATTCCCTCCGCCTGATCGGACTTTCGTTCGACCAGGCGCGCCGCCTACTCTTCCGACGGCATATGCAGATACATCGACTGGATGCCGACGCGGCCTGGCCCGGTGAAGCGATTGACGACGAAATTCATGGCGGCGCCGAAGAAGCCGCTGGAAAGCCGGTCGATCCTTGTATCCATCTTTACCGATGCGTCCTTGAACAGCCAGCCGCCCGGCTCGATGTCGATGGTCTCGCCGGGCGCCAGCACCTTCTCGAAGACATTGCCGTAACCGTGCAGCCAGACGATGCCGTCGCCTGTCTCGCCGCGGAAGCGGTCGATGAAGAAGCCGCTCTGGCCAAACAGCATCGTTCCCAGCCCGCGCACGCGCTCGAACGTGTAGTCGACGCTGGCGGTCGCGGCGAGGAACTGGTGCTCGCGCACCTGGATCTCCTCGCCGCGCCGAAGATGGATCGGCACGATATGGCCCGGTCCGTCGCGGCTGAAGGCGATGATGCCCGGCCCCGACGCCTCGGTGACGAATATCTGCATGCCGGCGATCATGCGCTTCAGCGCGCCCTTCAGCGATTTCAGGCCGATGGTGATAGCGGTGTTCTTCCAGAGCAGGATGTGGTGCTCGAAATAGACCGGCATGTTGGTCACATCGACCGACAGCACCGGCACAAGTTCGCCGGCGACGTGATAGGTCACGCCGCCAAAAGTCTCGTCCGACACCTCGGTCGGCATCAGTTCAGGCAAGCTCGGCATGGCAATCCCCCATTTGCCGGCGTCGCCTCTGGCTAGTGGGAGAGCGGGACACCGGCGATGCGCAGCCTTGACCACGCGGGTCGGCGCGATCAAATCAAAACCGCGCGATGAATGGGGGCTCGCCGCCGACCTAGCGGAGCCGCTTCTCCATGATGAGGGCGGGCAGTCCCGAATTGCCGCCGCAATCGGCGGTTCTGCCTGTCGCGCGAAACCCGTTCGCCTCGTAGAAGGCGATCGCCGCGGCATTTGCTTCTTCGACCTCGAGGCGCAGCGTATGCATCTCCGGAAAGCTGGCTTCAACTTCATCGAGCAGCGACTGGCCAATCCCCTGCCGTTGGCAGGCCGGATGGACGTAAAGCTGGTTCAAAAGGACGATCTTCGGGTCGGTGGTGGCGGCAGCGAACGCCATGCCGCCGAGCCGCTTGCCGTCGTCAGCCACCAGGAACTCGGAATTCGGACGGGCCAGCCGCGCCTTGAGCGAGGCGATCGAATGCCAGTCATCCGTGATTTCAGTTACCCGCTTGGTGCCATAGACGGCGTCGTAAGTGACATGCCAAGTCTCGACCAGCAACGCTCGGACGGCTGCGAGATCGCGTTCGCTGGCCGTCCGCACGAACATCGCTAGCCCTCGATGCCGAGCTTGGCCTTGACGAGGTCGTTGACCGCCTGCGGGTTGGCCTTGCCGCCGGTCGCCTTCATCACCTGGCCGACGAACCAGCCGGCCATGGTCTGCTTGGCGCGCGCCTGCTCGGCCTTGTCGGGGTTGGCGGCGATCACCTCGTCGACGGCCTTCTCGATGGCGCCGGTGTCGGTGACCTGCTTCATGCCGCGGCTCTCGACGAGCTGGCGCGGATCGCCGCCTTCGTTCCAGACGATCTCGAACAGGTCCTTGGCGATCTTCCCGGAGATGGTGCCTTCCTTGATCAGGTCGATGACGGCGCCTAGCTGCTCTGGCGAAAGCGGAGCATTTTCAATGTCTTTGCCGGCTTTGTTGAGAGCGCCGAGCAGGTCGTTGATGACCCAGTTGGCGGCGAGCTTGCCGTCGCGGCCGGATGCCACCTTCTCGAAATAGTCGGCAATCGGCTTTTCCGACACCAGCACCGAGGCGTCATAGGTCGACAGGCCAAGCGACGAAATCAGCCGCGCCTTCTTGTCGTCGGGCAGTTCGGGCAGGTGTTGCGCCAACGCATCGACATAGGCCTGGTCGAATTCCAGCGGCAGAAGATCGGGATCCGGGAAATAGCGATAGTCATGCGCCTCCTCCTTGGAGCGCAACGAGCGCGTCTCGCCCTTGACCGGGTCGAACAGGCGGGTCTCCTGGTCGATCTTGCCACCATCCTCGAGGATGGCGATCTGCCGGCGCGCCTCGGATTCGATCGCCTGGCCGATGAAGCGGATCGAGTTGACGTTCTTGATTTCGCAGCGTGTGCCGAATGCGCCGCCCGGGCGGCGCACCGAGACGTTGACGTCGGCGCGCAGCGAACCTTCGTCCATGTTGCCGTCGCATGTGCCGAGATAGCGCATGATGGTGCGCAGCTTCGTCACATATGCCTTGGCCTCGTCGGCCGATCGGATGTCGGGCTTGGAGACGATCTCCATCAGCGCCACGCCGGAACGGTTGAGGTCGACATAGGACATGGTCGCATGCTGGTCATGCATCGACTTGCCGGCATCCTGTTCCAGATGCAGGCGCTCGATGCCCACCTCGATATCCTCGAACTCGCCCTGGCGGTCGGGCCCGACGGAGACGATCACCTTGCCCTCGCCGACGATCGGCTGCTTGAACTGCGAGATCTGGTAGCCCTGCGGCAGGTCCGGATAGAAATAGTTCTTCCGGTCGAAGACCGATTTATGATTGATCGCGGCCTTCAGGCCGAGCCCTGTGCGGATCGCCTGCTTGACGCATTCCTCGTTGATGACCGGCAGCATGCCCGGCATCGCCGCATCGACAAGGCTTACATTGGCATTGGGCGCCCCGCCGAACGACGTCGAGGCGCCGGAAAAGAGTTTTGCCTCCGAGATCACTTGCGCATGCACTTCGAGCCCGATGATGATCTCCCAGTCGCCGGTGGCGCCGGGGATCAGGCGTTTTGCGTCGGGGGTGCGGGTGTCGATGATGCTCATGGCGGCCTACGGACTTAGAATTCTCGGAATTGCATTAATGCACATTTCGCTGCGCAACTTCGCTAGTGCAAACCGCCCGGCGAGACAAGCGCAAAGCCGCGTACTGGCCTTTTCCGCCAATTTCGCCTAAAAGCATCCACTCCCAATGGAGAGTGGATGTCCACTTACGCTCAGTCCCGGTGGACGCGCGGCGCTGTGGGGAACAGCGCATCCTGCACCTGCTCGCGCAGGGCGGGCGCATCGAAATCGAAAAGAACGAAAGCAGGAAGATCGCCTCGGTCCTGTGCCTGACCCGCGACGGCTGGCGCTATCCGGGCTTCGACCTGGAACTCTTTCGGAAGTTGAGGCGCAAGAAGGCGGTTTCCTCGACGAACGGCGGTCCTTACCGCATCACCCGACGTGGGCTCGCGCTCGTGCGCGCCGAGCTCGACAATCGCTAATGTCCAATGCCGCCGGACGAAACGCCGGCGGCACCTTCCGTTTGCTTCAGGCCGTGGCGATATAGGCCCTGATCTCTTCGGCTTCGCGCTCGACATCCTCGATGCGGCGCTTGACCACGTCGCCGATGGAGACGATGCCGTCGAGCAGCCCGTTTTTCTCCACCGGCAGATGGCGGAAGCGGCCTCGCGTCATGATCTCCATCACCTCGTTGACGGTGTGGTTTTCGTTGCAGATCTTGACCTTCGGCGTCATCGCCGAGCGCACGGCGATGTCGAGCGCGGCGGCGCCCTCCTTGGCCACGACCCTGACGATATCGCGTTCCGAGAGAATGCCGACGATCTTGCGATCGCCATTGGTGATGACGAGCGCGCCGATCCTGTGCTCGGCCAGCATGCGAATGGCCTCGCTGAGTTTTTCATTGGGGCCGAGCGTGAACACGTCATGGCCCTTGCTTTCAAGAATTGCCTTAACCGTCATGGCGTCCTCCACTGCCTTTGACGCCCCCGGCGCCCTTAGGAAGACACTGGGTGCTTGGGCAACATCGTGCGCCGTGATTGGTTGCATTTCAAGTGCGCCTAAGGACTAGATCAGGAAGGCGTATCGTTGAATCGCCATCCTCACCTATCTCTTGTTGGAGCATGATCTTCTCCGAAAACCGGTTCCCATTTCTCGGGATCATGCTCTACGCGGCAGCCAGTGGACGGTCGAAGAAACGCAGTCCGAAAAAGCCGGCGACGAAGCCGCCAATATGGGCTTCCCAGGCGATCTGGCCGTCGATGCCCGGCGCGAAGCCGAGCAGGCCCGTGGCCAGATTGATCACCATCCAAACGCCAAGAAAGGTCATGACGCCGCGCGAACGCAACACCGATGCGACCGGCAGCGGCTCGCCGGCGAAGGCACCCCGGCCCGACGAACGGTCGACGCGGAAGCCGTAGCGCGCGGCCGCGCCCATCATCCCGGAGATCGCGCCCGATGCGCCGACGAGCGGCATCTCGCCATAGGGATGCAGTGCCCAGAACAGAGCGACCGAGGCCAGTCCGGTCACAGCGTAGAACATTGCGAAACGTAGCGCGCCAAGACGATTGGCGAGCGGCGAGCCGAAGGCTGCAAGCCAGATCATGTTGATGGCGATATGGGCGACGCCCCCATGCATGAACGCATAGGTGAACGGGCGCGTGAACAAGAACCAGTCGAAGCCGTATTGGCCGGTGTACAGCACCGGAATGAAGGCGCCGTCATAGAGCAGCGTCATTTGCTGCGTTTCGTTCAGCACATATTGCTGCAGCAGATAGACGACCGCGCAAATGCCGATCACGGCAAGCACCACCGGCGGCAGGTTGAATACAGGTTCGCGCCGCCGCGGCTCGAGCGCCTCGTCCGGCAACGGTTTGTTTTCGGTGGGGTTTACGGGCTCGCTCATGCACCCTTGCAGGTTCGGGACTCGGCGTTTTCGACGAGCATGTAGATCACGCGCTTTGGAATCACAAACGGCTAATCGCCACAGCGCCCGCGCAGAAAAAGGCGAATCAGAGCAAGGGCCGAATCAAAAAGAAGGCCGTTCAGGTGTCCCCCCTGAACGGCCGGTCGAGCCCCCTGCTCCCCATAAACTCGTGACTGAAGTGCTGCCGATCGCTGCTGAAACGACCGTTTTGGAGTGGTTTTGATGTGCCACAGGCCTCGGCGGCACACAATGTAAACCGTTTGTTAACCTTAACGACCCCGAGGCGTGAACAAACGTTAACGATACTGGCACGCATCCTGCTCCGCACCGCATGAAGGTCATCGGAGGGCGCCCTGTCTGTTCGCCGATGGGACATCAAAAGACAGGTTGTGCGGAGCAGGATGGACATGAACGAAAAAGGATCGATCGCGCTGTTCCAATATTGGAACCAGCTGCGTGATGGCCGCCTTGCCCCGAAGCGATCGGAGGTGGAGCCGGCGGACATCAAGTCGCTTCTGGCCGACACCTTCATCCTCGAGCGCGATACGCGCGGCGAGGCGGTGTTCCGGCTGGCCGGCACGAGGCTCTGCGCCTATTATGGCCGGGAGCTCAAGGGCTTCTCCTTCCCTTCGCTCTGGCGCGAGAAGGATCAACGGTTGGTGTCGCGGCTCATGCAGGGCGTTTTCGATCAGAAGTCGGTTCTGCTCATGACCTATGAGGGATTCAGCCGGAACGGCCGCTCCAACAAATTCGAGCTCTTGGCGCTGCCGTTGGACGGCGGCGCCGAGAACCCGCGCTGCCTGGGCATCATCAGCACCGCCGACAAGCCGTTCTGGCTTGGTGCCGACCCGCTCGCCGACGCGCTCATCGATTCGATTCGGGTGATAGACCCCGAGAAGGAGCCGATGTTCCTGAAGAACCGTCCGGCCATCGACGTCCCCTCGCTCGTTCCGACCGAATTCGATGCTCCGGAGACCATTTCGGCGCTCGGCCGCGTGCGTCGCATCCGCCATCTCGTCGTCCTCGACGGCGGGCGTCACGAGTGAGCCCCGCCGTGTGAGGTTTCCCGCCGCTCTCGCTAGATTTTTCAGCGCTGCGCGTGTTCCAGGCCCAGGCTTTTGCGGCCGACTTTTCCCGTTTGTTAACCTGCTTTGCTGTAGCTTTTCGGGCGAAATTCCTCGCATCGTCGCGCGGAATGCCAACCGGGTGTAGGCAGTCATGAGGTCAGCGGCGGTAGAATATGCGCCGTCACGAGCTGAGCGGCGCAACTTCCAGCGTGTCCGCGTCAAAATCTACGGACGTTTCATGCTGGAAGACCGCACCGAGCATCCTTGCCAGGTGATCGATATGTCGCCCGGCAACGTTGCGTTGCGCACGGACCGGATCGGCATGCCGGGCGAGAAGGTTATCGCCTATATCGACCATATCGGTCGTGTCGAAGGCATCGTGACGCGTACGTCGCAGGACGGGTTCGCCATGACCGTCATCGCCTCGGAGCGCAAGAAGGACAAGCTTGCCGCGCAGCTCACCTGGCTTGCCAACAAGCATGAACTCGACCTGCCCGAGGACCGCCGCCACGAGCGCGTGGCGCCGCGCAATCCGATGAGCGTCCTCCAGCTCACGGATGGGCGCCAGTATCAGTGCCGCATCATCGACCTGTCGCTCTCCGGTGCTGCCATCGAGATCGATGTCAAGCCGGCAATCGGCGTCCAGGTCACGTTAGGCACGATGCGCGGCCAGATCGTGCGCCATTTCGAGGACGGCGTCGCCATAGAATTCGCCGTCATCCAGCGGCCGGAAACTCTGGATCAGGAATTCAACGCGCCGCGGTCCTGACGCAAACCCGCACCGCAAGCGCGAAGCGAGCCGGCCGGTAGCGGCCGGTTTTTTGTTGCCTGATTTTGGCGGGTCGGACGCGGATCGCCAGCGCTATCTAGATCTCACGCGAGCCGGCGAAATCTGAATAATCCGAAATCGCGGTAGTTCAAATTTTATGTTTATTCTACTGGCGTTTTACTCAATGTCTACTTCGGGTTTTTGCGTCAAATAAATCCCAACGTGGCACAGTCTCCGCAAACGGGGAGACTACAACAATGAAAATGACGAGGGGCAAGCTGTTGCTCTTGGCAATGGCGATGCAGCTTTCCGCCTGGGGTACGGCAAGCGCAGGACCGGCTTTCATGCATACGGGTGGCCGCACCACCCAGCCGGTCGGTCACTACGATTTCTGCCAGCGCATTCCCGTCGAATGCAATGAACGGACGCCGAAGGGTTCGCCGGTCGAGCTGACGCGCAAGCTGTGGGCGACGATTGTCAACGTCAACAATACGGTCAACACCCGCGTCAAGCCGCGCACCGACATGGAGATCTACGGTGTCGAGGAATACTGGGCCTATCCCGACAAAGGTTATGGCGACTGCGAGGATTACGCGCTGGAGAAGCGCCGTGAGCTGATGGCCGTGGGCGTGCCAGCCGGCAATCTGCTGATGACGGTGGTGCGCCAGCCGAACGGCGACGGCCATGCGGTGCTGACGGTGCGCACGAGCCTCGGCGAATTCATCCTCGACAATCTCGAGCCGAAAGTGCTCGCCTGGAACGCCACGGTCTACACTTACCTCAAGCGTCAATCGACGGAGAATTCGGGCGTTTGGGTGACGATCAACGACGGCCGCGACGACGCGGTCGCCAGCGTCCGCTAAAGCGCCAAAGCGATCGGGTACGTCGCCGTGACGCGGCGGCGCGCCCAGGAAGAAAGCCCGGTCGAGTCCCCACCCTCCCCGTCCCCAACGAC
>NZ_JAIUHT010000014.1:0-174200 GCF_020165255.1 Mesorhizobium sp. CA12
GTCCCCGCAACCAATTCTATCATAAATCAATAACCGTCCCGGTCTAACCGGGGCGGTTTTTGCGTTTAAGGGCGAGTCTGCATTCAGGATGGCTGAGTTACCGCTCCGACTACCCCCGGCCTTGGCGTGATCCCGCGGCTCTATACGTTTGGTGAGCCTGTCGCGAGTAACAGGTTCGGGTGTGCCGGTCGCTTGAGCTGGGTCCGGTGCGTCAGCCGTCACATCACTCTCATGAGGAATTTCGGAATCGATCTTATCGAAAAGATCTTTGCTCTCAATCGCCCGGATCCCGTTCGCAACCACTTCCTATTTCTTGCTGTGATGGGAAAGGAAAGTGGAACTGGCCCCGTTCTCAACGCTGCGTCCTTGCGCATCAACTTCGGTGTCGCCGCGCGCCCACGGCATGAGATATCCAGTGGCTGAGATTATCCCGGATGTATTCATAAACGGTGACGCCGTCGCTAAACGGGGGGTCGTAGGTCTGGGCGTCCATGGCAGTGCCTTCGATCGAAAGCGCATCGAAGGGGCTCGCCCCCTTTTCTGAGGACCGCCCGTTCCGGTCCTTGAGATTGTGAACGTGGATCGCGAGGATGCCGAGGCCGGTGCGCCATGCCCTTTCTATCTCGTACCTCACCCACTTTCGGTCAGCGGTCTGGGCACCGACCAACACGATCAGACACTCTTTCCCACGCATGTTGTCGTCAACCCAGGCAGTGATGGCCTTGTCGCCACGCCTGAGAACCTTGTCCCATGCCTCCCGATCCAGTATCGGCTGCGTTTCGATTCGACCCATGTTCCGGATTTGCTGAACCCGCCACATGTCATGCGCGGCGTCGAAGCTGATGTAGCACTTCCGCCCGGGACGGGGCCCAGGCACCAGTTGTGCTGGCCTAAGCATCTTTACGATTTGTCTCGCAGCGGAATCGAAGTCGAGGCTAACGGTGACATACTGCATGTGACGCAGAAGGTCTGGTATTGCCGAGGTGGGCGTGCCATCCAGCAAGACCGGCACGATGAATCTAGAGTGCCCGTCGGTCGCGGCTTGCCGTTGGAAAGCGCGAATCTCGAATTCCTGCCAACGACGCTCGCGCGTGCCGTCCCCGACTAATACTAGCATGTGGTCCGACGCCTCAATCGCGGATCGCAGCGCCGTCTCAGACGGCTCTCCGGCTTGAAGCTCATAACGGTCCATGAAGACCGAAAGCCCCCGCTTCGAAAGCGCCTCCCGCATTTCTTCGGCCGCGAACGTGTTAACATGGTCGTAGCTCAGGAACACGTCTGACCTAGAACGCCTACTGCCGGCAGCGATGCGCCTCGCGGCGGCCACGTAATCATCGCGGCTCTCCAGCATAAGGCTCGTCTGGCCCAGCCTGTGAGCGAGCAACGCGGCAAGGGTCTCAAGGCTGTAGTTGATGCCGAGGGGGTCCGCGGTCTCGTCCTCGACGACGGACAGCCGTTCCCCGAAGGTCCAATAGGGCACATAAGGGATGGTGGTGGCTTGGATAAGCCGAGCGGTCGAGTCCGTGGGCCCGGCCCAACCCCGATAGAACTCAGCAAGCTCGGTGGCAAACCGGTCCCGCCACGCCATCGAAATCCGATGCTCGAACTGGGTTTCGAAGCGCGCAGGTATCGGAAGGAGCAGGAGCCGCGAACGGTCCAGGGCGAGACCGTTGCGGGCTTTGGCCGCACGCCGTGCGACGTCGATCGAGCCCTCGAGGCTCTGCTGATTTGCGGTGAACAAAAATGCGAGCACGTCGGGGAGTTGCGCAGCGATAATGCCAGAAAAGTCTGTGACGCCCGTGCGGGCGTCGATCAGGACGTAGTCGAACTCATCCCGCAACTCGCCGAACATTCGCTCCAACGCGCTTCCGAGACCCGAGCGGTAGAGGCTCTTCCAATTCAGACGGCGCAGGCGCTGGGAATATGTCCGATCGGCTTGGCCCGCTTTCATCAGCGAGATTCCCGCAAGCGAAGGGGAGCTTAAGCGGTGGATGTGGTCACGCCAAGCAAGCGGTGCCCCGGGTTCTCTTCTATAGCGGGCAACGAGCTCAACCAGCCCGGGCCCCTCGCCAAGCCAGTCGCGCGTCTGGTCGTCCTGTGCCACAGAGCCGAAGAAGTGCGACAGGCCTGGTGCCTCAAGGTCGAAGTCAATACAGAGAACCCGGAAGCCCCATCGGGACAGCAGCACGCCGACATTAGCGAGGGCAAAAGATCTGCCGACGCCGCCCTTATATGAGTAGAACGTTACGACGCTACCAGCCAACGTCAAAGCTCCAGTAACGCAACGGGGGGTGGTGCCTCAACCGGGGGGTCCACGATTGGCCAATCCGCCTGCCAAGGCGGGACCGTCTGGAGATGCGTCTCGATATCCGCCGCAATGGCCATCATCGCGTCGTGAAAAGCGAGGTAGGCGGCCGAGTCTCTAAAGCCGGGATAGGGGTAGGTGAACGCTGTCAGGTCGCGCCTGAACTGGGTCTGCTTTGCCTTCTGCGCGAAGTGATTCCCATCGGAGTAGACCACGGGGTAGACAAGTCCGCGCGGTGGCCGCCCGCCGGCTAGAAAGGCCTCGCGCGCAAGCATGCTTTCCCACTCGGACATGCACCAGTGTGAACGGAAAAACGGCGGGGTCCAGATGGCAACCAGAAGACGGCTGCGGAGCAAGGCCTGCTTTAGCACGTCGGACCAGATAACGCCGGTCTCAATTCCGTTGTCGATGAACACCCGTGGTTGCTGAGGGAGCACTGAGTCTAAGCATTCCCGCAGTACAGGAGCGAAGTGATTGCTAACCCATGTTCCAACCTGACCGTGGCGGGGATAGCTGATGAAGACGTCCCACTCGTAAGCCAAGTCAGCGCGCTCCCTATATAGCACCTTCGGGCAACTCAACTTATCAGCCGACTGAAGCCATGAGCAAGCAGACAACTCGCCAAAGAGGCTTTTGGACATCCGCGCGTGTAAGCCATCCAAGGGCAACGGACTTCGCTCCAGGGACTTGCCAATTGACTTGTGACCCGGTCCGCCAGCCATGGCTCCCAGCCTGTCGGGATTTGCCTATCAGGCCTTGAAGGCCGGCCTTTGATCAGCCGGAGCGCGCGCCGGAGCCATCGCAACGTGCAATAACGACCATCGGTTAAAATGTTCCGGACGAAATGATTTCGGTTGTGGTAACGGCAGATTTCGGGTGAACTTACTCCTTTGATTTGCGAGGTGAATTCATGGCAAGGAAATGCTTCTACAGTTTCTACTACGACGAAGACAATTGGCGGGTTAGCACCGTCAAGAACATCGGCGCAATCGAGGGACAGGCGCTGGTGTCTGCCAATGAGTTTGAGGAAATCAAGCGCAAGGGCGACAAGGCCGTGGCGGATTGGATAGCCGGGAACATGGTCGGTCGGAGCACCGTCATTGTCCTCATCGGCGCCAACACAGCGTCGCGGAAGTGGGTAAGGCACGAAATTAAGTATGCGTTCGATAATGGCAAGGCGCTGGTGGGCATCCACGTTCATCGTCTGCTGGATAGAAATGGCAATGCAAGTGCAAAAGGCGCCAATCCATTCAGCACATTTACCGTTGGTGCCGACGAAAAGCCCTTGACCAATTGGGCCAAAACCTACGATCCTGGCGGGATAGACAGTAAGGGTGTGTACGATACGATCAAAAACAACATTGAATCCTGGGTAGAAGAAGCTATTCGTCTGAGGGCTTAGGTAGCAGGCTGCGACGGAAAAGGCTGGCGAATGAGATTTCGTTCGCCAAATGCGGTGGGTAGTCGCCTCAATTTACTCGATCGCTGCAGCTGCTCCGGTTGCTGGAACGGGTAACACCTGGGTGTTTGGGTTATGCCTTCTAGCCGGAAGAAGATCGCTCTGGGACTGTCCAAGCGGAAGGTGTATTGCACGACGCCCACTTCTGCCAGCGCTTGGTTTCCACGTGGCGCACACCATGTGCGAGGTGCGTTTAAGAAGCGGTTTCTCACGTGAAGCTTGGTTCCCAGAGCGAGCACAAGCGAAGAATTGGGATACATGCAGAATGAACGCAGCGTGTCACGCCTGCTCACCACGAGTGGCCGCAAGGACTTCGGACTTGGGAGCCGAACGGCTAAAATGGGTCGGCTGCAGAACGGCAGCTATCTGCGTGACTGCCGCCAACAACCGACAGCCCGGTTTCGGCCCCAAGGCTGCCAGGCAGCAATGGCCCAATCCCGCACTTTTAACAGTCGGCTAGCTTGTCTCGAAGCATACGTTCGCGGCCTGGAATTATAGCCCTTCCGTAACAGGCTGTTGAACTGCTCTCAGCCAAGCCGATTTTTGATCAATCGTCCTATTCGATGCAAATTGCAATAGAGTAGATTGTGTCAGATCCGAAAAAGAGGCGTGGAGATATTTAGCCAAAACATTTTCATGAATTCAAACCTGGTTCCGCATTGAATAACACTGTGCTTCTGACTGTTTGGCTTGATTCACTTTTGGGGTCGCAGATGAGAATTTCGCTTTAAGATCGAGGCAGGGAACTCGCCTGAGGCTTCCGAATCAGGCAAGAATCCTTGCTCAAGCGAGGGGATTACATGGCCATTTACCAAAGCGACATTCGTGCCTCGGCGAGCTACTCGACGGTAAGGAAATCAGCAAGCGAAGGGCGGGCGCAGAACAAACGTACGGCGTTTTTGTGTCACAGCCACCTTGACGCCGAACTCGCCAAGGGATTGCAAGGTTACCTCCACAGAAATGGATGGGAAGTCTACATCGACTGGGAAGACGGGTCGATGCCGGAGCAGCCGGATCGTCGGACAGCGGAAAAGATCCAGGCGAAGATCCGCGACCTCGAGATGTTCTTCTTCCTCGCGACCCAGAATTCTATGGGCAGCCGTTGGTGTCCTTGGGAGATAGGGTATGCGGACGGAGTCAAAAGCCTGAATCGCATCCTTGTCATTCCCACACGCGACGGCCGTGGCGTCACGCACGGCAATGAATATCTGGAGCTCTACCGACATCTCGATGAGGCCTCTACTGGCGGGATTGGGAGCTTCGACGCGGCGGGGAAAGGGATCCACCTCTCTGGCAATCAGACGCTCTGACGAGGAAGCGGCCAGTGGCGCGTAGAACGTTCTTCTCCTTCCATTATTCATCCGACGTCTGGCGCGCGTGGAATGTTCGAAACTCATGGGTGGCGAAGCCTGACCATGTCGACGTCGGATTTTTCGACAGAAGCGTATTCGAGGCTTCCAAACGCGAAAATGACGATACGCTGAAGGCCTTTCTCCGCAAAGGACTGGAGAACACATCGGTGACTTGCGTGCTCACTGGGACGAACACCTGGCGGAGGCGCTGGGTGCGCTACGAGATCGCCCGCAGCATCATTAAGGGCAACGGCCTACTGACGGTCTACATCCATGGTGTTAGAGACAGGAACGGATACACTTCCGCCAGGGGGTACGATCCACTCGCACAGATGGGTGTCTACCGGAGCTATGGCTCGATCTATCTCGCCGAGTGGAACGGCGCAAAGTGGGTGTCCTATTCTGACTACACGAGAGCCATCCCAGAGAGTGACTTGTGGTTCGTTGGTCCCAAAACTGACGCCGTCGTCCAGATATCCAGTCGCTGCATGGCGTATGACTATGCGCAGCAGCACGGACATAAGAACATAGGCGGATGGATTGAAACCGCCGCGGGGCTCGCAGGTCGATGAGTTTTTACGAACTAGCGGTACTTGGATCGCCGACAGAAAAAGAGCGCATCGCGCTTGCGGCGACGATCGGAGAGATGATCGCCGATTTTGGTTTGTCGGTCGGTACCGACGTTGTGATTCATGACGGCCAGTCCGCTCGGGCGCGAGATCCTCGAAACGCCTTTGCGGCCGTTTATTTCGGTGGCGACAAGGAAGTTGATGTCGAAGTCGCAAACGAACTCAAAGACGCAAGCTTGCCAATCATCCCGACGGTTGATCACTTGGGTGATTTTGGCGCCGCGATCCCGCCCTCGCTGCAATTCGCGAACGGATTGAGACGCCGGTCCGACGATCCGGATTTGACAGAGCTTTCGGGAGCTGCCTTGGAATGCGTCGGCCTTCTGCGCGCGCAACGCCGGGTTTTCGTTAGCTACAGACGAACGGAGTCACGGGCGGCAGCGTTGCAGCTTCATGACCTCCTTAACTCTCGGGGATTCGACGTTTTCCTCGACACGCATGACATTCGTCCCGGCGAGCCCTTCCAGGATGTCCTGTGGCATCGGCTGGTCGACTCCGACGTTGTCGTAATGCTTGATACTCCCAGCTACTTCGCGAGCCGATGGACGCGGCAGGAGATTGGCCGTGCCCGGGCGAAAGAGATCCAAGTCATTCGCGTAATCTGGCCGGAGCATACGCCGAGTCGTCTAATGGATATGGCTGAGACCGTATATCTCGATCCTGAAGAACTCCTCGGTCCTGACGGCCCGATCGCCGATACAACGGCAGATTCGATCGTACTCCGCGTCGAGCGGCTCCGGAGCATGAGTATCGCCGCGCGGTACATGTCGATCACAGGAAAGCTCAGGGCGGACGTCGAGAAAATCGGCGCCGCGGTCGAGGCCGTGGGCGCCCACCGGGCAATTGCCGTGCGGCTGCTGAACGAGCGCCTTATCTGGGCTTATCCGATCGTCGGTATCCCATCAGCCGAGACATTGAACGACGTCGCCACAAAAGCAAAGAAGGCCGAGCAGGGCGAGGTGCCCATACTTGTTTACGATCACATTGGAATTCGCGATAGTTGGATCGCCCATCTCGCGTGGCTCGACGAGCAAATAAAGGCAGTGAAGACTATCCGAGTGTCAGAGGCAGGATGGGCCCTGGCAGGTATGGACGACTAATGGCTGAAGCGATCTTCTTATCGGCGGGGGTTCCCGATCCGCGGCGTGGTCCGGAATTCGCGGCGACAGCAGACACCGTTGCCATAACCGCCGCGGTGTCCGCGCTCGCATACGTGGCGCTGGGGCGCAGACGCCTTATCTGGGGTGGCCATCCGGCCATCACTCCGATGATCGTCGTCATGTCCGAGGGCATGAGCATCGACTACGCGGAATGGGTGACGCTTTATCAGTCCGAGTTCTTCAAAGACGAGTTCCCCGAAGACAACAAGCGTTTCCGGAATGTCGTCTTCACAGAGAGGCTTGATAATGATCGTGAGGCGAGTTTGAGGCTCATGCGGCAACGCATGTTCCAAGAGCACGAGTTCAGGGCGGCGGTCTTCATCGGCGGCATGGGCGGAATCATCGCGGAATACGAAATGTTCAGGCAACTTCAGCCGGATGCGAAAGTCATCCCAGTGACCTCTACCGGAGGAGCGTCCCTCGACGTAGCCGCCAAGCTAGGCGAGGTGCCGTCCGACTTCCAGGATCAACGCGATTACGTCGCGCTGTTCCACGATCACCTCGGCATTTCGGTGAGGGAGGAGCGCTTCAGGGTCCCCGCAGATCAACCAGCCGCCGTCGAGGAGCGATTCTGGCGACCTGCGAACTAGATCGCGACTGGCCGCGGATCGCCAACGGTGAAAAGCGGACAAACCGCTAACGGCCCCTAAGCGGCGAGTCCGCTGATTTGCAACATTTCTCATTCGGCCCGTCTAACCAAGTTGGTATGTTGGGCTCCGCAATCTTTTTGTAAAGGGCGACCTAGCGCAGACGGTTGAAATTCCGCCGTTTTTTGTCTCGCGGAGAAGAACGCAGGGCCTAGCCGATTTTACATCCCGGATTCGGTTCGAGCGCAAGCCAGCCCAAATGATAGTCACTTTGCCAATTTGGAATCCCCAAGTGGATCAAGGAAGCTTTTCCCTAGACCATAGAACCAATCGTCTAAAAGCATGTGAGTGCCGTCGGTAATGCCGGTAATGGCAGACAAGAACATCTTGTCCCCGACGTGTTCACCCAGGGCGCGATAGGCCTCGAACTGGACCTCGGTAAAGAACTGATTTGCGGTCGGGTGATGAGGAAAGGCCGGCTCATCGAACTTATAGCGCCGAATGAACTCGCCTTCGTTGCCTGTAAGCGAGAGCTTGAGATAGAGAAGATATCCGATTTGTTCGTCGCGATCGCCGGCGCCCGAAGGATACCGGATACGGCAGAACCGGAAATGGGATCGGCTAAGCCCATTGTCACCAAGTCGGAGATCTTCGAGGTCGGCGTCAATCAAAATACCATGATCGATATAGGCCAGACGTTGCAAATTGGTCAGCGCATGAAATGTCATTTTACCATCGTTTTCGCCATCGACAGCAACAATGAAACGACACCGTCGGCGCAACAGTTCGTACACTCCAAGATTTTCAATATGGCCGCCGTCCGAGATGTTAACAAATGCGCCTTCTTCGTCTGCAGAAGCCAATAATTCCTTCTGAAGGTTCCAGAGGTTGGGAAAGAGGCGAAGGCGTCTCTTTGAAGAAGGGTTCTTTAGCCATAGATTGAGCCGCAAGTTTAGGAGCGTCAGCCAAAAACTGCCATAACGACTCGTCCTAAGACCCATTTGAGGGGATACCGCGGCACCGGATAGAGCCATCGCCGTCGCTAGATCTAGTTGCGGGTTTTTACCTTCCCATTCCGAAATAGGGGAATGCCCTATCAAATTTGCCCCGGCAGACACCGGGGTGAACGCAAATAAATCCGCATGACGGCCGCGCATTTCGGGCATTTTTGAGCCCGGAACGTTCAAGGCACAGTTGATGATCGGAAACATCGCGCGCTCTGAAGAAAACTCGCTGAGTTTAATGGGCCTCGCTGGCTGAGCGTTTCCGCCAAGAAGGAACGCGTGCGAGAGTTTGGTTCGATAGTAATGGTGCAGTGACGTTGCGTTGATGTTCAGGGTCACGAACAGAGCGAAGCCCACCGCAATCAACGAGGCCAGGACACACAAAGCTGTAAGGCTGCCCAAGCCGTTCAGAATCTGAAAAAGAAATCCTTCGAAAAGAATGACGAAAATCGCTGTCAGCGCTGTCATCAAAAGAGGGCGAATTCGAATAAAACCGATAAATAGGGCGCTGCCAATGGAGAAGGCTGCACCAAAGATTGTCAAGAAAACGAGCGCGTACCCTGTTACAGCGCTTCTGTCTGGTGCCAACATCTCCCGAATGCCCGTTGCCATGCCGCTTGCTGCCTGCAAAACGGCCCAAAGTGGCGGAACGAGCAGAAAGGCGCATACCAATGCGTTGAGCCTGTTCAAGAGATCTAGTCGTTTTCTGACAGCTCGTCGCGCGATTGGCAGGATCAATGCCCAAACAAAGAATGCGGCGATAAACAGCGAAGCCAGTAGCGCCGTGCGATCTGGCGCCAAGAGGTGGCTCAAGAAGATCTGCAGGTTTGCCAGAAGTGAGATCACGAGCATCAACATCAAAATGTTTATGAAGATGCCCTGGGCCTGCGCCATTGCGACGGCGAACCGTTCCCAGGCGCCTGACGATAGGAAGCTGGCGCCATGGCGAATGCGCTGCAGTAGCAAGGATTCCCCTTCCTCTCGCTTGAAGGGAAGGTCAGTCGAACTAAGGGTAAGGTCAGGGCTGTTATCGGGCGACCCAAGCAACTGCGTCAAGAACGATCCGGTGTAGCCGCCACCAGAGACTGTCGACAAATAGTCAAATTGGCTAAGGAGGTTTCTTTTCGACATCGAGACGAGAACGCCCATGCCGAAGGTTGCGCTTCTGATGCCCCCGCCGGAAAGCGCAATCCCGGAGGCCCAGTCTTCGTCTTTGACAGCGTAGAACTGCCGCCGCTGCTTGATTCGAGCCATTTCATCGAACCTCAGAGCTTCAAGCTTTGCAGTCTCCTCTGGCGAACGAGACCTGGTTGCCGAAACAGCCGAGGGTTCCCCCATAGGCTTCCACACAACCTTTGCGGCCATTTCCTGCAAGATGGCAGTTTCAGCAGGCCGAGCGAACGCTTCTGCCGAGTACCATTGAGCGGCACCGATCCTGGTCAGAACGCCGTCCAGCAATATTAGTCGCCTTTGTACCTCCGCTAGCTCGGCGCGAAATAAGTCGGTGCTGTCGAGCGCGCGAAGCTGGCCCGCCTTCGCTTTTAGGTGCCATTTTGCGGTAAAGGGCCGTACGAACGAGTTTAGAACATGCCAAACAACCGTCTCAAACGTATGCGCGTTTGCTGCACCTTTGGTAAGCTCTCGGGCTACTTCGAAGAGGCTGTATACACTCTTAAGGGCGCTCTCCTCGCTACCCTCGTTGTAGCCCAAAGGTTGTGTAGTAACCCTAGAAATGAGCTCTACATGGAGGGAGTGCGCAGCGGCACGTTCGGATGCCTCTATTACACCCCACTCGCGATCGCCGTATTCACTCAGAAAACGCTCATCAAACAGTGAGTCGTCTGATGCCCAGGCGTGCAATGCACTCCGCCAAAGGATTTTCACGTCTTCGTTTTCTGTCATCATTCCTACCGGGAAACAAAAGCGGTTTGTCGTTAATGAGCTGTACACAAAGTCGAGGCGCCGTCGTTCCGTTCTCGGCATTGTGCCGCCTTGCGGAACCGAAAGCCACCTCCATCAAACTAACGAGCCATATCTGCCAAACCATGCCTTATGAAGCTTCCAAATCTGCCCGCTAATTGTTTGTCGAAGCGAGTAGCTCAGCAACCTATTTGATAGGATGGGCGGGTGCGGCCCGTTCAGCAATTCTTCGCTCCGAACACCTCGACGGCCCGCCGATGAGTCAGGAAAAGCTGCGGGGCACGGTAAGGTGTCTACACTACAGAGACGCGGCCGATATTGCATCAAGGAGTTCCTCAGCGGCGAGGCTCACTCCTGGCGAGGGCTGGGACAACTCCCTTCCCATTGCGCGGACGGTCCCCCCGTCCATATTGTTCAAGTAAGGATTTTCGATTGGCAGGTGATCTCGGGGTAGCTCCCTAAGCCTTCGTTTCTCTGCTGCCGCCCGCTGCGCCGACTGCTAAGAAATCAACTGTCACAGGCGGCTGATGGAATACTTTTGCGGACTGGATGTTGCAGTGGACGAGATGGCGGTGTGCGTCGTCGACGAGCACGGTGAGGTGCATCTGACGGTCAAGGTGGAGACCGATCCCGATGCCTTGTTTGTGGTGTTGGGCCGTTCGTCGCGCGGCTGCGGCGTGTCGGCCATTAGGCGGAATCTCTGTCGCCATGGCTGCATCCGGAGCTTCTGAAACGCGTACTTCCAGTGACTTGCCTGGAGACCCAGCACGTGCGCGCCGCGATGTCGGCGCAGCGCAATAAGAGGACGCTGCCGACGCGCTCGGCATCGCCCACATCACGCGCGCGGGCTGGTTCCGTCAGGCTCATATCAAGACGCAGGACTGCTATCGGATGCGGCTTTTGAGGACCCACCGGCGCAACCTGACGCGCAAGTTCCTCGATCTCGAAAACGCCATCCGCCACTCGCTGAAAGCGTTCGGCATCAAGCTTGGCGGCACATCGCGCGGCGGTTTCGACCAGGCGGTACGCACGGCTGTTACAGACGATCCGCTGTCGGCCGAGCTGATGGACGCCATGCTGTCAGCACGCGCCGCGCTGTGGCGAGAGTACTGTCGGCTGCACGACCTGGTCGTGAAGATCGTCGCGAGAGCGAGCTCTGCCGGCGCTCCATGCGATCCCCGGCGTCGGTCCAGTGACGGCGCTCTCGTTTATGACGGCAATCGACGATCCGTCGCGCTTTCGCCGCTCGCGCGACGTCGCGGCCTACTTCGGGCTGACGTCGCGGCGCTGGCAATCGGGCACGTCGATCGACGTTCAGGGAAGCATCTCCAAGGCTGGCGACGCCGATGTGCGGCGCGCGCTGTACGAGGCAGTCGGCTCTGATGACGCGCTTTCGCGGCCGGGACAAGGTCAAGAGTTGGGGCCAGCAACTCGCCAAGGGCTCTTGTCATCGCAAAGCCTGTGTCGCGGTCGCGCGCAAACTGGCGGTGATCATGCACGCCATGTGGAACGACGGCACGTTCTATGTCGGCGATGTGACGGCGACCGAAACCGAGGCCGCGCAACGCTGCCACACCAAGGACCGGGTCTGCTGGGAGCGCATCGATGAGCGGCGGGACGGAACTTGAAACGCAGGCGGCGGCACGCTGACTCGCGCCATCTGACACATTGGAATCCGCCACGGCGGGATGAGAACCGATGCAGACCAACAACGACGGAACGCACGTTATCTTGCCTGCGGCCGCGCCGATCGGAAGACGGCCGGACCGCGCTCGATTGCCTGTGACGCTGCTCCGTCAGTGCGATGGAAAAGTGCGCCGCGACGGCTCGAGCGCTGCAACGCTGCAGCCCAAACATCCCGTCCCAGAGCGCGGAGGACTGCTCGTCGCATCGGAACTCGACGCCAGACCGCGGGATCGTAGCCTAGAGAACAAACTCGTATATTATCGTGGCATTGAGGAGAATCGACGATGCATGCCAACTCTCATCAAGCACAACCGATTAGGACGGCAAGATAAAAGAGCGCACATTGCGCGCTCTGGCGGTCGTTTGTTTTCAACGTGTTATGCGGCAATTTAACAATGTTAGAATACTTGGTGCACATTGCGGCGATGAGGAATCCCGAGTGGTTTGGCGATCTAACGCAATGTGCCGTGCTTCAGGTAAGGTCGGTCAAGGCCTGGAGCCGGGGAGGATTTTTGAAGCGCCGTCGCCTGACTCGACAAGCAAGCAGCTTGCCTGAAGCTGTTCGAAGGTGGGCTTCGGTCGCGAGATCAGAGAGATAGAACTCATTGTCGGAGCCGTTCAGGCCTGACTGCTCGAAGCTGGACATGCTGGGGCCATGACGCGGACGACGGAGTCTTCTTGCGACGATGTCGTTTGAGGCTGACCGTCGGCGGTCAATTGGCCTCAAATGGTCGCCCGGCCGGTCGTCGCATTTCGAAGGCCATGGTGCGAACATCGTCCCGGTAGCCACCAGACCGACTCCGAGGGTCGGGCACAAGTCCACAGCGCGAGATAGTTTTAGGAACCTTGGCAGGCGACGATGTAAAGCCGAGGAAGTGCGGCTCGGCCATATCGTTGCCGGAGTCGGTCTCGGCAAAGCCTGAACCGCGCCAGAGCCGAGCTCAACGATTCACGAGAACGTGGAGGGCTCCGAGGGCATTTAGCGGCCGAGCAGACATCGAAGCTGGCCGATTTCATATCGAGGGCGTCAACGGCGATCCCGACACGTCATCCGATCGCATACTCGTCGTCAGGAACCGCCGCGGCGCGCTGCCATCGTCGAGCGCGTCATGCTGACCACTGGAAAAATCCCCGAGACATCGCCGAACGCGGTGCGGCCTACGACACGACGCCGGCAAAGCCCCGGCAGTGATTTTTCAGTGCGTGCGCTTTCCCCCCCCCGACCTTGATGGGCAGGTTACAAATGATGGCGCGCCTTGGCTGGACCGAGAACTGTCCTCACCAGATCGGACGCCGCACGCATCGTGAAGCTTCGGGCAGGAGATCGCCGCATACCTCGACTGGCGCGGGGCAAAGCCTCAATCGACACGGGCTAAGCCACCGGTTTAGGATCGCGGGGTCCGGGAGTTGCGAGACCTACTTCAGCCCTTTGAACAGACTGCGATCGCCCACGTCGGCCGTAGGATGGCGGCCGAGCGTGGGCTCAGCATCATCCAGCGCCAACCCTAGCGACTTTGTCACTGGCCGCCTTGCCGGTGCCGCCAACCTGGCCTCTGGCCGCTTTGCAACGATCGGCGGCGGACTGGCTTCTAGTTGGTACCTTAGCAGCTACTATTCGCTAGGTGCATCGGATAGTACCTCAAAGGGCTCGCTCGTGGCCGACGCGCATCGACTGGAGCCTCGGCAGATGCCGCGGGTTGGAAGTTTGCGACCTTGTGCGACCGCCGTATCTGGTTGCCGAAAAATCTGCTCACTTCCTCAACCTGCGGCGGTAGTCCGCATCGGCTTAAAAATGGTGGCTGACGTGCGCTATGCTCGGTTGAACTCGTCACCTGACCGCATCACAACAATGTGAAGTGCCGATTCAAGCTCTCTCGGCTGGACGGGAAGTATGAAGGTATGTATCGATATTTCTACTGGGCGTTGTGACAAGTTCACAAAAATATGGGGAGGGTGATGCCGTCTCGGTTGCGTGAAAAGCGAGTCGAAAGACCCGGTTGATATAAGACGGCAAAGTTGATTTTGTTCCAAAGAGGCGCTTATCGAGGAACAGTTGAGACGTGTTCCTAGTCGCGCATAGGATACGGACTGCGTAGACGGATGTCACTGAGTCACGACAGCTTGGATTCACTCTGGCTAATTGACGACGAAGCTTTTGATCTATCTATTCATGAAGACTAAGCGCTGCGAGTGCATTCGCCGTCTCGGGATTGGCAGAAAGAGGATGCCACCAAAGATGAGTCCGTCGTCTACAAAGAGAGTTGCATGCTGACTTTGGATGAGATCCTTAAAAGGGACCCAAAGTCGGTTCCTCTCGAAGAATATGAGAGGGCTTTCAAGTTCCTTAAGGTATCCAGGCTCCCTGACGCTGCAGAGGACAGGAAGCACCGATATCTGACGATATACAGGTTTCGCGTATTCGTGAGATCCTCAATTATTCCTGTCGTGTCTACGGCCATTGCTGTTGCTATCTATTATTTCCTCTGCTATGTCGTGCAACTTAGCAATTTTATTGTTAACTCTAAGTATATTTCCATCTTTTGGCCGCCGGCGCTCTACAGCATCTCTGCATCCAAGGTCACGCCTTTGGTCTCATCGATGCCATTGGGATCAAGTCCAGACGATATCTTGTTTTACGCCAATTCGTGCGGTCTTGCTAGTATAGTGTGGTTATCTTGGCTGCTTTGGCGTATCTACCGAGATGTCACTGACATCGGAAATTACGCACCGAGTGATAATGAAAGTGGTGTTACTAATTTAACTGCAAAGGTTATTGGCCTGTCGACATTCTATCTGATTGTTGCACTGTGTCTATTTTATGTGTCATCGATGGGATTTGCGACTGAAAGGTCTATTTATTTAGCTTCTATCTATGATGGGGTTTTGGCATATACAACAAAGAAGATTTTTTTGATATCTTCAGGCTACTGGTTGCTCGGTTTCTTCTCGATTCTATTGTCGATTACTGTTCGTGGATCACGCCGCAGGCCGGCAAACGGGGGGCTAGATGAGTGAAAATGAGGACGCCAGAAACGAAGTAGCTAGTCACCTGATGGCGGCGGCATTGGCATTTGACGATGCTGTGGCAGGGGCCTCGGCGGCGGTCGCGCCGAATTTGGAAACCGCGGCTGCTGCGTTCGAGACGGCCGCAAGATTCACTGGCCCCATTGGCATCGGCGTTTCGGCAATGCTTGGCGCGATTACGGAAGGGCCGAAAGGCGCACTGAAGGAATTCGCCGCTGCGTATGCAGGCGTTAAGGTGACTGAAGTTACCTACAGTTTGAGTCGGGTAGCTCTTGCTGCTTACTTTGGTGATGCGGTCGAAGTTGGGGTCGCCGCAGCCGCGGCAGCGTCGTTGGCCGGATTTCTGGCGGCCATCGCCGTCGGCAGTATAGCTGGTGTGGCAATAGCGGCTATAGCTAATACTGACCCAACCTACCGTGATGATCCCGCATCCCCGCTTTCGGGCTTTGAGCCAGACGGGATGGGTGGATTCGACCTAAATGATCCCGTCTATCATCTTCCGAATTATACCGGGGCTGGTACGGGCCTCGACTCTCCTGGCGAACACACTCCGGCCGGCCGCGGTGGTAGCGAATTCGGGGGCACGTCACAGCTTGGTGGCGGCGCGCCAAGCGGAGATTCTCGCGGCGAAAACCCTGATGATTCCGGTGTCAACGGCACCGCCGGGGAGCCTGGTCCATCGCGGGGTTCAAGGCGAGGCGGCACGCAATTGGATGGAGCGCAGGCGCCAGTACCCGGTGACGACACTGGCCTTTTCGATCCGAATCACAGTCAGGGCCATCCACCTGGCGGTTTAATCAACGATGGGACCTATTCGGTCCCGAGTCCCCTCGACCCTGTCTATGGTGTGCCTCCGGATCTTCAGGACAAACCAGTCCAGATTGACACGTACACCACGTCATCGATCCATGGGTTTTCGGACAATCGCGGCGGTGGCAGCGACGGTGCAGGCGGCGGCTACGCCCAGGGCGGAAATGGCGGCCTAATCTCAACGCCAGTGGGCGATCATGCAGGCCATCCCAACGGTGTTTCCGGGAACCGAGACAATGGTTGGAATGGGCACCCCGTCCTTCTCGACCTCTCTGGCAGCGGCCTGTCAATCGATCCATTATCGTCATCCACGCAGTTTCTCGATTTGAACGGCGATGGTTATGAACACCGCACGGCTTGGGCGGGCAAAGGCAACGGAGTTCTGGTTCTGGATCTCTATGGCGATGGCAAGATACATCAGAAGAACCAACTTGCCTTCACACAATGGGATCCCTCTGCGGCAAGCGATCTTCAGGCGCTCAAAGACGTTTTTGATACCAACCATGACGGAAAGCTGGATGCCGGTGATGCCGATTGGTCCATGTTCAAGGTCATGGTCAATGGCCAGATGGTGTCGCTGGCCTCGCTTGGCATCACCTCGATTGATCTCACGCCGACTGGGAGTGGCCGGACGTTCAATGATGGTTCGGCAATAACCGGCACGACAACTTATACCAAGTCGGACGGCACGACCGGTCAGGTCGGCGATGCGATCTTGGCAAGCGACAGCAATGGCTACCTGATCAATCAGGCCCAGACTACGAATGCCGACGGCTCGGTGACCAAGGACATTCTGGGCTATAACACCGACGGGTCGAAAGCCTTCGAGAACGTGGTTACGGTCAGCGCCAACGGCCAGAACAAGACCACCAGATACGACGACAACGGCGACGGCGTGTTCGATCGGAACCAGACCGACATTATAGTCCTCAATGCCGACGGCTCTTCGACGGAGACGATCACCGATCTTAACGCTGACGGCTCCAAAGCGGATGCAACTGCGACTACGACCAGCGCTGACACCAAGACGATTACGACTCTCGTTGACCAGAACGGCGATGGTATTTGGGACCAGTCCGAGACATTCGTCACCAATGCAGACGGCTCGACCAGCACGACGACGAAGCAGCTTGCCGCGAATGGGACCACGATTAACCAGATTGCGGTCACCACAAGCGCCGACGGCCAGACCAAGACCGCCAAGACCGATCACACCGGCTCAGGCAGCTTCGATTTCATCACGACAGATGCCACGGTTGTGAATGCCGATGGCAGCCGTGTTGAGACCGTGACGGATACCGGCAACAATGGGACTCTGCTCGACAAGACGGTGACGACCACCAGCGCCGACTCGCATAGCAAGACCGTCCACATCGACCATGCCGGCTCCGGCTCATTCGACACTGACGAGACGACTTCAATTGTCATCAATTCCGACAACTCGGTGACGACTACCGTCTCGACCTACAACGGCGCCGGTACCACTCAGATCTCCAAGACCGTCACTACCACCAGTGCCGACGGCCTGACGAAGACGGTTTCTCGTTACCTTGACGGTGGCACCTCGCCGGTTGACCAGGTCACAGACATCGTGACCGTCGCAGCGGACGGCTCGCGGACAGAGGCGGTTTCGGATTATGCGCTGGGTGGCACACCACTGAGCAAGACCGTCACGGCAACCAGCGGCGACAAGAAAAGCATCACCACCACCATAGATTCCAACGGTGACGGCGCGACCGACCAGGCCAAGACCATTGTCATCAATGCCGACGGTTCGACCACCACGACGTTGTCGAACTTCGCCAGCAACGGCACGCTGATCAATCGCACGCTGACAACAGCTTCCGCCGGCGGTCTGTCGACGACGATCAAGACCGACATCAATGGCGAGGGCACCTACGATCTCGTCGAGACAGACGTCATCGTCGCCAATGCGGATGGCTCTCGCACCGAGACGGTGACGGACACCAGCGCCAACGGCACGTCGATCGGCAAGACCATCACCGCCACCACCGCCAACGGCCTGACGCAGACCAAGCAGGAGGATCTCAATGGCGATGGCATCATCGACCGGACGGTAACGGACGCGATCGTGCTCAACGCCGACGGCAGCCGCACGCAGACGCTCTCGACGACCAGCAACACGGGCGTCCTGCTTTCCAAGACCGTGACGACCGACAGTGCCGACCGCAAGACCTCCACGGTGACAATCGACCGCAATGGCGACGGCCATGCCGACCAGACCCGCGTCAGCGTGCTCAATGTCGACGGCTCGACCACGCAGACGGTAACGGATACCAGCGCCAGCGGCGTGCAGATCGATCAGATGGTGACTGCGACCAGTGCCAATGGGCTATCAACCACGGTTTCGCGCAATATCGACGGAGCGATCGACGACACAGTTTCGAACGTAACGGTGCTGAATGCGGACGGCTCGAAGACGGAGACCATCAGCGACACTAGCCGTAATGGTACCTTGCTCAGCAAGCGCATCGTCACCGCGAGCGGCAACGGCTTGTCGGTGACGATGCTGAACGATGCCAATGGCGACGGTGTGCTGGACAGCGACATTGCCGACGTGACGGTGTTCAACGCCGATGGTTCGAAGACCGAAACGGTATCGACTTACAATGGCGCCGGCACCACCTTGATTAGCAAGACTGTCACCACTAGCAGTGGCGATGGCCTAACGAAGTCGGTGGCTCATTATCTCGATGGCAGCAGCACGCCCGTGGACACCGCCTTGGTCGTGGTGTCCTACGGCACGGCTGGCTCCGTGACCGAAACGGTCTCCGACTACAGCGGCAACAATACGCTGCTGAGCAAGACCGTCACAGTCTCCAGTGGCGATAAGAAGACGGTTACGGTCACTACCGATATCGACGGCAACGGCGTCAACGACGTTTCTACCACAGCCGTCACCAACGCCGATGGTTCGGTGACCACAGTCACTTCTGCCTATAGCGCGACTGGTATCCTGGTTTCGAAGTCAACCAAAACCGTCAGTGCCACCGGCATGTCAACAACGATTGCGACCGACCTCAACGGCGATGGCGTAGTCGATCAATCAAAGACTGATGTCATTGTGCTCAACGCCGATGGCTCCCGGAGCGAGACGATCTCCGATCTCAATGCGAGCGGCGGGCTGAAAGACAAGACTGTCATCACGACGAGCGCCAACGGCTTGTCCATCACGACACAGATGGATGGAACGGGAGCGGGCACCTTCAGCCGCACCACGAACGACGTCGAAACTCTGAATGCCGACGGATCGATAACTGAGGTCTTATCAGATCTTAACCCCAACGGCAGCCTTCACGACAAGACCACGACCACTACGAGCGCCAGCCGGATGACGATCACGACCGCCCGTGATGTCAATGGCGACGGCACCGTAGATCAGACAGTACTTAAGCAGGTCAACACCGATGGTTCGGTCACAACTTACAACATGGACGGGACGGTAAACCAGAATGTTTACGGCCTAATTTGGGGGGGGACGAACGGTCGTTACGAGACGGATAGCGCGAATGGGTTGTCGAAGACCGTGCAATATGACGCCAATGGCGACACCCGTTTCGAAAACCAAACGACCGACGTCACGGTTCTGAATGCGGATGGGTCCAAAGTTGACACGATCACAGACTCAGCCCTGACGGTGACTGGTCGAGTCTGGGAAAACAACGGCTGGTGGAACGCCTATAGTGCAACCACCAAGGACAAGGAAGTTATCTCCACCAGCAAGGATGGCCTGACCGTTACCAAGCAATTTGATTTGACGGGCTCAGGCACCTTCGGCAAGACCAGCACCGATCAAACCGTGCTGAATGCCGATGGCTCCAAGACGGAAACGATTGCCGAAGCCCAGGCCGGTGCTCAAATGGGCAAGTACGCTCAGACCACCAGCGCCGACGGCCTCAGCAGAACCAAGCAATGGTACTTTGGCGGTTCTTCCACCCCGAGCGAAACCTCGACGGACGTCAAAGTCATCAATGCAACTGGGTCGAGCACCGAGACGTTCACCAATACCGGGAGCAACGGAGCCCTGCTCTCGAAGTCGGTAAGCACGACCAGTGCCAATGGTCTCAATGTGTGGATTCAGCGCGACACGACCGGTTCAGGAAGCTTCAACCAGAGCGAAGCCGATGGCTCTTATACCTTGGCCGACGGCTCGATCGTCACGATGGTCGGCCATTATAATGGCAGTTGGGTTTTGAAGGACCAGACCGTCACAACGAGAAGTGCAGACGGGCGCATCACCAGCGTCAGTCGCGACGCCAACGGCGATGGAATTGTTGATCAGACGGAGGCGATCACGAAACTGGTCGACGGCAGCTCTCAAACCAGCATTTGGGACCTGCTGCCTACCGGAGCTGTGGCGGACTGGATGAGCTCGACTACGAGCTTCGACGGTCTGACAACCAATACAAGCTGGGACTTCAACAATGATGGTACGGTCGATCGTTCCCGTTCCGATACTCGCGTATACAATGCGAATGGCTCCTATAGCGAGACCGTTAAGGACTACCAGACGAGCACCAAAATCAGCACGGGCTGGGGATCTTCCAAAACGCCTGTCTTGCTGAAGACCACGTCGGTGACTGTAAGCGCTGACGGCAAAACCAAGATGACCAATGTCACGTTGAACAGCGACACCAGCGTCGATGAGACGTCGACGACGGTCACGGCTATCGATGGCTCGACGGTGACGACCGCGACCAACGACGCCGCCGCCAAGGCCGTCGCGCCGCTTCCGGGCAAGGTGCTCTGGAGTTCGGCGATCTCAACCAGCAACAAAACAGTAGCTTCAAAGGTAATTACGTCCGTCAGCGCCGACGGCCTCTCGAAGATCGTCCAGGCGGACTACGATGGCAACGGGACCTACGAACACACCGAGACGTGGCAGACTCAGATCGACGGCTCGCAGATCGGCACCATCCAGGATGTGAATTCCTCTGGCGCTGTGGTTGCCAAAGGCACCGAGAACATCAGTGCAGACAGATTGACCACAACCCTGAACGAGGACACTGACAACAACGGCACCACGGATCACGTAGACGCGGCAACCACCCATATTGACGGCACCATCACCGAGACCGTCACCAACTTCAACACCAATGGCACCCTCAAGCAGACCATCGTCACCAATGTCAGTGCCGACGGACAATCGACGTCGGTAATCACGACAACCCCGCCAGCCTCTTCCGGCGCACTTGCCACATCGACCACTGCCGTGAATGGCGTAGGCATGACGACGACCGAGTCGAACTCCACTGACACGGCTACGGTCAATGGCAACAACAATATCCTGACCGTGACCTCGGGTCAGGAGATGGCGACGGTGACCGGAACGGGTAATATCGTAAACGTTAATGGCACCGCCGCCGCGAGCGTGACGGGCGGAACAGGGACGGTGGTCAATTTCAACAGTTCTGGCAGTTCGCTGACTGCTACATCTGAGACGATCAATCTGGCCGCAGGAAGCAATGTGACGATCGGCGGTACCAGCGACACGATTATCATGAACCAGAACGAAACCGTAACACTGGCTTCTGTGAGCAGTCCTCCCTGGTCATATACAGGCCACTCGGATACGTTTGTCTTTCAACCAAATTTTGGGCATGAGACCATCTCGGGTTTCATCGGCTCGGGAAACGTCGGTACGTTCGGCTTCGGTGGGACGTCCCCTGATCAGATCGACATTAATCACGCCGTGTTCGCGGATTGGGCGCATCTCTTGGCGGCATCGTCGCAGTCGGGGAGCGACGTCATCATAACCGCGGATGCCAACGACACGATCACCTTGAAGAACACCACCTTGGCCCAGTTGCAAGGGGATCAAAGCCAGTTCCATTTCACCTGAAATCCGAAGACGGTCGATGATAGCGCCCTCGGATACGTCGGTCGCGATGCCCGTATAACACCTTGAGACATGATGATGCCAAGGAACTTCATCTTTGCTCTGGTGGCGATGATCGATTGGCTGCTCTGTGCAAGCGCCATGGCTGATGACGCGGATTTCACCGAAACCCGCCAATTTCTTCATGTGGTGATTGGAGGGAAACTCTATCATCTCGACAGCCTCGTCGTGAAGGCAGTGGGAACGAAAGGGCCACTGCCGGTCGCATTGATCACAGGTGGAACCGGGCACTCGGGGGCTGAGGTGAAAGGCGAACGCGCCGAAAACTATGCTCCGCAGGCCCGCGATCTTGCCCTTCGCGGCTGGCTCACCGTGGTCGTCATCCGCAGGGTATCGGCAAGTCGGACGGCACGTGGCACGCCTATTTTCAGTATGACGGAAGAGCCGGCATGGCCGCCGATCGCGGTGTGGAAATGTCCCGATGCGATAAGGCAGGAAACGCCGATTGCCGCCTCGTCATGGAAAACAATCGCTGGGTGGGGTCGCTGACACAATGAGAGGGCGCCGGCGTGGATAGCCCCGAGATGATCCCCGCGCGGGCACAGCCGCTCGACTCCGGCCTCCGGGCGGTCTGCGGCATAGCCGCCTTCTACCGGATCGCGGCCGATCCACTGCACCTCGCCAACCAGTTGGCGCTGACCGGGCGCCTTGCAAACGAGCGCGATCTCGTCCGCGCGGCCGCGTCGATCGGCCTCAAGGCGCGCATCGTCGGCAGCTTGACCCCAAAGCGCATCGAGACCCTTCCGGTACCGGCGATCGTGCGTGTCGCCGACGGCTCCTTTCAGGTCTTCGGTGGCAAAAATCCGAGCGGCCGGTTCCGCCTCGTCGATCCCATCACGCGCATCGATAAGGAACTCACGATCGATACTCTGCTGCCGGAAATCGGCGGCGAGATCGTCCTGATCGGCAGGCGCCTTGGAGGGCAGGGGTCCGACCCACGCACTTTTGGCCTCGGCTGGTTCCTGCCCTCGATCTGGCGTTACCGCAAACCGCTTGCCCATGTGCTGCTTGCATCGCTTTTCGTGCAGATCTTCGCGTTGGTAACGCCCTTGTTCTTCCAGGTGGTGGTCGACAAAGTACTGACTCACAAGGGTTATTCCACCTTGTTCGTGCTTGTGGCGGGCATGGCTATCATCGGCTTGTTCGACGTAATACTGCAGTATCTGCGCAGCTACGCGCTCTCGCACACCACCAACCGCATCGATGTCGAGCTGGGGCAAAAGCTGTTCCAGCACCTGCTGCGTCTGCCGCTGGGTTATTTCGAGACGCGGTCGGCCGGCCAGACAGTGGCGCGGGTGCGCGAGCTTGAGACTATCCGCAACTTTCTGACGGGACAGGGGCTTTTTTCGGCAATCGACCTCGTATTCACGATCGTCTTCATCGCGGTGCTTTATGCGTACTCGTGGAAGCTCACCATGATCGTCGTCGGATCAATCCCGCTTTACGTCCTGATTGCGGTCTTGGTGCGGCCCTCGCTACGGGCGATGATCAAGGAGAAGTTCAACCGGGGCGCGGTGAGCCAGCAGTTTCTGGTCGAGGCCATCGTCGGCATCCAGACGGTCAAGGCCGGCGCCGTCGAGCCGGTGATGCAAGCGCAATGGGCCGAACGCCTCGCCGCCTATGTTCGCACGTCATTCGATGCCACGATGCTGAGCGCCGGCGGCCAGAATGCCATACAGTATGTTTCCAAGCTCTCGACGGCGTTGCTGCTTCTCTTCGGAGCAAAGGCCGTTATCGACGGCGAGCTTTCTGTTGGGGCGCTCGTGGCCTTCAACATGATCGCCAACCAGACGGTACAGCCAATCCTGCGGTTGTCACAACTCTGGCAGGACTTCCAGCAGGTGCAGATCTCTGTCGACCGGCTCGGCGACATCCTCAACACGCCCATGGAGCGGATGCCGCAAACAAGCCTGGTCCTGCCGCCTCCGAAAGGCGCGATCGAGCTGCGCAACATCAGCTTCCGCTATCGGCCGGGCTCACCTGAGGTGCTCAAGTCCATATCGCTCGCGATTCAACCGGGCGAAGTCATTGGCATTGTCGGCGCGTCAGGATCGGGCAAATCCACCCTGACTAAATTGATCCAGCGTCTCTACACCCCTGAAGAAGGGCAGGTGCTACTCGATGGAGCGGACTTGTCCCAGGTCGACCCAGCGTGGTTGCGCAGTCAGATCGGAGTGGTGCTGCAGGAGAACCTGCTGTTTAACCGCACCATTCACGACAACATTGCCTTCGCTAACCCGGCATTGCCACGCGCCAATGTCATCGCGATCGCCAGATTGGCCGGAGCCGATGAGTTCATCGCCAGGCTGCCGGCAGGTTATGATACGGTCATTGAGGAGCGCGGGGCCAATCTCTCGGGCGGCCAGCGCCAGCGCATCGCAATCGCCAGGGCGCTTGCTACCAACCCACCGATCCTGATCTTCGACGAGGCAACCTCAGCGCTCGACTACGAAAGCGAGCGCGTGATCCAGGCTAATATGCGCCAGATCGTGCAAGGGCGTACCGTGATTATCATTGCCCATCGGCTGGCGGCGGTGCGGCCATGTCATCGCATCATCGGCATGGCCGACGGCCGTGTTGTCGAGATCGGCAGCCACGCTGAACTTATAGCTCAACCGAATGGCGTCTATGCCAGGCTCTGGGCGCTGCAGAACGATCAGGTGTTCGCCTGATGAACGCCATTCCTCAGCCGCCGCCTGCCGCTGGCCAACCAGTACCTCAACGGCCGTTCCGCCGGCTGAGACCAAGACGCTCGGATCAAGAATTCTTAGCGCCGGCGCTGGAAATTCTGGAAACGCCACCATCGCCGGTGCGCTTGGCCTTTATCGTGATCGTCTGCGCGTTCGTCGCAGTCGCGCTCATCTGGGCTTATTTCGGGCGCATCGACATCATCGCCTCGGCGCAGGGGAAATTCGAGCCGACAGGAAAGGTCAAGATCATCCAGCCGCTGGAGACCGGCCGGGTGAAGGCTCTTCCGCCTCCAGATGGCACCCATGTTCGCCAGGGTGACGTCCTGCTTGAACTCGATGCCGCCGAGGAACTCGCCGATGAGGCTGGCTTCAGACGCGCTCTCGCGTCCTACCTCGCCGAGGCTACGCGCCGACGCGCTGCCATCGGCGCGGCGCGCCAAAGGAGCTTCTCGCCGGCGCCTTCTATCGCTTGGGAAGACGATGTTCCCGATCTGCTGCGCATTCGCGAGCAGAATATACTGAACAGCGATCTCGGCCAACTCACATCAAACCTGGATTCACTCGGCGCTCAACGCCAACAGAAGCTGACAGAGGAACAGCAATTTGCGCAAACAATCGAGACGCAAAAATCATTGATCTCGACTTTGCAGGATCGCGTGACCATGCGCTCCACCGCCGCGGCCGCCGACGCCGATACGAAGTCAAATGTCATCGACGCCACGGAAACGCTTAAATACCAGGTCACACAGCTGGCCATCCAGAAAGGCCAAATGGCCGATGCCGAGGCGGGTGCCGAAGTGGTGGAACGCGAGATCGCCAAGACGATCGAGGAATTCATCACCGACAACACCCAGAAGCTGGGAGATGCCGAAAGGCAGATCGATGACCTCACTCAGAAGCTTGCCAAAGCCACCGCCGAGCGCGAGCGCAAGACGATAGTTAGCCCGATCTCCGGAACGGTGGAAGAATCCGTAATTACCAACATCGGCCAGGTCGTCACGGTGGGCCAGGAGGTCATGCGAATTGTTCCCGACGATTCCAAGTTGGAATTGCGGGTTTATGTCCTCAACACCGACATCGGCTTCGTGAAAGTAGGACAGCAGGCGGTAGTCAAGGTCCAGTCTTTTCCGTTTACTCGCTACGGCACCATCAACGCGACGGTGACCAATGTGGCGACTGACGCCATTCCCGAACCGGATGCAGCCCAGCTAGAAGGCAATCCGGCAGCTCAGATATCCAATGCAACTTTTGCCGGCGCTGAGCGAACCCAGAACCTGGTGTTTCCCGTCACTCTGACGCCGGACAAGACTGTTGTGAGCGCCGACGGCCACGACGTGCAACTGACGCCGGGCATGGCTGCAACTGTGGAAATAAGAACCGATAGCCGGCGAATTCTGGAATACGTGTTCTCGCCAATGGTTGAAGTAACGTCAGAGGCGTTCAAGGAGAGATGATGCAGCGACGACTCACACCGAAGGTTGATGACGTGTTCTTTCTAAGCAGTTAGACGTCTCTGTCATCGAGGTGCCTGTTATAAGGCGGCTGCGGCTCAGGAATAAGAGTGATCACCGTGGGGTTTGCCGACGGCGCTTGAAGCCGCTCAGATACTGCTGAGCGTGTTCAACGTTTTCCTGCATCAGGTCTGTCTCTCGCCCGAATACGCGCGAAATTTTTTCCAACCGGCTGACGCTTGTCCATACGTCGGGCAATCGAGGTTTACACACCCTAAGTTATCAATTTCTCTATTCGTCAAGCTCAGACTTCGATCTCTGAGGACCATCTGAGGGTCGTTTCAGCAATTCTGCGATATCCACATCCAGCACTTCAGCCAGCCGGTCAACGACATCGATGCTTGCGTTGTATACGTTACGTTCCAACGCGCTGATATAAGTGCGATCGATCCCAGCCTGGTGCGCAAGCTCTTCCTGTGACAGGCCTCTAGCCCGCCGCAAGGCTCTTAGGTTTTGCGCAAACGCTTCTCGTATTTCCATAAATCCGAGAACAGCGCCTTGCAGAGTATTTCACCACGGAGTATTCTCTACAAATCACATTCGAAAAATCAGGTTCCGTGATTGGTATTGACCCACTCAGCGGGAAACTTGCCCCCGGAAGGAGACTGTGCTGTGGCAGCGAAAAAGCCGACTCTTCTCGCCACAAGCCGCAACGGCACGGAATTGCAATCTGCAGCCATAGGCGATCCTGCGCTTCTGCTAATGAGTGATTGGCAAATGGCTCGATACATCTCCCTGCTATTATGCCGCGTGCAGCAGCGGTTGGAGAGTCAAATGATGGTCAATCCCGGAATTCAGGGATTGACCGCAGATTCACCGACGCGAGTTCAAGACCGACGATCGCGCACTCTTGGTGGCCCATGGGCGTATGCGGTTGCGCGTGAGGCCGAGGTCTTTGCGATGACCGAAGCTCTTAAGCTTCAAGATTCTCTCCCCGAAGTCGCGGCTACGTCGCTCGTCGGCGTCATTGCCAAGTTAGAAATGATCGTCGGCGCCGACCGGGATATTGGTGACCCTACGGACTTCCCGTGGCCGCACATAGCTTCGGTGCTAAGTGACTTAAGGGCGATCGCGGGAACTTTGCCGGTTGGTCGCCCGAGCCGGGAAAGGACGCGGAGCGATGTTGCCAAGCATTGGGAGTCCGCAGTCAAGCTGATCGCTGCGCTCGAAGCGGAAGGCGCGGCGGAGTACTGTGGCGATGTAGCGGTCCTGTGACTCGCCCGCTGAAATGTATCTTCAGGTGTGCAACTCGCAGGCGATATCGACTATCAACAGTCCGGGATTATGAGAGGCGGCAGACAAATTGCGTCGGTTCGCGTCCCACGGATGGTTCTGCCGGACGTCAGCATCAGCACGTTCCCACGCCTGCAGCCCGACCTTTACGATTGATGCGAGACCGCACGGCGCAAGTCATTGCACGCTGTGGCCTTACGACATGAACTTCGTGCTTTCCCTCGCAGTCCCGAGGCCTCTGATGGCAGGTCAATCCACCATTGGGAGCGACTCATGGCAGAGAAAACCAGGACCGGCCCACAGGCTTTGCTTCCGGCGAACGACAACGGCGACCTCGCCAGCCACGAGGGTCGCCCTGAAAGCATCGCGGCGGCCAGCCTGGATCGGGTGGTGCTGGATATCGCCCGGCTGATCGGCCGACGGCTGGCGCGGGAAGCATTCGAGGGCGGGCTTGCGGCCAACGATAATCGGCCGAGCCACCAAGAAGAAGAGGGCAGGGGGCCGGATGGTGAACCCCTTGGAAACAGGAGAGAGGATCTGCCGCCATGACCCGTGTCGCGCTCTATGCCCGCTATTCTTCCGATAGCCAGCGGGATGCCTCCATCGAGGACCAGTTGAGGCTGTGCCGTGAGCAGGCGGCGCGTGAGGGCTGGACCGTGGCGGGAACTTTTGAGGACGCGGCGATCTCCGGTGCCAGCACCGTGCTGCGGCCGGGCATCCAGCATTTGATACGCGATGCGCAGCGCGGCCGCTTCGACGTGGTGCTGGCCGAGGCGCTCGATCGCATCAGCCGCGACCAGGCAGATGTCGCCACGCTCTTCAAGCACCTCAAATTCGCCGGCGTCACCATCGTCACCTTGGCCGAGGGTGAGATCAGCGAGCTGCATGTCGGCCTCAAGGGCACGATGAATGCCCTGTTCCTCAAGGACCTTGCGCTCAAGACGCATCGCGGCCTGCGCGGGAGGGTGGAGAAGGGTAAGGCCGGAGGCGGGTTGTGCTACGGCTATCGGGTGTTGAAGAAGCTCGACAGCGAAGGCGAGCCCGTCCGTGGCGATCGCGAGATCGTGCCCGAGGAAGCGATCATCGTGCGCCGCATCTTCCGCGAGTTCGCCGCCGGCAAGAGCCCGAAGGCGATCGCCGTCGACCTTAACAACGAGGGCATTCCTGGTCCGCTCGGCCGACACTGGGGCGATACCAGCGTGCGCGGGCATGTCATCCGGGGGACCGGCGTCATCAACAATGAGCTCTATACCGGTGTGCTGGTTTGGAACCGGATGCATTTCGTCAAGGATCCCGCCACCGGCAAGCGCGTGTCTCGGGCCAATCCGCCAGCCAAATGGATCCGAACCGAGGTGCCGCATCTCAGGATCGTTGAGGACGAATTGTGGCAGGCCGTGAAAGAGAGACAGAAATCCATTGCCAGTCAGTTCGAGGCGGTGGCCATCGCCACGCGCAAGGCTAGGGCGAGGAAGCTTCACACCATGAAGCGGCCGGTCTCACTGCTTTCCGGCCTGCTCACCTGCGGCTGCTGCGGTGGGCGATACGGCCTGTTCACACGCGAGCGCTATGCCTGCCTCAATCACCAGCGCCGGGGCATCTGCGACAATGGCCGCACCATCACGCGCGAGAAGATCGAGCAGCGCGTTCTCGCAGGCCTGAAGGAAAGGTTGGTCTCGGCCGATGCCGTCGCCGAGGCGATCAGAGCCTATGTCCAGGAAACCAACCGCCTTAACCAGGAGCGTCGCGCGCAAGGCGAACAGGACCGCAAGGCGCTCGACAAGGTCGAGCGCGCCATCGCCGGCATCATGGCCGCGATCGAGGACGGCCTTTACCAGCCTTCGATGAAAGCGAGAATGGAAGACCTGGAGAGGCAGAAGGCGGAGATCACCGCGCGTCTGGCTCTGGCGCCCACTGACATGCCCGACCTGCATCCCAACATCGCCACTCTCTACCGCAAGCGGGTCGAGCAGCTCACGCAAGCACTTGCCGACCATGAGGACGGACGTCCCGCCGCCGAGGCGCTGCGCTCCTTGATCGGAGAGATCGTGCTCACGCCTGGCGACAAGCGCGGCGAGGTGCATGCCGAGCTACGCGGCGAGCTGTTCGGCATCCTTGAATTCGCCAAACCCGACCAAAATCAAAGGTCCGAGGATGTTATGACAACAGGGGTTGCGGGTCCCCGCAACCAAACAAAAAACGGCCCGCTCCTCGCGGGCCGTTTTTGTATTCGGCTGGGGTGGCATGGGGGCCGGCTGTTCATCCTTGCTCGCCGGATCGGGCAGGATCGCCTTGCGCCAATTCCTCCAAATAAGCACGCAGCGACCGCGGCTCCCGGCCCAAGATCGCACGTAGCGTCAGTGGGTTGCCGAGCAGGCCGTGGCGATCGTAGTGATCGAACATCGCCCGCAAGCCGGGAGGAACATCGCCGAGCACATCGGGATCGCGGCGCTCCCTAACTTCATGGCCCAGCACATCGCTCATCAGCGCAGCGACATCGAGGCGGTTAAGTTGCCCAGGTGCGCAGAGCTCGAACGTTCCAAAAAGCAGCCGCTCTTCGGTCAGGGCTATCGCGGCGACCTCGGCGACATCGCGATAGTCGACCAGCGAAAAGCGTGTCCCGGACGACCAGGGCTCCGCAAGCACGCCCTCTTTCACGACTTTGGGCCAGAATGCCGCGTAGTTCTGGAAGTAGCGCGCCGGATGGAGGAACGTATATTCCAGGCCGGAGTTGAGAACCGCCTCCTCGACCGGCGCTTTGGCGACATGATTGACGAGGTCCGAAAGCACCGGATGGATCACGGCCGAGAACACGAACCGGCGCACACCGGCGTCGATAGCGGCCTCCACGACTTTCTTTCCCACATCAGCCTCGGCGGGAATGAAGGCTGGGGCGATATAGAAGACGGCGCCCACATCCTTGAGCGCCCCATCCAAAGCTGCACGATCGCGCAGATCGCCGATGGCAACCTCGGTTGCGCCGTGACGGCGTACCAGTTCAGCCTGCTCAGGCTTGCGGACGAAGGCACGGACGCGCGCACCCCGAGCGGCAAGGGCGGGAATGACGCTGCCCGCAAAATTTCCCGCTGCACCGAAGGCGAGAATCATCATGATCATGTTCCTGTGCGTTTCGTGACGATCACGGATCTGTCCAGGCACCAGTGGCCCTCGACCCAATCTGGTTCCCGCGACCGGGATGTCACCTCCCCGCCGGCATATTTTTCGGGTAAGGCTTCAACAGGCCGCATAAGGCGCGCCGCGTTCGAATGGTTTCGTGTTTCGCCGTCGGCGGGTAGGCTCGCTTCGGGCTTTTTTGCTGACGGGCATCTCCGAAATCCTGGCAAGTATTCGCCCTAGGCGATCTCGAATGAACGCAACCAAACTGACGGAGAGGAAAATGCGGCAAGCGCTGATCGTATGGGGCGGCTGGGACGGGCATGAGCCCGAAGCCGGCGCGCGCGCCGTCAAGGCGATGCTCGAGGAAGAAGGCTTTGCCGTGCGCGTCGAAAACACGACGGCAGCTTTTGCCGATCCGGCGATCGCCGATCTCAGCCTGATCGTGCCGATCTATACCATGTCCAAGCTCACCAAGGCCGAAGAGGCGAACCTGACCGAGGCGGTCGAAAACGGCGTCGGCCTCGGCGGCTATCATGGCGGCATGGGCGACGCTTTTCGCGAATCAACGAACTACCAGTTCATGTGCGGCGGCCAATGGGTCGCGCATCCCGGCAACATCATCGATTATCAAGTGAACGTGGTGCGGCGCGACGACCCGATCATGCAAGGCATCGAGGATTTCGCCTACCGCTCCGAACAGTATTACATGCATGTCGATCCATCCAACGAGGTGCTGGCGACCACCACTTTTTCCGGCGACCACGCGCCGTGGATCGACGGCGTCGTCATGCCGGTGGTGTGGAAGCGCCGGCACGGCAAGGGGCGCGTGTTTTATTCCTCGCTCGGTCACGTGGCCTCGGAGTTCGAGGTCCCGCAGATGCGCACCATCCTGCGCCGAGGGCTGGCGTGGGCGGCGCGCTGAGCGACCGGCTCAAGGTCGGCTAAACACTTTCGAGATAGGTCTCGATCTCGAAGTCGCTGACGTTGAGCGCGAAAGTGTTCAGCTCCTGGCGCTTGCAGGCGACGAAGGCGTCGCGCAGCACGTCCGGGAAGATTTCGGCGACACGCTGGCCCGCCTCGAAGGCGGCGATCGCCGAGGCCCAATCCGGCGGCAGCTTGGCGAGCGTCAGCCCCTGGCCTTCGCCGCCGGTCGGCTCACCGGGCGAGAGCTGGCGCTCGATACCGATCAAGGCCGCGCCGAGAATCGCCGCCAGCACCAGATAGGGATTGGCGTCGGCGCCGGAGACGCGGTGCTCGATGCGGCGTGCGGCCGACGGGCCACCCGGAATGCGAATCGCCACCATGCGGTTTTCATAACCCCAGGCAACGGCCGTCGGCGCATAGGATCGCGGCCGCAGCCGGCGGTAGGAATTGAAATGCGGCGCGAACACCAGCGTGCTCTGGGCCATCGCGGCAAGCAGGCCGCCAACCGCATGGCGCATGGCATCGGAACCCTGATCCGAGCCGTCGTCGAAGATGTTGCGGCCTTGCCTGTCGAGGACGCTGAAATGGACATGGAAACCGTTGCCGGCGCGCTCGCCATAGGGCTTGGCCATGAAGCAGGCGGCAAAGCCATGCTTGCGCGCGATGCCCTTGACGGTGCGCTTGAAGAGCACAGCGTCGTCCGCGGCGCGCAGGGCGTCGGGCACATGGTTGAGATTGATCTCGAACTGGCCGACGCCGTTCTCGGCGATCGCGGTGTCGACCGGAATGTCCTGCATACGGCAGGCTTCGTAGATATCGTGGATGAAGGCTTCGAAATCGTCGACCTCGTCGATCGAAAGCGCCGCGTCGGAATCGAGGCGTCGCCCGGTTACCGGCGAGACCGGTCCGACAGGCCGCTGCGACGTCGGGTCGACAAGGTAGAATTCGAGCTCGGTCGCGGTGACGGGCGTCAGTCCTAGCGCGGCATAGCGGTCGAGGATGCGGGCCAGCGCGCGGCGCGGATCGCCAAGGTAGGGCGCGCCGCTGTCGTCCGCCAACCAGACCGGCAACAGCGCCGTCGGGTGTGCCGTCCAGTTGACCGGCAATATGCCGCGCCCCGTCCAATGGCAAAGGCCGTCGGCGTCGCCGGTCGAGAACACCTGGGCGTTGCCTTCGATGTCCTCGCCCCATATGTCGAGCCCGATGGCCGAGTAGGGCATGCGCAGCTTGCCTTCGAGCGCCTTGCGCGCCTGCTCGACCGGAATGCGCTTGCCGCGCATGATTCCGTTCAGGTCGCACACCGCCGCCCGCAGGCTCTGGATGTCCTTCCTGCTGTCCAGCCACTTCAAAACGTCTGCAATCGCATCGCTCAATTTCCAGCCCCTGTTTTTCTGGGCTGTAGCCCTGTCGGCTACGATATCCAATTTTCGGCTTGTGAGTTCGTGAAGGCCAACGCGGCTGATGCCGAGCGATTTTCCTTCATTTTTTCAAATCATTAGCCGGGATATCGGGAGGCATTTCAGGTCCACATTATGCGATCTGCGATCGCAACATAGCGGCCCGATCGGCGAAAGCCAAGCCGGATTCGGAGGCCCGCTTGCCTGTCAGTGGCGCAGTTCTGGAAATTTCACCTGGCCGAGGATGTGGGTCGCGCCCTCGGTGATATCGCGCACGATCGCGGCCCGCGCCCTTTCGCCGTCATGAGCCTCGATCGCCGCCACGACCTCCTCGTGGTAGTCGATGCCGAGAATGCCGGCCAGGTCATCCTCGAAACCGATGTGCAGATTTCGTAGGAATGGGCCGACCTGCATCCATACCGTCTCGATCAGAAAGATCATCTGCTCGTTGCCGCAATGGCGGTAGATCGAGAATTTGAAGTCATAGTTCTTGCGCAGATAGCTTTCGATCCCGCCGCCGCGGGCGGCTTCGGTAAGTTCGGCGCAGTGGCGCCGGATCGCGCGCAGATTGTTGCCGTTGATGAGTTTTGTCGCGAGCTCGGTGGCCGTGCCTTCCAGGACCGTGCGCACGGCGGTCAGCTGCTGGAAGCGGTCGGCGGAAATCAGCGGCACCTCGACGCTGCCGTTCGGCATCGGGCTCAGCGCTCTCAGCGCCTGCAGCCGCATGAAGGCGCTGCGCACCGGCATGTCGCTGGTGCCGAGCTCCTTGGCAAGCTTGCGCGAGGTCAGCTTCTGGCCGGGCTGGAGCTGCCCCGACATCAACGCCCGCACGAGCTCCATATAGACTTTCTCATGCAGCGGAACGGTATCGACAGCGGTCAGTCCGAATTGCGATTTGTCGGCCATTGGCGATGCGCTGCTTCACTCGTCCTGAAATCTGTCTCGTCACCTGATCCGCCGCCGGGATAGCTGGCCGATCATTTCGGCCGCACGATAGACGCTCAACGCGAACCGCCGCAAGGGCGGCGGTCGGCGTTGCTATCCGATCCGTGCGTCGATGATCTCGACGAAGCGCGCGAAGAGACCCGCCTGCGACTTGATCTTGAGCTTGCGGTAGATGTTGCGGCGGTGGACCTTGACGGTCCCCGGAACGATGCGTAGCGCCCTGGCGATCGATTCCGTGGAATGGCCCTGAAGCACCAGGTCGACGACCTGCTTTTCGCGCGAGGTCAAGGACAGGCTCTTCCAGATATGCGCCCGGTCGAGCTCGTTTGTCGGCGCGACGGTTTCGCCGGAGGGCCGGGCCACAACCTCTTCGGCAGGCAAAGCGGGCCAGCGCTGCCTGCAGAAGCCGATCACCGCCGGCGCCATGTCGCGCAGCAGCCTGGCATCGGCCGTTCCGAACGAGCCGGTGGCACGCAGCCGCATCAGCGACAGCACCAGCGCGTCCTTGCCGGCCAGCGGCACGAAGAAGCCGACCTCCTCGGCAAGTTTGGTCTGGCTGTAATAGGAGCGGTAGTATTCGCTGGCATAGAAGCGGTCCGGCGCGAGCTCGCGCATGCGCCAGAAACCCTCCTTGCGCTCGACCGCGGCGTGGTGGAATGGGTCGAGCAGGTAGGGCCCCTCCTGGTAGAGCGCGACAAAGATGTGGCTCTCCGCCGGAGAGAACGTTTCGAACAGGAGCGGCGGCCTCGCGGCACCCCGATAGCCGAAGATCACGCAGTGATCGAAACGGACATGTCCGCTGAGCCAGCCGACGATCGCCCTGCCGAAATGATCGCCGGTCCCGCGCGACGCGGCGATCACGGCGGCCAAGGCGTTGTAGTCGTCACTGCGGGAGGTAGCCAATCCATACCCCTCTAAACGATAAAATCGGCTAAATATACCACCTGCGAGGTATATACCAGGTGCATTGCCTCTGCTAGCGTCAAGGCATTGCCTCACGCTGTCGCTGGAGCCTTGGCTTGACTGGAGTGCCCGATATCGAATTTCGCGCGGTCACCAAGCGCTACGGCGCCATCACCGCGGTCAGCGGCATCGACCTTGCCATCCCGCCTTCGGCTTTCGTCGCGCTGCTCGGGCCTTCCGGTTGCGGCAAGACGACCTGCCTGCGCATGATCGGCGGCTTCGAGCAGCCGAGCGAGGGCCAGGTGCTGATCCGCGGCCGCGACATGGCCGGAACGCCGCCCTACCGGCGCCCGGTGAACATGGTGTTCCAGCAATACGCGCTCTTCCCGCATCTCGATGTCGAGGAGAACATCTCCTACGGGCTGCGCCAGGCAAGGCCGCGCCTGTCGTCGCGCGAGATCGCCTTAAGGGCAGGCGAGGCGCTTTCGATGGTGCAGCTCGCCGGCTACGGGCGCCGCAAGATCCACGAGCTTTCCGGCGGCCAGCAGCAGCGCGTGGCGCTCGCCCGCGCGCTGGTCAACAAGCCGGCGGTGCTGTTGCTCGACGAGCCGCTGGCGGCGCTCGACAAGAAGCTGCGCACCGACATGCAGATCGAGCTGCAGAACCTGCAGCGCGAGATCGGCATCACCTTCGTGCTGGTCACCCACGACCAGGAGGAAGCACTGTCGATGAGCGACTTCGTCTGCGTCATGAATGGCGGCCGCGTCGTCCAACTCGGGCAGCCGAGCGAGATCTATGACGAGCCGGCCGACCTGTTCGTGGCCGACTTCGTCGGCAAGACCAATCTTCTCAGCGGCAAGGTGGCCGGACTCTCGGGTGACCTCGTCGATGTCGCGCTCGCCGATGGCACGGTGATTTCGGCGCGCAAGCGGGTGCCGCTCGGCCGCGGCGAAGCCGTCTCCGTCAGCCTGCGGCCGGAATCGCTCAGCCTTTCGGCGCCTGGGGGCGGTGCCTTGAAAGGCATCGTGCGCAATCGGATCTTCCTGGGCTCGACGGCGGAATACGCGATCGAAGTCCAGGGCATCGGATCGCTGCTCGCCAAGGCCGATCACGTGATCGGCCAAGGCAATCTGTTCAAGCCGGGCGAACCCGTCGCCATCGGCTTTGCCGTCGGAGCGCCGCTGGCGTTTCCGCACGCCAACAATAACGGGACCAACCAGAGGGAAGACCAACATGCCGAAATCCTATCGTGACGGACTGCCGATAAGCCCCGATAAGTTCGTCGACCAGTTGATGCGTTTGAAGCGCGGCTCGATCAGCCGGCGCGACTTCCTCGGCCTCACCGGGCTCGGTGTCGCCACCGCCGTGATGGCGCGTGAGCTCGGTATCATGCCGACACCCGCCTTCGCCGCCGAGAACCTCGGCGACCGCATGTCGATCGCCACCTGGCCGAACTACCACGACCCGCAGACCTTTGAGAACTTCAAGGCGGAGACCGGCGTCGCCGTCGAGGTCAATGTCTTCGGCTCGAACGAGGAGATGCTAGCCAAGCTGCAGGCCGGCGGCTCGGGCTGGAGCCTGTTCGTGCCCACCAACTACACCATCTCGACCTACAAGAAGCTCGGCATCATCGAGGCGCTCGACATGGCCAAGCTCGGCAATTTCGACGGCAAGTCGGAAGATGCGCGCTTCACGGCGGAAGGCACGATCGACGGGACGATCTATGCCGTGCCGAAGAACTGGGGCACGACCGGCTTCGCGGTCAACACCAAGAAGCTCGCCAAGCCGATGTCGAGTTGGAAGGAGTTCTGGGACACAGCCATGGCGGAAGCCGACGGCCGTACCATGGTGCATGACTATCAGCTCACCACGATCGGCAATGCGCTGAAATATTACGGCTATTCGTTCAACTCGCTGAAGCAGGACGAACTGGCCAAGGCCGAGGAACTGCTGCTGAAGGTCAAGCCGCATCTGTTCGCGGTGTCGAGCGACTACCAGCCGGGAATGCGCGCCGGCGATGCCTGGATGACCATGTGCTGGACCAATGACGGGGCACAACTCCATCGCGATATTCCCGAGATCGCCTATGTGCTGGGCAAGGAGGGCGGCGAGATCTGGACCGACTTCTACGCCATCCCGAAGGACGCGCCGAACAAGCCGGCCGGCTATGCGCTGCTCAACTACCTGATGAACCCGAAGGTGGCGGTGAAGGAGCATCTGGCCAATGGCGCCCCCTCGACCGACGCGCGCGTCAACGCGCTGCTGCCAAAGGAAGTGCTCGACAACCCGATCCTCTATCCGGCGGCCGACCTGTTGAAACCGCTCGAATTCGGCGCCGCCGCGACGCTGACCGATCCGGGCCGCGCCGAGCTTATGGCGCGCTTCAAGTCGGCTTGAGCGGGACCGGCAACAAACCAGAACCAGACAATGCGACCGGCGGACGAGAGTCCGCCGGCTCCCAACCGGCTTTCCCGATGCGCCGCACTCTCTCTCGCAAAAATCTCGTGACGGCGCTGCTGCTCGCCCCGGCGACGCTGTGGCTGGTCGTGTTCCTGGTGTTGCCCTTCGTCGCCATCGCCATCTTCAGTGTCGGCGAGCGGGCGCCGGAGGGCGGCTACCAGGCCGCGCTGACCTTCGCGCAATACGCCAACCTGCCGGCGCGAGCGACCGCCTTCTGGAACACGATGGTGCTGGCGCCCGCCGGCGCGCTTGCCTGCCTGCTCGTCGCCTATCCGGTCGCCTATTATCTGGCGCTGCGCGCGCCGCAGCGCTGGCGGCTGATCCTGCTTGCGCTGATCGTCATCCCGTTCTGGACCAGCCTTCTGATGCGCACCTATGCCTGGATGTACATCCTTGGCGGGCGCGGCATCCCGGCTTTGCTCGCCTATGTCGGCATAGAGGACCTCAGGCTGATCAACACGCCGGGCGCGGTGCTGCTGGGCATCGTCTACGGCTATCTGCCGCTGATGATCCTGCCGATCTATGTCAGCCTGGAACGGCTTGACCGGCGGCTGCTGGAGGCCTCCGCCGATCTCGGTGCTACGCCGCTGTCGACCTTCCTCGGCGTGACGCTGAGACTGTCGCTGCCCGGCGTCATGACCGGCTTCTCGCTGGTGATGATCCTATTGCTCGGCGAATATCTGATCCCGACATTGCTCGGCGGCGGCAAGGTGTTCTTCATCGGCAACGCGCTGGTCGACCTCTTCCTGCAATCGCGCAACTGGCCGTTCGGATCGGCCATCGCCATCACGCTGGTGCTGGTCTCGGTGGTGGTGCTGATCGTCGCCAATCGCATCTCGACCCGGCTCTCGGGCGCACGCCGGGTGGACCTGATCTGATGCGCGCCTTCGTCGTTGCCGTCTTCGCCTTCCTCTATCTGCCGATCGCGCTGGTCGTGCTGTTCTCCTTCAACGCCGGCCACCACGCCAGCGAGTTCACCGGCTTTTCCGTGCAATGGTACGGCAAGGCGCTGTCCAATCCCTTCCTGGTCGAGGCGCTGAAGAACAGCCTGTTCATCGCCACGACAAGCGCGCTGCTCGCGGCCTTATGCGGCACCGCCGCGGCGCTCGGGCTGCAGCGCGTCGGCGTACGGACCCGGGCTCTGTTCGACGCGCTGCTGGGCGCGGCGATCGTCGTGCCAGGCGTCGTCATCGGCATCTCGACGCTGGTGGCGCTGGTGCAGCTTTTCGCCGTCGTCAATCCGTTCCTCGCTTCGCTTTGGCCGACAGACCAGCCGCCGCGGCTTTCGCTGGGCTACGGCTCGATCATCGCCGCGCACGGCCTTTTCTCGATGGCGCTGGTGACGATGATCGTCGGCACGCGGCTGAGCAGCCTCGACCGCAATCTGGTCGAGGCCTCGAGCGATCTCTACGCCACGCCGCTGACGACGTTCCGCTCGATCGTGCTGCCGCAGATCATGCCGGCGGTGATCGCGGGCTTCCTGCTCGCCTTCACCTTCTCCTTCGACGATTTCATCATCGCCTTCTTCGTCGCCGGCGCTCAGACGACGCTCCCGATCTACGTCTTCGCCTCGATCCGACGTGGCGTGACGCCGGAGATCAATGCCATCGCCACGATCGTGCTCTGCGCGTCGGTCCTGCTCGTGCTGCTAGCGCAATGGCAGCTCGGCCGACGGAAGCCATCGCCTTGAGAGACCAATCCATGATCTTGAAAGACCGTATCGCCGTGGTGACGGGCGCCGGATCGGGCATAGGACGCGCCGGCGCGATGATCATGGCCAGGGAAGGGGCGCATGTGGTCATTGCCGACCGCGATCCGGCGGCCGGCGAAGCCACCGCTTCCGACATCCGCGGGGCTGGCGGCCGGGCCGAGGCGGTCACCACCGATGTCGGCGACGATACGGCCGTCGAAGGCCTCATCGAGGGAACGCTCGGCAGGCATGGCCGGATCGACATCCTGCACAGCCATGCCGGCATCCAGGTCGGCGGCGCGCTCACCGAAGTCGGCACCGACGGGATGGACGCATCGTGGCGCATCAATGTGCGGGCGCAATTCCTGGCGGCCAAAACCGTCATGCCGGCGATGATCGCGCAAGGCGGCGGCGTCATCCTCAACACGGCGTCCAATTCCGGCGTGTTCTACGACCGCGAGATGATCGCCTATGCCACCTCCAAACACGCCGTCGTGGCGATGACCCGGCAGATGTCGCTCGATTATGCCAAGCACAATGTGCGCATCAATGCACTCTGCCCGGGCTGGGTCGACACGCCGTTCAACGAGCCGTTCATCGCGCAGATGGGCGGGCGCGACGCGATCGAAAATTATGTCCGCACCAAGATCCCGATGGGGCGCTGGGCGAGCGCGGAGGAGATCGCGGAGGCCATTCTGTTCCTCGTCTCCGATCGTTCGTCCTTCATGACCGGACAGGCGCTGGTGGTCGATGGCGGCGAGAGCATCGGCTGAGGAGCGCTTGGCAAACCCCCTACCGGTCGTTGGGATTTCCGAATGCCGGATCGCGGCGCCGCGAGTAGGTGTCGATGCGCGGCAGATCGTCGGCGAATTCCAGCCAGGGCAGCCGAAGGCGCCAATAGGCATGCGCATGCGGCTTGAACCGCTCCGGATGATCGAAGAAGCCGATCGTGACATAGAGTTCGTCGCTCAGCCCTTCGTCGCGATACGTGATCGAGGTGCCGCATTTCTCGCAGAAGGTGCGAACGACACCTTTCGTTCTCGAGAAGCTCCGGGGTTGGCCGCGCATGAAGCGGAACTGGTCCGGCCGGTAACCGACCCAGATGGTCAGCGGGCTGCCAATCGCGCGGCGACAGTCATCGTCATGATCGAAGCAGATCCAGAACGGATCGCCCTGCATCTCGGCGGCAACCGCTCCGCAAAAACATGCGCCCGTATCGCTCCTGCTGTCCATCTGATCGCTCCTGGTTGCTTCGGAAATCGTTCTGTCGGCATGCGGCGCATATGGGAACAGCACAAGCAGGTAACCGGTTCCCTCCGCCTGTTTGGGCCAACACCGGGCAGCGGTTTCATGCGCAGGCTTGCGCTGCGGGCAACGATCGGCCAAACCATGCCAGGTTCTCGACAAGGCTTGTCATGCGAGCGGTAGAAAGGCTTTCCCCCACCCGGCCGCTTCCAGTTGCAGCCGCAATGGTGCGCGCTTTGGCGGAGCGCCGCTGATCATGCGCTGCTGCCGCCACGAGAACCTGCAGCGCGCGGAGGAGACCAAGGTCGGCTCGCATGTCGTTCGCGACGGCTGGACCGAAGGGGTGCAGGGCGCGCTGACCCGGCCTTCGGCCGGTCAACAGGCGGGCGCCCGTCCTCGGATAACGCAGCTTAGATAACGCCCCTACCGGAACGGACATGCCCGCCGAAGCGATCTCTCCTTCGTATGGACATGACCAATGCCTGACAATCTGAACACCTCATTTCCCGGCGCGGACACGCAAAGCTGGCTGAAAACGCATGCGATCACCGAAGTCGAGTGCTTCGTGCCGGACGTCAACGGCGTGCTGCGCGGCAAGACCTTGCCGGTCGCCAAATTTCTGAAGTCGCTCGACGACCGCGCGCTCTATCTGCCGAGCAGCGCCTTCCTGGTCGCCATCGACGGCCGCTATTCCGGCTCCATCGACGAAGGCTTCGCCTACCAGGATCCGGACATGCGCATGGTGCCGGACGTTTCGAGCCTGTGTCTTGCGCCCGGCAGCACCGGCAAAGCCTATGTTTTCGCCGACACGTTCCACATGGACGACCGGCCGTGGATGGCTTCGCCGCGCCATGTGCTGAAAGCCGTGCTCGACCTTTATGAGCAGCGCGGCTGGCGTGCGGTGATGGCGCCGGAGCTCGAGTTTTATCTGACGGCGCCCAACCCCAACCCCGATCAGCCTTTGACCGCACCGGTTGGGCGCAACGGCCGGCCGGAAAGCGTGCAGCATCCTTACGACATGCAGGCGATGGAGGAATTCGAAACGGTGACGCGGCAGCTCTATGAGCATGCCGCCATCACCGGCTTGCCGGTGGAGACGCTGATCCACGAATCCGGCACGGCGCAGCTCGAGATCAATCTGCTGCATGGCGATCCGCTGACGCTTGCCGACCAGGTGCTGTTATTCAAGCGCCTGGCGCGGCAGATCGCGCAGGCCAACGGCATGCACGCCACCTTCATGGCCAAGCCGATCGCCGCGCAGGCGGGCAGCGCAATGCATCTGCACATGTCGATCGTCGACAGGAAGGGCGAGCCTTTGTTTGCCGGCGGAGACGGCGAGGACAGCGAGATGTTCGTGCACTTCATCGGCGGCCTGCAGAAATATATCCCTGAAATCATGCCGCTGTTCGCGCCGCATGCGAATTCGTACCGGCGCATCCGGCCCGGCCACAGCGCGCCGGCCAATATCGAATGGTCGCACGACAACCGCTCCTGCGGCCTGCGCGTGCCGCTGGGCGGCCGCGCCGCGCGCCGCATCGAGAACCGGCTGCCGGGAGCGGACGCCAACCCCTATCTCGCCATGGCCGGCTCGCTGATCGCCGGCTATCTCGGCATAGAGGAAAAGCTTGCGCGCTCGGAGGAGGCCTTCGGCAACGCCTATAAGAGCAAGAGCACACTGCCGAAGACGATGGAGGAAGCGCTGGATCGTTTCGCCGCCTGCGAGCCCGTGCGGGCGCTGCTCGGCGAGGATTTCTGCCAGACCTATCTGCGCGTGAAGAGCGTCGAGCTCGACCTGTTCCAGAGCGTCGTGACGTCCTGGGAACGCGACCATCTGCTGCTCAAGGTGTGACAATGGCTTCGCGTTCGACAGGTTTCAATTCCGGTCTCGACATCGGCAAGTCCTATTATGTCGCTACCGCCAATCCGGCGCCCGACCATCCGGCGCTTGCCGGCGATGTCGAGGCCGATCTGGTGGTGGTTGGCGGCGGCTGCACGGGCCTGTCTACGGCGCTGCATGCGGCCGAGCGTGGTCTTGACGTGGTGCTGCTCGAAGGCGGCAAAATCGGCTGGGGCGCCTCGGGCCGCAATGGCGGCCAGATGATCCCCGGCCTGCGCAAGGGCGCAAGAGGCCTGGTCAAAAGCTTTGGGCCGGAACGGGCGAAGGCGCTGTTCGATCTGGCTTTCGAAGCGCGCGGGCTGGTGCTCGATATCATCGAGCGCCACGGCATCGAATGCGACTTGCGCCAGACCGGCCATCTGGTCGGCGCGGTGAGCGCTTCGGATGTGCGCGATTTTGAAGAAGAGGCCGAATGCCTCGCCAAGGTCATGAATTTCACCGATGTCGAGATCCTGTCGGCGGCTGAGGCGCGGCAGATGGTCGACACACCCTATCAGGGCGCAGTGTTCGAGCGGCTCGGCGGCCACATGCATCCGCTCAACTACACGCTGGGACTTGCCCGCGCGGCAGTCAGCGCCGGCGTCGTCATCCATGAGAACTCGGTCGCGGTGCGGCTGGAGCGCGAATCTTCCATCCGGGTATTCACCGACAAGGGCTCGGTCCGCGCCAGGCATGTGGTGTTGGCCGGCGATGCGCTGCTCAAGGGGTTGGAGCCGCGTGTCAACAGCCGCATCATGCCGGTCGGCAATTATATCGTCGCCACCGAACCTTTGGGCGAGCGCAATCTCATCCCGGCCAATGTGGCCGTCTCGGACACGCTGTTCGTCGTCAACTACTACCGTATGTCGGCGGACGGACGCCTGCTGTTCGGCGGCGGCGAGCGCTACACGCCGTCGCCGCCGGCCGACATCGGCGGCTTCGTGCGGCCGCATATGGAAAAGACCTTTCCGCAGCTCAAGGGCTGCCGCATCGATCATGCCTGGGGCGGTCTGGTGTCCATCACCACGTCGCGCCTGCCGCATGTCGGCCACTATGGAGAGGTCTATTTCGCGCATGGCTATTCCGGCAAGGGCGTCATCCTGTCGACGCTGTCCGGCAAGCTCTTGGCGGAAGCGATCACGGGCGATGCCTCGCGGCTCGACCTATTCTCGACTTTGACGCCGCTGCCGTTCCCGGGCGGCACGGCGCTGCGCGGCCCGCTCTATGTGCTCGGCATGCTGTGGTATGCCATGCGCGATCGCTTAAGGCCTTAAGGATCTATCGATATTCAGGTGAAGCCGGCCTGCAGCAGATCCTAGGCTGGCTTCCTGTACCCGGCGTGGCTAATGTCTTGGCGCCGGGGACGAGTCCCCGGCGTTCGCTACTTAATCGAAGGCAGCTCACAGGTCGCAGCAAGGGGCAGAGCTATGAATATCGAGGCGGGCCGGCTGACCAAGAAGGAGCGCCACGAGTTGATCCTGTCGGAGGTTCGGCGCTCGGCCTCGATCCGCATCTCGAAGCTTGCGCGCCGCATCGGCGTCGCCGGGGAGACCATCCGCCGCGACCTGATCGAGCTTGGCGATGCAGGGCTCATCAACCGTACCTATGGCGGCGCCACCATTTCGCTGGTGACGTCGGAACCGGTGATTGCTGAACGCGGCCTCACAATGGTCGAGGAGCGGGCCCGTGTCGGACGAGGTGCGGCCGGACTGATCGAGAAAGGCAGCATCGTGATGATCGACGGCGGATCGACCACCTACGAGGTCGCGCGCAGCCTTTCGCAACACGGCCGGGACCTGACGATCATCACCAACTCCGTCGGCGTCGCCTCGGTGGCCGGCGCCAATCCGGGCTTCCGCGTCATCCTTTGCCCCGGCACCTATGACAGCCGCGAGGCGGCCGTACTTGGCGAGGACACAGTGGAATTCGTGCGCCGCTACAATGCCGACGTCGCCATCATCGGCGCCTCGGCGCTGAATGCCGAAGGGCCGAGCGACATGATCTCGGGCGCTGCGGCGGTGAAGCGCGCGATGATGGCACGGTCGCTGTCGACCATGCTGGTCGTGACCAACGACAAGTTCGGCCGCAGCGGCCTCGAACGCATCTGCGCGCTGAGCGAGATTTCCGACGTCGTCACCGACAGCGAGCCGGTAGCCGAGATGCGCGCGGCGATCGACGAGGCAGGCGGCGAGCTGCACGTGTTTGCCGAGAGCTGAACAGGTTAAGCGTCGCGGTTTGTCAGCGCGATATGGCAGCAGCCGGAGCCATGACCCGGCGTCCAGGTGACATTGGAGAAGCGCACGCCGGTTGCCTCGAACAGACCGCGGTCGAAGGCGCCGGCGATGCGGCAGAGCGTGGCGAGTTTTTCTTCATCGACGCCGGCCTCGACCCAGGCATCCTTCAGCGGGCAGCGCTTGACCTTGAAGGCGATGTGGCTACGCCCGCGCTCGACATCGGTCGGATACATGCGGCCGCCATCCGGGCTGACGGCGAGGAACGCCTCGCCGATTGCCGGCGCGTCGTTGGGGCCGAAATCGGCAAAAGCGGCTGCCGCGACTTCCCGGCCGCGTTTCTCGATCGTGCGGATCATGACCGCTTCGGCCTTCGCGGCACCGAGCTCGGCGGTCAGCTCGTCGAGGAAGAGACGATAGAGGTCGGCGCGGTTGCGGAATGCGGAGTCGAGCTCGCGCGACAGTTTTTCTGCCCTGGCTGCTTCGGGATCGGTCATGCTGTGTCCTGATTTTGTTTTCCCATGCTCTTGTCCGCAAACCGGGTCCCACTTTGCGGGATCATGGTCGGTTCCTGGTCAATCTTGGCGTCGCCTCGACCAGCGCCTTGCCGATCGCCGATTGCGGGTTGGCGATGACGGCGCGGGCATCGCCGCTCTCGGCGATCCGGCCGGCATCGAGGATAACGACGCGATGCGCCACGGCGCGGATGACGCCGAGGTCATGCGAAATGAACAGATAGGCGATCCGTTCCTGCCTTTGCAGGTCGAGCAGCAATTCGAGGATCTGGCCGCGCACCGAAACATCGAGCGCCGACACGGCTTCGTCGAGCACGATCAGCGACGGCCGCGTCGCGATGGCGCGGGCGATCGCCACGCGCTGGCGCTGGCCGCCGGAAATCTCATGGATGGCACGAGCCGCGAGGCCGGCACCGAGGCCGACGCGCTCCAGCAGTGCCGCGATACGGCGCGGGCGCTCTGCACGCGAGGCAATGCCATGGATGCGCAACGGATCGTCCAGCACGCGCGCCACGGTGGCGCGTGGGTTGAAGGCGGCGAGCGGATCCTGGAACACCATCTGGATGCGGGCGCGGCGCGCGCGCAAAGCGGCGCCGGATAGCGCGAGGAAGTCCGCGCCTTCGAAGTCGACGCGGCCGGCATCGGGCTCGATCAGCCGCAAGACCAGCCTCGCGATCGTCGACTTGCCGCTGCCGGACGGGCCGGCGAGCGCCAGCGTTTCTGCACGGCCGATCTCGAACGACACGTCGTCGACCGCCGCGAAAGGCTTACCGCCACGGCGGTAGCGCTTGGCGAGACTGGAGACGGCAAGCACGGTCATGCCGAGGCGCCTTGCCGGTCAAGCAGCGGCTCGGCGTCGAGGCCGAGATGCGCATCGAGCAGGGCGCGCGTATAGGCATGGCGCGGCGCGTTGAGGATTTGATCGGTCTCGCCGAGTTCGACCAATTCGCCGTGGCGCAGCACCGCGATGCGATCGGCAAGCGTCGCGGCGAGCGCGATATCGTGGCTGATGAAAAGCAGCGTCATGCCGTCCTCGGCCACCAGCCGGCGGATCAGCGCGACGATCTCGGCCTGGACGATGGTGTCGAGCGCGCTCGTCGCTTCGTCGGCGATGAGCAGCTTCGGCCCAGCAGCGATTGCCGCAGCGATGGCCACGCGCTGCTTCTGGCCGCCGGACAGCTGGTGCGGGTAGACGTGGAGGACTGCTTCGGGGTCGGGAAGGCGGACGCGGTCGAGGAGGGTTTTGGCTTGGGCGAAGGAGTCAGGCCAGCTGAGGCCGAGATGGGTGTGGACGACTTCGGCGATCTGCTTGCCGATTGGCATGACCGGATCGAGGCTGGAAGAGGGGTCCTGGAAGACGAAGCCGATGTCGCGGCCGAGGAGGGGATTATCGCGAGGACGAGAAAGCTGGCGCTCTACGGCGCCCCCCTCTGTCCTGCCGGACATCTCCCCCTCTAGGGGGGAGATTAGCTCGTGATCTCCGCCTTCGCCAATTTTCGAGGTCGCAAGAGGAGAGCCGGCGACGGAACTGCCCATCTCCCCCCTTGAGGGGGAGATGTCCGGCAGGACAGAGAGGGGGGCCTTGGCGCCAGCGCTTGCCGGCAGGAACCAGTCTACCAGCCCGCCAATCTCGGCACCCCTCGCCAACAACCCCGCAACCGCCAGCGCCAGCGTGCTCTTGCCCGAGCCGCTCTCGCCGATGATCGCCAGGCGCTCTCCGGTTTTCACATCCAGGCTGATGCCTTTCAGCGCCGGCGCCTCGGCCCTGTCGCGCCGATAGCCCACCGAAAGATCGCTAATCGAAAGCAGCGCGGTCACGACAGGCTCCTGCGCAGAGCGGTGCTTTCTACCACGCCTTCGCCGGCGAGGTAGACGCCGAGCACGGTCAGCACCAGCGCGATACCGGGAACGACCGACAGGAAAGGTGCGGTGCGCAGCACCGCGCGGCCTTCGGCGATCATGCCGCCCCAGGTGACGCGGTTGGGATCGCCCAGGCCAAGGAAGGAGAGCGCGGCCTCGGTGAGGATCGCGGCGGCCACGATCACCGAGGATAGCGCCAGCACCGGCGGCAGCGCGTTGGGCAGCACCTCGCGAAAAGCAACCTCCAGCGGATGCATGCCGATGACGCGGGCGCCGGCGACATAGTCGCGCTCGCGGATCGACAGGACTTCCGCGCGCGCAACCCGCGCGGGTCCGGTCCAGGCGCCGAGCGCGATCGCGGCGACGACGACGCTGAGCGAAGGTCCGACGATGCTGACGAAGGCGAGCGCGAGCAGGAAGCTCGGCACGGTCTGGAAGGCATCGGTGATGCGCATCAGCACGTCGTCGATCAGGCCGCCGGCGAAGCCGGCTAAAGTGCCGACGACCGCGCCGATCAGGAGCGCCGCGGCAGCCGCCGCCAGCCCCACCGCCAGCGACGTGCGGGCACCATGGAACAGCTCGGTCAGCACGTCGCGGCCGAGCCGGTCGGTGCCGAGCGGCAGCGACCAGTCCTGGAACGGCGGCAGCAGCGCCGGTCCGGCGATGGCTTGCGGGTCGCCGGGAAACAGCACCGGCGCCGCCAACGCCATCGCGGCCAGCAGGGCGAGGATAAGCGCGCCGGCGATTGCTTCCGGCGTGCGGAAGAAACGATGCAGGCGGTTCATGCGCTTGCCTCGCCGGCGCCGACGCGCGGATCGAGGACAGCGTAGACGAGATCGACGAGAAGGTTGATGACGACGACGAGGACGGCGCTGACCAGGATGATGCCGAGCAGCAGCGGCGTATCGCGTCCGGCGACGGCTTCCTGCGCCAGACGGCCGAGGCCAGGCACGGCGAAAACGCTTTCGATGACGACGCTGCCGCCCAGCATCTGCGCCGATTGCAGGCCAAGCATGGTGACCAGCGGCAGGAGCGCATTGCGGGCAACATGGGCAAGCACGATGCGGCGGCGCGGCAGACCCCTGGCGCGGGCGGCGAGGATAAAGTCTTGCCGCCAGGCCTCGGCCATGCCGGCACGCATCATGCGCAAATAAAGCGCCAGATAGATGAAGCCGAGCGCCGAGACCGGCAGCACGAGATGGATGGCGATGTCGGCGACGCGCGCCACTCCGGTTTTCCCGGAGGCGATGGTCTCGATGCCGCCGATCGGCAGCCAGCGCAGGTCGACGGCGAAGATGACGATGAGCACTAGGCCGAGCCAGAAGCCGGGCACGGCATAAAGCGCCAGCGAGCCGATGGAGAGGAAGCGGTCGCGGACGCTGCCGGGTTTGGCGCCGGCATAGATGCCGAGCGCCGAGCCGAGGCCGAAGGAGAGCGCGGTGGCGCTGCCCATCAGGATCAGCGTGGTCGGCAGGCGCTCGAAGATGATTTCGCGGATCGGCCGCGAGAAGGTGACGGACTGGCCAAGGTCGAGATGCAGCAGCGCCCAGAGATAGTTGGCGAGGCGCGTCAGCTCCGACTGGTCGAGGCCCCAGCGGTGGCGCAGCAGTTCGATCATGCCGGCATCGCCGCCGGTCGAGACGATATAGGCATCGACCGCGTCGCCGGGGGCGGCTTCGAGCAGCAGGAAGCTGCCGACGACGACGATGAGGAGCACGAAGACGCTGCCGACGACGCGGCGGCGCAGGAGGCGGAGGGCGCGGGTCATGGCGAAGCCTGGTTGAGGCCAAACCACGGACGTTGCGCTCTACGGCGCCCCCCTCTGTCCTGCCGGACATCTCCCCCTCTAGGGGGGAGATTAGCCGTCATATCGGCTTTCGCCAATTTTCGACGCCGCAGGAATGAGCGAGGCGCGAGAACTGCCAATCTCCCCCCAAGAGGGGGAGATGTCCGGCAGGACAGAGGGGGGCGCGAAGGAACTCTCATTCTCAAAGCTGAGCACCGCGGCAGGCAATCCGCAAGGAGATCAGCCGGCCAAATAAGTGTCCGCCCAGTTCGATACCGCCCAGCGCGGGTTGTTGGCGATGTTGCCGACCGTCTCGCGGGCGACGGAGATGAAGCTCCACTCGGCGACGTTGATCAGCGGCAAATCGGCCGCCACCTTCTTCTGAAACTCCTTGTAAAGCTCGGTTCGGGCCGCTGTATCCAGCGTCTCCGATGCTTTCGCGATCAGCGCGTCGAGCTCGGCGTTCTTGTAGCCGCCCTGGTTGGAGAAGGGCACGCCGTCGGGAATGCCGCTCTGCACCAGGATGGTGGTCGAGATCGCCGGGTCGCCGCGGAACACCGGCGGGCCGACGGCGAGGTCGAAGGCGTGGTCGGTGTAGACGGCCTTGATGTGCGCGGCGGAGTCGTTGTTGACGATCTCGGCGTCGATGCCGATCGCGGCGAGTGCCTGGCGCAGATAATCGCCGAACTGCTTCGTCTCGTTGAAGTAAGGCGCCGGCAGCAGCTTCAGCGCGAAGCGCTTGCCGTCGTCGGCGCGCTTGTAGCCGGCTTGGTCGAGCAGCGCATTGGCCTTGGCGACGTCGAAGGGATAGGTCGGCACGTCGGCGGTGTAGAATTGCGGATCGTTCTTCGGCACCGGGCCGGTTGCGGTCGCGGCGTAGCCGAGGAAGATCGTCTTGACGACGAAATCCTTGTCGATGGCCTGCGCGATCGCCTGCCGCACCTTGAGGTCGGCCAGCTCCTTGCGGCGGTGGTTGATCTCGACGACGAGCTGGTAGGTCAGCCCCTCATAGCCCTTGGTGATGACCTTCAGGCCTGGCACCTTGGAAATGCGATCGAGGTCGGCGAGCGGGACGGCGGAGAAGGCGGCGAGCTGGATCTCCTCGGCTTCCAGCGCGGCCGCGGCCGACGTGCGGTCCGGCAGCACCCGGTAGACGATCTCGTCGAGATAGGGCTCGTCCTTGCCCCAATAGGCGTCGTTCCGGGTCAGCCGGTAATATTGCCCGGCCTTGTATTCGGCGAACTTGAACGGACCGGTGCCGACCGGCGCGTTGTTGGCCGGGTTCTCCTCGATCTTGCCAGCCTCATAGAGGTGCTTCGGCACGACGCTCGACAGCGCCGGCAGCGCATTGCGGATCAGCTGGAACGGCGTCGGCTTGGCGAATTTGAAGATTGCGGTGAGATCGTCCGGCGTGTCGACGGCCTCCAGGTCCTTGAACATGGTGCGGCCGAGATTTTGCAGCGGCTTCCAGATCTGCAGCGCCGAGAAGGCGACGTCGGCGGAAGTGAAGGGCTTGCCGTCATGCCATTTGACGCCGTCACGCAATTTGAAGGTGACAGACAGGCCGTCGGCCGCACCTTCCCAGGAAAGCGCCAGCCGCGGCTGAAGCCCGTCCTTGCCGTCGAAGGCGGCTTCGGCCAGCGTCTCGACGATCTTGCTGGAGATGAAGAAGACGCCGTTGGAAGCGACGATCGCCGGGTTGAGGTTGCGCGGCTCGGAATCCGCGGCGACGATCAGCCGGCCGCCCTTCTTGGGCGTCTGCGTAAGGCCGATGGTCGGAAGCGCGGTGGAGGCCAGCAGCAGCGCCGAGCCGGCCAATAGGCCGCGGCGTGAAATCGTCAATTCGGACATCGCTCAAACTCCCCTCTTCGCGCCATGGCAGGCGCGGCAATCCGGTGATTATGGCCCTTGGCAAAGGTTTCGCCAGAGACGGATTTGGCGCATCATGGCTTGGCTTTGAAATTTCCGTCCGCTGGACCAGCCAGCGAAAGAGGCTCTCATGCTCTTATCTGGTTGGACCAGATATAGAAGAGTGGGATCGGGATTGGGACTGAAGCCCGTCATTGGCGCGAAAGTGATCAATTCTGGCTGGACCAGAGTGGCCAAAAAGATGCAGATTTGGCCAACAGCCATACATCATGACTTTCGGCGCTCCTGCGGCCGACAAAGATAGGGAGAGGCAGATGAACATCGCTCCGGGCAAAACCGAGGTCAGCAATGTCCCGTTCGATCAGGCGCGGGTGGATCGGCTCATGGAAGACGCCGGCATCGACGTGCTCTTCGCCACCTCCAAGCACAACACGCAATATCTGCTCGGCGGCTACAAGTTCATCTTCTTCGCGGCGATGGATGCCATCGGTCACAGCCGCTATTTGCCGATCGTCCTTTACGAGAAGGGCGGGCCGGAACATGCGGCCTATATCGGCAACAAGATGGAAGGCGGCGAACACCAGGACCATCCGTTCTGGACGCCGACCTTGCACGCCGCCTGCTGGGGCACGCTCGATGCCGCCAATCTGGCGGTGGAGCATCTCAAAGAGATCGGCAAGCAAGCCGCCCGCATCGGCATCGAGCCGGCCTTCCTGCCGTCGGATGCCTACACGCTGATCCGCAAGGCGCTGCCGGATGCAAAGCTGATCGACGCGACCGACATGCTGGAGCGTATGCGCGCCATCAAGACCGAGGCGGAACTCGAACAACTGCGCATCGCTTCCGAGCTGATCACCGATTCCATGCTGGCGACGATTGGCTGGGCGCGGGAGGGCACCAGCAAGACCGACATCATCGAGCGGCTAAGGCGCGAGGAGACCAATCGCGGCGCGCATTTCGAATACTGCCTGCTGACGCTGGGTTCCAGCCACAACCGCGCCGCGTCCAGCCAGGCCTGGAAGAAGGGCGAGGTGTTGTCGATCGATTCCGGCGGCAACTATCACGGCTATATCGGCGACCTCTGCCGCATGGGCGTGCTCGGCGAGCCGGATGCGGAATTGGAGGATCTTCTGGCTGAAGTTGAAGCCGTGCAGCAGGCGGCCTTTTCCAAGGTCAAGGCCGGCATACTGGGCGGCGACATGATCGCGCATGCCGAGAGCGTTCTGAAGGCATCCAAGGTCGCGGCCTATACGGATTTCTTCGCGCACGGCATGGGCTTGATCACGCATGAGGCGCCGTTCCTGATGACCAATCACCCGGTCGCCTATGAGGGTACTTATGCGGCGAAGCCGCTGGAAAAGAACATGGTGCTGTCAGTCGAGACCACCATGCTTCATCGGTCGCGCGGCTTCATCAAGCTGGAGGACACGGTGGCGGTAACGGACACCGGCTATGTGATGTTCGGCGACCGCGGACGTGGGTGGAACAGGGGCGGGATTTCTTAAGGAGAAGGTCGGCGCTGCCCTCATCCGCCCTTCGGGCACCTTCTCCCCGGTTGCGCTACGCTATGCACATATCTTCCGTACTGGCGTGAGTGATCGACCTGAGGCTTGATTGCCAGGTGGTTCCCCCAATCCGTCGCTGCTTCGCAGCGCCACCTTTCCCCCCTCCGGAGGGAAAGGAAAGGAGCCTTGCTGGACGAGCGCTGACGGCAAAAAGCTTGGCGCCTTTCCTCTCCCCCGTCGATCGAGGGAGAGGTGGCTCGGCGAAGCCGAGACGGAGTGGGGGTCGACCAGCGCTGGAACGGGGAAAAGGAAACATCATCATTTGCCAGCCGGCAGCAGCCTGAAGTCCGGTAGCTCTCGCAGCGCGAGTTCCGGCCCAGCCGGCGAATAGACAACAAACAGCTGCATCGGCTGGTCGCCGGTGTTGAGCGTCGAATGGAAGCGGCTTTCCGGCACATAGATGGTGCAGCCGGGGCCGACCTTCGCTACTACCGGATTGCCTTTCTCATCCTCGACCATCTGCTCGCCATTGCCGGAGATGACGAAGATGATCTCTTCGGCGCCCGGATGGTTGTGGCGGGTGTGGCCTTTGCCCGGCGGTAAGTCGACGACACCGCCGGAGAATCGTTCGGCGCCGTTCACTTCCGGCGCGACGGTCAGCGACAGCTTGCCCCAGTCGAAGCCGAAGGCGCTGACATCCTTCGGGTAGACGAACACCTTGCTCCTGTCGGCCATTGCCTCATCCCTTCTTTTTCTTTGCTTCTGTCTTCTGGTCGCGAAGCGCGACCGCCTTGAAATCCGCCGTCTGCTTGGCGATCGCCGCTTCCGCCGGTAGCCGTTCCATCGAGCTTGCGCCGTAAAAGCCATGCAAGCCCTCGCAGCGTTCGAGAATGTAGCGCGCGTCGTCGGGCATCGAGATCGGTCCGCCATGGCAAAGCAGGATGACGTCCTTGCGCACCGAGCGCGCGGCATCGGCAATGGCGTCGATTTCCTTGACGCAGGCGTCGAGCGTTTTCGCCGAAGTGGCGCCGATCGAGCCGCCGGTGGTGACGCCCATATGGGCGACGACGATATCGGCGCCGGCACGTGCCATGGCGCGCGCCTCGTCGGGGTTGAAGACGTAGGGCGTGGTGAGCAGGTCGAGCTTGCGCGCCTCGGCGATCATGTCGACCTCGAGCCCGAAACCCATGCCGGTCTCCTCGAAACTCTGGCGCATGGTGCCGTCGAACAGGCCGACGGTCGGAAAATTCTGCACGCCGGAAAAGCCCATCGTCTTCAGCTCTGCGAGCAGCAGCGGCATGATGACGAAAGGGTCGGTGCCGTTGACGCCGGCCAGCACCGGCGTCTTCTTGACCACCGGCAGCACCTCATAGGCCATTTCCTTGACGATCTCGTTGGCGTTGCCGTAGGCAAGCAGGCCGGCGGCCGAGCCGCGGCCGGCCATGCGATAGCGGCCGGAATTGTAGATGATGATCAGGTCGATGCCGCCGGCTTCCTCGGCCTTGGCCGACAGGCCGGTCCCGGCGCCGCCGCCGATGATCGGCACGCCGTCGGCGATCATCTTGCGGAATTTTTCCAGGATCGTTTTGCGCGGAATGGCAGCCATGCTTGTCTTGTCTCACTTTTTGGCGATGTCGAGGAAGGCCTCCGCCGCGGCCTTGGCGAAGGCGGGGTCGTTGATGTGCAGCGGCAGGCGCGTCACGGTGCGGTTCCTGGTCGGTTCGATCGTGCGCTCGATGGCCTCAAACAGCACGGCGTCGGCTTCCGGATCGAAGAAGGCGCCGCCTTCGATATCGAGCGCCGATACGCCCTTCTCCGGAATCAGGAAACGGACCGGACCGTCGCATCGGGCGAGGCGGCCACCGATCCATTCGCCGATCCGGCGGCATTCTTCGGCGGTGGTGCGCATCAGCGTGACATTGGGATTGTGCTCGTAGAAGAGCCGCCCACGATATTTTTCCGGGATTGTCGGCGGCGCCCAGAAGTTGACCATGTCGAGCGCGCCGACCGAGCCGACATAGGGCAATTTCGTGCGCGCAATCGCGCCGAAGCGATCCTCGGTCGCCGGCAGCACCCCGCCGAACAGGAAATCGCACACCTCGGTCGTGGTGATGTCGAGGACGCCGGCCAGCAGACCGCTGTCGGCGAGCTTCTCCATCGAGCGGCCGCCGGTGCCGGTGGCGTGGAAGACCATACAGTCATAGTCGGGGCGCAATCGGTCGACGATCGCCGTCACACAGGGCGTGGTGACGCCGAACATGGTGAGTCCCAGCGCCGGCTTGCCGGCGGCGGCCGAGGCGGGCTTCGCGGCCATGCCGGCGATCGCCTGGGCGGCATTGTGCAGCACCATGCGGGAGAGTCTGTTCAGTCCTGCCATGTCGGTGACCGACGGCATCATGATGATGTCGGAGATATCGACGTAAGGCGCGGTATCGCCGGAGGCCAATGTCGAGACCATGATCTTCGGCAGGCCGAGCGGCAACGCCCGCATGCCGGCGGTGACGATCGAGGTGCCGCCGCCGCCGCCGATGCCGATCACCCCGGCGATGTCGTCACGTGACTGGATGAAATTGACGAAGGCCGCGCCCATGCCGGCAACGGCGGTGCCGCGATCGTCGATGCCGAGAACAGCGCCGGCTCCCTTGGGATGATGCGCGGCGACCTCGCTGGCAGGGATATCCACCGGGACGGTCGCGCCTCGCGTGCCGATATCGACACGGACGACCGCGCCGCCGGCCTTGGCGACGGCATCGGCCAGGAAGGCGAGTTCCTCGCCTTTGGTGTCGGCGGTGCCGATCACATAAATGCGCTTCATCCGCGGTTCCCCGTCCGGCATGGCCGGCTTTGCCGCCGGCCTTTTTTGCCCCATCCTCAAGCTCCTCGGCAAAGCCTCGTCGCTGGTGGGGACCCTAATTTTTTGCCCCACCCTCAAGCTCCTCGGCTAAAGCCTCATCGCTGGTGGGGACCCGTTATTGACCGGCATTGCGCCATTGCAAATTTTTGAGACGCGCGTATCGTATTGATATGGATGTCTCACGTCAACAAGCCGCCTCCATCGATGACGCCGCACAGGCGCCGGCCGCCGAGAAGGGGCCGCGCGCCCGCACAAAGCGGCTGATGCTGGAAACGGCGACGAGGCTGATGCAATCAGGCATGACCCCTTCGGTCAGCGAGGTCGCGGAGGCGGCAGAGGTGTCGCGCGCCACCGCCTACCGCTATTTCCCGAGCCAGGCGGCGCTGGTGCAGGCCGTGGTCGATGAAGGGCTGGGCCCTATCCTTACCTGGAAGTCGACGTCCGACGATGCCGAGCGGCGCGTGGCAGATCTGTTCGCGACCGCGATGCCGCGCATCGAAGCCTTCGAGGCAACGTTCAAGGCGGCGCTGAAACTGTCCCTCGATCAATGGGCGCAGCGCCAGGCGGGCACGCTGGGATCCGAACCGGCCTTCATTCGCGGTCATCGCGTCGATTTGTTGAAGGATGCGATCGCGCCGCTCAAGGGGCGCTTGAAGCCGCGCCAGCTCGCGCGCCTGGCCCAGGCGCTGTCGCTGATGTTCGGCGTCGAGGTGGTCACGGTGCTGAAGGACATCTGGGGACTGAACAGCGCCGAGATGATGTCGGTCGCGCAGTGGGCGGCAGGCGCGCTGGTGCGCGCCGCAATGGCGGAATCGGAGGCGAAATCTGCAGGAATGGCTGCGGCGCCTGGGGCGACGATCGGATAAATCTGGTTCGACCAGATTGTGGGGACGATTTTGAATGTTAAATGGGGTGAGCTGGCCCTTACAAGGGATCGGCGTATCAAGGAGTAGGAAAAACAAGGGAAAACAGGCAGATGCCATAATGGTGGGCTCGTTCGTCTGCGCCTAGCCTCCCAAGAAAGCGCTTGACGTCAAGCGGGAATTGGTAATACCAGATTTAGGACCGATAAAGCGGATCAAAGTGAAGGTTGCGATCCATTTCCGACAGGGTGGGAGGCCTGGACCGGAGAGGTGCCATCACAGGAGGAACTACCAAGGCCGGCTTCGCCGCCGGCTCGCATGAGACGGTAGAATGCGCACAAGGGAGGAAAACTATGCGCAAGATTATGACCAGCGTGATTGCTGGTATTGGGCTGGCGCTTGCCTGCGGGACATCCGTCCGCGCGCAGGATAAAGAACTCACCATCTTCTGGGCGGAATGGGACCCGGCGAACTATCTGCAGGAACTCGTCAACGACTACACGGCCGAAACCGGCGTGAAGGTCACCGTTCAGACGACGCCGTGGCCCGACTTCCAGACCAAGGCCTTCACCGAGTTCAACGCGCATGGCGATGCCTACGACATGGTCGTCGGCGACTCGCAATGGCTGGGCGCCGGTTCGACGCAAGGCCACTATGTCGACCTGACCGACTTCTTCAACCAGCACAAGCTTGGCGACGTGATGGCGCCCGCGACCATCAAGTATTACGCCGAGTATCCGGGCGGTTCCGGCAAATACTGGGCGATCCCGCTGGAAGGCGACGCGATCGGCTGGTCCTATCGCAAGGACTGGTTCGAGGACCCGAAGGAGAAGGAAGCCTTCAAGGCCAAATACGGCTACGACCTCGCGGTGCCGACGACCTATGCGCAGCTGCGCGACATCGCCGAGTTCTTCCACCGTCCGGACCAGAAGCGGTACGGCGTGGCCATCTACACCGACAATTCCTATGACGCGATGGCGATGGGCGTCGAAAGCGCCATCTTCAGCTATGGCGGCGATCTCGGCGACTACGCGACCTACAAGGTCGACGGCATCACCAACTCCAAGGAAGCCGCCGCCGGCCTCGACATGTACAAGCAACTCTACAAGTTCACGCCTCCGGGCTGGGGCAAGACCTTCTTCGTGGAAGACAACCAGGCGATCACCGGCGGCCTGGCAGCGATGAGCATGAACTTCTTCGCCTTCTTCCCGCCGCTGGTGAACAAGGCCACCAACCCCTATGCCGACGTCACCGGCTTCTTCGCCAATCCGGCCGGCCCGGACGGCAAGCGCTTCGCCGCGCTCGGCGGCCAGGGCATCTCGGTCGTCTCGTATTCGAAGAACAAGGACGAGGCGATGAAGTTCCTCGAGTGGTTCATCAAGGACGAGACCCAGAAGAAGTGGGCCGAGCTCGGCGGCTACACCTGCAGCCAGGCCGTGCTGAAGTCCGAAGCCTTCCAGAACGCGACGCCCTACAACAAGGCGTTCTATGACACGATGTTCATGGTCAAGGACTTCTGGGCAACGCCTGAATACGCCGAAGTGCTCGATCAGCTGAACCAGAACATCTATCCGTTCGTGGTCGGCGGCAAGGGTACCGCCCAGGAGGCGCTCGACAAGACGGCCGCCGACTGGAAGGCGACCTTCACCAAATACAACCGTTACAAGTAAGCATCGCAGTCAGAATGCCGGAGGAGGTTTCCCCCTCCGGCATTCCTGTTTTCAGGAGACAAAGTTGGCTTCGGTAGCCCTTACCAATCTTGATCCAGCGTCCAGGGCCGCCGCTCGCGGCTGGTCCGATCTGACCATCCGCAACCTGTTCATCATCCCGACGCTGGTCTTTCTGATCGTCTTCAATATTTTCCCGCTGATCTATTCGCTCGGCTATTCCTTCACGAACTTCGCCGCGAACCGCAGCGAACCCTGGCAGTTCGTCGGCTTGCAGAACTATCGTGAGCTGCTGAGCGACGATCACATCTGGTCGAACTTCGTCATCACCGCCAAATACGTGATCGTTTCGGTGGCTGGGCAGATGATCGTCGGCTTTGGCCTTGCGCTTCTGCTCAACCGCAGCTTTCCGATGAAGGGCCTGATCACCACGCTGCTGCTGTTGCCGATGATGATGTCCGCGGCGGTCGTCGGCCTGTTCTGGCAATTGCTCTACAGCCCGTCCTGGGGACCGATCAACTATGTCTTCGGCCTTGGCGACTTCGCCTGGCTCTCCAATCCCGACAGCGCGCTCTACGCGGTCGCGATCACCGATATCTGGATGTGGTCGCCTTTCGTCATGCTGCTGTCGCTCGCCGGTCTCTCGGCCGTGCCGCAGCATCTCTACGAGGCGGCCGCGATCGACCGCGCCGGGTGGTGGTACACCTTCACTCGCATCACCTTGCCGCTGGTCTCGCCGATCCTTCTGATCGCGCTGATCTTCCGCACCATGGAAGCCTTCAAGACCTTCGACATTGCCTACACCATGACCACCCAGCCGACCGCCGAGCTGATCGCGATCCGGCTCTACAAGCAGGCCTTCCAGCAGTGGGATACGGGCAAGTCCTGCGCGCTGGCCTACATCGTGCTGATCATGGTGCTGGCCATCACCAACCTCTACGTGAAGTATCTCAACAAGGTGAAGGAGCGCTGACATGGCCGCCGTCCGCACTTCTTCCGAGGTCGCCTTCAACCGCATCGCCATCGCCGCGGTGCTGATCGCGACGCTGATCTTCCTGGCACCGATCTACTGGATCGCCTCGACGGCCTTCAAGCCGAAGGAGCTCGCCGTCAGCGTCCCGCCCACCGTGCTGTTCGAGCCTGAGGTGACGCCGTTCGTGCGGCTCTTCACCAAGCGCGTGCAGATGCAGAAGCCCGTCGATCCGCAAGTCTACGATGCCGCGCCCTGGTGGGAAAAACGCATCTATGACGGCGGCGAGCGGGTTCTCAAGGTCGGCAAGGACGTGCAGCTTTCGCAATATCCCGACCGGTTCATGAACAGCCTGATCGTGGCTGTGATCAGCACGGTGCTGGCTGTGGGCATGGGAACCTTCACCGCCTATGGCTTCTCACGCTTCAAGATCGCGGGCGAGGCGGACCTGCTCTTCTTCATCCTGTCGACCCGCATGCTGCCGCCGGTGGTGGTCGCAATCCCAATGTTCCTGATGTACCGGATGGTCGGCCTCAACGATTCGCATATCGGCCTGATCATCCTCTACGTTGCCTTTAACCTGTCCTTCTCGGTCTGGCTGATGAAGGGCTTCATGGACGAGATCCCGAAGGAGTATGAGGAAGCAGCACTCGTCGACGGCTATACGCGCATGCAGGCCTTCTTCAAGATCGTGCTGCCCGAGGCCGCGACCGGCATCGCGGCGACTGCCGTGTTCTGCTTCATCACTGCCTGGAACGAATACGCCTTTGCGCTGATCATGACCAACCGGCGCGCCCAGACGGCGCCGCCCTTCATCCCCTCGCAGATCGGCTCCGGCCTGCCGGACTGGACGACGATCGCGGCGGGTACCTTCCTGTTCCTGTTGCCGGTCGCAATCTTCACCTTCCTGCTGCGCAACCATCTGCTTCGCGGCGTGACGTTCGGAGCAATCCGCAAATGAGTTTTCGCTCCACCAACGAAAAGTACCTGCTGCCGGCCTCGCAAATCCTCATGGTGCTGGGCATCGTAGCGCTCTGCCAACCATGGAGCCTCGGCCTGCATTCATACGGTGTGACGATCATTCTGATCGGGCTGATCGGCTTCAACATCACGTCCAAGATCGCACCGGAGCAGAGCGAGGAAACCGGCGCCGCGACGCATGAGGGAGCCCGCCAGTGACGCAGATCGAACTTCGCGGCATCGAGAAATTCTTCGGTGCCGTCCAGGTCATCCATAATCTGAACCTGGCCATCGCCGACAACGAGTTCATCGTGCTGCTCGGCCAGTCGGGCTGCGGCAAGACCACAACGCTGCGCGCCGTGGCAGGGCTGGAGACGATCGACCAGGGCGACATCCTGATCGACGGCAAGCCGGTGCAGCACCTCAAGGCGGCCGACCGCGACATCGCCATGGTGTTCCAGTCCTTCTCGCTCTACCCGCATATGACGGTGTTCGAGAACGTCGCCTTTCCGCTGCGTGCAATGCGCATGAGCAGCGGCGAAGTCGACAAGTCCGTGCGCGAGGTCGCCCGGGTCCTGCGCATCACCGATCTGCTCGACAAGAGACCGTCGGCGCTCTCGGGCGGCGACATGCAGCGCGTGGCCATCGGTCGTGCGCTGGTGCGGCGCCCGAAGGCAATGCTGATGGACGAGCCGATCGGCGCGCTCGACGCCAAGCTGCGCGAGGAGATGCGCGCCGAGATCAAGCGCCTGCACGTCAAGCAAGGGTCGACCACGATTTATGTCACGCACGACCAGATCGAGGCGATGAGCCTCGCCGACCGCATCGTCATCATGCATGAAGGCTTCATCCAGCAGGTCGGAACGCCGGATGAGGTCTATTCGCATCCGGCAAACCTGTTTGTGGCGCAGTTCGTCGGCAGCCCGGTGATGAACATCGCCGAGGCCAGTGTCGCGGATCAGGCGGGCGCTGCCTCCGTAACCGTCGGCGATGCGCCGGCTGGCTTCGAGTTCCCGCGCCAGCTCCTGTCCAGGCTCAACGGGCATGCAGCCAATGGCGGCCTGACGCTCGGCATCCGCCCGGAGGGCGTACTCGTGCGGCACGATGCGGCGCCCGGCTACATGTCAGTCGAGGCGAGCATCATCGAGCCGCTCGGGTCCTTCGACATTGTCGATCTCAGGCTCGGCTCCACGATGCTGCGCGCCCGCACCAAGGCGGGCTACGTCTCGGGCCCCGGTGAGAAAGTCCATGTCCGCATCGATCCCGAGCAGGCGCACTTTTTCGACACGGCAAGCGGCAAGTCGCTGGGAGTAAGGCTGTAATGGCCCATATCGAACTGAAGAACATCACCAAGAAATACGGCAGCCACACCGCGCTGACGGGTCTGAACCTCGACATAGCCGACGGCGAGTTCTTCGTGCTGCTTGGCGAGACCGGCGCCGGCAAGACGACGACGCTACGCCTGATCGCCGGACTGGATAAGCCGACCGAGGGGCAGGTTCTCATCGACGGCGTCGACGTTGCCGACTGGGGCGCGGCCGAGCGCGACGTCGCGCTGGTGCTGCAGCAATATTCGCTTTATCCGCGCTACACTGTGCGGCAGAACCTCGAATTTCCGCTGAAGCCGAAGATCCGCCGGCTGCCGGATGCCGAGATCAAGGACCGTGTCGCGCGCGCCGCCCGCACGCTCAGGATCGAACATCTGCTCGACCGCAAGACCGACCGGCTTTCCGGCGGCGAGATGCAGCGCGTCTCGATCGGCCGAGCGATCGTGCGCAAACCGCGCGTGTTCCTGATGGACGAGCCGCTCTCGGCGCTCGACGCCAAGCTGCGCGAGGCGCTGCGCACGGAATTGAAGAACCTTCAGATGCAACTCGGCGCCACGTTCCTGTTCGTCACGCACGACCAGATCGAGGCTATGTCGATGGGCGACAAGGTCGGCGTGCTCAACCATGGCCGCATCGTGCAGACGGGCACGCCGCATGAGATCTACAACAATCCGCGCGACACCTATGTCGCGAGCTTCGTCGGCTCGCCGCCGATGAACCTCATCGACGGCAGGCTGGTCAACGACCGCGCGGTGATGGCGCCGGTGAATTTCGAACTGCCGCTCACAATTGGCGCCAAGAGCTTTGGCGGGGGCAGGACGAGCGGCGCGGCCGACGGTCGCCCGCTCGTCTTCGGCATCCGTCCGGAGGACGTCTATCTGGAGAGCGGGGCTTCGGTCGAGGCACGCGTGCACGATGTCGAGAACCATGGCGTGGAAAAGATCCTGACGCTCAGGGTCGGCGACACGATGCTGCGGGCCACGGTGCCGGCCAGGACCGACGTGGCTATCGAAGAGCCGGTGCGCTTTGCCTGGAACCCCGACAAGGTGGTGATGTTCGATAAAGGCAGCGGTGTGAGCCTGCGGCACGCCGGATAGAAGTCTTAGCCTGCTGACTTGCTCGCGGCGCTGTGGCCTTCCTGATGGGGCCAAGCAGACCGCCGAGTAGGCCGCTCGCCCTCGCGAGTATCGGCCCCGGCGGCTCTCACGAGCGCCGGGCCGGTCAATCTTCAAGCCGAGCGGCCGTCGAACTCGAACACTTCGATGCCGGCGATGTCGACGCCGTCGAGGCAGTTGATGTTGATATAGGCGGACCGTTCGTTGCCTTGGCCGACGTCCTCGGCAAAGGGGTGCATGCCGCATGTGCGGCAGAATCGGTGCGCGATTTGAGCCTTGCCGAAGGTGTAGCGGCCGAGGTCGTCGCCCCAGGCGACCAGATTGAGCTTTTCGTGCGGCACGGCCCACAAAAGCGCGCCCTTACGTGAGCAGATCGAGCAATTGCAGCGCACGGCTATGCCGAGCTCGCCTTCGACCTCGAACGCCACCTTGCCGCAGTGGCAGCTGCCTTTGTACAGCATCAGCATCTTTCCATCGCTGGCAGGGTGCAAAGGCACACTTGCCGGGTTATCTCTTCGCCGGCCAAGACCAGGCCGCACGGTTAAAAGACGTTGCAATTTTGCAAGGCCCGACATCGAAAATGCAATCCATCCGCGACCGTCTTGAAATCATCCTGTCACGTCTTGCCAATCGGGCGGGGGATGAGAAGGTCTATACGAAGCTCTATGCCGAGGCCGCGCGGGCAGCCGCCGATGCGTCCGATGCCCGCCGCAAGGCCGGCGTCAGCCTTGGGCCGCTCGACGGGCGCATCGTTTCGATCAAGGATCTGTTCGACGTCGCCGGCGAGCCGACAGCGGCCGGATCGCTGATCCGCGCCAGCGCCGAACCGGCGGCGCGGGACGCAGCGATCGTGCAAAGGCTGCGCCAGGCGGGCGCGGTCATCCTCGGCAAGACCAACATGACCGAGTTCGCTTTCACCGCGATCGGCGACAATCCGCATTACGGCACACCGGGCAACGCTGCCGATGTCGGCCTCATCCCGGGCGGCTCGTCATCTGGAGCCGGCGTTGCGATCGGCGAGGGCACAAGCGACATCTCGATCGGTTCGGACACCGGCGGCTCGGTGCGCATCCCCGCCTCGCTCAACGGCGTCGTCGGCTTCAAGCCGACGGCGCGGCGCGTGCCTTTGACGGGAGCCTTTCCGCTGTCGATGACGCTGGATTCGATCGGTCCGCTTGCCCGCAGCGTCGCCGATTGCGCGATCGCCGATGCGGTCATGGCGGGACAAGAGCCCGCCGGTCCTCAGCCGGGCTCGCTCGCCGGCCTGCGCGTCGGCATTCCACGCGGCGTCTTGTTCGGCGAAACGCAGGCGAAGGTCGCCGAAGTTTTCGAGGCCTGCATCGACAGGATCGGACGAGCCGGCGCCCGCGCCGCCGATTTGTCCATCGACGATCTTATCGCCGAGATGCGCGCAGCAACCAGGCGCGGGACGATCGCGTCCATGGAAGGCGCGGAGGTGCATGCCGATTGGCTGGCGGGCGGCGCCTCTGTGCCGGTCGATCCGCACGTCACCGGGCCATTGGCGCGCGCGCTGGCTGTCCCTGCCTCGGCCTACATCCGGACGATCCGCCGGCGCGCCGAGCTTGTGGCGGCCATGGCGCAACGGCTGGAGACGGTCGATGTTCTGGCATTGCCGACCGTGCCGATGGTCGCGCCGTCCATCTCCGCCATGGCCGGCGACGAAGCTCTGCGCGACAAGACGGAAGGACTGCTCTTGCGCAACACGCAGGTCGCCAACCAGTTCGACCTTTGCGCGATCTCGCTGCCGATGCCCGGCACGAACCTGCCGGCCGGATTGATGCTGGTGGGCAAACACGGGCATGACAGTCATCTGCTGCGCATTGCCGCCGCGGTCGAGGCTTTGCTTGGCCGGTGACTGCGCAGGCCATCAGGACGCAAGTCCGGAAAGGCTGGCCCGCATCTCAGGTCTACACCGTCGCGATGCTCGCCGCGGAACTATTCGCCGACCGGAAAACGCCGGCGATAGTGCTCGATAACTTCCGGATTGCGCAGATTGACGGGCAGCTTGCCGGCGAGCACCAGCAAGGCCTCGCCGGCGGCGCCGACACCCATGCGCATCATCGATTCCTCGGTGATGCCGGCCATATGCGGGGTGACGATGACGTTGTCGAAGCCGAAATAGGGATGGTTCGGCGGCAGCGGTTGGGTCGCAAAAACGTCGAGCGCAGCGCCGCCGATGCGGCCGGCACGCAGGGCTTCGATCAGCGCCTCGTCATCCACCACCGGGCCGCGCGAGACATTGATCAGCAGCGTGTTGGGTTTCATGCGGGCAATGCGCTCGCGACTTATGAGGCTGCGCGTTTCCTGCGTCAGCGGGCAGCAGAGCACGATGATGTCGCTCTGCTCGACCAGCGCATCGATCGACAGGAAGCCGACGCGTTCGGGCGCCGGACGCAGGCTGCGCGTGGTCGCCACGACATTGAGGTCGAAGCCGTGCGCGGCGATGTGGCCGACAGCCTGGCCGACCGCGCCGAGGCCGACGATGCCGATGGTCTTGCCGGCCAGCTCGCTGGTCGAGTTGGCGTGCTCGCGGCCGGCAAGCCAGCCCTTGGCGCGCAGGTCGCGGTCCATCACGCGGAAGCGCCGCAGCAGCGCAAGGGCGGTGAACATCACATGCTCGGCGACCGAGCGGGCGTTGACGGCGGGCACGTTCGCCACCAGCACGCCGGCGGCGGTCGCGGCCTCGACCGGGATCATGTCCAGTCCGGCGCCGTGGCGGATCGCGGCGCGCAGGCTCGAAGCACCCGCAAACAGCTCCGGGGGCAGCGGCGCGCGCACGATGATGATGTCGGCGTCGCGGGCCTCGGTGGTCAGTGTCTTGGCATCGAGCGCGGAAGCGATCGCAAGCCTCCCGGCGCCGGCCAGCATCGCCGTGGCGCGTGGGTGCAGCGGATGCGTCGACAGGATCTTGCGCATGGGGTTCCATTTCCGCATTTGTGCGATGCCAAGCTAAACGTCTGGCTGCAAAATGCTCAAGGGCATTTCGCCGTTTCACGGAACGGAGAACTGCCCTGTTCCTGTGGGTTGACGCAGTTTCGGACGAAAGGCTACGGCAAAGGTGCCGAACCTGACCGTCCACACCTTCCTGGAATTGCTTAAGCCTTTTCGAGTGCCGCGCTTTTCGGCTCCATTCCGCGGCCTTCGATGATCCCCTTCCAGTAGCTCTCGGCGCCCTGCAAATGAGCATTCATCAGGGCCTGGGCGAGGTTGCCGTCGCGGCGCAGCAGCGCTTCGTAGATCTGGATATGCTCGGCATGCGAACGCACCGAGCGTTCGGGATCGTTGAAATAGATCGGCAGGCGCTGCTCGCCCATCAGGTAATAGACGCTGCAGATGTTGTGGAAGACGCTGTTCTTGGTCGCGCGCACGATCTCGAGGTGAAACTCGCGATCTTCCTTGGCGAGGCCTTCGCCGGCGGCGATGCGCTCTTCGGAAGCCTTCAGGATCTCGCGCAGGCGCTCGAAGTTCTCCTCGGTGGCGCGCGAGCAGGCAAGCTCGGCCGCCTTGATCTCGTGGATCTTGCGCAGCTCGACGGTTTCGTAGATCTGCACCGGATCGAGCGGCAGGCCGGCGCGGGCGAACAGCGCCAGCGCTTCCACGCTCGCCTGCTTGGTGTCGATATAGATGCCGGATTTGGCGCGCCGCACGACAATGCGCATGGCCTCGAGGATGGCCAGCGCCTCGCGAATTTGGCCGCGGCTGACGCCGAAATGTTCCGCCAGCTCTCGCTCGGAGGGCGTGCGGCCGGACTCCTTGTCCGAGTTGGAAAAGAGATAGGCGGCGAGTTCCGCGAGAAGGTTCTTTTCTTTCATCGTCAAATACGTTGCGCGTGCGCCTCCAGGAATCGCTCGGAGATGGTGAATCCCAATCCAGGCTTTTCAGGGATCGCTATCATACCGTCCTTCGCCTCGACAGTCTCCTCGACGAGGTCGTGGATCATCGGGTTGGCGCCGAGCGAATATTCAATGGTGAAGCTGGCGGGCGAGGCGGCACACACATGCAGCCCGGCAAAGAAGCAGGGCGCGCCGGCCCATAGATGCGGCGCGAAGCGCAGGTTGAAGGCGCTGGCGATGGTGCCGATCTTCATCGCCTCGCTGATGCCGCCGCAGAAGGCGGGATCCGGCTGGAAGATGTCGGCCGACTTCAGCACAGCCAGATCGCGGAAGGCATAGCGCGTCGCCTCGCTTTCGCCGGTGGCGATCGGCGTCGATCCCGAGGCGCGCACGTCGGCCATGCCCGGCTTATCGTCGGCGGTCACCGGTTCCTCGAACCAGGCAAGGTCGAGATCGGCGGTGAGGTTGATGAAGCGCTTGGCCTCGGCGACGGTATAGGTGCCGTGCGCGTCGACCATCAGATCGACATCCGGCCCGATCGCCTGCCTTGCGGCGCGCACGCGCGCGGCCGAGACATGCGGGGCGCCGTCCATGGCGCCGATGCGCATCTTCAGCGCCTTGAAGCCGCCCTTGGCGATGTAGGATGTCAACTGCTCGCCGATGGCGTCGGCTGAGGCCCAGCCGCCCGAGGCATAGGCCTGCATGCGCTCGACCTTGCGGCCGCCGAGCAGCCGCCACACCGGCTGCCCCAGCGACTTGCCGAGGATGTCCCAGAGCGCGATGTCGACGGCGCTGATCGCCGCCACACTCATGCCGCGCCGCGCCAGCTGCGGCATGGCATGGCCGGCATGCGCCGCCGTCTCATGCCGCACGCCGTTATAGAGCATTTCCCAGATGATGCCGATGTCGGCCGGATCGCAACCGATCAGCTGCGGGCCGATCTCGTGGTTGAGCATATGGACGAGCGCGCCATAGCTGCCGGCGCTACCGGCGGCGTTCTTGCCCTCGCCCCAGCCGACAAGGCCGTCAGCGGTCTCGATGCGCAGAATGGCGGCGTCGAACGTCGTCACCTGACCGAAGTCGCTGCGATGCTGCTTCGCGACTTCGATCGGGATACGAACCCACCAGGCCTGGACGCTTTTGATGCGCATGTTTTCCCTTCGGCCCCTCCGCCCGCCGGGTGGAAGGGACAGGTTTCTACTTGATCAGCGGCAGCAGCGTTTCGGCGGTGATGCGCATCTGGTCGGTGTAGAATTTTTCCGTGAGCACGCTGGAGCCGTGGTCCTGGATGAATTTGAGCTGCTCGGGCGAGATGTCGACCGGATTGCGCTCGACCATCTCCGGATAGGGCGCCGCCGGGGTGCGGTCGACGGGCGCGACGAACTCGTTGGTCAGCGCGCCGTCATAGCCGACTTCCTTCAGCGTGCGCACAATCTTCGGCCAGTCGATCTGGCCAAGGCCGGCTGCGAAGCGGTTGTTGTCAGCGACATGGAAATCGAACAGGCGCTTTCCGACCTGACGGATCGCGTCATAGACGTTAAATTCCTCCATGTGGATATGGTAGGCGTCGAGGCAGACGCCGCATTCGGGGCTCACCGCATCGGCGAGCGCCAGCGCCTGGGCGCCGCGGTTGAAGAGGTAGGTCTCGAAGCGGTTGAGCGGCTCGACGGCGATCCTGACGCCGACCTTCCTGGCATGGCTGAAACATTCGCGCGTGGCATCGACCACCCATCCCCATTCCTCCGCCTCGGTGCCGTCCGGCACGACCTTGCCGACGGTCGCCGGCACCAGCGTGATGATCTCGCCATCGAGCTCGCTGACCATGGTGAGCACGTCCTTGACGTATTGGACGGACCGCTCGCGCTGGCCCTGGTCCCTGGCGGCGAGATTGCGCTCGCCGAGCATCAGAGTCACCGAGCCCCAGCAGCGGATGCCGTGCTCCTTCAGGAGCGCGCGCGTCTCCTTGGTCTTGTACTGCTCGGGCTCGCCGGAAATCTCGATCGATTCGTAGCCGAATTTCTTGATGCGCTTGAGCGTCACCTCCAGCGGTTCCGCCCGCATCCAATTGTGAGTCGAAAGATGCATGGTCTATCCTTCCCAGAATTCGCCTGTCACATTCTACCCCGCGACGCCTCCAGCAGAGGCGGCGTATGATTCCTCCCCAAGGCGTTGCCAGCATTTTCCTCGAAACTGGTTCGACCAATTGGGCCCTCCATGACCTCTACAGCAAATTTTGATGCACGGCAACAAGTGGGCGGCTGAAGCTCTATCAGCCGAGCAATAGTCTGATTTTACGTGGTAATTCCACTTATCTGTTTGCAAGCTCGGCTCGCCTCCGCGGTTTTCGGCCGCTTGACCGAATTCCGGGATTTGGTAATACCAGAATGGCGCAATGCATAGACGCCGACAGGGTTGACCAAACAGGCTGGCCCTCATTTCAATAGGCGCTATGCTTGGTCGCGAAAACAAACGAGGGAGGATGCCGATGCCGACGACGATGAAGGGCCCCGGCCTGTTTCTGGCGCAGTTCGCGGGCGACGCTGCGCCGTTCAATTCGCTGGGTTCCATCACCAAATGGGCAGCGGGGCTGGGTTACAAGGGCGTGCAGATCCCGACCTGGGACGCGCGCCTGTTCGACCTCGAGAAGGCGGCGTCGTCGAAGGCCTATTGCGACGAGGTGAAAGGCGTCTGCGCGGATGCCGGCGTCGAGATCACCGAATTGTCGACGCATCTGCAGGGGCAACTGGTCGCGGTGCATCCCGCCTATGACGCGCAGATGGATGGATTTGCGCCGCCATCCGTGCACAACAATCCCACGGCACGGCAAAAATGGGCTGTCGAGCAGATGAAGTTCGGCGCCAAGGCATCGCGCAATCTCGGGCTGAACGCCTCGGTGTCGTTCACCGGCTCGCTGGCTTTCCCTTACCTTTATCCGTTCCCGCAGCGCCCGGCCGGCCTCATCGAGGAAGCCTTCGGCGAACTCGGCAAGCGCTGGAAGCCGATCCTCGACGTCTATGAAGACAATGGGGTCGATGTCGGCTACGAGATCCATCCTTCAGAGGACGTGTTCGACGGCGCCACCTTCGAGATGTTCCTCGACGCGGTCGGCGGCCACAAGCGCTGCAACATCAACTACGACCCGTCGCATTTCCTCTTGCAGCAGCTCGACTATCTCGAGTTCATCGACATCTATCACGAGCGGATCAAGGCGTTCCACGTCAAGGATGCCGAGTTCAACCCGACCGGGCGGCAAGGCGTCTATTCCGGCTACCAGGGCTGGGTGAACCGTGCAGGGCGCTTTCGCTCGCTGGGCGACGGGCAGGTGGATTTCAGCGGCATCTTCTCCAAGCTCACCCAGTACAATTACGATTCCTGGGCGGTGCTGGAATGGGAGTGCTGCCTGAAACATCCCGAGGACGGCGCCGCAGAAGGCGCGCCTTTCATCCAGCACCACATCATCCGGGTGACCGAGAAGGCCTTCGACGATTTCGCCGCCGGCACGACCGATAAAAAGCTGCTGCGGGTGATGATGGGGATTTGACTGCAGCTCCCTTGAGGAGGTTCGGACCGCAGGTTCGGGTGGGGTTGAATCCCAAGTCGCAGCGGACTCTTACACCCCACCCCGACGCTGCGCATCGACCCTCCCTACAAGGCGGAGGGTGAGGAACTAAAGAGAGAGGACAAGAATGGTCGGCGCATCGAAATCGGAAGCGGGAGGCGGCCCGATCCGCTATGGCATGGTCGGCGGCGGGCAGGGCGCCTTCATCGGCGCTGTGCATCGCATCGCGGCGCGCATGGACAACGACTTCGTGCTGGTGGCCGGCGCGCTGTCGTCGGATCCGGCGCGGGCCAAGGCATCGGCCGAAGAACTCGGGCTCGATCCCGCGCGCAGCTACGGCTCCTATGCCGAGATGGCCAAGGCCGAAGCCAAGCGTCCCGACGGCATCGAGGCGGTGGCGATCGTGACGCCGAACAACGTGCATGTGCCGGCGGCGAAAGCCTTTCTAGAGGCGGGCATCCATGTCATCTGCGACAAGCCGCTGGCGACCTCGCTGGCCGAGGCGAAGAAGCTTGCCGCCCTGGTCGAAAAGACCGGCAAGGTGTTCGTGCTGACCCATAATTACACCGCCTATCCGATGATCCGGCAGGCACGCGAGATGGTGGCCAAGGGCATGCTCGGCGACATCCGCATCGTGCAGTCGGAATATCCGCAGGACTGGCTGACCGAGGACCTTGCCGCCACCGGCCAGAAGCAGGCCTCATGGCGTTCCGACCCCAAGCAGGCCGGCGCCGGCGGGGCGCTCGGCGACATCGGCACGCATGCCTATAACCTGGCTCGCTTCGTCTCGGGACTTGAGCTCGATACGCTGTCAGCCGATCTCGACGCCTTCGTGCCGGGGCGCCAGCTCGACGACAATGTCAACGTGATGCTGCGCTTCAAGCCGGTCGGCAATAAGCATCCGGCCAAGGGCATGATCTGGGCCAGCCAGGTCGCGCCCGGCCACGAGAACGGGCTGAAGCTGCGCATCTACGGCTCCAAGGGCGGGCTGGAATGGGTGCAGGCAGATCCGAACTATCTCTGGTACACGCCGTTCGGCCAGCCGAAGCAGCTGCTCACCCGCGCCGGCGCTGGCGCAATGCCGGTGGCGGCGCGCGTCAGCCGCGTGCCGTCGGGCCATCCGGAAGGCTATCTCGAAGGTTTCGCCAACATCTACCAGGAGGCCGCGCGCGCCATACGGGCCGCGCGCCGGAAGGGCGGCAAGCCGGCTAAGGATGTGGTCTTCCCGACTGTCGCGGACGGCGTCGAAGGCATGGCCTTCATCGAGGCTTGCGTGAGGTCGTCGAAGAAGAACGGGGCGTGGACGAAGCTGTAGGGGTGACGATATTCAGGTGAGGCCGGCCTGCAAACGGCGGCTTCCTGCGCTTCCGGTGCTCACGTACGAAAAGTACGCTCCGCTCCGGTTCTCGGAATCCGTCGTTTTCGACTCGGCCTGACCTGAATCTCGTCACCCCTCGGCCGAAGATGATGAGGGGATGTCGATGAAAATCGGCATGTGCATGTTCTTGTGGACCACCAGCGTCTCGAAGAAGCACGAGGCGCTGCTGAAGGACATCAAGGCGACCGGTTTCCACGGCGTCGAGATACCGGTCTTCGCGGGCGCGCCCGACGACTACAAGAAGTTGGGCGAGATGCTCGACCGCATCGGGCTGGAGCGTACCGCGGTCTCGGCCATGGGCGATCCGGCGATGAACCTGATCTCGCCGGATGCGGCGACCCGCAAGGCCGGCATCGACTATATGAAATGGGCGATCGACTGCAGCGCGGCCTTGGGCGCGGATACCCTCAGCGGGCCGTTGCATTCGACGCTCGGCGCCTTTTCCGGCAGCGGCCCGACGGCGGCCGAAAAGAAGCGCTCGGTCGCCTCGCAGCGCGCGATCGGCGACCATGCCGGCAAGAGAGGCGTGACCATCGGGCTCGAAGCGCTCAACCGCTTCGAATGCTATCTCGTCAACACCATGGCCGACCTGTGCGAACACATCGACGCGATCGACCGGCCGCACATCAAGGCCATGTACGACACGTTCCATGCCAATATCGAGGAGGCCGATCCGATCGGCGCCTATACAAAGCATCGCCGGAACGTTGTCCATATCCACATTTCGGAGAATGATCGTGGCGTGCCGGGGCGCGGCAACATCCCGTGGAAGGAGACGTTCTCCGCCATCCGCAAGAGCGGCTATGACGACTGGCTGACCATCGAATCCTTCGGGCGCTCGCTGAAGGATCTGGCGGCGGCGACGAAGGTGTGGAGGGATTTTGCGGAAAGCCCCGAGGCGGTTTATCGCGAGGGGTATCGGCATATCAGGGACGGGTGGAAGAAGGCGGCTTAGGGGCCCTGCGCCTGATCCATTTTCTATTTGCCGTGGCAACGGTTGCCAGGTGGTTCCCCCACTCCGTCTCGGCTTCGCCGAGACACCTCTCCCCCCTCCGGAGGGAGAGGAAAGGGAGCCTGGTGGCGCCGGGAGAGGAAAAAAGCCTCGGCCTTCGACGACAGGCGCGGATCGGACAGCTTGGCGCCTTTCCTCTACCCCGTCGATCGGGGGAGAGGTGTCGAGCGAAGCTCGACGGAGTGGGGGTCGACCTTTGGCGCAGGCGAGACGATGCTTGCGCTTCTGCGCCACAAGGTTACCCCTGCGTAGCCTGCAGCCGATTGTAATCGTGCAGCGTGCGGCTCAGCCTGCGGCGCAGGAAGTTCGAGATATTGTCGAAGATGAAGACGACGAGCAGCGTCAGCAGCACCATGTAGAAGACGTTGGCCCAGTTCGAATTGGTGCGCATCGCTTCCCATAGTTTCAGGCCGATGCCGCCGGCGCCGACGGCGCCGATGATGGTGGCGCCTCGGGTGTTCGATTCCCACTGGTAGAGCGTCTGGCTGATGAAGACCGGCACCACTTCCGGCAGCACGCCGTAGCGCTGCACCAGCAGGCCGTTGGCGCCGGTCGAAAGCACGCCCTCGCGCGGCTTGTCGTCGATGTTCTCCAGCGCCTCGGAATAGGTTTTGCCCAAGGTGCCGATCTCGGTGAAGAAGATCGCGGCGCTACCGGCCAGCGGTCCGGGGCCAAAGGCGCGGGTGAAGAACAGCGCCCAGATCAGCATGTCGACCGAGCGCATGAAGTCGAAGAAGCGCTTCAGCACCTGGCTGAGCAGCCCGCTCGGCGTGATGTTGCGGGCGGCGAAGAAGGCAAGCGGGAAGGCGACGATGCCGCCAAGCAGCGTGCCGAGGAAGGCCATGACGATGGTCTGCAGGAGCTTCGTCCAGACATCGCCATGCTGCCACTGCGCGTTATTCCAGATGTTGTCGGCGGCCAAAGCGAGGTTCGAGGTGCCTGGCTTGAGCTCTGGCCCGGAGGCGATGAGCGAGATGACCTCGCCGGCCGATTTGCCAAAGAAGGGCGAGCGGGTGTCGAAGACGAAATTTGCCCAGCCGAGGAAGCGCTTGCGCACCTTGACGCGATCGACGGTGACGCGCACCTCGCCGACAAAGCCCATCTTGGCGACGATCTCATCGTCATGGACGGTCACCCAGTCGGGCACCGGACCTGTCACCACCGGCTTGCCGCCGGTGAGCGATACCGGCACCGTCTGGCCGCTGGCGACGATCGTTGCCCTTGTCTTGTCGAAGGTGACGGACTTGTCCCGGCCGTCGATCAGGACGGTGAAGGTGCCGTCCGGATTCTTGATCACCCAGTCGGGATCGGGATGCTCGCCGAGCGCCGAGAAGCGCGGATATTTCGGCGTGATCTCGGGCTGGTCGAGCCGGAATTCCGGCTGCAGGTCGTAGCTGATCCATTGCGACAGGAAGAGCGGCAGCCGCTCCCAATGCGATTCGCGCAGCACCTGCGGCAGGCTGAAGAACCACAAGGCATAGGCGAGATAGAGCACGGTGCCGGCGATCAGCAGCAGCGGCCAGAAACGCTTATAGGCCGGCCGCTGGAATATCTGCGGATGGCGGCCTTCGATGGCGCTCAGTTCGGAGGCGGTCATGGCGGCCATTTCAAGCGCTCATCAGGAAGGCCTGCTCACCGACGAGCTTGCGGCGCAGCCAGGCGGAGAACTGGTCGACGAGGAAGATGGTGACGAAGAGCAAGAGCACCAGCGCCAGGGTCTTGGCGCCGAAGCCGCGTGAAATGGAAAGTTTCAGCTCCTCGCCGATGCCGCCGCCGCCAACCGCGCCCATGATGGTCGAGATGCGCACGTTGATCTCGATCCTGAGCAGCGTATAGGACATGAAATTGGGCAACACCTGCGGCAGGTCGGCGAAGCGCACGCGTTCGAACCAGTTGGCGCCGACAGCACGCAGGCCCTCTTCCGGGCGCATGTCGATGTTCTCGTTGATCTCGTAGAACAGCTTGCCCAGCGCGCCGATCGAATGCAGGCCGATAGCGATGATGGCGGCGACCGGGCCGATCGAGACGATGGCTGCGAACAGGCCGGCAATGACGATTTCGGGGAAGGCGCGCAGCAATTCCATGAAGCGCTTGACGATGAGCCGCAGGACCGGGCTCGGCGTCAGGTTGCGCGCGGCGATGAAGGAGAAGGGAACGGCGAAGACGAAGCCGATGAAGGTCGAGACCAGCGCCACGTTCACCGTGGTCAGCATCAGCTCGAAATATTCAGGGATGTAGAAGCCGCCCCAGATGTAGACGCGGCCAAGCGGGAAATTGAATTCCTGCGTGCCCTTGTCGTTGGGCGAGGCGATGTCGAACAGGGCGCGCCAAACATCGTTCCAGTCCTTCGGGACCAGCCAGCTCAGGAAATCGAGGATGTGCGGCAGCCGGTCGAAGAAATGGCCGGCATTGGCCTCGTCGGCGAACCACATGGTCGCGCACATGGCGACAAGCAGCAGGCCGACGCCAAGCGCGGTGTAGAAACGGCGCAGCGATGTCTGGCGCCGCCAGGCATCGGCCTGCTGGCGGGTGGCGTCGGAATGGAGTGTCGCTGATGTCATGATCGGGACATGCAAAAAGGGCGGCGTTTCGAACGCCGCCCTTTTTCCTGATGCCTTTAACCGCCGATGGCGGCTTTGCGGGCTTCGACGATGACGCTGTAGAAGTCAGGCTTCACCGGGACGTAGCCGGTGAAATCACCACCCTCGACGCCTTCGAAGCAGGCCTTGTCCTTGGCCGGCAGCGCGGTGAAGAAAGCGGTGAGCTTGGCGGTCATCTCGTCGCCGAGCGCGGTGCGGACAACCAGCGGGCCGTTCGGGATCAGGCCCGAGCGCCACACTTCGACGAAGTCGTTCGGGTCGACGGCGCCCTTGGCGACTTCCTTGTGGAAGGTGCCGGAGGTGTAGCCGTTCTTGAAATCGCCGATGCCGGAGGAATCGTCCACCGCCACGTCGACCTTGCCGTCGCGCACGGCCAGCACGTTGTTCTCATGGCCGCCGTTGAACTGGGTCGAGGCGAAGTAGGTTTCGTTGGAAGCGCCGGTGTCCTTCGGAATCTGGGTCAGCGGGATCAGATAGCCGGAGGTCGAATCCGGATCGGCATAGCCGAGCTTCTTGCCCTTGGCCGACTTGATGTCGGTGATGCCGGAAGACTTCAGCGCCAGGCCGATCGAGTAGTAGCCGGTCGAGCCGTCGGTCTGCTTGGTGGTGAGGATCGGCGTGACCGCCTTCGGGTCCTTGAGATAGACGCTGGCGTAACCGGAAGCGCCGAGCTCGGCGAAGTCGAGCGTGCCGCCGAGCAGGCCCTGGATAACGCCGTCATAGTCGGCGGCCGGGAACAGCGACACCTTTTCGAAGCCGAATTCCGACTTCAGGTGATCGGCGAGGCACTGGTAGTTGCGCAGGCGGTCGGTCTCGTTCTCACCGCCGAGGATGCCGACGCGGAATTCCTTGATATCAGCGGCATGCGCGGCGCTGGCCGCCATGGCGAGCAGCGAAACCGCCCCAAAAACCATCTTCCTGAACATTTTGTCTCTCTCCTGTTGCTCCGGCTGCGCGCCGGCGGCGTTCTGATTTTTCAAGTCTTGCCTTTGACGCTGGCGGGCGATCCGGGTTGCTCTGCTGAAGTCCACGATTTGCCCGCACCCGCTGGGGCCGGGACGGTGGATTCAGTAGCCAGGAAAGGCTGGTTCGAGCGGTCCGGCGGATGCGGTGATCTTCGGCTTGATGGTCACGGCGGTCGACGTGATGGCTTCCGAGATCTCGGCGCCGCTGGCATCGGCGCCGTAGACGGTGCGCACGGCATCGCGGTCGAGATCTTCCGGAGCGCCGTCGAAGACGACCTTGCCGGCGGCCATGCCGATAATACGGTTGCAATAGACGCGCGCGGTGTCCAGCGTGTGCAGGTTCGTCACGACGGTGATGCCTTCGCGCAGATTGATGTCGCGCAGCGAGTCCATCACCACCTTGGCGTTGAGGGGGTCGAGCGAGGCGATCGGCTCATCTGCCAGGATCACCTTCGGCTGCTGCATCATGGCGCGGGCGATCGCCACACGCTGCTGCTGGCCACCGGACAACGTGCCGGCCGGCTGCAGCGCGGTGCGGGCGATGTCGAGCCGCTCGAGCGCGGCCACAGCCTCGGCGCATTCGGTGCGTGTGAACATGCCGAGCAGATTGGAAACCGTCGAGCGATGATTGAGGCGGCCGAGCAGCACGTTGGTCAGCACGTCGAGGCGCGGCACGAGGTTGAACTGCTGAAAGATCATGGCGCAGTCGCGCTGCCAGCGCCGCAGCGGCGATCCCTGCAGGCTGGAAACCTCGGCGCCTTCAAAAAAAATCGCTCCTTGGCTCGGATCGATGAGACGATTGATCATGCGCAAAAGCGTCGACTTGCCGGCGCCGGAACGGCCGATGATGCCGACCATCTGGCCGCGCGGGATCGAGATGTTGATATCGCTGACGGCGGTGTTCTTGCCAAATCGTCGGGTTACGCCGCGGATCTCAAGCGTGGCCGATGATGCTGACATACCAAAACTCCAGTCCGTCGCGCTTTTGCAGGTCTGTTAACCTTCGCTAGCGCAGGCCGATGAAGCTGGGGTGTCGGATTGATGTCAGTTTTGTTACGTCCCACAGGCTTGGAGATTCAACCAAGCACCAGCAATTCCTCGAAATGCTTCATGTCCTTGAAGCTGCAGAAGGCCGGAGGCTTGAGCTCGATCACAGGAGCCTCGCGTTCGAGGAACGACAGGCAGTCATCGAACAGATCCTGCCAGGCTGCGGCTCGCTCGTCGGCTAGACGGCGGATCTGATAGGCGAAGGTGATGTGGAAGACATAAGCGTCGTGGTCCGGATGGCGGTAGCCGAACGGCACCGACAAGGCGTCGCGCCACAGGCGCAGGATGCGCTCGTCCTCAGCGGAAGCACCGGCAACCGTAAGGCCGTTCGGCGTGATGCCGACGGTCTTGATACGAAACGGAGGGCAGGCCTCGAAGCCCTCCAGGTGCTGCAGATAGAGGCGGGTCATGTCGTCGATGCTGGTGTCGAGCGGCACGTCGGAGGGCCAGTAGGGGAGCCGGCGCCGATATTCGATGACGCCCTGGAACAGGGTCATGTGCAGGCTGGAGATCGGCGTGAAGGCGAGGCGGTCCGCGTCCGGCATGGCGCGGATGCGCTCGCGCACCTCGATGATCGCGGCTTGCGAAGGCGAGCCGCCGACGAGGTGACTGACGACCGTGTTGCCGGGCTCGGAGAGGAAGTTGCCCGAGGTATCGTAACGGGTGCCGAGATGCACCGGCGCCGTCGGGTTGGTGCCTTCGAAAAATCCGGCGAGCGAGGGTCTGACTGTGGCGAGCATCGCGATCTCCTTGGGGAGATGGCGTCCTGTCCGAGTCATGTGTCAACGGTGTGAATGATGAATGGTGAATGGTGAATGGTGAAGGGTGAGAAGGGCTTCGTTGCATTCACTATTGACCATTCACCATTCACCTCGCCTAGCCGCCATGCTTCTCCAGGAACGCCTCCGCTGACAGCTCGCGGAAATCGTCGAGCGCAGCGCGCAGCCTTGCATGGTCCCAGTCCCACCAGGCTAAAGCCTGGTAGCGCTCGGCGGTGCGGCGGTCGAAGCGCTCGCGGATCGGCTTCGCCGGCACGCCGCCGACGATTGTGTAGGGCGCGACATCCTTCGACACCACGGCGCCCGCGCCGACCGCCGCGCCATCGCCGACGGTGACGCCGGGCAGGATGGTCGAGCCATGGCCGAGCCAGGTGTCGTGGCCGATGGTGACGCGTTTGGCGCGGCGCTCGGCGAAGAACGCGCTTTCATGTTCGGCGTCATCCCAATAATCGGAGGCGCGGTAGGTGAAGTGGTGCAGCGTCGGCCGCCATGTCGGGTGATTGGTGGCATTGATGCGCACGCTTGCCGCGATGTTGGAGAACTTGCCGATGGTCGCGCACCACACGGCGCAGTCCTGCATCATATAGGAATAGTCGCCGAGCTCGCATTCGGCGACGCGGCTGCGCTCGGCGATCTCGGTCCAGCGGCCGAGCGTCGAGTTTTCGACCTGCGCTGTCGGATGGATCAGCGGCGCCTCCGAAAGCTTCTTCATGCGGCGATCTTTCCGGCGGCAAAGGCCGTAACGTCGATGACGCGGTCGGTGACAGCCTCGCGCACGTCGAGGTCGTGGAAAATGCCGAGCAGGGCGACCCCCGCCGCCTTCTTGGCGGCGATGAGCTCGACCACGACATCGCGGTTCTTCGCGTCGAGCGAGGCCGTCGGCTCGTCGAGCAGCAGGATCGGATGCTCGGTGATGAAGCCGCGCGCGATGTTGACGCGCTGCTGCTCGCCGCCGGAGAAGGTCGCGGGCGGCAAGGCCCAGAGCCGTTCCGGCAGGTTGAGCTGCGCCAACAGGGCACGCGCTCTCGCCCGCGCGCTTTCCCTGTCCTCGCCGCGCTCGACCAGCGGCTCGGCGACGACGTCGAGCGCGGAGACACGCGGCACGGTACGCAGGAACTGGCTGACATAGCCGATGGTATGGCGGCGCACGGAAAGCACGGTGCGCGGGCTGGCCGAGGCGAGGTCGATCAGCCCGCCGCCATGCTGGACGATGATCTGACCTTCATCGACGGCGTAGTTGCCGTAAAGCATCTTCAGGATCGAGCTTTTTCCGGCGCCGGACGGGCCGCCGAGCACGGCGCATTCGCCGGCGCGGATCGAGAAGGAGACACCCGCCACCACCGGCAGCGTGACGCCGTCGCGCAGATGCATGGTGAAGCTTTTGGCGACATCGGAGACAACGAGAGGAGTGGCCATCATCACACCTGCAGGATGGAAGAAACGAGAAGCTGGGTATAAGGCGCGCGCGGATCGTCGAGCACGCGGTCGGTGAGGCCGCTTTCGACGACGCGCCCGTCCTTCATCACCATCATGCGTTGCGACAGCAATCGCGCCACGGCGAGGTCGTGGGTGACGACGATCGCCGCCAGGCCGAGGTCGGTGACCAGCCCGCGCAGCAGATCGAGCAGGCGCGCCTGCACCGAGACGTCGAGGCCGCCGGTCGGCTCGTCCATGAACACCAGCCGCGGCCCAGTCACCAGGTTGCGGGCGATCTGCAGGCGCTGGCGCATGCCGCCGGAAAAGGCGCGCGGCTCGTCGTCGATGCGGTCCTCGTCGATCTCGACGCGCGACAGCCAGTCGACGGCGGTGGCGCGGATCCTGCCATAGTGGCGGTCGCCGACCGCCATCAGCCGCTCGCCGACATTGGCGCCGGCCGACACTGTCATGCGCAGCCCGTCCGCCGGGTTCTGGTGGACGAAGCCCCAGTCGGTGCGCATCAGGAAGCGGCGCTCGGCCTCGCTCATGCGGTAGAGCTCGCGCCATTGGCCGTCGCGCATGCGATAGCTGGCCGTGCCGGAGGAGGGCAGCAGGCGGGTCGACAGGCAGTTGAGCAGCGTGGTCTTGCCGGAGCCGGATTCGCCGACCACCGCCAGAACCTCGCCCGGCCAGAGGTCGAAGGTGACGTTCTCGCAGCCGATGCGCGAGCCGTAGAATTTGGACAGCGCCGAGACGCGGAGCAGCGGTTCGTCGGTCATTCGGCCTCCTTACCCTTCCCCTTGTGGGGAGGATCGGCGCGCAGCGCCGGGGTGGGGATTGAAGAAAGAGAAGATTGGCCGTTTTCCCCACCGGCGCCTTCGGCGCGACCTCCCCACGAGGGGGAGGTAGATTCGGCGCGGCGCTTCTCGCAATGGTCGGTATCGGAGCAGACGAACATGTGGCCGCCATGGTCGTCGAGGATGACCTCGTCGAGATAGACATTCCCGGCGCCGCAGAGCGCGCAGGGCTGGTCGAAGGTCTGCACCTCGAAGGGATGGTCCTCGAAGTCGAGGCTGACGACGTCGGTGAAGGGCGGCACCGCATAGATGCGTTTCTCGCGGCCGGCGCCGAACAATTGCAAGGCGGGCGAGCGGTGCATCTTCGGATTGTCGAATTTCGGCGTCGGCGAAGGATCCATCACGTAGCGGCCCTCGACTTTGACCGGATAGGCGTAGGTGGTGGCGATGCGGCCGTGCCTGGCAATGTCCTCATAGAGCTTCACATGCATGAGGCCGTATTCCTCCAGCGCGTGCATCTTGCGCGTCTCGGTCTCGCGCGGCTCGAGGAAGCGCAGCGGCTCTGGGATCGGCACCTGGAAGACCAGCACCTGTCCTGCCGTCAGCGGATGCTCGGGGATGCGGTGCCGGGTCTGGATGATGGTGGCGGTTGCCGTGTCGGTGGTGACAGCGACATTGGCGACTTTCCTGAAGAAAGCGCGGATCGAAACGGCGTTGGTGGTGTCGTCGGCGCCCTGGTCGATGACTTTCAGCACGTCATCCGGGCCGATGATCGAGGCGGTGACCTGGACGCCGCCGGTGCCCCAGCCATAAGGCATCGGCATCTCGCGCGAGGCAAAGGGCACCTGATAGCCGGGAATGGCGATGCCCTTCAGGATGGCGCGCCGGATCATCCGCTTGGTCTGCTCATCGAGATAGGCGAAGTTGTAGGTGGCGATGTCGGTCATGGCGATCACGTCCGCTCTCTGCTATGAAATTGGCGCCCAAGACGCGGAAGGACGCCCGAATGGACTCTACCGGTTGGTTGCATCTTGGCGTGCTGCTGCTGGTGTTCGCCGGCTTCGCGACCTTTGCGCTGCGGAAAATGGTTCTCCCCGCGCCAAGGGAACCTCCGTACGGCGAGTCCTTCGGTGGCGGCGACTATACTGGCGGCTTCGACGGCGGCGGGCATTCCGGTAGCGGACACTGAAGTCATTCCGCCGCCTCGCGCTTCTCCTCGGCGGCCTTGTCCTCGTTTTCCCGCGCTTCGTATTCGGCGCGCATGCGGCGAACCAGGCCGAGCTCGGCCTGGAAGTCGACATAATGCGGCAGCTTCAGATGCTCGACGAAACCGGTGGCCTGGACATTGTCGGAATGCGAGATGACGAATTCCTCGTCCTGCGCGGCGGCGACGACATCCTCGCCAAGCTCCGTGGCGCGCAGCGCCCGGTCGCACAGCGCCATCGCCATCGCCTTGCGCTCGCTCTGGCCGAAGACCAGGCCGTAGCCGCGCGTGAACTGCGGCGGCGCCTTGGCCGAGCCCTTGAACTGGTTGACCATCTGGCATTCGGTGACGCGGATGGAGCCGAGCGGCACGGCGAAGGGCAACTCCGGCACGTCGAGCTCCAGCTCGACCTCGCCAATGCGTATCTCGCCGACAAAGGGATGGTTGCGGGCGTAGCCGCGCTGCGTCGAATAGCCGAGCGCCAGCAGAAAACCTTCGTCGCCGCGCGACAACGCCTGCAGGCGGATGTCGCGCGCCATCGGGAATTGCAGCGGCTCGCGCGTGATGTCGCCGGGCACGTGGTCAAGCGGCATCTCGCCATCGGCCTCGATCAGGCCTTCATGGGCGAGGATCGCCGAAACGCGCGGCATGGCCTCCGGCTCGGCCGGACGCTGCGCCGGCATCTCGACCTCGGCGCCGGCGGCAAGCTCGGGATCGAGCAGGCGGTGCGTATAATCGAAGGTCGGGCCGAGCACCTGGCCGCCCGGCAGGTCCTTGTAGGTGGCCGAGACACGACGCTCGACCTGCATGGCGCCGGTGTCGACCGGATTGGTGTAGCCGAAGCGCGGCAGCGTGGTGCGGTAGGCGCGCACCAGAAAGATCGCCTCGATCATATCGCCGCGCGCCTGGACGACGGCGAGAGCCGCGAGCTCGCGATCATAGAGCGAGCCTTCGCTCATCACCCGGTCGACGCCGAGCGCCAGCTGCTCGACAATCTGGTCGAGGCGCAGCGCCGGCACCGAACGGTCGCCGCGGCGGCGGTCGGCAAGCAGGCGATGCGCATTGGCAATGGCGGCTTCGCCGCCTTTCACCGCGACATACATGTCATGCCTCCATCGATTTGACGCGGGTGGTGCGCGGCAGGCAGGCAAGGTGGCCGGGCGCCGCCAGGATGATGTCGACGCCGCGCGGGAAACGCTGGTTGTTCTGCTTCCACTGCTCGACGAAATGGCGCGGCATGCCGGGAGGCGCGATCATCGACGTCTTTTCGATCCCCGGACCTTCGAGCAGCAGCGATGGGCCCGAGGCAAGATCGTCGACCAAGAGGATCAGCGTCGTCGAGCGGTCGGGATATTCTTGCGTGCCTTGCGCAAAACCATCGAGCGCCGCCATCTCCTTCGGATTGGCGATCAGGGCGAAATGTGCGTCGGCCGGCGTGTTTGCCGAGGGCGCGCCGGTGTGGAAGCCGAGCCAGGCCTTGACCGCGGCTTCCGCCTGCAGCGGCTGGTCGAGCCAGACCGGCGTGTCGTTGTCGCAGAGCGAGAGCGCCACGGCGCCGGCCGTCGCCGACAGCGGCGCCGGCGGGCGGGCGAGCTGCGGCAGCGGCTGGACGGTGCCGGGGCGGGCCATCGCGTCCATGATGGCGCTGAACACCGCCTGGGCGTTGAAGACCGGCTCTGCGAAGCCGCCGTCGATCGATTGCGTGGCGATATCCATCAGTCCTCTCCGCGCACCATGGTGAAGAAATCCACTTTCGTGGCCGCCGTTTCGACGCGCTTTGTCTCGCGCTCCGCAGCAAGCGCCGCGCGCAAGGGCGCGGCGAGCTTTGTCTCGACCGCTTCGCGGTGCGCCGGGTCCTGCCACAGCGCGTCGGCGATCGCCGCTAGCTTGGCTTGTCCCTTGTCGCGGCCAAGCGCATAGGAGTGGCCGACCTGGCCGGAGGGCAGCCGCACCGTGGCGCGGGTGACCGTCGCCTCGCCGACATTGAAGGGAGCGCCGCCGCCGCCGATCCGTCCGCGCACCGTCACCAGTCCGGTTTCGGGGCCGCGCAAAAGCTCGGCCTCGGAGGGCAGGCCCGACTCGTTCCACAGGCGAGCGATGTCATCGGCCGCGGCATGCGCCAGCGTCGCCATCAAGGCTTTCCGCCCGGCCTGCTCGCGCGCTTCCTGTCCTCGCATGGCATCGCTCCTTGCATAAAAAGTTTGTCTATTGATATAGACAACTATACAAATTATACTCACTTGGTATCGGGAGTCCATGACGGGTGGATGACAACGGTGCAAAAGTTAGGGTGAAGACGTTGGGGGCGGGGAAATGACCGGGCTGGCAAGCAGCATCGAGAGGCGCAATGGCGTATCGCTATGGCGGCAGATCGCCGACAGGATCCTGCAGGCGATCGCCAATGGCGATTTCGCCGAGAATACCGCGCTGCCGCCTGAAGTCGCGCTGGCCGAGCGCTATGGCGTCAACCGCCACACGGTGCGCAGCGCCATTGCAGCACTGGTGCAGGAAGGCGTGCTGAGGGCCGAGCAGGGACGCGGCACCTTCGTGTTGTCGCGCAAGCGGCTGTCCTATCCAATCGGCGCGCGGACGCGCTTCTCGACCGGGCTGCAGGGGCAGACGAGCGAGCGGCATATCGCGCTGCTATCGTCGTCGACCGAGCCGGCCGGCCGGCGCATCGCCGAGGCGCTGGGCATCGCCAAAGGCGCTGCCGTCATCCGCCTGGAGACGCGCGGCGAGGCCGACGGTCATGCGGTGTCGCGCGCGACGACCTGGTTCGATGCCAAGCGCTTCGCCGGCATCGAGGCGGCAATGGCGGAGACGGGATCGATCACCGCCTCACTGAAGCGCTTCGGCATCAACGATTATCTGAGGCATTCGACCGTGCTGTCGGCGCGCCATGCCGACGCAGACGATCTTGCAGCACTCGATCTGCAGCCCGGCGCCATCGTGCTGGTCACAATTGCAATCAACGTGACGCTCGACGGTGAGCCAATCCAGTTCGCGGAGTCGCGCTTTCCCGCGGAGCGGGTGGAGCTTAGGTTGTCGGCCGGCGATTAGGTCTACGATGTCTTCGGACGGCAATCCAAGAGGTCGTCATCCACGGGCGGAGCGACGCGAAGCGGAGCGCAGACCCGAGGATCCATTCCGTAACCTCGATCGTAGAGCGCAGCGGAGCAGAATTCTGGATCGCTGCAACGCGTCGGCGTCACGGAATGGATCCTCGGGTCTGCGCTGCGTCGCTACGCTCCTTGCTCCGCCCGTGGATGACGAAGGGATAGGCGCTTCGGTCAATCACCAAGACTGCAATTTGTTAGGGCGGACAACGGTCCAGTTCGTGAAACCTCGACGCGGGCCTTCCTCACCCGACCTCTATGACCGCCTTGATCAGTCCCGACTTCTCGTGCGTCCATCGGGCAAGGTCGCGCGGCGTTCCGGCGAGCGTGGTGCGATGGGTGACGAGCTTGTTCAACGGCACAGCGCCGTTGCGGATCGAATCTGCGACATGGTCGAAATCGGCCTTCAGCGCGTTGCGGCTGCCGACCAGCATCATCTCGCGCTTATGGAATTCAGGGTCGGAGAAGGTGATGTCGTCCTTGACGACGCTGACCAGCACCAGCGTGCCGCCATGCGCGACGTGGGCGAAGGCCGACTGCACGGACTGGGTGTTGCCAGTCGCGTCGAACACGAGGTCGAACCCTTCGCCGGCTGTTGCCTGTTGGACCAGCTCGGCAGCCGGCCTCTTCGAGCTGTCCAGCGGGGCAAAGCCGAGCTGCTTTTCGGCGAATCCGAGACGTTCGGCGCTCATGTCGAGCAGGCTGACATCCAGCCCGGCGATGCGCGCGAAGATCGCCGTGCCGAGGCCGATCGGGCCGGCGCCGATGACCAGCGTGCGCTGGCCGGGCAGCCCGAGCGAGCGGCGTACCGCATGCGCGCCGATGGCCAGGAATTCGACCGCCGCGGCGTCGGCCAGCGACAGGCCGTTCGTCGGGTAGAGGTTCTGCGCCGGCACCAGGATTTCGTCGCACATGGCGCCGTCGCGATGGACGCCCAGCACCTCGATCTTCACGCAGCAGTTCGGCTTGCCGCGCCGGCAGGCAATGCATTTGCCGCATGAAAGATAGGGATTGATGACGACCGGCTCGCCGACGCTGATCTCGACGCCTTCGCCCTTCTCGACGATCGTGCCGGCAACCTCATGGCCCATGATGCGCGGATAGGCCAGAAACGGGTGCTTGCCTTCGAAGATGTGGTAGTCGGTTCCGCAGATGCCGACATGGCTGACCGCAACGCGCGCCCAGCCGGGCGGCGGTGCGCCGGGCCCGGCGCGGTCTTCGAGGACAAGCTCGCCGGGCGAACGGCAGACAACGGCTTTCATATCGCAAATCCAGGCAAAGAGCGCCGGCGCCGCTCGAGCGGGGCCGGCGCGTTAGTTTCACGTAGGAGTCATTTGCCGCGACGACGCAGGCCGTCGAAGTAGACGATGACGATGATCAGCAGGCCGGTGATGACGCGCTGCCAGAAGGTGTTGACGTTGAGCAGGTTGGCGCCGTTGTTGATCGTCGAAAGGATGAAGGAGCCGATCAGCGGTCCATGCACGGAGCCGATGGCGCCGAACAGCGAGGTGCCGCCGATCACCGACGAGGCGATGGCCTGCAGCTCATAGGTGTCGCCCTGCGTCGGGTTGCCGATGCCGATGCGCGACGCCAGCAGCACGCCGACAATGGCCGCCAGAAGACCGGACAGGATATAGGCCATGAAGATGGTGCGCGGCACGTTGACGCCGGACAGGCGCGCGGCCTCGGCGTTGGAGCCGACCGAGAACAGGTAGCGGCCCCAGCGCGTGTGGTGCAGGAAGATGTAGGACGGAATGGCGACCAGGATCACCATCCAGAACAGGTAGGGAATGCCCGCGAGCGAGCCGCGCGAGAAAGCCTGGAACGAGTCGCTGTTGATGGAGATCGAGTTGCCGTTCGTCATCAGGAGGCCGATGCCGCGCAGCGAGGTCATGGTGGCCAAGGTGATGATGAAGGGCGGCAGGCCCATCTTGACGATGCCGAAGCCGTGGAAGAGGCCGATGGCGACGCCCACCAGCAGCGTGATCAGCACCGCGGCCCAGATCGGCCAGCCGGCGTTGATCAAAAGCGCGACAATGACGGTGGTGAAGCCGACCACCGCGCCGACCGACAGATCGATGCCGCCGGTGATGATGACGAAGGTCTGGCCGACGGCGAGGATGGCGATCAGCGAGCCCTGACGCAGAAGGTTGGTGATGTTGAGCGTCGTGGCGAAGGACGGCGTGGCGACGGCCAGCACGATCCACATCAGGAGCAAAAGGCCAAGCAGCGTCAGGCCGAACAGGGCGTTGAAATTGCGCTTGGGTTTTTCGGCGGGGATCGCCTCGGTGCTCATTTTTGTCCTCCCGACTTTTCTTGTTTCTCGGCCAGTGCCTGACCCAAAATATCCTCGTGGCTGGCGGTCCGGAAACCATGGGTCGCGACCAGCTTGCCGCGCCGGAACACGTGCAGCGTATCGGCAAGCTCATAGACTTCCGGCAGATAGGACGAGATCAGGATGATGCCGGCGCCCTTGGACAAGAGCGTCGAGAACAGGCGGTAGATCTCGGCCTTGGTGCCGACATCGACGCCCACCGTCGGCTCGTCGAAGATGAACAGCTTGGCGCCATGCGCCAGCCATTTGCCAATGACGATCTTCTGCTGGTTGCCGCCGGAGAGGCTTGAAGCCAGCGCATGGCGCGTCGGTGTCTTGATCCTGAGATCGGCGATCTGGCGGTCGGCCTCGGCCTTCTCCTTGGCGCCGGAGATCAGAAAATTGCTGGAGATGCGCTTGTAGATCGGCAGGTTGAGGTTCGTGCCGACCGGCAAATTGAGGCAGAGGCCCTGGTCGCGGCGGCTTTCCGGAGCCAGCGCCATGCCGAGCCGGATCGCGTCATGCTCGGAATTGACCTGGACCTCCTCGCCTTGCCATAGGATCTGGCCCGCCGATTTCCTGTGGCGGCCGTAAAGCGTGGTGACGAACTCGCTGCGGCCGGCGCCGATCAGGCCATAGAGGCCGACGATCTCGCCGGCGCGGACGGTCACCGAGACATTCTCGAAGCCTTTGCCCGAAAGGTTCCTCGTCTCGACAATCGTGGCGCCGGGGGTGAAATGTTCCTTGTGGTAGATCTGCTCGATCGAGCGGTTGATCATCAGCTTGACCAGTTCGGGCTCGTCGGTCTCGCCGATGTTGCGGGTGCCGACCAGAGTGCCGTCGCGCAGCACGGAAACGCGGTCGGCGAGCTCGAACACTTCCTCCATGCGGTGGCTGATATAGATGATGGTGACGCCTTCGCCCTTGAGCCGCCGGATCAGCTTGAAGAGCTGGTCGGCCTCCTTGCGGGTGAGGTAAGCGGTAGGCTCGTCGAAAATCAGGAATTTGGTGCCGCGCACGGTGGCCCGCGCCGCGGCGATCAATTGCTGCTGGCCGATGGTGAGATCGCCAAGCATGACATGCGCCGGCAAGTCGAAGCCCAGCCCGTCGATGATCTTCTGCGCGTCCTTGACCATGGCGCGCTGCTGCAGGAGGCCGAAGCGTGACTCCTCCTCGCCGAGGAACATGTTGGCGGCGACGGTGAGATGGCGGCAGAGCACCACCTCCTGGTGGACGGCGTTGATGCCCAGCGCCATCGCCTCATGCGGCGTGGCCAAGGCGGTCGGCTTGCCTTCCCAGATCACCTCGCCGGAGGTGCGCGGCATGACGCCGGTCAGGAGTTTTATCAGGGTCGACTTGCCGGCGCCGTTCTCGCCGACGATCGCGTGGATCTCGCCTGCCTTGAAGGCAAGATGCACAGGTTTCAGCGCATGCGTGCCGGGGTAGCGCTTTTCCAGGCCGTTGAGCTCGAGGATCGTCCTGCCCGGTTCCAGCGTGGGGGCCGGATGCGATTCCTGCGCCGTCGACGTCATGACAATCCTCCCAGATTGGCCTCAACCATTGGGTACGCAGCGATGCGTCTGGCGCGCATCTTGAAGGCGGAGCCTAAATCGGGCCGGCGAATTTCCAAATCGCCCCGATGGATGTTTCCGGGGCGCGAGGCCCCGGAAACGACTGTCGCGATGCTGCTCACTTGAGCTTCGGGTTGAGCAGCGCGTCGATCTTGGGATCCTTCATGTTGTCTTTGGTGACGAGGTTCGCGCCGGTGTCGACATTGGCCTCGACCTTCTCGCCCTTCGAGGCGGCCAAGGCGGTCTTGATGCCGTCATAGCCCATCCGGTACGGATCCTGGACGACCAGGCCCGAGATGACGCCGTCATTGAGGAACTTGATCAGCTTTTCGTCGCTGTCGAAGCCGATCAGCGCCACCTTGCCGCCGAGATTGTTTTCGGCGATCGCCTGGCCGACGCCCTGCGCCATGATCAGGTTCGAGGCGAAGATGCCCTTGAGGTCCGGATTGGCGGTGATCAGGTCGGTCGCGATGTTGAGGCCGGTGGTGGCCTGGCCGTCGGCATATTTGTCGGCGACAAGCTCGAGGCCCGGATACTTGGCCTTGATCTGTTCGATGAAGCCTTGCTTGCGCTGCTCGAGCGAGCCGGCGCCGGGAAGTGCCGTGATCAGCGCGACTTTGCCTTCCACCTTGCCGCCGTTGGCGGCGCCGATTGCGGCGGCGAGGCCGTCAGCGGCGACGCGGCCGCCCTGCACGTTGTCGGTGGTCAGGAAGGAGGTGAAGGCCTTGGAATCGGCGCCGGAGTCGATGCCGATGACCTTGACCTTGGAGGCAGCCTCGTCGATCGGCTTGCCGAGCGCCTTGAACTCGGTCGGCGAGATGACGACGGCCGCCGGGTTGCTGGCGACGGCGTTTTCCAGGATCGAGATCTGGCCGTTGACGTCGGTTTCGGCCTGGGCGCCGAGTTCCGGCACGTTGACGCCGAGATCCTTGCCGGCCTTGCGGGCGCCGGCCAGAACGATCTGCCAGTAGAAGGATGTGGTATCCTTGACGATGATCGGAATGGTCACGTCGGCCGCCGAGGCGGGCGCGGAATGCATCGCGCCGGCGAGCATCGAAGCGGCGGCCAAAGCCACGAAGGCGCGGCGGTTGAGAAGGCTGGTCACGAGTTTCATTAGGTTCCTCCCTAAGTCGCCTGGTGAAGGTTGCGGAAGCTCCATCTGGATAGGCGCGGCCCAAACAGAACTTTATCAATAAAAAACAGATACCGTTTTTTGATAGAGCATTGCCGTGACCGACGCAAGCGATGTCTGCTGCCGTGCGCGATGCGGGCTAAGTCCGTTCGGCTCGTCCCTGGGCAGTGCTCGGATGCTCCCGTTCCTCCTTATCGGCATGGAACAATAATTTCATATTTCTGTCAATATGGAATGTTCATTCCATAGAAAAGCCTGCACGGTTGTGAAGGTCGCCTCCTGTTGTCGGGGGGCGCTTCCGACGCGATAACGGCCTTTGATTAAAGCGTCGCGCCGAGGTGCCACGGCACGAATTCGTTGTCGCCGTAGCCGAACGCCTCGCTCTTGGTCTTGCGGCCGGACGCCGTCTCGATGATCAGCTCGAAGATCTCGCGGCCCATGCCGGCGATGGTCTTCTCGCCCGAGGCGATAACCCCGCAATTGACGTCCATGTCCTCTTCCATCTGGTGATACATGGTCGAATTGGTGGCGACCTTGATCGACGGCGTCGGCCGGCAGCCAAAGCAGGAGCCGCGGCCGGTGGTGAAGACGATGACATTGGCGCCGCCGGCGACCTGGCCGGTGGCCGAAACCGGATCGTAGCCGGGCGTGTCCATGAACACCAGGCCGCTGCCCGAGACTTTCTCGGCATAGCCGAAAACGCCGTTGAGCGGCGTCTGGCCGCCCTTGGCGACCGCGCCCAGTGATTTCTCGAGGATCGTGGTCAGGCCACCGCGCTTGTTGCCGGGCGAGGGATTGTTGTCGATCGAGGCGCCGTGCTTGGCGGTATGGTCCTCCCACCACTTCACAAAGCCGTCAAGCTTGGCGGCGATCTCGGGCGAGGCGGCGCGGTAGGCCAGCAGATGCTCGGCGCCATAGATCTCGGTGGTCTCCGACAAGATGCCGATGCCGCCGCAGTCTGCCAGGATATCGACGGCGGCGCCCAATGCCGGATTTGCCGTGATGCCGGACATGCCGTCCGAGCCGCCGCATTGCAGCCCGACGACGATCTCCGAGACCGGGATCGGCTCACGCTGCAGCTGGCCCACTTCCTCGGCGATCTCGGCCAGAACGCCCATCGCGCGCTCGACCGATTTGCGCGAGCCGCCGGCTTCCTGGATGTTGAAATGCCGCTTTCCCGCGGCCACGCCCTTCTGGCCGTAAAGCGTGAGTTGGTTGACCTCGCAGCCCAGGCCCACCATTAGCACGCCGCCGAAATTCGGATGGCGCGCATAGCCGGCTAAAGTGCGGTGCAGAACCATCATGCCGTCGCCGGTGGCGCTCATGCCGCAGCCCTGGCCGTGCACGATCGGCACGAAACCGTCGATGCCGGGATATTTCGGCAGAAGCGTGCGGTTGGCTTCGTCCGCAATGGCATGGCAGACGGTCGACGAGCAATTGACACTGGCGATGATGCCGATGAAGTTGCGCGTGCCGGAGCGCCCGTCGGCGCGGCGGTAGCCCAGGAAGGTGCGCTTGCGGTCGGCCTCGGTGGCGTGCTCGGCCTCGCTCGGCGGCACCACCGGCAAGCGGCCGCTCTCGAAAACCAGATTGTGCGAATGAACATGCTCGCCGGGCGCAATGTCTTGCGTGGCGCGGCCGATCGCCTGCGCGTATTTCACAACCGCTTCGCCCGCCGGGATCGGCTTGATCGCCACCTTGTGGCCCGGCTCGATCACGGCAGTCGCGGTTGCGCCGCCCGGCAATGGCGTTCCAATCTCGATGCGCCCGTTGGCAACGGCGACATTATCGGAGGGTGAGAGAAGGATGGTGTTTGCAACGTTCACGGGCGGCTGTCCTGGGTGATCCTGGGAATGCGGGCGGATTGACTTGCGCCCGTTTAAAGGTAATGTCTTTTATCGGGAAAAAACAATTTTGCGTCAATTGTTTTTTCGCTCGGTCGGCGCTCGTCTTTTGGACGCCTGCGCCGCCCGTTTGGCAAGCCGGCGAAAAGCGTTCCGCTTTTCGGAGGCCTGCGCCAGAGCAATTCCAGGAAAAGGGCGTAGCGGCTTTCCGTCCGGAATTGCGCAGAAACAAAGATTTAGCGCAGTTCGGCGATTCCGAGAAATGCTGAACTGCTCTAGGAACACCGATCATATCGCGTTTCCGGCAGGCCGCCGCAAGCGTTGGGGGATACGGGGCATGTCGAAAAGCAACAATGTCTACAAGGACGCCTTCAACCGCTGCCTCAGGTTGCTCGACGAGACCAAGAGCCTGCCGTCGGAGCCTGAGCTCGGCACGCTGCTCGGCGTCAGCCGCACCACGGTGCGCAGCATCCTTGCGCGCATGGAAGAAACCGGGCTTATCGACTGGAACAAGCGTAATAAGACCGTGCTCAGGGCGCCGCGGTCCGAGGACTTCTTCCCCGAGGAGGAGACCGACTCGCTGGCCGAGATCATCGAGCGCTCTTTCATGCGGCGTCTGCTTGCGGGAGGCGCCGAAGCCGGCATGCAGATCAACGAGCTGGAGCTGGCGCGCGAGATCGGCGTCGGCACTACCAGCGTGCGCGAATTCCTGATCCGCTTCTCGCGCTTCGGTCTGATCGAGAAGCGGCGCAACAGCCATTGGGTGCTGAAGGGTTTCACGCGCGCCTTCGCGCTGGAGCTGACCGAGATCCGCGAGATTTTCGAGCTGCGTTCGGCGGCGGCTTTCGCCGCCCTGCCGGAAGATAGCGCGGTATGGGCCGATCTTGACCGGCTGGAACTCGAGCATCGCCAGCTCGCCAGCGAGATCGCCACGCGCTTCAACGAATTCTCCGAGCTCGACGAGCGCTTCCACCGGCTGATCCACCGCGCCTCGCACAATCGCTTCATCGTCGACTTCTACGATGTCATCGCTATGATCTTCCACTACCACTATCAGTGGAACAAGGCTGAGGAGCGCCAGCGCAACGAGGTCGCTATCCAGGAGCATCTCGCCTATATCGCGGCGCTGAAATCGCGCGATCCCGGCAAGGTGGACGCCGCCTGTCGCAAGCACCTGAAGTCGGCGCGCCAGACGCTGCTGACCTCAATTCCCGAAGGGCGGCAGATGCAGCCCGCCTAGGGTCTGTCGAGATTCAGGTGATGCCGGCCTGCGAAGGGCGGCTTCCTGCGCTTCCGGTGCTCGCGTACCTTAAGTACGCTCCGCTCCGGTTCTCGGAAGCCACCATTCTCGGCTCCTGACCTGAATCTCGACAGACCCTAACGCATGTCGTCCAGAAGCGTGCAGCGGTTTTGGGACAACGACATGCATAAAAACAATCGCGTCGCGCCGCGTTGCCGCAGCGCGGTTTTGCCGATTTCCCGCGCGCATTCCCCGTGCTACCGTCGACGCGTTTCCGGGAGAGGCTTTGCGTTGGATATCCGGCTGAGACGATGGAGCATGCCGGCCGCGTTCGTCGCGGCGCTGCTTCTATTGCTTCAGTCCTCTCTCGGCGCTTTCGCCTTCGGCGCGCCTTCGCAGGTCGACGCCTTCGGCAATGTCATCTGCACGCATGAAGGCGCTGTAAAACTCCCCGGCGGCGATCCCCACCAACAACATCTGCCGGCCTGCTGCTCGCTCGGCTGCAACATGGTTTCGGCGGCGCATCTGCCGCCGCCGGAGGCCGGCGTCCTGGCCGGGACCCAGCTTTTCGAAGCCGTCGCCTTCCAGCTTCCGGCCTTCCGGCACCAGGATTTCGCCCGCGACCGCTCTCCGGCCAATCCGCGCGCGCCGCCGGCGATGGTCTGATCCGCGGAACCTTCCGCAGGCCTATTCATCCAAAGATCAGACTGTTCGCGGCCGCATTCCGGCGCGATCCCGTACTCATGGAGCAACCATGTCCAATCTTCTTCCCAAAGCGCAAGCCTTCGCCCTTCGCGGCGCGCCGCCGTTTCACCTCCCGCTGCGCGTTGGCCTTGCCGTGCTCAGCCTTTTCTTTCTCTTGGCCTGCATTCCCGCCGCCCTAGCGCATGAGTTCAAGGTCGGCGATCTCGAGATCGAGCATCCCTGGTCGCGGGCGACGCCGCCGGGCGCCAAGGTGGGCGGCGGCTATTTCACCGTGATCAACAACGGCAGCGCGCCGGACCGGCTGCTGTCGATCTCCTCCGACATCTCCGAAAAGGCCGAACTGCATGAGATGGGCGTCAAGGACGGCGTCATGACCATGCGGCCGGTCGAGGGCGGGCTGGAGATCCCGGCCGGCGGCAAGGTCGCGCTGAAGCCGGGCGCCTATCACCTGATGTTCACCGGCCTGAAGCGGCAGCCGAAGCAGGGCGAGAAATTCCCTGCGACGCTGACCTTCGAGAAGGCCGGCAGCGTCAAGGTAGAGTTCGCCGTCGAAGGCATCAGCGAGACGGGCAGTGGCGATATGGACATGGATCACGCCGACTAACCCGTCAACTCGAAATCAGAGGCACAATTCATGAAGAAGTATGTTTTGGCGGCGGGCGCGCTTTGCGCGCTCGGGACCAATGCCGCGCTCGCCCACATCACGCTCGACACGCAGGAAGCGGCCGTCGGCTCGACCTACAAGGCCGTCTTGCGCGTGCCGCATGGCTGCGAGGGCAAGGCAACGACCGCGGTGCGCGTGCAGATACCCGAAGGCGTCATAGCGGTGAAGCCGATGCCCAAGCCCGGCTGGACGCTGCAGGTCAAGAAGGGCAGATACGAGAAATCCTACCAGCTCTATGGCGAGACCTTGACCACCGGCGTGAAGGAAATCGACTGGAGCGGCGGCAATCTGCCCGACGAATTCTATGACGAGTTCGTCTTCCGCGCCTCGCTGGCGGCCGATCTGCCGGCCGGCCAGATGCTCTATTTCCCGGTGGTGCAGGAATGCGGCGACGCCGCCGAGCGCTGGATCGAGATCCCGGCGGCCGGCCAGGACGAGGACGCCTTGGAAACGCCTGCGCCCGGCATCAAATTGCTGCCGAAGAAATGATCTCTGTTGGCGCGCTCCCTCGGGGCGCGCCACCACATTCCCATCAAGACGGCATGAACGCAGCACAGTCTTTCCCCGCGAACCGCATGGCCGGCCGGCATATCGGCCTGCTTGCCTGGCTGTTCGCAGCGCTCATGACGATGGCGGTGCTGGCGATGCCCGGCCGAGCCTTGGCGCATGCGGCGCTCGTCGCGACCGACCCGGCTGACGGCGCCGTGCTGACGCAAAGTCCCGGCAAATTCTCGCTGACCTTCAGCGAGCCCGTCTCGCCGCTGGTGCTGACGCTTGTGCGGCCGGACGGCTCGCAGCTTGCGCTGACATCCTTCCGCCTCAAGGACCAGACCGTCGAGATCGACAATCCCGATGCGCTCAAATCCGGCACGCATGTGCTGAGTTGGCGGGTCGTTTCGGTCGACGGCCATCCGGTAGGCGGCTCGGCGCTGTTTTCCATAGGAGCGCCAAGCGCGGCACCAGTGGCGGGTGAGGCCGTCGACTGGACGCTGCGGGCAGCGATCTGGCTCGGCAAGCTGTTTCTCTATGCCGGCCTTTTTCTCGGCATCGGCGGCGCGTTCGCACTTGCCTGGCTCGCCGAGGACCGGTGCCGCGGCCGACGCTTCGTCAGCGCGGCGCTTCTTATCGGTCTCGTCGGAGCGCCGCTTTCGCTCGGCCTGCAGGGGCTGGATGCGCTCGGCGCGCCGCTCGCCCGGTTTGCGACACCGGCTGTCTGGAAGACCGCGCTCGAGACGAGCTTCGTCTGGACGGTGCTGCTCGGCCTGATCGCGCTCGGCTCGGCTTTGCTTTCTCTTGCCGGACCGTCGGGCTTGCGCAAGCTGGCGGCGTCTGTACCACTGCTCGGTGTTGGCGCGGCCCTTGCCGCGAGCGGTCACGCCAGCGCCGCCGAACCGCAATGGCTGACGCGGCCGCTGGTATTCCTGCACGGCACCGCGATCGCCTTCTGGGCCGGCGCGCTGGCGCCGCTCGGCCTCGCGCTGCGGCAGCAGCCGGCGGAAGCGAAGGTCTTTCTGCGGCGCTTCTCGCGCGCGATCCTGCCGGTCGTGGCTGTCCTTGCCGCCAGCGGCATCGTGCTGGCGATCATCCAAGTGCAGCAGCCGGCGGCGCTGATCCATACCGCTTATGGCCGGCTGCTGCTGCTCAAGCTCACGCTGCTGCTCTTCCTGTTCACGTTGGCCGCCATCAACCGCTGGACGTTGACCGCGCCCGCCGAGGCCGGCGACACCGAGGTGCAGCGGCGGATGGCGCGCTCGATCGGCATCGAGGTGGTCATCGTGCTTGCCATTTTCGGCGTCGCCGCCGGCTGGCGCTTCACCCCGCCGCCACGCGCGCTGGCGATCGCCGCCGCGCAGCCGGTGTCGATCCACGTCCATGCGCTGAAGGCGATGGCCGATCTCAGCATCACGCCAGGCCATGCCGGCGAGGTCGCCGCTTCGATTATGATCATGACCGGCGATTTCGGGCCTCTCGACGCCAAGGCGGTGACGCTGGTGCTGTCGAAGCCGGATTCCGGCATCGAGCCGATCAAGTGGCCGGCGAGAAAACCCGGCGACGGCACCTGGCGTATCGACAATCTCGCTATCCCGCTTCCCGGCCGCTGGAACGCCCGGCTCGATATCCTCGTTTCGGACTTCGAGGTGGTGAAGGTCGAGGCGCCAATTAATATTCGCGCAGAGTGAAATTGAGAGTGAATGGTGAATAGTGAATGGTGAATAGCAGGCGATTTTCGTTTCCGCGTCGCGACGACGTTCGCCTGTCCATTTCACTATTCACCATTCACCATTTCGCCCTCAGTCTTCACCCTTGGTCTCACCGACCTCGACACAATTCTGCGAGACGGTTGACGCCGCCGCCAAGGCCCGTCATTCATCTGGGAAAGGCGTTCTCCAGGACGCAGCCTACAAGAAGCATCCGAACGCAGGGAAGAAACGATGGAAAAAGCCGAAATCGGCCTGATCGGCCTTGGCACGATGGGTTCCAACCTGGCGCTCAACATCGCCGAGCACGGGCACCGCATCGCAGTCTTCAACCGCACGCCGTCGCGCACCGACGCCTTTGTCGAGAGTGCCGGTTCGCTGAAGGACATGGTCGTTCCCTGCTACAGCCTGGAGGAGCTCGCCGCCGCGATCCGGCCTCCGCGGCCGATCATCATCATGGTGCTGGCCGGCAAGCCGGTCGACGAGCAGATCGCGGCGCTGCGCGGCGTGCTGTCGGCCAACGACATCGTGATCGATGCCGGCAACGCCAATTTCCGCGACACGATGCGCCGCTTCTCGGAGCTGTCCGGCTCGGGCCTGACCTTTATCGGCATGGGCGTGTCGGGCGGCGAGGAGGGCGCGCGGCACGGCCCCTCGATCATGGTCGGCGGCACTGAGGAGTCCTGGAAGCGCGTCGAGAAAGTGCTGACGGCGATCTCGGCCAAGTTCAAGGGCGAGCCCTGCGCCGCCTGGCTCGGCACCGACGGCGCCGGCCATTTCGTCAAGACCATCCACAACGGCATCGAATATGCCGACATGCAGATGATCGCCGAGATCTACGGCATCTTGCGCGACGGCCTCGGCATGGCGCCGAAGGAGATCGGCAAGGTCTTCGAAGAATGGAACAAGGGCCGGCTCAATTCCTACCTGATCGAGATCACCGCAAAAGTTCTCGCCGCCGACGATCCCAAGACCGGCAAGCCGGTTGCCGACATCATCCTCGACCGCGCCGGGCAGAAGGGCACCGGCAAATGGTCGGTCATCGAAGCGCAGCAGCTCGGCATTCCGGCGACGGCGATCGAGGCGGCGGTCGCGGCGCGCGTGCTGTCCTCGATCAAGGATGAGCGGCAGGCGGCGGAAAAGGCCTATGGCAATATCGGCGTCGAAAAGATTTCCGGCGACAGCGGCGCGCTGCTCAAGGACCTGGAGTTGGCATTGTTCGCCGGCAAGATCGCGGCTTACGCGCAAGGTTTCGCGGTGATGAGCGGCGCCTCCAAGGAATTCAACTGGAATCTGCCCATGCCGACCATCGCCAAGATCTGGCGCGCCGGCTGCATCATCCGCTCGCAGATGCTGGACACGATGGCCGAGGCCTTCGGCTCAGGCAGCGCTTCCACCAATCTGCTGATGGCGCCGGCCTTCATTGCCATGATGAAGGAGGCGCATCCGTCGCTGAGGCGCATCGTGGCGCGCGCCTCCGAGGCCGGCTCGCCGGTGCCGGCGCTGTCGTCGGCGCTCGCCTATTTCGACAGCTACCGCCAAGGACGCGGCACCTCGAACCTGATCCAGGCGCAGCGCGACTTCTTCGGCGCGCACGGCTTCGAGCGCATCGGGGAAGAGGGGGCGTTTCATGGCCCATGGGGGAGTGGGGCCGCCTAGGGCCAGGTGAGGCCGGCCTGCAAATGGCGGCTTCCTGCGCTTCCGGTGCTCACGTACTTTAAGTACGCTCCGCTCCGGTTCTCGGAAGCCACCATTTTCGACTCGGCCTGACCTGCCCCTCAAGTCGCGCCAGTCAGCCGCGATAGGGCAAAACCTCGCTCGGCGTGCTGAGCGATTGCAGCGTGCCTGGATCGGCGCCGCCGATCCAGCCGAGCACGGCGCGGGCGAGCTCGGAGCCGGCGAGCCGGAAATTCTCGTTGACGACGAGCAGCTCTCGCCGGAACAGATGCAGCAGTTCCGACGATTGTTTCGACACCACGTCGACGTCGCGGCCGAGCTTCAGCCCGGCATCCTCGATGCCGGCCACGATGGCGAGTGTCGCGGCGGCGGCGCTGCTGACAAAGCCGTCCGGACGGTCCTTGCGCCGCATCAATTGCGCGGTCCGCATCCTGATCTGCTCGATCGACTGATCGATAGAGACGGTGTTGAACGGCACCTCGCTGGCACCCACCTCACTCAGCGCATCGGCAAAGCCGGCGACCGTATGGCCGTGATAGGTGAGGCCGGCCGGAGGCGTCACCAGGGCAAGCCGGTGGCGGCCCCTGCCGGCGAGGTAGCGGACGGCTTCGCCGGCAAAGGCATAATTGTCGAAGTCGTGATAGGGATGCACCAGCCCCATGTCGGTGCGGCCATGCGTGGCGAAGGGAATGCCGCGCTCCAGCATATAGCGCGCCCGTGGATCGTTGGGCTGGGTGCGCGAGATGATGACGCCGTCGGCCGAGCCCGTCTCGACCAGATAGCGCACCGGGTCCAGCGGATCCTGCGAGCGCGAATAGGGCGTGACGATCAGATGGTAGGGCGTGTCGGCGATCACCTCGGTGACGCCGTAGATGATGTCCGAGACGAAGCTCATGAGCTCGTGCTCGGTGTTCAGCACAAGCGATATCACGTTGGTCTTGCCGGTTCTCAAGCGCACGCCGGCGCGGTTCGGGCGATAGCCGATCTGCTTGGCGACGAGCTGGACGCGGCGCCTGGTCTCGGCGCCGATCTCGGGCGCATCCTTCAGCGCGCGCGAGACTGTCGTGACGCCCAGCCCGGTCATGAAGGCAAGCGTCTTCAACGTCGGCCGTTCCTTGCCCGACGTGTCGTCGTCGCCCTTCTTCGTTATCCGTCTATCCATCGTCCCGCCCGTCAGGCGCATAGCAGTCGCGGGGCCGACCGGCAATCGTGCGGCGGTGACATTTGCGCGACCTTCAGTTTGCGGCTCGGCTCAATATACTGAAACGTTACAGATTGCCAATCTTCGTGATCAACCGGCAAGGTCGCGCCGCCGGCATCGCGGATGCGGAGAGGAGCCGAAAGCCGCTGGAATCACAAAGAAATATCGGTCTGGGCCTTCTTTTGGCACCAATCGACTGATCTGACACCGACATTGCCGCCTCGGGAGAAAGATTTTGTTCGCGTCGCGAAAAAATCTTGGCCGGCCTCAAGGCGAGGGGTTGCCTGGGCGGATCATTTGCCGTATCGAAAATCTGTAACGTTTCAGATTCTGGGAGGAGCCGAAATGCGATACAAATTCCTGACTGCTGCCTTTGCCGCGACAGTTGCGCTCAATTTCGCCGGTCCGGCGGCCGCGACCGACCTGGAAGTCACCCATTGGTGGACTTCCGGCGGCGAGGCGGCAGCGGTGGCCGAGCTTGCCAAGGCTTTCGACGCGACGGGCAACCACTGGGTCGACGGCGCCATTGCAGGCTCCGGCGGCACGGCGCGGCCGATCATGATCAGCCGCATCACCGGCGGCGATCCAATGGGCGCCACCCAGTTCAACCACGGCCGCCAGGCCGAGGAACTGGTGCAGGCCGGGCTGATGCGCGACCTCACCGATATCGCCACCAAGGACAAGTGGACGGAGATCGTGCGGCCGAAGAGCCTGCTTGATAGTTGCACCATCGACGGCAAGATCTATTGCGTGCCGGTCAATATCCATTCCTGGCAGTGGCTGTGGCTCTCCAACGAGGCCTTCCAGAAGGCCGGCCTGCCTGTGCCGAAGGACTGGAATGAATTCGTGGCGGATGCGCCGGCGCTGGAAAAGGCGGGCATCATTCCGCTCGCGGTCGGCGGACAGGCGTGGCAAGCCTCGGGCGCCTTCGACGTGCTGATGGCCGCGACCGGGGGCACCGACACGTTCCTCAAGGTCTACAAGGACAAGGACGCCACCTTCGCGGCAGGCCCGGAGATCGCCAAGGTGTTCAAGGCGGCGGACGACGCCCGCAAGATGGCCAAGAACACCAATGTGCAGGACTGGAACCAGGCCACCAATCTGGTCATCACCGGCAAGGCCGCCGGCCAGATCATGGGCGACTGGGCGCAGGGCGAGTTCCAGGTTGCCGGCAAGACGGCCGGCAAGGACTATACCTGCCTGCCCGGCCTCGGCCTGAACGAAGTCATTGCCACGGGCGGCGATGCCTTCTACTTCCCGCTGCTCAAGGATGAGGCAAAGACGAAGGCGCAGGCGGTGCTCGCCGAGACCTTGCTCGATCCGAAGACCCAGGTCGCCTTCAACCTCAAGAAGGGCTCGCTGCCGGTGCGTGGCGACGTCGACCTCAACGCGGCGAACGACTGCATGAAGAAGGGCCTCGCCATCCTCGCCAAGGGCGCCGTCATGCCGTGGACGGACCAACTGCTTTCGCAGGACAGCCAGAAGCAGAAGGAGGACCTGTTCTCCGAGTTCTTCGCCAAGCCGGACATGACGGTCGAAGAGGCGCAGAAGCGCTTCGCCGCCATCATCGCTTCGGCCGATTGATCTACCGGCGCCCCGCCAGCTCCCGGTCCCTGCCTAACGGGGGTCGGGAGCATGATGTCCTCATTGCCCCAGCCCGGCTGTCGAGATGAGCAATAGCGAACGTCCCAACCAGCTTTTCCGTAACCTCAATGCGAAGATCGCATCGATTCCGATGGTGCTCACCGCGCTTGTGGTGTTCGTCGGCGGCACGGCCTGGACGGTTCTCTACTCCTTCACCAATTCGAAGCTGCTGCCACGGCTCAACTTCGTCGGCCTCGACCAGTATTATCGGTTGTGGGCGACGCCGCGCTGGCTGATCTCGATCGAGAACCTCCTGATCTACGGCGTGATCTCGCTGGTGTTCTCGCTGGTGATCGGCTTCGTCCTGGCGGCGCTCCTCGACCAGAAGATCCGCTTCGAGGATACGTTCCGCACCATCTTCCTCTATCCATTCGCGCTGTCCTTCATCGTCACCGGGTTGGTCTGGCAATGGCTGCTCAACCCGGATTTCGGCATCCAGCGCGTCGTGCGCGACCTCGGCTGGACGGGCTTCAGCTTCGACCCGCTCTATAATTCCAGCATCGTTATCTACGGCATTTCCATCGCCGCGCTCTGGCAGGGCACGGGGCTGATCATGTGCCTGATGCTTGCCGGCCTGCGCGGCATCGACGAAGACATATGGAAGGCGGCGCGAGTGGACGGCATCCCGATGTGGAAGACCTACGTGTTCATCGTCATCCCGATGATGCGGCCGGTCTTCATCACCACGCTGGTCATCATCGCCGCCGGCATCGTCAAGGTCTATGACCTCGTCGTGGCGCAGACCAGCGGCGGGCCGGGCATCGCCTCCGAAGTGCCGGCAAAATACGTCTACGACTACATGTTCTTCGCCCAGAATCTCGGCCAGGGTTTCGCCGCCTCGACCATGATGCTGCTCTCGGTGATGATCGTCATCGTGCCATGGGCCTATCTCGAATTCGGAGGCCGCCGGCGTGGTTGATGTCGCTGCCTCCCCATCTGATGCGGGCGTCCTTCGGCGCGACGAAGCCGGGCCTGCCGGCGCGAAGCCGCGGCATGCGCTCTCGCGCCGCAACATCTTCCTCTACGGCACGCTGATCGTGGTGGCGCTCTATTACCTTTTGCCGCTCTACGTGATGATCGTCACGTCGCTCAAGGGCATGCCGGAAATCCGCCTCGGCAACATCTTCTCGCCGCCGGTGGAAATCACCTTCGAACCCTGGGTGAAAGCCTGGGCGACCGCCTGCACCGGCCTCAACTGCGACGGGCTTTCGCGCGGTTTCTGGAATTCGGTGCGCATCACCGTGCCGTCGGTGCTGCTGTCGATCGCGATCGCCTCGGTGAACGGCTATGCCTTGGCCAACTGGCGCTTCAAGGGCGCCGACACCTTCTTCATCATCCTGATCGTCGGCGCCTTTATCCCCTACCAGGTGATGATCTACCCGATCGTCATCATCCTGCGCGAGGTCGGCATATACGGCACGCTGACCGGCCTTGTGATCGTGCATTCGATCTTCGGCATGCCGATCCTGACGCTCTTGTTCCGCAACTATTTCACGTCGATGCCGGAGGAACTGTTCCGCGCGGCGCGCGTCGACGGCGCCGGTTTCTGGGGCATCTATCTGCGCATCATGCTGCCGATGTCGCTGCCGATCTTCGTCGTCGCCATCATCCTGCAGGTCACCGGCATCTGGAACGACTTCCTGTTCGGCGTCGTCTACACGCGCCCCGACACCTACCCGATGACGGTGCAGCTCAACAACATCGTCAATTCGGTGCAGGGCGTGAAGGAATACAACGTCAACATGGCCGCGACGATCCTCACCGGACTCGTTCCGCTCATCGTCTATTTCATTTCCGGCAAGCTCTTCGTGCGCGGCATCGCGGCCGGCGCAGTGAAAGGATGATGATGGCAGCGGCAATCGCCAATCCCAGCGTTTCGATCCAGGACCTGTCGCTCAATTTCGGTGTGATGTCGGTGCTGAAAACGCTCAATCTCGACGTCGCCGAGGGCGAGTTCATCGTGCTTCTGGGACCGTCCGGCTGCGGCAAATCCACCTTGCTCAACTGCATCGCCGGCCTGCTCGACATTTCGGAAGGCCGCATCTTCATCAAGGGCAAGAACGTCACCTGGGAGGAGCCTAAGGACCGCGGCATCGGCATGGTGTTCCAGTCCTACGCGCTCTATCCGCAGATGACGGTCGAGAAGAACCTGTCCTTCGGTCTCCGCGTTGCCGGCCTGGCCAAGGACGAGATCGCCAGGCGCATCGCACGCGCCGCCGAGATCCTGCAGATCGAGCCGCTGTTGCAGCGCAAGCCCTCGGCGCTCTCCGGCGGCCAGCGCCAGCGCGTAGCGATCGGGCGGGCACTGGTGCGCGACGTCGACGTCTTCCTGTTCGACGAGCCGCTCTCCAATCTCGATGCCAAGCTGCGGGCGGAACTGCGCGTCGAGATCAAGCTGCTGCACCGCAAGCTCGAAAACACCATGATCTACGTCACCCACGACCAGATCGAGGCAATGACGCTCGCCGACCGCATCGCGGTGATGAAGGGCGGCGTCATCCAGCAGCTCGACGCGCCGCAGACCATCTACAACCGTCCGGTCAATCGCTTCGTTGCCGGCTTCCTCGGCTCGCCGGCGATGAACTTTGTCGACGGCCATTTGGAAAACGCCGATGGCGGCTGGCATTTTCTCGCCGACGGTCTGAAGATTCCACTCAGTACCTATGATTTCGATCGGCAGCCGGAACCCGGACCAGCCGTGTTCGGCATCAGGCCCGAACATGTGAGTCTGAACAGCGGCGCCGGCTGGCCGTTCTCGGCGGCCAGCAAAGTCGAAGTGGTGGAACCGATGGGCTCTGACACGCTGGTCTGGCTGCAGCTCGCCCAACAGAAATTCAGCGTCCGGGTTACCTCGGAGCGCACGCCCCGGAATGATGAGGCGGTGACCGTCGGCTTCGATCCGATGCGCGCTTCGCTTTTCGACGCCCAGACCGGCAACCGCCTTTAACCTCCCAAGCAGAACGGACAGGACATGAACTGGTCATTCCAACTCTACAGCGCTCGCAATTTTCAACCATGGAACGAAGTGGTGAAAATGCTCGGCGAGCTCGGCTACAGCCAGGTCGAAGGCTTTGGCGGCGTCTATGACGACCCGAAGGCGTTTCGCGCCGAGCTCGACAAGAACGGGCTTGCGATGCCGACCGGGCATTTCTCGATCGAGGCGCTGGAGAACGATTTCGACGGCGTGCGCAAGATCGCCGACGCGCTCGGCATCAGGCTGCTGATCTGCCCCTATCTGATGCCCGATCAGCGGCCGTCCGACGCCGCCGGCTGGCGCGGCTTCGGCGAGCGCCTGGCCAAGGTCGGCGAGGTGGCAAAAAAGGCTGGCTACGGCTTTGCCTGGCACAACCACGATTTCGAGTTCAAGGCGCTTGCGGACGGCTCGCTGCCGCAGGACCACATCCTGTCCGCGGCACCGGACATCGGCTGGGAAATGGACGTCGCCTGGGTGGTGCGCGGCGGCGCCGATCCGCTGCCCTGGATCGAGAAGCATGGCAAGCGGATCGTTGCCGTCCACGTCAAGGACATGGCGAAGCCGGGCGAGGGGCTGGACGAGGACGGCTGGTCCGATGTCGGTCACGGCACGATCGACTGGGCGGGCCTGTTCAAGACGTTGCGCGCCGAGAGCGCGGCGCAGTATTTCGTCATGGAGCAGGACAACCCCAACGACATCGAGCGCTATGCCCGCCGCTCAATCGCAGCAGCCAAGAGCTGGCAGGAGTAATCGAAATGGCAGAAAAACTTGGCATCGGCGTCATCGGCTGCGGCAACATCTCGAAGGCGTATTTCTCGCTGGCGCCGCTGTTCCGCGGCATCAAGATGCGCGCCTGCGCGGATATCAACATGGAGGCCGCGAAAGCGCGGGCGAAGGAGTTCAAGCTGCGCGCCGAGACGGTCAACGACCTGCTCAAGGACGACGAGATCGACATCATCGTCAACCTGACGGTTCCGGCGGTGCACTACGAAATCTCCAAAGCGGTGCTCGATGCCGGCAAGCATGTCTATTCGGAAAAGCCGTTCGTCTTGTCGATCGAGGAAGGGCTCGATCTCAAGAAACGGGCCGAGAAGAAGGGCCTGCGCATCGGTTCGGCGCCGGACACGTTCCTCGGCGGCGCGCACCAACTGGTCCGCGATCTCATCGACAGCGGCAAGCTCGGCGCGATCACCAGCGGCACCTGCCATGTGATGGGCCACGGCATGGAGCACTGGCACCCCAACCCGGATTTCTTCTTCCAGCCGGGCGCCGGCCCGGTGCTCGACATCGGGCCATACTATGTCACCAACCTGATCCAGCTGATCGGGCCGGTGAAGCAGGTGGCCGCCTTCGCAACGACGCCGGCCAAGGAGCGCACCATCAGCTCCAAACCGCGGGCGGGCGAGAAGATCCCGGTGAACACGCCGACCACCATCCATGCGCTGCTCGAATTCGCGAATGGCGCGGTGATCACGCTCAACACCAGCTGGGACGTCTGGAGCCATGGCCACGCGCCGATGGAGCTCTACGGCGAATTGGGCACCGTCTTCGTGCCGGATCCGAATTTCTTCGGCGGCGATGTACGCTTCACCGACTCGGCCAAGCCGGTGAAGAGGCTGCCCAAGTGGAATCATCCGTTCGGCGTGCCGAACGAGATGCACGGCCAGGGCATGATGGCTAATTATCGCACCGCCGGCCTTGCCGACATGGCAATCGCGATTGGCGAAGGGCGGCCGCACCGCTGCTCGATGGAGCTGGCGCTGCACGCCGTCGATGTCATGACAGGCATCCTGCGCTCGGGCGAAAGCGGCAAATATGTCGCCATGCAGACGACCTGCGAGCGGCCGGCCGCGCTCGGCGTCAAGGACGCGAAGGCGTTGCTGGCGAAGAAAAAGTAGGTGGCAACCCCTCTCCCCGTTCCGGCGGGGAGAGGGTAAGGGTTAGGGGCAAGCATCGATTCAAATCAGGTTGGCGGTGGTCGCCGCGCCGTTTCGATCCCGAGGATTCCCATGCCCTATGTCGCCGCCGAAAATCGCTACGAGAAGATGATCTATAACCGCTGCGGACGGTCCGGCCTGAAGCTGCCGGCGATCTCGCTCGGGCTATGGCACAATTTCGGCAGCGACACGCCGCACAGGACCAAGCAGGCGATTGTGCGCAAGGCCTTCGACCTCGGCATCACGCATTTCGATCTCGCCAACAATTACGGCCCGCCGCCCGGTTCGGCCGAAACCGCGTTCGGCGAGATCCTGCGCACCGATTTCGCCGCCTATCGCGACGAGATGATCATCTCGACCAAGGCCGGCTACGAGATGTGGGCCGGTCCGTACGGCGAATGGGGCGGCCGCAAATATGTGCTGGCCAGCCTCGACCAGAGTCTCAAGCGCATGGGGCTCGACTATGTCGATATCTTCTATTCGCACCGTTTCGATCCCGAGACGCCGCTCGAAGAAACGATGGGTGCGCTCGACTACGCGGTGCGCTCGGGCAAGGCGCTCTATGCCGGCATCTCGTCCTACAATTCGCAGCGCACGCGGGAAGCAGCCGACATTTTGCGCCAGCTCGGCACGCCATGCCTCATCCACCAGCCGAGCTATTCGATGCTCAACCGCTGGGTCGAGGAGGATGGGCTGCTCGACACGCTGGAGGGGCTCGGCATCGGCTCGATCGTGTTCTCGCCGCTGGCGCAGGGCATGCTGACCGACAAATATCTCGGCGGCATCCCCGAGGGCAGCCGCGCATCTCAGGGCAAGTCGTTGCGACCGGCCTTCATCAACGACAAGTCGATCGCCAACATCAAGGCGCTCAACGCCATTGCCGGTCGCCGCGGCCAAACCTTGGCGCAGATGGCGCTGGCCTGGGTGCTGCGCAAAGGCCGCGTGACCACGGCGCTGATCGGGGCCAGTCGGCCGGAACAGGTCGAGGATTGCGTCGGCGCGCTCAAGGTGCTCGAGTTCTCCGACACCGAGCTCGCCGAGATCGACAGCCACGCCCGCGAGTCCGACATCAACCTCTGGGCGGCTTCGGCCGAACGCAAGGGGCCGCCGCGCAAGTAGCGATTAGAGCAATTCCAGGAAAAGTGTGAGCGGTTTTCCGCCCGGAATTGCCCCAAAACAAGGAGATAGGGCATTTCGCCGTTTCCGTGAAACGGTGAAATGCCCTAACTGGCGAACCATCTCGTCGGGGCGCGCACCAGAAGGGATGCGCTGCGGAAACAGTGGCAAAATCGCTCGTTCGTCGTTATCTCAGGGGAATTGAAGTCGTTCGCATGCGAGATATGCCGCGAGCGTCGATTGGGCGAACAAGATGACGGCAAGAGATGCGCTGACCAAGAACCAGCTCTGCGTGCTCGAGAAGCTCGAGGCGTCCAGCGGACCGCTCAGCGCCTATACTTTGCTCGACCAGCTGCGCGAGCGCGGTTTCCGCGCGCCGCTGCAGGTCTACCGGGCGCTCGACACGCTGGTGAAGTCCGGCTTCGTGCACCGGCTCGAAAGCCTAAACTCCTTCGTCGCCTGCGCCGAGCCGCACGACCACAGCCATTCGATGACGGCCTTCGCCATTTGCGACAATTGCGGCCAGGTGACCGAGATGTCCGACCACGATGTCGGCCACCGGCTGGACGAATGGGTGCGCTCGACGGGATTTGCCGCCAAGAAGGCGGTGATCGAGTTTCGCGGTGTGTGCGCCAAGTGCAGGGCCGAAGCGGCGTAAGCCTTCACTTCGTCATACTAGGGCGGAGCAAGGAGCGAAGCGACGCGCGCAGACCCTAGTATCCATTCCGTGACATACACGCACCGCCACGGTGCAGAATCTGCATTGACAAGCGGCGTGCTCGGCAAGCTATCCACAACCGCCGCGCACTACGGCGCGCGTCGCGGCATGGATCCTCGGGTCTGCGCGCGTCGCTTCGCTCCTTGCTCCGCCCGTGGATGACGAACGAACGTGAGACGCCTAATGCGCCTCGTCCCAGTTGTCGGCGGCCCGCGCATCGACATGCAGCGGCACCGACATCGAGACCGCCGGCATCGGCGCATTCTCCATCACCTTGCGCACCACGGGGATCGTCGCCTCGACCTCCGCTTCCACCGTTTCGAAGATCAACTCGTCATGCACCTGCAACAGCATACGGGCGGAGAGCTTCGCCTTGTCCAGCGCTTCTTCCATATGCACCATGGCGCGGCGGATAATGTCGGCGGCGGTGCCCTGGAGCCTGGCGTTGATTGAGGCGCGCTCGTTGAAGGCGCGCACCGACGGGTTGGAAGCCCTTATCTCCGGATAGTGGATGCGGCGGCCGAAGATTGTCTCGACGAAACCGTTCTCCCGCGCATAGGCCTTGGTCTCCTCGATATAGTCCCGGATGCCCGGAAAACGCTCGAAATAGCGTTTGATGTAGGCGCCCGCCTCTTCGCGCGGGATCGACAGCTGGTTGGCGAGGCCGAAGGCCGAGATGCCGTAGATGATGCCGAAATTGATCGCCTTGGCGCGCCGGCGCACTTCCGAAGGCATGCCTTCGACCGGCACATTGAACATTTCCGACGCGGTGATGGCATGAATGTCGGCGCCGTCGGCGAAGGCCTGCTTGAGCTGTGGGATCTCGGCGACATGGGCAAGCACGCGCAATTCGATCTGGCTGTAGTCGGCCGAGACCAGCTTGTGGCCTTTCTCCGCAATGAAGGCGGTCCTGATCTTGCGGCCTTCCGCCGTGCGCACCGGGATGTTCTGCAAATTGGGATCGGAGGATGACAGCCGCCCGGTGGTGGTTGCTGCCAGCGCATAGGAAGTGTGGACGCGATTGGTGCCGGGGTTGATGAAACCGGGCAGCGCGTCGGTATAGGTCGACTTCAGCTTGGTGAGCTGGCGCCAGTCGACGATCTTGCGCGGCAGCTCGTGGCCCTCGGCGGCGAGATCTTCTAAAAGCTGGGCCGAGGTCGACCATTGGCCGGTCTTGGTCTTCGAGCCGCCTGGCAGCCCCATCTTGCCGAACAATATGTCGCCGAGCTGTTTCGGCGAGCCGATGTTGATGCGCTCGCCGACGATCCCGTAGATCTCTTCCTCGACGCGGGCCGCGCCTTGAGCCAGCTCGCCGGAAAGCCGCGACAGGATCTGGCGGTCGACCGAGATGCCGCGCTGCTCCATGCGGGCAAGCACGGGCACAAGCGGCCTTTCCAGACGCTCATAGACGGAAACGAGGCCCTTGGCGGCAAGCCTCGGCTTCAGCACCCGCCAGAGCTGCAGCGCCAGATCGGCCTGCTCGCCGGCATAGGCAGTCGCGCGTTCGATATCGACCTGATCGAAGCCGATGGCGCTCTTGCCCGAGCCGGCGAGTTCCTTCTTCGAGGCAGGCGCGTGGCCGAGCCATTTCTCCGACAGCGAGACGAGGTCGTGACCGCCGGATGTGCCGGCATCGAGCACGTAGGAGATCAGCATTGTGTCGTCGAACGGACCGATCTCGATGCCGTGCCGGCTCATCACGACGATGTCGTATTTCATATCCTGGACGATCTTGAGGACCGATCGGTCCTCAAGCAGCGGCTTCAGCAGCGCCAGCGCCTTGCGGACCGGGATCTGGTTCTCCAGCATGCCGCCGCCGAGCAGATCGCCATTGCCGCTCTTGTGGGCGAGCGGCACATAGACGGCGCGGCCAGGCGCGAGCGCCATGGACAGGCCGATCAGGTCCGCCCGCATCGGGTCGGACGAGCTGGTCTCGGCGTCGAACGCAAGGACACCGGCGTCGCGGGCTTCGGCTATCCAGGCCTCGAGCGCGGCCGTGTCGCGGATGGGGGCATAGGCCGAAGGGTCGATCTTGCGAGCGGCCGCCTGCTCCAGCCGCAGGGCAGAGAGGAGCGATGGGGTATCGCCTTGTGGCGGCGCGTCCTCGCCCCTGACCGGCGCCGCCGGCTTTGCGGCATCGTTCGGCGCGGCCGCCGGCCTTGGCACCGGCGGGGCGCCGGCGCCGACATCGGGGCCATGCGCGGTATCGGCGCGCTCGATGGTGACGGCGGTGGCCTGGACGTCGCCAATGTCGGTTGCGGTCGCTTCGGCGACGCGTCGGGTCAGTGTGGTGAACTCCATCGTCTTCAGGAAGCCGATCAGCTTCGGGCCATCCGGCGCATGCAGGACAAGATCGTCCAGCCCTTCCTTCAGCGGCACGTCGTTCTTCAACGTCACCAACTCGCGCGAGATGCGCGCCTTATCGGCATTGGCGATGATGGTCTCGCGCCGTTTCTCCTGCTTGATCTCCGAAGCGCGCGCCAGCAGCCCGTCAAGGTCGCCGAACTGTTCCAGCAATTGCGCCGCGGTCTTCGGGCCGATGCCCGGCACGCCCGGAACATTGTCGACCGAGTCGCCGGTCAGCGCCTGCAGGTCGATCATCTTTTCGGGCGGCACGCCCCATTTCTCGATCACCTCGGGAATGCCGATCTGGCGATCCTTCATCGGGTCGTACATGCCGACCGTCGGACCGACCAACTGCATCAGATCCTTGTCGGAGGAGATGATGGTGGTATCAGCGCCGGCTTCGCAAGCCAGCCGGCAATAAGTCGCGATGATATCGTCGGCTTCAAAACCCTCCGTCTCTATGCAAGGGACATTGAAGGCTGCGGTCGCCTGGCGGATCAGGCCAAATTGCGGGATCAGGTCTTCCGGCGGCGCAGAGCGGTTGGCCTTGTATTCGGGGTAGAGATCGCTGCGGAAGGTTTTCGACGAATAGTCGAAGATGACGGCGAAATGCGTCGGCACCACGCCGACATCGGTGTTGCGGGCGTCCTGCATCAGCTTCCACACCATGTTGCAGAAGCCGAGCACGGCGCTGGTCGGCAGGCCGTCGGATTTGCGGTTGAGCGGCGGCAGCGCGTGATAGGCGCGGAAAATGTAGCCGGAGCCGTCGACGAGGAAGAGGTGATCGCCTTTTTTCATGCCGGCAGGGATAGCGCGGCCCGGCTTCGCGGTCCATGGCTAAGGCTGTGGAACCCACCGGTTCGGGCAACACCCCTGACACATCCTGTCCGGCTGGAAATTTGCCGCTCACGGGTATGTTACAAAAGTGTAATTTTCGTGCCCTTGAATCGCCATGTTCACAGACCCAAATACACGTCATCGGCAGTTTTTCGCCGAAGTCCGGAGTAAGGCCCGTCCCCCGCCTATCCCGGGCAAACTGCGGCAGCCTATCCCCCCTCTCCGGGCTGCCGCAACGTTTCGAGTGGAGACCGCCGTGGTTCCCCCTCCACCACGGCGGTTCTTTTTTGCCTTCAGGCAAGCCTTTGCCGCTTGGTCCAATGATCGCGGGCTTTTCGTTTTCGGCATGGCCCTTTAGGGTCTGCCCAAAATCGAAAGGCAAAAAGCATGTCCAGAATTTCCCCCGTCCTCGACCGTCTCGACCAGAATCTCGACCAGAGCCTGGAGCGGCTGTTCGGCCTGCTCGGCATCAAGTCGATCTCCACCGATCCGGCCTTTGCCGCCGATTGCCGCGCGGGCGCCGAATGGCTGGTCGCCGAGCTCAAGCTGATCGGCTTCGACGCCAGTGTGCGCGATACGCCCGGACATCCGATGGTGGTGGCGCATCACGAGGGACCGGCGGGCGCGCCGCATGTGCTGTTCTATGGCCACTATGACGTCCAGCCGGTCGATCCGATCGAATTGTGGGGAACCGATCCGTTTGCGCCTTCGATCAAGGAGATCGAGCCCGGCCGCAAAGTGATCACCGGGCGCGGCTCGGCCGACGACAAGGGGCAGCTGATGACCTTCGTCGAGGCCTGCCGCGCGTGGAAGCAGGTGCATGGCAACCTGCCTTGCCGCGTCACCATCCTGGTCGAAGGCGAGGAGGAATCCGGCTCGCCGTCGCTGAAGCCGTTCCTGGAAGCCAACGCCGCCGAGCTGAAGGCGGATTTCGCGCTGGTCTGCGACACCAGCATGTGGAACCGCGAGACGCCGTCGATCTGCGTGTCGCTGCGCGGCATGGTTGGCGAGGAGATCACCGTCAAGGCGGCCAATCGCGACCTGCATTCGGGCCTCTATGGCGGCCCGGCCGCCAATCCGATCCGCATCCTGGCCAAGGTGCTGGCGGATATTCACGACAAGGACGGCCGCGTCACCATTGCGGGCTTCTATGACGGCGTCGAGGAGACGCCTAGCCAAGTGCTGAAATCCTGGGAGGGACTTGGCGAGACGGCCGAGACCTTCCTCGGACCGGTCGGCCTCTCCATTCCCGCCGGCGAGAAGGGCCGCTCGGTGCTCGAGCTCACCTGGGCGCGGCCGACCGCGGAATTCAACGGCATCATCGGCGGTTATACCGGCAAGGGTTTCAAGACGGTAATCGCGGCGCAAGCGTCGGCGAAAGTGTCGTTCCGGCTCGTTCACAAGCAGGATCCAAAGAAGATCCGCGCCGCCTTCCAGACCTTCGTGCGCGAACGCATTCCCGGCGACTGCTCGGTCGAATTCCACCCGCATGGCGGCTCGCCGGCGATCCAGCTCTCCTACGACTCGCCGTTCCTGGCCAAGGCCAAGGATGCGCTGTCCGACGAATGGGAGAAGCAGGCGGTCACCACCGGCGGCGGCGGCTCCATTCCCGTGGTCGGCGATTTCCAGACCTATCTCGGCATGGAATCGCTGCTGGTCGGCTTCGGCCTCGACGACGACCGCATTCATTCGCCGAACGAGAAGTATGAGCTGACCTCGTTCCACAAGGGGCAGCGGTCCTGGGCGCGCATTCTCGACGCGCTGACCCGCTGAGCGAAAATCACGAAAACCTTGAAATTCAACTTTCTGTTGATTTTTCTTCGGATCGCGGCGAGGACGAATTAGCTAGCGCGAAGTGCCGCGGCGTTGCGAGGATGCGCAACGCCGCAGCCGCGACCGGGAGAAGAGAATGACCGATATCCGTTTCCACAAAAACGATCTGCCCGACCTGTCGCGCTACAATGTCGGGGCGGTGGCCATCGACACGGAAACGCTGGGGCTCAACCCGCATCGCGACCGGCTCTGCGTGGTGCAGATCTCGCCCGGCGACGGCAGCGCCGATGTCATCCAGATCGCACCAGGCCAGAAGGAGGCGCCGAACCTCGCCAGCCTGTTGCGAAACAACACGATCACCAAGCTGTTTCACTACGGCCGCTTCGACATCGCCGTGCTCTATCATGCCTTCGGCGTGATGGCCGAGCCGGTGTTCTGCACCAAGATCGCCTCACGGCTCACCCGCACCTATACCGACCGCCACGGGCTGAAGGATCTCTGTGGCGAACTGCTCGGCATCGGCCTGTCCAAGGTCCAGCAATCCTCCGACTGGGCGGCCGAGACGCTCTCGCCCGAACAGCTCGAATATGCCGCCTCGGACGTGCTCTACCTGCACAGGTTGCGCGAGGTGCTGGGCGCGCGCCTGGCGCGCGAGAACCGCACCAAGGAGGCGGACGCCTGCTTCCGTTTCCTGCCGACGCGCGCCAAGCTCGACCTTATGGGCTGGGCTGAGGAAGATATTTTCGCACATAGTTGAGGGACGAAGGTCCGTCGACCCAGCCCGTGGAGAAGTGAAATGGCAGAGCGCAAACCGATCGCGAGCGCGCCCAAGGACGGCTCCAAAGTCATGATCATGTGGAAGGACCGCGACGGTGTCGTCAATGAATCCGTCGGGCAATATCGCGACGGCGGCTGGTGGGTCTACACCGACAGCGACACGCAGAAGAAAGTCGAACCGACGAGCTGGCGGCCGGCAACCGATGATGGGGACGACGGCCAGTAGGCGATCCTCACCTGACAATTTCAGGGCGGGCGCGAGGCTTGGCCGCAACAAGGGGGCGCAATGAGACAGAACACGCTCTATCTCATCATCGGGGCGCTGGTCGCGATTGTCATCGCGCTCGGCATCTATGTCTATCGCGAGCAGACCAGGCCGAAAGGCGTCGAGCTCAAGATCGACGACAAGGGCATTTCGATCCAGCAGAATTGACCATGGTGGCCAGCCGGGAGGCCGGCGCGGTGAGGGGCTAGACCGGCTTTGCGAGACGACATTGCGCCGGGGGGATTTCGGCCGGAGATACAGGGGCTGCGCGGGCTTGCCGTCGCCTTTGTGGTGATTTTCCACATCTGGCCGGCAGCACTCCCCGGCGGCTATGTCGGGGTCGACATCTTCTTCGTCATCTCCGGCTTCCTGATCACCGGCCTGCTCACCCGCATGGCGCTCAGCGAGGACGGCATCTCGCTCGTCGGCTTTTACACGCGCCGGGTCAGGCGGCTGCTGCCGGCGGCGATCGTCGCCCTCCTGGTCACGCTCGCTGGAACGCTGCTGTTCGTGTCGGACGCATGGTGGGAAGAAACCGCCAAACAGGTGATCGCAAGCGCGCTCTACATGCAGAACTGGCGGCTTGCCGAACAGGCCGTGGATTATCTCGGCGCCGAGGACGGGCCGAGCCCCGTGCAGCATTTCTGGTCGCTGTCGATCGAGGAGCAGTTCTACATCGTCTGGCCGCTGCTGATGATGGCGGCCCTGTGGTGGGCCAGGCGTCGCGGGGCCTCACCCGTGCAAATGGTCACCTTCATGCTCGGCGTGGTCATGGCGGGCTCACTGGCGGCTTCCGTCGCTCTCACCCGATCCGATCCGGCATGGGCCTATTTCGTCACCCATACGCGGGTCTGGGAGCTGGCCCTTGGCGGGCTGCTGGCACTGACCCCCGACCGCTTCCGGCCAAACGGTCGCGTGCGGACAGCGATGGCTGTCGCCGGCATCTTTGCGGCGCTCGCATCGGCGATGCTGTTTTCAAGGTCGACCGATTTTCCGGGCTTCAAGGCACTGCTGCCGACACTCGGCGCGGCCTTGATCATTGCGGCCGGTAGCGTACGCATCGGCCGCTTCCGCGGCCTCGACATCGCCATGCTGCGCTATATCGGCGATCGCTCCTATTCGATCTACCTGTGGCATTGGCCGCTGATCATTTTTTACGCCGCGCAGCGCGGCGCCATCGACCTTGCCGATGGTCTTCTGCTGATCGTCGCCACCCTGGTGGTTTCCGAACTCTCCTACCGCTTCGTCGAACAGCCCTATCGCCATTCGCGCTCGTCCCCGGCATGGCGGCCACTGATCGACGGCACGGTGGCGGTGGGGTTGTGCGTGGCGGTGGCCGGCGGACTCGTCTACGCGATCGACCGCCAGCCCATCGACACCGGACTGATCGGAACGCCGAATTATCCGGGACCTGCGGCCTTGCTGGCGAACGCTGTCGTCCCCCAGGGCGTCAAGCCGCTGCCGCCCTTGAGCAAGATAGGCAGCGACGTGCCCGTCATCTACAGGATGAAATGTCATCAGGAACAGAAGGGAACTGACGCGACCGGTTGCCTGCTCGGCGACCCGACGGGGACAAGGACCATCGTCGTGATGGGCGATTCCCACGCGGCGCAATGGGTGCCGGCAGTCGACAAAATCGCCAAGGACAGAAAATGGAAGCTCGTCGCCTTCACCAAGGCGGCATGCCCGGTAACCCGGGTCACTATCCTTGACGACGGCAAGCCGTATCAGCAATGCGCGCTGTGGCGGGAGAAAGTTCTCGCTGAAATCGCCAAATTGAAGCCCGATTTCGTGATCACCAGCCAGAGCAATTATACCAGCGTTACCCAGGGTGCGATGATTGAGGGATTGCGCAGCGTCTGGGGCGAGCTCACAAGTCAGGGCGTGCGCGTCGTCGCCATCCGCAACACACCTTTTAGCCTGTTCGACCCGCGCACCTGCCTGGGCACGGACCCGGCCAAATGCATCAATCCTCGCGCCGAGGTCGAACGGGAAAACATCTACGCGCTCGCCGCCCGGTCCGTGGCCGGGGTGACCTTGGTCGACATGAACGATGCGCTATGCAGCAAGGACAGCTGCCCGGCGGTGGTCGGCAACATCGTCGTGCTGCGCGACAACCATCATCTCACGGCAACCTACGCGCTGGCGCTGGCGCCCTATCTGGCCAAGGCAGCGGGACTTTGAGCAACCGTCCACCCGCGATAATACGGCGCCCCGCAGGCGATGGATTCGACAGCGAAGGACGGTGCGATGCCGTTGGATTCAGAAAATCCTAAGGGTTTTCAAGACGCTGCATAAACCCTGCTTTAACCCGCCCTTAAACCGCCGCATCTACTCTGCAACCCGAACGCCATCGGCATCGGGGACAGACAAGCAAGAGCACATGGCGAACCGCAGGGACAGTCGCATCGAACCGAGCTTCGAGGGATCGCCGCGCGCGAAATCTTCCGAGGGCTTTTCGGTGAGCGAGGAGGATCGCGTCGTGCCGCGCACCCGTAAATCCGCTGCGAAGGGCAGATCCGCAAAGGTGAAATCACGCGGTCGCGGCCGCGACCGCAGCCGGCGGGGCTTGCTTGGCATCGCCACCCGCCTGGTCTACTGGTGCTTCGTGTTCTGCATCTGGGGCGGCATCGCGGCGGCCGGCATCGTCGTCTATTACGGCGCCAAGATGCCGGCGGCGACCACCTGGTCGATCCCCGACCGCGCGCCCAACATCAAGATCGTCTCGGTCGATGGCGGGCTGATCGCCAATCGCGGCATGTCGGGCGGCGAGGCGGTCGGCCTGCACGAAATGTCGCCTTATATCCCGCAAGCCGTCGTCGCCATCGAGGACCGTCGCTTCTATTCGCATTTCGGCATCGATCCGATCGGGCTTTCACGCGCCATGGTCACCAACGTTCTCGGCGGCCATTTCTCGCAGGGCGGCTCGACGCTGACGCAGCAGCTGGCCAAGAACCTGTTCCTGACGCCGGACCGCACGCTGGAGCGCAAGGTGCAGGAAGTGCTTCTGGCGCTGTGGCTCGAACACAAGCACAGCAAGGACCAGATCCTCGAAATGTATCTCAACCGGGTCTATTTCGGATCCGGAGCCTATGGCGTGGAAGCGGCTTCGCGGCGCTATTTCGGCAAGAGCGCGCGCGACGTGAGCCTTTCGGAGGCCGCGTTGCTGGCCGGGCTGCTCAAGGCGCCGTCCAAGCTTTCGCCGGCACGCGATCCCAAAGCGGCCGAGGAGCGGGCGCAACTCGTGCTCGCGGCCATGCGCGCGGAAGGCAAGATCAGTGATAAGGAATATAAGGTGGCGCTGAGCGCGCCGGCGACGCGCGCGCCGTCCTACTGGACCGGCTCCGAGAACTATGTCGCCGACACGGTGATGGAGGAGCTTCCCGATCTCATCGGCGAGGTGCGCGGCGACATCGTCGTCGACACCACTGTCGACTTGACCCTGCAGAAGCTTGCCGAACAGTCGATCCGCCGGCTGATCGACGAAAGCGGTAAGAAGCTCAACGTCAGCCAAGGCGCGCTGGTGTCGATCGATGATTCCGGCGCGGTGCGCGCCATGGTCGGCGGCTATGATTATTCGACCAGCCAGTTCGACCGCGCCTCGGAAGCGCGCCGGCAGCCGGGCTCGGCCTTCAAGCCGTTCGTCTACATGGCGGCGCTGGAGGCCGGCCGCACGCCGGACAGCATCCGCAACGACGCGCCGATCAAAATCGGCAAATGGACGCCGGACAATTACGGCGGCAAATATTACGGCAAGGTGACGCTGGCGACGGCGCTGGCCAAGTCGCTGAACTCAGTGGCGGCGCAGCTCACCATGGAAGTCGGGCCCGACGCGGTGGTGGAAGCCGCGCATCGCATGGGCATCCAGTCCGACTTGCAGGCCAACACCTCGATCGCGCTCGGCACCTCGGAGGTGACGCCGCTGGAGCTGACTTCCGCCTACGTCCCGTTCGCCAATGGCGGCTACAAGCCGGACGTCCATTTCATCCGCCGCATCACCACCGGCGACGGCAAGGTGCTTTACGAGAACAGCGGCGGCAGCGCGCCGCGCGTCGTCAAGGCCGACACCGTCGGCATGATGAATTCGATGATGACCGGCACGGTCGAGATCGGCACCGCCAAGAAGGCGGCCTTCAATTGGCCGTCGGCCGGCAAGACCGGCACCAGCCAGAACTCGCGCGACGCCTGGTTCGTCGGCTACACCGCCAATCTCACGACGGGCGTGTGGTTCGGCAATGACGACGGCAGCCCGATGAAGAAGGTCACCGGCGGCGCCCTGCCGGCGCAGGCCTGGCACGAATTCATGGTGGCCGCGCATGAGGGCGTGCCGGTGCGGCCGCTGCCCGGCACCTGGAAGTCGACGCCGTCCGACACGATCGTGCCGGACGAGATCCCGTCGGCGGACGCCTCGCAGCCGCCGCCTGCGCCGCCGGCGGCCGTCGGCCAGTCACAGCCTGCTGCTCGATCGCAGCCTGTCGCCCAGGCGCCCGCACGCCCAGTGCGGACCGCGCGACCTGCCGAGACGGTCGATGCCGCCGGCTTCGATATGCCGAGCGACAGCGGCGAGACCGCCTCGATCAAGCATCCGGTGCCGCCCGGCAATGTCGGCGGCCCGACGAAAAAACGCCAGACTTCGATCCTCGATATTCTGAGCGGGGGTTAGAGCGGCAACTTCACCTCTCGCAATGGCAAGCGCCTTCGGCTACATGTCCGGCCGGAGACAAAACCATGGCCGAGACCGACAGCAGAAAAACAATCGTGCTCACCGGCGCCAGCCGCGGCATCGGCCATGCGACGGTGAAGCGCTTTTCGCGCGAGGGCTGGCGCGTCATCACCTGCTCGCGCCAGGCCTTCGCCGAGGATTGCCCGTGGCCGGCCGGCCCCGAGGACCACATCAAGGTCGACCTCGCCGACCAGGAGGATGTCGGCATCGCCGTTTCGGAAATCCGTCACCGGCTTGAGGCGCATGGCGGACAGCTGCACGCCCTGGTCAACAACGCCGGCATTTCGCCGAAGCTGAAAGACGGCAGGCGCATGGACTCGATCGAGACGCCGATGCATGTCTGGCGCGACGTGTTCCAGGTCAATTTCTTCGCGCCGATCATGCTGGCAAGGGGGCTGTTCAAGGAACTCGCCGCTGCCAAGGGCTCGATCGTCAACGTCACCTCGATTGCCGGCACCCGCGTGCATCCGTTCGCCGGCACGGCCTATGCGACGTCGAAAGCGGCGCTGGGCTCGCTGACTCGCGAGATGGCGCATGACTTCGGCCCGCACGGCATCCGCGTCAACGCCATCGCGCCGGGCGAGATCGACACGGCGATCCTTTCGCCCGGCACCGACAGAATAGTCGAGACGATCCCGCTGAGACGGCTGGGCGCCACCTCTGAAGTTGCCGACATCATCTTCTTCCTGTGCTCGGGCCAGGCATCCTACGTCACCGGCTCGGAGATCCACATCAATGGCGGCCAGCACGTTTGATTGGCTGGCGCCAAGAACTCCGCTCATCCGGCCATGGTGACAACGGCCTTGCCGCTGAAGCTGCGTTGCCGCAGCGCGTCCAGGGCCCGGCCGATCTCCGCCCACGGCACGGTCATGGCCACGCGGGTCTCCAGCCGGCCGGCGGCGACCAGATCGAGCAGCGCGGCGATGTCGGCGCCGATGGCTGAACCGGACGTGTAATAGGCGAAGGTCTGTAGTCGCGCGCCTTCGTGGCCGGGAACGAATTGGCGGAAGCCGATCGGCGTGAGCTCGCCGCTGCTGGAGCCGAACATGACGATGGTCCCGCCGGGCGCGACGCGTTCGATCGCGTTGGCGAGGCTTTTGCCGCCGACCGACTCGGTGATCAGCGAAAACGGTCCCTCGGCCAGTTCGATCGACTCGACGACCTGCCCGGCGCCCAGATCGCGAAGGTCATCGTGATGCCGCGCCGAAGCGACCGCTGTCACTGAAGCGCCTTGCTCGCTGGCGATCTGGACCTGGAAGCGGCCGACCGCGCCGCTTGCGCCGGTGATCAGGACCTGCTGTCCGGCGAGATCGCCGCCATGGCGCAAGGTTCTCAGCGCCGTCGTGCCCGCGACCGGAAGCGTGGCTGCGGACGCGAAGCTGACCGCGTCCGGCACGACGGCAAGACGATCGGTCGGAATCGCGACCCGTTCGGCCCAGCCGGCCTGGTCGACCAAGGCGGCAACGCGCGTGCCCGCGGTCGGGCCCGAGCCATCGGCCGCCGCGCGCTCGACAATGCCGACGATGTCCTGGCCAGGTATCCACCCGTCAGGTCGTAAGCCGAGCAGGCGCAGCTCGCCACGATTCAACGATGTTGCATGAACTGCCACCAATGCTTCATTTCCATTGCAGTTTGGGTGATCGACCTGGGTGAGCTTCAGCCGGTCGGGGCTGTCGGAAGAGATGGCGAGAGCGAGCATGGGCCCATCCTTTTGAAATTGGCGTTTGGGAGTCGCGATCGATTGACGAATTGGCTGGAGCCTATCGACTTTCCTGGTTGAAGAATTTAGAGATAACGCCAGATGATCGCTGAAAGCAGTCAAGGATGAGACAGCCGCTTCGCTGGCCCTGGCTGGATTTCGACGTCGACGATGTGGCTGCGCCGGCGATGGCCGTTGGCGTCGACGTCACCGAGACCAGGGCCGAGGCGCGTGAGCATTGGCACCGCAAGGCGCAGCTCGTCTTCGCGCTCGGCGGCGGCGTCACCTGCCGCGTTGCGAGCGGGCTTTGGATGGTGCCGCCGCATTGCGGGGTGTGGGTGCCGAGCCGCATGGAACACAGCAACATCGCGACGGCGAATGCGCGGATTTTCTTCGTCTATATCGAGCCCGGCGCCGCCGACCTGCCGGACCGGTGCTGCACGCTTTCGATCTCGCCGCTGCTGCGCGAGCTCATCATCGAACTGTCGGAGTGCGCGCCGGACGATGCGCGCGGCAACTTCCTGGGGAGCGTGCTGCTCGCGGAACTGCCGCGCATGCCTGTGCAGCAATTGCATTTGCCGATCTCGGCCGAGCCGCGGCTGCGGCGGATCGCCGAAGCGCTGGCCGACGACCCCGCCGATCGCAGCACGTTGGCGCAATGGGCCGGCCGCGTCGCGCTCAGCGAGAGCAGCCTGGCGCGGCTCGTTGTGAAGGAGACGGGCCTGAGTTTCGGACGCTGGCGCCAGCAGCTGCATCTGATCGTGGCGCTTCGGGAGCTGTCTTCCGGCGCCAGCGTGCAGCAGGTGTCGGGCGATCTCGGCTATGAATCCGTGACCGCTTTCATCACCATGTTCAAAAAGGCGCTGGGCAAGCCGCCGGCAAAATACCTCAGCGATATCGCGCAGAATGGCGGCTCCGCGTTCCTGGCCTGACATCCATCAAGCGGGCTGCGGATCGATCTCCATGCCAGGCGCGGCCGGATCGGTGGTCTTGCCGGTCACCACCTCGACGATGCCGCGGGCGATCTCGCGCTCGCCCATGATCACGATGTCTGCGCCGAGCCCTTTCAGATGCTCGACCTCGGCGTCGGAATGAGCGCGGGCAATGATGCTGATCGCCGGATTGGCGGCTCGGGCCCGAAGCACGATCTGGCCGGCCTCGAAGGCATTGGGGATGGCGAGGATCAGCCGCTTGGCGCCCTCCGGGTTGGCGGCCGCGAAGACGTCCGCATTGGCGGCGTTGCCGGCGATGGTCTCGACGCCGTCGTCGCGCAGCTTGGCCAGCGTCTTGTCGGCGTCCTCGATGACCAGGAAGGGCAGGGCGGCTTCTTTCAGCGCAGCGCCCACAAGGCTGCCGACCCGACCATAGCCGATGAGGATGGAATGGCCGGCGAGGGTCGTCTTCGGCGGCGGGCCGTCTTCCTTTTCTGGAGCCGCCGACACCGAAGCGACCTGGCCGGGCTCGGTCGCCGGGCCGATAGGCCTTTGCTCTTCGGCCGGCGCGGCCTTGCCGGCGTGCTTTTCCAGCCACGGCTTCACCCAGTCGACAACGAGGAACATCAGCGGATTGAGCAGGATCGAGAGAATGGCGCCAGCCAGGATCAGGTCGCGGCCCTGTTCGGGCAACAGTTTCAGGCCGACGCCAAGCTCGGCCAGGATGAAGGAGAATTCGCCGATCTGGGCAAGGCTCGCCGAAATCATCAGCGCGGTCGCGATCGGATAGCGGAAGACAATGACGATGACGAAAGCGGCGATCGACTTGCCGATGACGATGATGGCCAAGGTGGCGAGGATCGGCAGGCCGTTGCTGATCAGGCTGAACGGGTCGAACAGCATGCCGACCGAGACGAAGAACAGCACCGAGAAAGCGTCGCGCAGCGGCAGCGATTCTTCCGCCGCGCGGTGGCTGAGCTCGGATTCGCTCATGATCATGCCGGCGAAGAAGGCGCCGAGCGCCAGCGAGACGCCGAACAGCTTCGCCGCGCCGAAGGCGACGCCGAGCGCGATGGCCAGCACCGCGAGCCGGAACAATTCCCGGGAGCCGGTGTGAGCGACGTAATGCAGGATCCACGGAATGACCCTGCGGCCGACCACCAGCATGACGACGACGAAGGCGGCGACCTTGGCGAGCGTGACGCCGACCACGCCCCAAATGCCATAGCTGGTGGGCAGCGAAAGCAGGCTCGCATGGTCGTCGACCTGGGGCTGGCCGCCGAGCACGCCGGCGAGCGCTGGCAAGAGCACCAGCGCCAGCACCATGGCGAGATCCTCGACGATCAGCCAGCCGACGGCGATGCGGCCGCGCTCGGTCTCGATCAGCCGCCGCTCCTGCAAGGCGCGCAAAAGCACCACGGTCGAGGCGACCGAAAGCGCCAGGCCGAAGACCAGGCCGGCGCCCAGCGACCAGCCGAGCAGCCAGGCAAGTCCGACGCCGAGCAGTGTCGCAAAGCCGATCTGCACGATGGCGCCCGGCACGGCGATGGCGCGGACGGACAGAAGGTCCTTCAGCGAAAAATGCAGGCCGACGCCGAACATCAAAAGGATGACGCCGATTTCCGCGAGTTCATTGGCAAGGCTGGCGTCGGCGACGAAGCCGGGCGTGTTCGGACCGACAAGGACGCCAGCGACAAGATAGCCGACGAGCGGCGGGATGCGGAAACGGTTGGTTAGCGCCCCGAAGACGAATGCAAGCCCCAGACCGGCGACGATGGTGGCGATAAGGGGCGTGTCATGCGGCATTGTCTTTTGCGCGCCTTTCGAAAAGTTGCGATGCCGGATGGGTGCCCGCCGAGGCCGTCGCCTTCGGCAATATGATGGTGGGAGCGGCGATGATGCAACCATCGCCACGCCGAAATCGACGCTGAAGCAGGTCCTTCGCGCGGAATCTGCGACGCGCGGCCAGAGGCAGCTTCCGGACCCTGTTTTGCCCTCAGCCGCTTTCCTTTCGCCGCTTCATGCCGCTTGCAACAGGTTCTCGATGTCGGGAATCGTATGGTTCGTGAGTGTCTTCGGGATTTCCGCCTGCACCTTCTCGCAAACCTCCTTGTGCAGCTTCTGGCGCATCTCGCCAAGCACCTGCGGCGGCGCAATCAGCACGACCGCGTCGAACGCGCCGCGGTGCGCCAGCTTGTATAGCCGGTCGGCAATCTCGACGGCGAAGCGCTCCTTGCCGAGACGGTGCCAGTCGGTTTCCTCGACGGCGCTGCGGGGACCCTCGTTGCTCTGGCGGCCCGGCTTGTCGCTGCCTTGCTCGCGCGTGGCGGGGTTCTCCTGCTCCATCTCCTGCACCACTTCGAGGTTCGGGAACTTGGCGTCGCCCTGGTTGCGCAGGAAAAGCGCCTTTTCGCCATCAGCCACGATGACCCACAGTCCGTGTTTCAGCTTGATGCTCATGGCGTTCCTCCTTGCTTGCTGCTTGCCGATAGATGGAGCTTGGGATCCGCAAATGGATTGCTAGGCAAACGAGCCGCGAGGCATGATTGTTCCGATCCGGAGATGGCGTCTCGATCGCTTCCGGCAGACTCGGTCGAGCGCCTATCCCGCAGGGTCAGCTTTAATCTACTAACTTAGTAGAATTTAGAATAAACTGTTTTGCGGCTTTCTCGGTCACGCGCTAAAAATTACGACGGATCAAGGCTGTTTCTTATGCCGCTCCGGCCGTCTCACCGTCAAAGTAGAATTTTTTTCTCTTGGCCTTCGCAGTTGCGAAAAAGCGATTGCCTGCCGTTCGGCGACGCGCGAGTGCTTGCCTTCTGATTTTGGGCGTGGCCGCGTAAAACTGCCAAACTATTCCAATATTGCTCATTGCCATGTCGCCAGCCAACGCCAAGCTCAATGCCTTTCCCGTCTTCATGCGGGTCGACGGCGAAGCCGTAGTCATCGTCGGCAATGGCGAGGAGGCGCTCGCCAAGGCGCGGCTGCTTTCGCAATCGAGCGCGGTGTTGCGCATCGTTGCCGACGATGCCAGCGACGGCCTGCTGGATTTCATCGCGTCGGCCGGCGCTGTTCACATCAACGCAGTCTATGAGGCCGCGCATCTCCAAGGTGCCGCCCTGGTGTTCGCCGCCAGCGGCGACGAGACGCTCGATCGCCGCGTCGTCGAGGACGCGCGGCGGCGGGGCATTGCGGTCAACGCCGTGGATCGTCCGGAGCTGTGCGATTTCTTCACGCCCGCATTGGTCAACCGGGCGCCGGTGGCGATCGCCATCGGCACAGAGGGCGCCGGACCGGTTCTGGCGCAGATGCTGCGCGGGCGCATCGACCGCATGCTGTCGCCGTCGCTCGGCCGGCTGGCGGCACTTGCCGCGTCCTTCCGGGCCGCCGCCGAGAGCCTGCCGAAGGGCAATCGCCGCCGCCGCTTCTGGAGCGATTTCTTCGCCGGTTCGCCGGCCAAGGCCATCGAAGCCGGCGACCTCGCCGAGGCGCATGGCGCGGCGCTCGAGCTTTTGGCTCACGATGCTCCGGTCGAGGGACATATCGCGCTGGTCGGCGCCGGTCCGGGTGCGGAGGACCTTTTGACCTTGCGCGCGCATCGCCTGCTGTTGGAGGCCGACGCCATCGTCTACGACGCGCTGGTGCCGGAGGCGATCGTCGCCATGGGCCGCCGCGACGCCGAGCGCCTGCCGGTGGGAAAACGCAAGGGTTGCCATTCCAAGAGCCAGGAAGAGATCAACGCGCTGCTCATCGAGCTGGGCCGCGCCGGCAAGCGCGTGGTGCGGCTGAAGTCCGGCGATCCGCTGGTGTTCGGCCGTGCCGGCGAAGAGATGGCGGCGCTGCGCGAGGCCGGGATCGCCTATGAGGTGGTTCCGGGCGTCACCGCCGCCTTCGCCGCCGCCGCCGACTTCGAGCTGCCGCTGACGCTGCGCGGCGTTTCGTCCTCGATGGTGTTTACCACCGGCCACGACCTCAAGGGCAACTCGCTGCCCGACTGGGCCAAGCTTGCCATTTCGGGCGCGACCGTTGCCGTCTATATGGGCCGTTCGGTCGCGGCGGAAGTCGCCGGCCGGCTGATCGAAGCGGGACTGTCGCCGGATACTGCAGTTGCCGTCGTCGAGAATGCCAGCCTCGGCAACCGCCGCCGTTTCCACGGCACGCTTGCCGACCTGCCGTCGCTGGAGGAGCGCGCCGATCTCACCGGACCGGTGATGACGATCATCGGCGATGCCGTCGCCGGTGCCAATTTTGAACAATCTGAGCCGCTCGCGGCACATAAGCATGAGGGCGCGGCTTCAGCCGTGGCCGAAGGAGTCCGGCAATGAAGGTTCTCACCGCGAACAGGCTCTCCGACGGCATCGCCGTCTGGTACGCCGACGGCGGCTGGGCGGAGACGGTTGGTCACGCCGATATAGCGCATGACAAGACGGCGGAGGACCGGCTGGAAGCGATCGGTGCCGCGGCTGGCGCCAACAACGAGGTGGTTGACGTCAACCTGATCGACGTCACGGTGGTCGATGGCCTGGTCGAGCCGGTGCGGCTGCGCGAAAAGATCCGCGCCGCGGGCCCGACCATCCGCACCGATCTCGGCAAGCAGGCGAGCCCGGAAGCGGCCCGGGCGGCTTAAACCCAAGAAAAGCAGCGGGCGGACGCGCCCTGAAAGACGAAGCATGTACCGTTACGACGAGTTCGACCAGGATTTCGTTCACGCCCGTGTCGCCGAGTTCAGCGACCAGGTGCAGCGCCGGCTTGCCGGCGAGATCACCGAGGACCAGTTCCGGCCGCTCAGGCTGATGAACGGCGTCTATCTGCAGCTGCACGCCTATATGCTGCGCATCGCCGTGCCCTACGGCACGCTGAACAGCAGGCAATTGCGCATGCTCGGCCACATCGCGCGCAAATACGACAAGGGCTACGGCCATTTCACCACGCGCCAGAACATCCAGTTCAACTGGCCGGCGCTGTCGGACATCCCTGCGATCCTCGCCGATCTGGCGAGCGTCGAGATGCACGCCATCCAGACCAGCGGCAACTGCATCCGCAACGTCACCGCCGACCATTTCGCGGGAGCCGCCGCCGACGAGGTCGCCGATCCGCGTCCCTATGCGGAAATCCTGCGCCAATGGTCGTCGGTGCATCCCGAGTTCTCGTACCTGCCGCGCAAGTTCAAGATCGCGGTGACCGGTGCCGAGCGCGACCGCGCCGCCATCCAGACGCATGACATCGGTCTGCATCTGAAAAAGAACGCCGCCGGCGAGCTGGGCTTTGCCGTCTACATAGGCGGCGGCCAGGGCCGCACGCCGATGGTGGCGAGAAAGATCCGCGACTTCCTGCCGGAGGCCGAGTTGCTGTCCTACTGCACGGCCATCCTGCGCGTGTACAACCTCTACGGCCGTCGCGACAACAAGTTCAAAGCGCGCATCAAGATCCTGGTGCACGAGACCGGCGTGGAGGAGATCACCCGCCAGGTCGAGGCCGAGTGGCAGGCGCTAAAGGACGCCGAGCTCAAGCTGCCGGAAGCCGATATCCAGGCGATCAATGCTTATTTCGCGCCGCCGGCGCTGGTTTCCCGGCCGGAAGGCGATGATGCGGTGAAACAGGCCAGGCTCGATTCCAAGAGCTTTTCGGAATGGCTCGACCAGAATGTCGTGACGCATCGCCATCCCGACTACGCGGCGGTGACGATCTCGCTCAAGGGCATCGGCGAGGTGCCCGGTGACGCGACGGACAGCCAGATGGAAGCGGTTGCCGACATCGCCGAGAAATACGCCTTCGACGAATTGCGGGTCAGCCACGAACAGAACCTCATCCTGCCGCATGTGGCGCGCGCCGACCTCAAGGCGGTCTACGACGCGCTGGTCGAGATCGGCCTGGCGACAGCCAATTCCAATCTGATCAGCGACATCATCTCCTGCCCGGGCCTCGATTATTGCGCGCTGGCCACGGCGCGCTCGATTCCGGTGGCGCAGGAAATCTCGCGCCGCTTCGCCTCGCTGGAGCGGCAGCGCGAAATCGGCGAGTTGAAGCTGAAGATCTCCGGCTGCATCAATGCCTGCGGCCACCACCATGTCGGCCATATCGGCATTCTGGGCGTGGAGAAGAAAGGCACCGAGCTCTATCAGGTGACGCTCGGCGGTTCGGCCGACGAAAACACATCCGTCGGCGAGATCATCGGCCGCGGCTTCTCCTCCGATGAGATCACCGATGCCATCGAGCAGATCGTCGATACCTATCTCGGCCTTCGGCTCAGTCCCGACGAACGTTTCATCGACGCCTACCGCCGTGTCGGTCCCGCGCCGTTCAAGGAGGCGCTCTATGCTGGCGAAACCAAGGCCGCTTGACCGGACAGGCGAAGTCGAGACCGGCGTTGCCGCCGAGGCAGCGGGGCTCGACGCGCTGTTGGGCCATCTGAAGCCGATCGAGATCATCGAACGGTCGGCGCACGAATTCCGCGGCGCGGTCGCTGCGGTGTCTTCCTTCGGCGCGGACTCCGCCGTGCTGCTGCACATGATTTCGGAGATCGACCGCGCGCTGCCGGTCATCTTTCTCGACACCGGCAAGCATTTCGAGGAGACGCTCGGCTATCGCGACGCGCTGGTCGCTGATTTCGGCCTCACCGACATCAGGGTGATCAAGCCGGAAGAGACCGCGCTCCAGCGCGTCGACCCGACCGGCAGGCTGCACGAGACCGACACCGATTCCTGCTGCAATGTGCGCAAGGTCGAGCCGCTGGCGCGCGGCGTCGAACCGTTCCGCGCCTGGTTCACGGGGCGCAAGCGCTTCCAGGCTTCGACGCGCACGGCTTTGCCCGTCTTCGAGGCCGTTGGCTCGCGCATCCGCATCAATCCGCTGGCGCATTGGACGACATCGGACCAGGCCGACTATATGCGGGCGCATGCGCTGCGCGAAAATCCGCTGGTCGCCTATGGCTATCTCTCGATCGGCTGCTTCCCCTGCACGCAGCCGGTGCAGCCGGGCGAGGATGCGCGCAGCGGCCGCTGGGCGGGGCACGCCAAGACCGAGTGCGGCATTCATTTGTCGGGGCTGGAAAAGTCGCTGACCGACGCCTCACTTTAGGATACGCCGATATTCAGGTGATGCCGGCCTGCAAATGGCGACTTCCTGCGCTTCCGGTGCTCACGTACTTCAAGTACGCTCCGCTCCGGTTCTCGGAAGCCACAATTTTCGGCTCGGCCTGACCTGAATCTCGACATATCCTTGGGACTCTTTGGAACTTTAGGAATTTTGATGACTGGATCGACGACAGCGGGGACCCGCCTCTGGACCCGTGACGGTTTTCGCGAGGATGAGTGGACCCACGCCGAAAGCGCCGAGGCGCTTGCCGGCAACGGCCGTTTCATCCTGCCTCTGCAGGCTTTTCTCGGGCTGGATGAAGACGTTCGCAAATCGGCCAAGGAGCGTCTCGGCGTCCTGCTGCAGCCCGGCGACGAGCTGGATAAGATAACTGGCCTGCTCGACCAGCTGTCGTTGGTGGCGCTGGCCTTCCCGGCCTTCAATGACGGCCGCTCTTTTTCCAAGGGCGAATTGCTGCGCGCCCGACATCAATTCAAGGGCGCGGTGCGCGCCACCGGGCAGGTGCTGGTCGACCAGCTGCCGCATATGCTGCGGCTCGGCTTCGACGAGTTCGAGGTCTCCAATCCGGTGCTCTTGAAGCGGTTGGAGGAAGGCCGCACCGGCGGCTTGCCGCTTTACTACCAGCCGGCCGTCGAACCGGAGGCCAAGGGTCCAAAATATTCCTGGCGGCGCAAGCGCCCCAGCTGACGCGGCATTTCATAGGGCAAATGAAATCGCTGTGGTCCGACCAGCGTCACACATTTTGTTGGTCAGCTCAGCTCAAGATAGGTTTGGAAGGCGCGCCGCGCTGGTCTGGTCAGACCACATTGGCGATTCGGGCTTCCGCTTCGGCCGACCTGCCCTTAGGATAGGGCCATTACTTCGTACCACGAAATAACGGCCAGCTAAGGAGGAAGCAGCATGGCAGGCAAGAAGATATTGATGCTCGTTGGCGAGTTCAGCGAGGAATACGAGATTTTCGTCTTCGAGCAGGCCATGCACGCGGTCGGCCACACCGTCCATGTCGTGTGCCCGGACAAGAAGGCCGGCGACGTGCTCAAGACCTCATTGCACGACTTCGAGGGCCACCAGACCTATACCGAAAAACCCGGTCACGATTATGTCCTCAACAAGACCTTCGCCGAAGTGAACCCAGCCGACTACGATGCTGTCTATGCGGCGGGCGGGCGCGGGCCGGAATATATCCGCATCGACAAGCGGGTGCAGGCACTGGTCAGGCATTTCCATGAAACCGGCAAGCCGATCTTCACCATCTGTCATGGCGCGCAGATCCTGATCGCGGTCGACGGCGTGGTGCGCGGCAAGGAAGTGGCGGCGCTGCATTATTGCGAGCCGGAAGTGACGCTCGCCGGCGGCATCTATATCGATGTCGCGCCGACGGGCGCCCATGTCGACGGCAATCTGGTTTCAGCCAAGGGCTGGCCGGGCCTAGCCGCCTTCATGCGGGAATGCCTGAAGGTGCTCGGCACCGAGATACGTCACGGCGAAGTGCTGATGCGCGACGACAGGAAAGCGGCCTGAAACTTGTCAGTTGCGGCGCGCGGCTATTGACGCCGCGGGTCGTCCGCGTTCTCCGCCTCGGCGCCGTCGAGGCGGTCAAGCAGGTCGGTCAACTGCCGGGGCATCTCCCTTTCCAGGCGAAACACCGGCAAGGTACGCAGAAAGCGCTTCGTCGCTTCGCTGCCCGCCTGCCGCCTAATATCGTTGGCCAATTCGGCGCGCCTGTTGCCGCTGTTGCCGTTCATCGTCCCAAAATCCTGTGTCGGCTTCGAAACTCCCGCAGCCGGTTCATGGTTCCCGCAGTAGTGCCCGAGAGCAAGCAAAGCTACGTGATACGGTAAAGTTTGAATTAATTTGGAATGGCAGCCTGCTATCAGCCGCCTGCGCTTGCCCCTTGATTTTTGGCCTCCAAACCTCGATATCGGGCGCAAATCCAGAGCAATTCGAAATGACGGGAAACGCGATGAGCGACCAGGCAAAAGACGAACGCACGCCCGAAGAGATGGAAGCCGCCGAGGCTTCCGGCGAGCGTGCGGAGGGCGGCGTCGACGGCGACTACGAAGCGCTGGTGCGGCTGCTGAAGGAAAACGAGGAACTGAAGGACCGCGCGCTGCGCGCGGCGGCCGAAATGGAGAATTTGCGGCGGCGCACCGCGCGCGACGTCCAGGACGCCCGCGCCTATGCCGTCGCCAATTTCGCGCGCGACATGCTGTCGGTGTCCGACAATCTGCGCCGCGCGCTGGACGCGATTCCCGCCGAGGCAAAGGCCAGCGGCGACGCCGGCTTCAAATCGCTGATCGAAGGGGTCGACCTTACCGAGCGCGCCATGCTTTCGGCGCTGGAGCGCCACGGCGTGAAGAGACTCGCGCCCGAAGGCGAGAAGTTCGATCCGAACTTCCACCAGGCGATGTTCGAGATCCCCAATCCGGATGTTCCCGCAGGCACTGTCGTCCAGGTGGTGCAGCCGGGCTATTCGATCGGCGAGCGCGTGCTGCGGCCAGCGATGGTCGGTGTCGCCAAGGGCGGCCCGAAGGCGGCCGCCGAGGCCAAGGTCGAGCCGGGCCCGGTGAACGAGCAGGCCGAGAAGGATGCGTGAGAGGGAGTAGCGAATAGGGATTAGTGAGTAGGGACTGATATTTATCCGCGGCTTCGTGCTATTTCCCTACTCACTATTCGCTACTCACTACTCGCTCGCCCATGAATCCCATCGCGTTGCTCGACTATGCCGGCGTCGCCGTGTTCGCGGCGACGGGTGCGCTTGCCGCATCGCGCAAAGAACTCGACATCATCGGCTTTCTGTTCCTGGCCAGCGTCACCGGCATCGGCGGCGGGACGCTGCGCGACGTCATCCTCAACCTGCCGGTGTTCTGGGTCGCCAACAGCGGCTATGTGCTGATCTGCGCCGTCGTCGCGGTGCTGGTCTTCTTCAGCGCCCACCGGTTCGAATCCCGCTACAAGCTGCTGCTGTGGCTCGATGCCGTCGGCCTTGCCGCTTTTTCGGTGATGGGCGCGGCCAAGGGGCTGGCGATCACCGGCTCGCCCGTCGTGTCGGTCATCACCGGCGTCTTGACGGCGACCTTCGGCGGCATTCTGCGCGACCTGCTTGCCGGCGAGCCATCGGTGCTGCTCAGGCCCGAGATCTATGTCACGGCCGCGCTTGCCGGCGCCGCCATCTTCACCCTTGGCGATCTTGCCGGCCTGCCGGCGCTGGCGTCCAGCCTGCTCGGCTTCGCGGGCGCATTCGCGGTGCGCGGCGGAGCGCTTAAATTCGGCTGGTCGTTTCCCGCCTACAAGAGCCGGCCGGGGCGAAGGCCGGAGGATATTCCCTGAGGGAGCAGGGGTTAGTGAGTAGTCAGTAGTCAGTAGTGACAAGGGCGCGAGCGGCGGTGTCCATCACTACTCACTACTCACTACTCACTACTCACTGCTCACTGGAATCACGCCGCGAAACGCTGCCCTTCGCCGCCATAGTAGTTGACATAGCGGGCGCCGATCTCCTTGACCGGCATAACGACGAAGACGTCGACGGTCGAGAATTCGTGGTCGATGACGCAGCCGTCGCCGATGCGGGCGCCGACACGCAGATAGCCCTTGACCAGCGGCGGCATGGCGGCGATCGCCGCCTTGGCGTTCACCGCCTCGATCGGCATCAGGTCCATCGAACAGTAGCGTCCCGGAACCGCGCGAACATCCCAGGCGGAGTTGGTGCGGCAATGATGGGCGAGATAGGTCAGCGCCTCGGCATGCGCCGCCGGCACGATGCCATGGAACGAGGCGCAGCCGGTCATCACGCCGATGTCGTAGTGGTTGATATAGGTCCAGATGCCTTGCCAGAGCGCCTCGATGGTGCGCTTGGAGCGGTATTCCGGCAGAACGCAGGAACGGCCGAGCTCGAGGAAGCGCTGGCCGGGATGCCGCGCGATCAGCTTGGTAAGCTCGAACTCGCCCTCGGAATAGAAGCCGCCGGCCGTCGCGGCGATTTCCTGCCGCAGCAGGCGGTAGGTGCCGACGATGCGGCGGTGCTCAGGGCCGGGAAGGGAATTGTCCAACACCAGAAGGTGATCGCAGAGCGGGTCGAACCGGTCGGCGTCGCGCCGGTCCTGCGCCTGGAACAGGTCCTTCCTCGCGCCAAGCTCGTCGTAGAATACCCGGTAGCGCACTTCCTGGGCGGCGGCGATCTCGGCCTCGTTGCGGGCGAGCCGCACTTCGAGATTGCCGATGCGGCCCAGCGGAGCGCCGCTTGCGACGGCGTCGGCGGTACGGGCGGCGAGCAGGGCGCCGCCGGCATTCGGCCGAGTGTCACATTCAGGCACGACTGTATGCACGAGTGATTCTCCTTCGAGCCATCCCTCTTGGCACGGGGATACGGTGTAGGTGCAACAGGATTGTGACAGTACCGTGATACGACGTGGCGGGCAATACTTTGTCGGCTGGGCAATACACTCAACCGGCTATCTTGTGATCGCGAAAGCCAAGCAAGCCAAGGTGTTCAACGGTTAGAAATTTCCTCAGGCGGCAACCTGGCCCTCGACCGCCTGGACAAGCGCGTCCGGGTCGAGCGGCTTGGTCACGAAACCGCTGGCGCCATGGGCGAGCACGGCATGCCGGGTCTTTTCCTGGCTGTCGGCCGAAAGCACCATGATCGGAATCGGGGGCATGGCCAGGGACTCTTCATGGCGACGGATGGCGGCGATCGCGTCCAGCCCATCCATGACAGGCATATGCAGGTCCATCAGCACCACGTCGAAGCGGAACTTGAGGCCGGCATCGGTAACGGCATCGACCGCGGCCTTGCCGTTGCCGACGATCTTGACGCGGTGTCCGGCCTTGAGCAGCGTGGCGCGGGCGAGCATGGCGTTGATGTCATTGTCTTCCGCGATCAGCACCGACAGGCCCTGGTCGCGCTTGCGCACCGAGGGGGCACCGCGCGGCTTCGGCAGCGGCTTGGCTAGCGCCGAGCCATGGCTGGTCAACAGCAGACGCAGCAGGGTCTCGCCCCGCACCGGCCGGGCCAGGAAGGTGGCATAGCCGCTGGCCCGGAATTCGCCGAGCATGCCGCGATCCGTCGGCGCAATCAGAGTGATGGCCTCGCAGTCGGCAAAGCCAGAATCGCGCAGCCGCTTGAGCAGCCTCCCGTCGCTGTTTTCGAGCGCGGCATCGATCAGAAGGACGTTGCAGCCCGCAGCGAAGGTGGCGGCCTGGCCCGGTGTCGCGGCAACCTCGCCGATGCCGCCATGGGCCTTGATCGCGCGGGCGATGGCATCGGCCTCGATGGCGTTTTTCGACACGATTACGGCCCGCCGGTCGGCAAGGATGTTGTGGCGATGCGGCGGCGGCTCGGTCGCGGCGACCGCCGGAAGCTCCAGGACGAATTCGGATCCTTCGCCGAGCCGGCTCGAGACCGAGATCGAGCCGCCCATCGCCGTCGCCAGCCGCTTCGAGATGGCAAGCCCGAGGCCGGCGCCGCCATGCACCCTGGTTGAGGTGCCGTCGGACTGCTCGAATTCCTCGAAAATGCGCTCCATGTCCTCTTCGCGCAGGCCCGGGCCGGTGTCGGCGATGGTGAAGCAGATCCGGTCGGTGGTTTCGCTGCGGGCGCGCGTCACGGTCAGCAGCACCCCGCCCGTGTCGGTGAACTTCACCGCATTGCCGATGAGGTTGAGCAGCACCTGGCGCACGCGGCCTGGATCGGCGGTGATCATCTGCGGCACATCGGGCTCGACATGGCAGCCGAGGCCGATGTTCTTGGCGAAGGCCTTTGCGGCCAGAAGCTCAATGATGTTGTCGGCGATCTCGCGCAGCGAGATCGGCTGGGGCTCGGGTTCGAAGCGGCCGGCCTCGATCTTGGAATAGTCGAGCAGGTCCTCGATGAGCGCGAGCAGCGCGCTGGCCGAGGTGGAAATGGCGCCGACATAGGTGCGCTGTTCGGGCGAGAGGTCGGTATCGGCAAGCAGCTTCGCCATGCCCATGATGCCGTTCATCGGCGTGCGGATCTCATGGCTGACGGTGGCGAGGAAGCGTGACTTGGCCTGGCTGGCATATTCGGCCCGTTCGCGCGCGGTGATCAGCGAGGATTCGGCGCGCTTGCGGGCGGTGATGTCGCGGGCGATCGCCCGGTGCGAGACCGCACCCGTGTCCTTGTCGCGCACCGACAATTCGATCCAGGAGAACCAGCGTGGTCCGTTCGGGGTGCGGATCGCGACATCGGTCGAGCTCAGGCATTCATGATCGGAGAAGGCGGCGTCGGGAACGATGCCGACATCGATGCCAAGCTCGGACAAGGTCTTGCCGGCAAGATCGCGCGCATCGAGCTCGACAAGCGAGGCAAAGACGCTGTTGGCATAAACGATATGGCCGTCGCGGTCGCGATGGACGACAAGGTCGCCAAGCGCGTCGATCAGGCCGCGGAAGCGCTCCTCGCTCTCCTGCATCTCCCACATGCGGTCGGCGAGGGTTTCGATCTCGGCGCGGCTGCGCGCGGCGGTCTCGTCGAGAAGCGCTGCGGTGCGGCGCTCATCGCGACGGCTGCGCAGATGCATGGCCAAGCCCGCAAAGGCTATGGCGGCGAGGCCGGCGGTGATGATGAGCGGCGCTCCGGTGAGATGCGCGAGCCCCGCCATGATGGCGATGGCGGCAACGATCGTCAGGAAGGGCAGGCCGTCGTGGCGGGCCCCCGGCAGGTCGGGAGCCAGCGGCGGCGCGACGAGCACCTGCCGCTTCGGCGCATCAGTGATGAGCCTGTCAGCGCCGGCGGCTTTGCTGCCCAGTCTGATGTCGGAGTCCGCGACCATGCGCAGATCATGCCAGACAGAAATTATGGAAGGCTGGGAGGGATCGTTCGAATTTTAGCTATTTGAGCGGATTCCGGCTGTCCGTACGCGTGGGCGAAACCGAGCTTCGCGAGGTCGTTGCGAGCTACATATCGACAACGACGCGACCCCTGACCTTGCCTTCGACGATATCGCGCGCGGCGGCTACAATGCCGTCGAAACCGATCGTGCGGGACAACGTCGACAGCTTCTTGGAGTCGAGGTCGGTGCCGATGCGGCGCCATGCTTCCAGGCGTACCGGCTTCGGCGCCATCACCGAATCGATGCCGAGCAGCGAGACGCCGCGCAGAATGAAGGGCGCGACGCTTCCGGGCAGGTCCATGCCGCCGGCCAGGCCGCAAGCGGCGATCGCGCCGCCATAGGAGGTCATCGACAGCACATTGGCCAAGGTATGGCTGCCGACCGAGTCGACGCCGCCTGCCCAGCGCTCCTTGGCGAGCGGTTTCGCGGGCTGGCTGAGCTCTTCGCGCGAGATCACCTCGGCCGCGCCAAGGTCGATCAGATAGGGGCTCTCGGCGTTGCGGCCGGTCGAGGCGATGACATGGTAGCCGAGGCTCGACAGGATCGAGATGGCGACCGAGCCGACGCCGCCGGCAGCACCCGTCACCACCACGGGACCGCGGTCCGGCACGATGCCGTGCCGCTCCAGCGCCATGACCGAGAGCATTGCCGTGTAGCCCGCCGTGCCGACAGCCATCGCATCATGCGCGCTCATGCCCTCGGGCAGCGGCACCAGCCAGTCGCCCTTGACGCGGGCGCGGCCGGCATAGGCGCCGTAATGCGTCTCGCCGACGCCCCAGCCGTTGAGGATCACCTTGTCTCCCTTGCGCCAGTCGGCATGCGAGGAAGAGATCACGGTGCCGGCGAAATCGATGCCTGGAACCAGCGGCCAGCGGCGCACGACCGGGGCCTTGCCGGTGATGGCGAGCCCGTCCTTGTAGTTCACCGTCGTCGCCTCGACGGCGACGGTGACATCGCCTTCCATCAGGTCGGCCTCGGCGAGGTCGACGACATCGACGGACTGCTTCTTGTCCGCATCGCGCGAGACGAGGATGGCTTTGAAGGTGTCGGGCATGATTTTCTCCTCGCCTTTGGCTGATGAGGAAGTCTGCTGTTTCAACAGCGTGAGGTCAATTGCCAAGGTCCTGGGACTTGGCTTCGCGCCGCCAGCCGATCAGTTCGTCGAAGACGACAAGCGCTGCGCCGACCGCGATGAAGGTGTCGGCGAGATTGAAGACCGCGAAGGACCAGACGGGCGTGTGGAACAGGATGTAGTCGATGACGTGACCGTAGACGGCGCGGTCGATGAGGTTGCCGAGCGCGCCGCCGATGATCAGCGCAAAGCCGATACGAGCGACGACATGGCCGGCCGACGTGCGCGTGGCGAGATAGAGCACGAAGGCGACGACGAGCACGGCGATGACCACCAGGCCGGTATCGCCGAAGGACTGGAACATCGAGAAGGCGATGCCGGTGTTGTAGGTGCGAAACAGCGCCAGGAATGGCAGCAGATCGACCTTCTCCTGAAAGGCGAGACCGTTCTCGACCAGCTGCTTGATCCACTGGTCGAGCGCAATGGCGATGACGACCAGCACGACGTAAGGCGACCAGTATTTCATTTGGCGGTTCTCATCGGATGTCATTGGCAGGCTCGAGCTTCAACGCGCCGCGCCGGATTTCGAACAACATCACGCCGGTGGCGACCGCCAGATTGAGCGAATCGGCCCGGCCTGCCTGGGGAATTCTGAGCAGCCGGTCGCAGCTTTCGGCGAGACTGTCCGGCAGGCCCTGCTGCTCGTTGCCCATCAGCAGCAGGACCGGTCCCCTGGAGAAATCGACCGAGCGATAGTCGACCGCGCCCTTGAGATGGGTTCCGGCGACAAGGCCGGAGAAATCGCGGCGCCAGGCGAGGAAGGCCTGCTCGGTCGCCCTGGCGACCGGCACGGCGAAGATCGAGCCCATGGTGGCGCGCACCGTCTCCAGCGAGAACGGGTCGGTGGTGTCGCCGACCAGGATGACGCCCTTGGCGCCGACGGCGTCGACGGTGCGGATCACGGTGCCGAGATTGCCGGGGTCGCGCACCCGGTCGAGCGCCACCCAGACATCGCCGTCCCTGGCGCGGATGTCCTTCAGCGGCACCGTCTGCTGCGCGAAGACGCCGACCACCATTTGCGGGTTCTCGCGGCGGGTGATGGCAGCGAGCACCTTTTCGGAAACTTCGAGCACCATGCCGCCGGCGGCAACGGTCCGCGCGGCGACCTTTTCGACGGCCGGGTTGCCGCGTCCGGCCTTGGCGAAGACCAAGGTCCTGATCGACCAGCCGAGGTCGAGGGCATCGATGACCAGCTTCAGGCCCTCGGCCATGAAGGCGTTCTGCTGGTCGCGGAATTTCTTGAGCGCCAGCGCCTTGATGTCCTTGACCAGGGGATTGGCAAGGCTGGTGACTTCCTTGACCTGCCCGACCGGGCGAGCGCCGTCATGTGCCGTCATTCAAGCCACCCAGCGCGAGAACAGCGAAGTCGACAGCACGCGGCCGGCGGATTTCTCGCGAATGATCAGCTCGCCGGATTCGACCGTGCCGCCCATACCGGCGAAGGTATCGCGCATCAGCGCATGGATGGCGAAGAAGGAAGCGCGGATCGAATAGGCGGTGAGGACGACGGCGAGCGGTTTCGGCGTCAGGATCGAGCGGCAAAGCTCGGTGAGGCCCGGCAGGTCCTCGAACAATTGCCAGACCTCGCCCTTGGGTCCGCGGCCATAGGCCGGCGGATCGAACAGCACGATGTCGTAGCGGCTGCCGCGGCGTTCCTCGCGCTCGGCGAATTTCATCGCGTCCTCGACGATCCAGCGGATCGGCTTGTCGGCAAGGCCGGCCATCTCCTGGTTCTCGCGCGCCCAGCCGATCGCCTTCTTCGAGGCATCGACATGGGTGACCTCGGCGCCGGCGCGGGCCGCCACCAGCGAGGCGAGGCCGGTATAGCCGAACAGGTTAAGCACCTTGACCGGGCGTCTCGCCGACGCGATCAGTCCCGCCATATGGTCCCAATGCGAGGCCTGCTCCGGAAAGACGCCGACATGGCGAAACGAGGTGAAGCGGCCGAGATAATCGATGCCGTCATGCTTCATCGGCCAGGTTTCGCCGAGCGGCGTTTTGGGAAACCGCCAGCGGCCGATGCCTTCTTCGTCGGTGTCGCCGGTGAAGATGGCGTCGGCGCGCTCCCATTCCTTCGCCGGCAGGGCCCGCTGCCAGATTGCCTGGCCCTCGGGACGCACGATGCGGTACGGGCCGTATTGCTCGAGCTTCTCACCGGCGCCGCTGTCAAGCAGGGCGTAATCGGCGTTTGGCGCGACTTCGAGGATCAATGGCAGGCGCTCGGCAGGCAACGCGCCTTCGCGGCGCGCAAGCACGCGTGGCGCCGGCTTGGCTTCCTGCCGCTCCGCCGGCTTTGTTTCACGGCGCTCGGCAGGTGCGGCCTGCTGCCGTCCGGCCGCGAACGCATCACGCGGGCGGGGCTGTTCCGCCCTTGCGGGATGCGGGCGGCCATCGCGGCGTTTGTCGCGAAAAGATTTCAAGAAAGGTCATCTCCGGCGGTTCGGCCCGCTTCTGCCACAGCTCAGCCCACCGGCGCAACAAAGCCTGGCTCATTCAATGGTGCTGTAATCAACCATGCCGGATACCGAGCAGGCCGAAACAAAGCGAAACGAAGCCAAGCGCCTTCGCCGCGGCCACCGCCATGTGGCCGGTCTCCCAACGCAGCCGGACGGCCTCGAAATTGTCCGGGATCGGTCCGGGCGCCCAGGTCGCAAGAATGTCGTTGGCCGGCTTGACCAGTCCGAACCAGATCGCCAGCGAGACGGCATAAAGCAGTGTGGCGGCGAGCAAGAGCCAGAAGGCTGTCGCTTGGCCGCGCAGCATCCAGGCAAGCAGCGCCGGGCAGAGGATCGCAGCGATATCGAGCGGCGCTCCAATGACGGCAAAGAGCAGGAACTGACCGTTGAAGACCGTCGCCTCTCGCCAGAGCGCCGGCGACCATTTCGTCAGCCTGGGCAGCGATTCCAGCACATGGGCAAAGGACGGCCCAAGGCTGAGCGCCGCGACGAAAGCGGTCAGCACTGACCAGAACAGCAGGGTCCCGGGCATCTCCATTGTGGGGAGAACGGGAACGGGACGCGGGCGTTCCGTGGCAGAAGGTCGCTTGCCGCGATGTGCAGGCCAGCCCTATTGTCCGGCACGCCGGTTAGCCATTCATGTCCCGTTCAGCCCGCCTGCTCGACCTCGTCCAGATCCTTCGACGCCATCGCCGGCCGGTGAGCGGCCGCACGCTTGCGGACGCAATCGGCGTGTCGATCCGCACGCTTTATCGCGACATCGCGACGCTGCAGGGGCAGGGCGCGCCGATCGAAGGCGAGGCGGGGCTTGGCTATGTGCTGAAGCCCGGCTTCATGCTGCCGCCGCTGATGTTCACCGACGAGGAGATCGAGGCAATCGTGCTCGGCTCGCGCTGGGTGGCTAAGCAGCCGGACAAAAGGCTGGCGGCCGCCGCGGCGGATGCGCTGGCCAAGATCGCGGCGGTGCTGCCGGATGATCTGCGCGACGATCTCGACGCGACGACACTGCTCGTCGGGCCGCGCTCGGAAAATGCCGAAGCGATCGACCTCGGCATCGTGCGGCAGGCGATCCGCGACGAGCGCAAGCTTGGCTTCCTCTATCGCGACGCCGGGGGAGCGGCATCGAAGCGCCTGGTCTGGCCGTTCGCGCTCGCCTTCTTCGACAAGGTGCGGGTGATGGTGGCGTGGTGCGAAACGCGCCAGGATTTCCGGCATTTCCGCGCCGACCGGATGTCCGGCCTGACAGCGACAGACATCCGCTATCCGCGCCGCCGCCAGGCAATGCTGAAGGAGTGGCGGGCAACCCTCGATGCGCCGGGCCAAAATGGGGCGAAAGACGCCTCCGGCTGATCGCTGCTGCCAGAATCTGACAACAGGTCCTCATATGGTCTCCAAGGTTCAGACACTTTGGAGATCAGATATGACCACGCCGAATTTCGTCATCCTCTATGTCGACAGCCCGGAAAAGAGCGGCGCGTTCTACGCTTCACTGCTCGGACGCGAGCCGGTCGAATCCTCGCCGACCTTCGTCATGTTCGTGCTCGACAAGGGGCTCAAGCTCGGCCTCTGGTCGCGCCACACGGTGGAACCGGCTGCGGCGGCAGCGGGCGGTGGCGGCGAGCTCGTGCTTGCCGTCGAGAACGCGGCAGCGGTCGATGCCACCCATGCGGATTGGACTGGCAGGAGCCTCAACATTCTGCAGACCCCAACCGATCTTGATTTCGGCCGCACCTTCGTCGCGCTCGATCCCGACAATCATCGCCTGCGCGTCTACTGGCCGAATGGGCAGTAGGCAGCAGGCCTATGTTCCCTATTGCCTACTGCCCAATCCCTACTGCCTATTTGAGCGCCTTGTAGACGGCGACGCCGGCGGCGAGATCCTCTAGCGCCGCGCCGACCGACTTGAACAGTGTGATCTCGTCATCGGTTTGCCGGCCCTGTTTCTCGCCGCGCGCGAGCTCGTGCAGGTCAGCGACAATCGCTTCCGGTTTCAGCACGCCGGAGGCCAGCGGCTGGACGATGTCGCCTGCCTCTTTGGTGGCGCCGGCGCGGGTGTCGACATAGACGCGGGCGCGCCTGATCGCATCGTCATCGCTCTCGCGCATCGTCGGCGTGAAGCCGCCGACGAGATCGACATGGGCGCCCGGCTTCAGCAGCGCGCCCTTGACCAGCGGCGTGTTCGAGATGGTCGCGGAAGCGACGATGTCAGCCTCGGCAAGCTCCGCGTCGAGATCGCCGGCGGCACTTGCCGGAAGGCCTTCGGCGCGCAAGGCCGCCGCCACTTTTTCGGCATTGGCCGGCGTGCGGTTCCAGATGCGGATGGATGTGATCGGCCTGACTGCAGAATGCGCCTTGGCAAGGAAGGGCGACAGCGCGCCGGCGCCGATCACCAGAAGCCGCGAGGCGTCCTTGCGGGCGAGATAGGAGGCGGCGAGCGCGGAGGCGCAGGTCGTGCGCCACTGGGTCAGCCGCTGGCCGTCGATCAGCGCCTGCGGCTCGCCGGTGACGCCGTCTAGCAAAAGATAAAGGCCCATGACCGCCGGCTTGCCGATGGCATTGTTGTCCGGCGACACGGTGACGATCTTGACGCCGATATGGCCTCCCTCGGAGGTGCCCGCGGCGTTGAAGTCGGTCCAGGCCGGCATCAAAAGCAAGGTCGAGGCGACGCCGTCCGGCCGCTCGACGCCATGATGGTGGCGAACCGGCTGCACGGCGCCATCGCGAAAAGCCGTGCGCAGAGTCTCGACAAGGCCCGGAAAGGTCAGCGCGCGGTCGACCTCGGCGGCCGAAATGGTCAGCATTGAAAGCTCCGTGGTGTCGAAAGGACGCTCGACTATCTTCTACGCAATTCCGGACGGAAAACCGCTACGCACTTTGCCTGGAATTGCTAAAGCGCGTCGCGCTGAAACAGAATCAGGCGGCGCGCTTTAAGTCTTTGTTCGATGCATGTCGTTGTCCCAGAACCGCTGCGCACTTCTGGGCGACATGCATTAGTTCGTCGGGTTGGGCAGCGCCGGTCCCTTGGGCGCCACGGGCGTGCGGCTCACCGCCTGGCGCAGGTTTTCCGCCTCGAGGCCGCGCTGGCGCGCGAGCTTGCGATAGCGTCCCTGCTTCACCCAGGTGGCCAGGCTTCCGACGACCATGCCGATGGCCAAAGCCAGGAACAGGAAGATGAAAAGCGGCAGGGTCAGCGTCAGCGCGGGATTGCCGGGATGAAATGGATCGACCGTGAAGGCGACAGGGCCGCGATTGGCGACGGCGAGCGCGATCAGGATGACGGCCAGCGGCACGAAGACCACGACGAGTATGAAGCGATTGAACATCAAATCTCCATGGGGAGGCTTCTTGAAGCGCGCATGTCCTTGTCCTGAAACCGGTCTCCACTTTCGGGAGACATGCCTTTAGGCGCCAAGATGCCGTTTCGACCCGCCGGCCCGGCGCCTATTTGCCGCCGTTCAGCCTTTCGCGCAACTCCTTGCCGGTCTTGAAGAACGGCACCCATTTTTCCTCGACCTCGACGGACTCGCCGGTGCGCGGGTTGCGGCCGGTGCGGGCCGGACGGTTCTTCACCGAAAAGGCACCGAAACCGCGCAACTCGACCCGGTTGCCCTCAGCAAGCGCGTCGGTGATCTCGTCAAAGATCGCGCCGACGATGTTTTCGACGTCGCGCAGGAAAAGGTGCGGGTTGCGTGCAGCAATGATCTGCACAAGCTCGGATTTGATCATAGAACATTCCCCGTAAAACCACTGCAACCGATTATCAGGATGATTTTATTGCTTTTTCGGCTCGTCCCAACGGCACCTTAAGGGTGCCAGACCGAAACGAGACCGTCAAGAAACAAGCGGTCGGCGCCGAGTTCGTGAATGATATCGCCGCCGGCATCCGGCAGGCCGAGCGCCTTGGCCGCCACTTTTGCCATCGACTGGGAAAACAGGAAACCGCCACGCCTGTCCTTGTCCTTCCACTCGACGACCTTGAGCTTGCTGTCCACGCCCTTCGTCGCCAGCCAGTCGATCGCCTCCTGCTCGCCGCCGAGGGCGTCGACCAGGTGGTTGGCCAAAGCCTGGCGGCCGGTGAAGATCGAGCCGTCGGCAAGCGCCAGCGCCTGCTCATGCGACATCTTGCGGCGATCGGCGACGATGCCGACGAACCAGTCGTAGCTGTCGAGGATCAGCTTGCGCACCATGGCGCGCTCGTCGTCATTGGTCGGCTTGAAGGGCGAGGGCGAAGCCTTGAGCGGCGACGATTTCACCTCCTCCAGCTTGATGCCGAGCTTGTCCATGAGACCGCTGACGTCGGGATACTGGATCAGCACCCCGATCGAGCCGACGATCGATGTCTTGCGGGCGACAATGTGGTCGGCTGCACTTGCGATCATATAGCCGGCCGATGCCGCCAGCGTGCCGACTTCGGCCACCACCGGCTTGTCACCGGCAAGCTTGCGCACGGCGTCGAATGTGGACTCGCCGCCGACCGTGGTGCCTCCGGGCGAATCGATCGAAAGGATGACGCCCTTCACCTCCGGCGACTTGCGGATCGATTCCAGCCTTTTGAGCAGCTCCTCGTCCTCGGTGATGGTGCCTTCGACCTTGACCTTGGCGATGTGGGGGACCGCCCGGCCGGTAAAATTGTCGTCATAGACCCAGGTCGAGAAAGCGATGATCGCTGCCGCCAGAACCAGAAACGCGACCACGCGCCAGAATGTCAGCTTGCGGCGCAAGCGGCGGCGGTCGATCAAGTCGTCGGCTCTCATTGCCATTGTCAGCCTCATGGGTGGTGGGAAAGCACGCTTTTAAAGCAAGCTTCTACACACGGCTACCGTTTCCTGGCGCGGGTCATCCGCTTCACAGAAGGGTGACCCCTCTACTTTCTTGTCCTGATGCAATTCCTGTCGGAAACCGCTCGCAGCTTTCCCGGAACTGTTCCGAAAGGCCCGGCTTCGGCCTCCGGCGGTGACGCCGGGCTCACGAAAAATTAACGCAAGCAGTCCGTATCTGCTATGAAGTACAGGCCGTCTCGCCGAATTCCTTTCGATTTTGCGCGCGGCAGCTGTCACATTTTTGCAGTTTTCCTCCGCTTGTGCTTGCTTGTAGGTGCCGGCATACCACCTATAGGCGGTGTTTGGGCGGGCAAAGGTCCATTAGAAAAGTCATGTTGGCGCGATCTGACGAAACGAGCGATGCCGGTGAGGCATCGGCTCCCGCGAACCAAGGCGGCACGCGTGGCGATGCGTTCAACCGCGCCCGGCGGCACTCGCGCCGCGTCCGCGTGCTGAAATTTGCGGTACCGCTGCTCGCGGTCGCGATCGCCGTCGCCTTTCCGGTCTATTCCTACCTCAAAGCGCCGCTGTCGGTATCGGTGCAGGCCGACGGCACGGCGTTTTCCGATGGCAAGCTGGTGATGGCCAATCCGAAGCTCAACGGCTTCACCAAGCAGAAGCTGCCATATTCGCTGACGGCGACCAGGGCGACGCAGGATGTTGGCCAGCAGGCCGTCATCGACCTCGAAGGCATCAACGCCAGACTGCCCGTCGCCACTGACAACATCGTCTCGGTGGATGCCGCGCACGGTATCTACAATCGCGACGCCAACACGATGGATCTGACCAGCGACGTCAGCGTGACGACGACCGACGGCCTGATGGCGAAGTTCAAATCGATCTTCCTAGACATGGGCAAAGGCTCTATGAAGACGAGCAATCCGGTCGACGTCAGCCGTGGGGGGTCGCGCATCACCGCGGACTCGATGTCGGTCGAGGACAATGGCAGGCTCGTGGTCTTCGAGAGCCGGGTTCGCGTCAACATAGATCCAACTGCGCTGAAGGCAGCGGGGGTAAACGGTGGAGAACAGAATGCGTCGCAGTAAATCCGCATGGCTTCCGGGCGCTGCTTCCGCATTGCTGTTTTTGGCAACGGCGCATTCGTTCGCGCAATCGAGCGCGACCAGCCAGATTCCCGGGCTCAAGCTGTCGGGTGACCAGCCGATCCAGATCGAAAGCGACAAGCTCGAGGTCCGCCAGGCCGACAGCATGGCCGTGTTCAGCGGCAATGTGACGGTCAATCAGGGGCCGACCCTGCTCAAGGCCGGCAAGATGACGGTCTACTATGTCAAGGATGCCAATGCCGGCAAAAGTGCCGCAGCAGGCGCATCGGCGATGACGGGCGCCGCCAATATCGACCATCTCGAGGTCGAGAACAAAGTCTACATCAAATCGAACGACCAGATCGCCACCGGCGACACCGGCAAATTCGACATGAAGACGCAGGTGCTGGTGCTTTCCGGCAAGGAAGTGGTGCTGTCGCAGGGCGACAATGTGCTCAAGGGCTGCAAGCTCACCGTGCAGATGAAGAGCGGCCTCGGCAATGTCGAAGGCTGTCCTCGCGTCATCATGATGTTCAAGCCGCAGAAACAGGACGCGCAGCAGGGAGCGTCGAGCAAGTAATGGCCGGCGTGACTTCGCTGCTGGCCCGTCTCCCGGGACGGGCAGCCGCACAACCCGCTGCGCCGGCGACGGTCGGCGCCGACAAGGCGAAGTTCAAGGGCACCCTGATCGCCAAGGGGCTGACCAAGAGCTACAAGGGCCGCAAGGTGGTGAGCGGTGTGACGCTCGGCGTGCGCGCCGGTGAGGCTGTCGGCCTGCTCGGCCCCAACGGCGCTGGCAAGACCACCTGTTTCTACATGGTCACCGGCCTTGTTCCCGTCGACGAAGGTTCGATCGAGATCGACGGCTTTGATGTCACCTCAATGCCGATGTACCGGCGGGCCCGCCTCGGCATCGGCTATCTGCCGCAGGAAGCGTCGATCTTCCGCGGCCTGAATGTCGAGCAGAACATCCGGGCCGTGCTGGAGGTGGTGGAAAAGAGCCGCAAGGAACGCGAGCGCACGCTCGACGAGCTGCTCGAGGAGTTTCACATCAGCCATCTGCGCAAGGCGCCGTCCATGTCGCTGTCGGGCGGCGAACGGCGTCGCCTCGAAATCGCGCGGGCGCTGGCGACGCGGCCTGCCTATATGCTGCTCGACGAGCCCTTCGCCGGCATCGACCCGATCGCCGTCGCCGACATCCAGCAACTCGTTCGCCACCTCACGGCGCGCGGCATCGGCGTCTTGATCACCGACCACAATGTGCGCGAGACGCTCGGCCTGATCGACCGCGCCTACATCATCCATGCCGGTCAGGTGCTGACGCATGGCCGCGCCGACGAGATCGTCGCCAACGCCGATGTGCGGCGTCTCTATCTCGGCGAGGGTTTCACGCTCTGACCGCGGGTTTCGACGCGGTTCGATGGCCGCGTCACGGCTTTCGGTCATTTTAGCGCTCGATAACGCTCCGGTAAGCCGCAACTGCTAGCGTTTTGCTTGACAAGCAAAAGCCGGGCCAGTTTCTATGCCCGACCGAAAAACAGTCGACGCGTAGACGAGGCGTTTGAAGTCCATCATGGCGCTGGCAGCCAAACTGCAGCTCAGACAATCCCAGTCGCTGGTGATGACGCCGCAGCTGATGCAGTCGATCCGGCTGCTGCAGCTCACCCATGTCGAGCTCGAGCGCTTCATCGACGAGGAGATCGAGCGCAATCCGCTGCTGGAACGGGCCGAGCCGCAGGACGATGCCGCCGGCGATCTATCCCAGAAAAGCGAGACATCGCCGGAAAAGGACAGAGAAGGCGACTGGTTCGAGGGCGAGATGGAGTGGAGCGCGGAAGCGATCTCGCAAAAGCTCGATTCTTCCCTGGAGAACCTGTTTCCCGACGATCCAGGCACCAGCGAGAGGCTGGGGCCGGATCTCTCGGCGCAATGGAAGTCGGCCGCCGGGGGCGGCGCGGGCGCAGCATCGTCCGAGGGGTTCGACGTCGGCGACATGGCCGCGGCCGCCATCACGCTGCGCGAACATGTCGGCGAGCAGATCGCGCTTGCCTCCTTGAGCCCCGGCGAACGCCTTATCGCGGGTGAGCTGGCCGAAGGGCTCGACGAAGCCGGGTACCTGCGCACCGAACTCGACGAGATCGCGGTTCGGCTCGGCACGGACGGCGCGGCGGTGGCGCGGGTGCTTGGCGTGTGCCAGACCTTCGAGCCGGCAGGACTTTTCGCGCGCGACCTTGCCGAGTGCCTGTCGCTGCAACTGGCGGTGCGCGACCGGTTCGATCCGGCGATGAAGGCGCTGGTCGCCAACCTCGAGCTTCTGGCGCGGCGGGATTTCCAGTCGCTGAAACGCATCTGCGGCGTCGACGAGGAAGACCTGCTCGACATGCTGGCCGAGATCCGCGCGCTCGATCCGCGGCCCGGCCTGGCGTTTTCGGGCGGCGCGAGCGACGCGATCGTCGCCGATGTCGAGGTGCGCGCCGCCAATGACGGCAGCTGGGCGGTGGAGCTCAATGCCGATACGCTGCCTCGCGTGCTGGTGGACAATGTCTATTTCGCCCGCATTTCGAGCCATGCCAAGGACCAGGCGGAAAAAGAGTTTCTCGCCGAATGCCTGCAGAACGCCAACTGGCTGACGCGCAGTCTCGATCAACGGGCCAAGACCATTCTCAAGGTGGCGTCCGAGATCGTGCGGCAACAGGACGCTTTCCTCGTCCATGGCGTGCGCCATCTCAAGCCGCTCAACCTGCGTACGGTGGCCGACGCCATCGGCATGCATGAATCGACGGTCAGCCGCGTCACCGCCAACAAATATATGCTGACGCCGCGCGGCGTCTTCGAGCTGCGCTATTTCTTCACCGCGTCGATTGCCTCCGCGGAAGGCGGCGAAGCGCATTCGTCCGAGGCCGTGCGCGACCGCATCAAGCAGATGATCGACGAGGAAAAGCCCATCGACGTGCTTTCCGACGACGCCATCGTCGACATGCTCAAGGAAAGTGGGGTCGACATCGCGCGCCGCACCGTCGCGAAATATCGCGAAGGCATGAACATTCCCTCGTCGGTGCAGCGGCGGCGGGAGAAGCGGGCGCTCGCGAACGCCGGCCGCTAGGCCGATGCGAATCTCGACAAGCCCTGGCCGGTGCGAGACGGTGCTGATTTCCCACAATTCCCGAGTTTCATTGACAAGCCGCAATGAAGTGTCTAGAAGCCCGCCCGCATGGAGCAGGGCGGTGATGCCCGCTAGCGAATGGGTCCGTCAGACACGGCCATGGACGGCCAAGAAGGCGACTTGTGATCAACCGGAAAGTTCGGGTCTAAAATCGGCGCGCATGCCGCTGCAAAGCTTGTGCGCGCGCACCACGGGTATAAACTCGGGAACAGTTTGGAGCCTGAGCAAGGAAGGTCAGTTTTCAGATGAATCTACGCATTTCGGGAAAACACATGGACATCGGCGATGCGTTCCGCACACGCATCAACGACCGGGTCGGCGAGGCGATCGAGAAATATTTCGATCGGGGTTTTTCAGGACATGTCACGGTCATCAAATCGGGGTCGCGTTTCTCCGCCGACTGCATGGTCCGGCTCGATTCCGGCGCTTCTTTGCAGGCGACCGGCGACGCCCAGGACCCGACGCTTGCCTTCGAGGCGGCGGCCGACCGCCTGGAAACGCGGCTGCGGCGCTACAAGCGCCGGCTGAAGTCGCGTAACACCGGCAACGGCAATGGCGAAGAGCCGACCGACATCGCCTACACCGTGATGGCTCCCCTCGCCGACGACGAGGAAGACATTCCGGAGGACTTCGCTCCGGTCATCGTCGCCGAATCAAGCTTGACGCTGCGGACCATGTCGGTGGCTTCGGCGGTCATCGAGCTCGACAACAGCGACAGCCCGGTCTTCCTGTTCCGCAACGCCGGAACCGACCATCTCAACATCGTCTACCGCCGGCCGGATGGCAACATCGGCTGGATCGATCCGTCGACGACCAAAGTCGCGCAAGGATAAAAAGCCAGCCGCGCAAGGGGGCGACGACTGGCGCGGCAGGCGAGCAAGGGATTTTTCAAGCATGGATCTCAGCGATCTCATCAGCGTTCCGGCGATCATGCCGGCGTTGAAGGCGAATTCCAAAAAGCAGCTTCTGCAATTGCTGTCGGAGAGGGCGGCGGCAATTTCGGGGATTCCGGAGCGGGAGGTGTTCGACACCATCCTGCAGCGCGAGCGGCTGGGCTCGACCGGCGTCGGCAACGGCATCGCCATTCCTCACGGCAAGCTCGCCGGCGTGAAGCGGATCGCCGGCGTCTTCGCCCGGCTGGAAACGCCGGTCGATTTCGAGGCGCTGGACGACCAGCCGGTCGACCTGGTGTTTTTGCTGCTTGCGCCGGAAGGTGCCGGCGCCGACCATCTCAAGGCGCTGTCGCGCATCGCACGCGTGCTGCGCGATGCCGACACGGTGGCCAAGATCAGGGGCACGCGCGACGCGGTGGCGATCCACGCGCTCTTGTCTGATACGCAGGCCTCGCACGCGGCCTGACGTTTTGGGATCGAACCTGGTTTTTGGGCTAGAGGGGCCGCCGGGAGCGGCCCTTTCCATTTCAGACTGCCAGCAATCGCCTTAGTGAATGGCGACAGTGGTCAGGTCGTTCTCCAACGCACCCGCCAGTGCCCGGTCACGGGCGTCGGAAAGCAGAATCGGCTGGCCGTTGGCGGCAAACAGCGCCCACAGCTCCAGGCCGGGCGCGATCTCGCCGAGGCCGGGGAAGCGGCCGCGCAGGTCGTCGCTCGACACTTTCCTGAGATAAGCGACCGAACCTTCGCCGAGATGGGCGAGTTCGCCGCTGGTCATGGTGATCGTTTCGTCAGTTCTGGTCATTTCAAGCCTCCTTGGCGCGAGGACGCCAGGATCGGCCGCCTCGCATAGAGCCATCGGCAAAGGTCAGTCTTTCACCGATATGTTTATTTTCCGTACCATCCGCTCGGACTCCGGCCGATCGAGATCGATCGACAGCAGACCGTTCTTCAGTTCCGCCGCGATCACCCGCATGCCGTCGGCCAGCACGAAGCAGCGCTGGAACTGGCGCGCGGCGATGCCGCGGTGCAGGAATTCGCGCTCGGTGTCGTCGGTCTGACGACCGCGCACGATCAGCTGGTTTTCCTCCGTGGTGACATCGAGGTCGCTTTCTGCAAAACCGGCAACGGCCAGCGTGATGCGCAGCCTTTCGGCCTTGCCGTCGGCGGCATTGAGGCGCTCGATATTGTACGGAGGGTAGCTGTCGCCGGACTTCGCCAGACGCTCAAGCGTCTTTTCCATGGCATCAAAACCCAGGAGAAGCGGGCTGGAGAAAGGCGTCATTCGACTCATTGTTACACTGTCCTCTGAAGAGCGACACAAACTGGAAAAACCCGGATGGCATTTTTCCCGATGGTCTTGATATGGTCCGTCGCGCGATCAAGTTCAAGCCGCCAAATCAGGATGGCGTTTCGTCGAACCGTCATCTTCATCCAGCCTTTCATTGGAGCATGATTTCGTCCGAAAACCGGTTCCCACCTTTCGGGAACCATGCTCTAAAACCCGCCCAAAAAGACTTCCCAAAAGGAATTGAAATGCCCCAGTCCAGAAAGATCATCATCGACACGGATCCCGGCCAGGACGATGCCGTCGCCATATTGCTGGCGCTCGGCAGTTCCGAGCTGGAGATCGTCGGCATCACCGCGGTAGCCGGCAACGTGCCGCTGAATCTGACCCAGAACAACGCCCGCAAGATATGCGAGCTGGCCGGCCGGCCCGACATCAAGGTCTATGCCGGCGCCATCCGGCCGCTGGCGCGTGAACTCGTCACCGCCGAGGAGGTGCATGGCAAGACCGGCCTGAACGGCCCGCAGCTGCCCGAGCCGACCATGCCGCTCCAGGAACAATATGCCGTCGATTTCATCGTCGAGACGCTGATGCGCGAGGAAAGCGGCACCATCACGCTCTGCCCGCTCGGACCGCTCACCAACATCGCGCTGGCGCTGATCCGCGAGCCCAGGATCGCGCCGCGGATCAAGGAAATCGTCCTGATGGGCGGCGGCTTCTTCGAGGGCGGCAATGTCACGCCGGCCGCCGAATTCAATATCTATGTCGACCCGCAGGCCGCCGATCTGGTGTTCAAATCGGGCATTCCGATCGTGATGATGCCGCTCGACGTCACCCACCAGGCGCTCACCACGTCCGAGCGCATCCAGGCCTTCCGCAAGCTCGGCACCAAGGTCGGCACCGCGACCGCCGAGATGCTGGAGTTCTTCGAGCGCTATGACGAGGAAAAATACGGTACTGATGGCGGGCCGCTGCACGACCCGTGCGTGATCGCCTATCTCGTCAAGCCGGAGCTGTTCAAGGGCCGCCACTGCAATGTCAGCGTCGAGACGACCTCCGAGCTCACCATGGGCATGACGGTGATCGACTGGTGGGGCGTCGCCAAGCGCAAAAAGAACGCCATGGTGATGCGCGACATCGACCATGACGGCTTCTTCGCGCTGCTGGTGGAGCGGCTCGGGCGGCTATAAGGGCCGCTTCTTCCTTCCCCCCTTGTGGGGGAAGGTGGATCGGCGCGAAGCGCCGAGACGGATGAGGGGTGCTCCAGCGGAGTGAGACGTCGGCATTCCCTGGAACACCCCTCATCCGTCGCCTTCGGCGACACCTTCTCCCACAAGGGGAGAAGGTGAGGTGCTACTTAGCCTTCGAGAACGCCAGCCATAGCCCGCCGCCGACGAGGAAGCTGCCGCTGATGCGCGACATCAGCTTGACGCGGCTGGCCGACAGAACGCGCCCGGCGCGGCCTGCCGCAAGCGCATAGGTCGAGTCCGACATGGCGGCGAAGATCATCGCGGTCAGGCCCATCACCACGATCTGAAGCGAATAGTTGCCCTGCGGGGCGATGAACTGCGGGAAGAAGGCGCCGAAAAACACCAAAGTCTTCGGATTTGAGATCGCCACCAGAAAACCCTGCAGGAAGAAGCCGCCGCGCGGCTTTTTGGCCGAGCCGTCGGGGTTCAGCGCGCTTTTGGCGCGAAACATCTGCACACCCATCCAGATGAGATAAGCGGCGCCGATCAGCCGCACCCATTCGAACCAGTGGCCCATGCCGGCGATCAGCGTGTTGAGGCCAATGCCGACGATGGCGATCATGATGGCAAGGCCGGCCTGCGTACCGGCGACGTTGGCCAAGCCCGAGCGCGAGCCGTGGCGGATGCTGTTGGCGATGATCAGCGTGACCGTGGGACCCGGCACCAGGATGATGACGATGCAGGCGACGACGTAGGTGGCGTAGAGTTCCAGCGACATGATCTTCCCCCGAACAGGACAGCGCCGACTTGGGCGGAGCGCGATCAATGCACGGGATTGACGCTGGCGCAAGCTGGCCGGGCAGGGCGGCCCGTCATGCAGCTCCCGCCGCCCATGGCAGGGTTGCCTCGTAGGCGGCGCCGGCCTTGAGCACGGCGAGATCGGCGCGCGGGCGGCCGATCAATTGCATGCCCATGGGCCGGCCCTTCTCGTCGAAGCCGGCCGGCACGTTGAGCGCCGGGCAACCGCCCAGCGTGGCGAAAGCGGAGACCTGCATCCAGCGGTGATAGCTGTCCATAGTTCGCCCCGCGACCTCGCGCGGCCAGCGGGTGGTCACGTCGAACGGGAAGACCTGAGCGGTGGGCAGCGCGATCAGGTCGAAGCGCTCGAAAAGCGCAAGCAACGTCCTGTGCCAGGACGTGCGCCGGACGGTCGCGGCATGGATCTGCGGGGCGGTCAGGCGCATCCCCTGCTCCACTTCCCAGACAGCCTCAGGCTTCAGAAGCCCGCGTTTTGCCGGATCGTCGTAATGCGCCTTTAGCCCGCAGCCGCTGCTCGCCTGGCGCAAGGTGACAAAAGCCTGCCACAGCGCCTCGAAGTCGACATCCGGCACCAAGGCCTCGCTGTGGAAGGCAGCATCGGCGAAGCGGGCAAGCGCGGCCTCGCAAAGGTCGAGCACGCCGGGCTCCGTCGGCAGGCGGCCGCCGAGGTCGCCCAACCAGGCGATGCGGCCGCCTGACGCTTTGGTCCGTAAACCTTCAAGGAACGAGCCCGTCTTGTCGTGCGAAAGCGGTGCATGCGGGTGATAGCCGGCCTGTTCGTCGAGCAGCAGCGCGATGTCGCGAATGTTGCGGCCCATAGGCCCTTCGACGCCCATCTGGGAATGGAAGACATCGACGTCCGGGCCAGCAGGCACCAGGCCCTGCGAGGGACGGAAGCCGTAGACATTGTTGTAGGCCGCCGGATTGCGCAGCGAACCGCCGAAGTCGCTGCCGTCGGCGACCGGCACCATGTCGAGCGCCAGCGCCACGGCCGCGCCGCCGCTCGAGCCGCCGGCGGTCAGCGCCGGGTCGAAGGCGTTGAGCGTCGGCCCGAAAACCGGATTGTAGGTGTTGGAGCCGAGGCCGAATTCCGGAACATTGGTCTTGCCGATGATGATGGCCCCGGCCTTGCGGACGCGCTCGACGAAGAAGTCGTCCGTGTCGGGAATGAAATCGGCAAAGATCGGCGAGCCGAAGGTGGTTCTGAGCCCTTTGGTCTGGGCAAGGTCCTTGATGGCGATCGGCAGGCCGTACAGCGATCCGGCCTCGCCGCCACGGGCGAGATGAGCATCGGCCCTGTCGGCCTCGGCCAGGATGTCGGCGTGCTCGCGCAGCGAGACGATGGCATTGACCTGTGGGTTCACGGCCTCGATGCGGTCGAGGAACGCGCCGACCACCTCGCGAACCGAAAAGCGACGCCGTCTGATACCTTCAGCGAGCTCAACGGCGGAGAGGCGGCAGATATCGCCGGCCGGCGGCACGGCATGTTTTGTGACGGGGCGCATCGCTCAACGGGTGCCCGCCAAAGTCGCGTCGACATCCTTGGCCAGTGGGATCGCCGGTTGCGCGCCTGGCTTCAGGCAGGCGAGCGACCCGGCCGCGGCGGCGCGGGTGAGCGCATCCTGGAGTGACAGACCGGACGATAGGCCGGCGCCGAAATAGCCGCAAAACGTATCGCCAGCGCCGACCGTGTCGACCGGGGTGATCTTCAGCGCGGGGACGGCAAGGAAATCGCCCGGTGTGGCGGCCAGCACCCCGTCGCCACCGAGCGTGACGACGATGATGCTGCCTGTCTTTTTGGCATAGTCGCGCATGCGGGCCGGGCGGTCGCGCCCCGAAAGCGCGAGGGCCTCGCCATAGAGATCGAACTCGGTTTCGTTGGCGACGGCATAGTCGGCCTTGCCGAGGAGGCCGGCGGCTTCGGCACGGAACGGGGCGGTGTTGAGCACGCTGACGGCGCCCGCCGCGCGCGCCGCGTCGAGTGTGGCCTCGACGGTCTGCAACGGGATCTCGTGCTGCAGGAGCACGACGTCGCCTTTCTTGAGATAGGCCTTGGCGACATCGCCCGGCACCACCGAATCATTGGCGCCCGGCACGACGGCGATGACATTTTCGCCGTCGGCGCCGACCAGGATCAACGCTGTGCCGGTGGAGGCGAAGCTCTCGCCGACACCGGACAGATCGACATTGCCGGCCTTGAGAAGGGCGAGCGCCTCGGCGGCAAAACTATCCTTGCCGACCGCGCCCACCATGCGCACTTGCGCGCCGGCGCGCGCCGCGGCCAGCGCCTGGTTGGCCCCCTTGCCGCCGGGCGCGGTGGCGAAGCCGGAGCCGCGCACCGTCTCGCCGGGTTCCGGCAAGCGGTCGACATTGGCGATGAGGTCGAGGTTGATCGAACCGACAACGATAATCAAAAAACTGCCTCCCGGTGAGGCGGGTCAGCCTGTGCTGAAAGGCGGACCTGCTCCAAGACTTCTGCTTTCTTGCGCAATTCCAGGGGAAATGCATGGCGTGTTTTTTCCCCTGGAATTGCAGGCTGGGCGCGAAGCTAGCCGCAAAGCCCGCCGGTTGCCAGATCATGTCGTCGCTGGCGCGGTCTGGCCCACAGCATCATTCGCAACGGACAGTGACCTCCGCCTGGTAACTGCCGGCCGGGAAGATGCCCGGCGATTTCGTGGCGGTCAGATCGACCTGGATGGTATGGGTGCCGTTGGTCAGCCGCTGCGGCGAGCCGCCTGGGTTATCCAGCCCCGAGCCGTCGAGGCGGAAGACTGAGGCGAAAGAGACGTCGGTGTCGCCGCCGCTCGGAGCCGAGGTGAAGGCGATCGGCGCCGGCGCGGAGACGGTATAGCAGTCTAGCAGGTTCAGGATCGAACACAGCGTCGAGTTCGCGATGATAGTGGCGCCGGCGCTCGACCCGCCCGCCTGCTTGGAACCGAATATGTTGATAGAGGGGTTCGACTTCATCGTTCCCGAGGCACCGATCATGATGGTGCAGGTGCCGATGATCGCCGCCTGTGCTGGGAGACAGAAGCCGGCAAGCGCTGCCGTCGTAAGCAGCGCGCGGCTATTTCCTCTTCTTTTTCTTTTCATTGCCGGTCGTGCCTCTGATGCTCCAGCCTTCGTTGGCCCATCCCGCCGATGCGGCCGAGCGAGCCGTAGGAGCCTCGGAAGCCGTGGCAGCGATGCCCGTCGTGCTCCCCGTTGTCTGACCATCGGCGCCAAGGCCCATTTTCAGGAGCTTCAATTCAAGCTGCAGGCGCTCGACTTCCAGCTCGTAGAGGCGGCTGCAATCGACGCGTTTCGGCGTCCGCCCGATCGGGATCACCACGCGGCCGTATGTTGCGATGTCGCTATTGGCCTGATTGCTGCTGTTGTTGCCCCGGATGACGCCGAGGTCGAGATAGGCGCCGCTGCCGGAGACGGCTGAGCGGCAGGTCGTGCCGTCGCTGGCATGAACCTCGTCCTGGCCCTGAGGCAGGCTGACGCCGGGCAGACTGAAACCGGTTTGGTTCTGGTTCAGGTTCAGGATGTCCTCGGCAAGCCCCTGACTTACGACAGCCAAGGCGGACAGCAGGGACAAGGTCAGAACCTGCGATGCCCGAAAAACTTTCCGCATATCTGTGCCCTTATCTGGGTCTGCTCGCTTGGAAAGGGGATACTCTCGGTACAGATACGCACCTTGCGCTCGTTCGCGCCGTCGAACGGGACGACCACCAGAACCGGACGCGACGCCTGGCCGGCCAGAAGGAAGGCGCTTGGCGTGATCTTGGCGTCGACCGGCTGGAAATCCTGGTCATAGACATGAACCTCGACACGTATGCGCTGGTTATACGGGTTGCCTGGGAAGACACGAACGGCGAAGGCATCCGCGAAGGATCGCACCTCACCCCGCATCGGCGTCATCGACTGGCCGGTCGCGGCGATGGGAAACAGCACGGCAGTCAGGCCCGCCGCCAGAATTGCAATCGTTCTCAAGGATCACTCCTTTCGCGACAAGACTATTCGCAGCGCAGCGTCACCGTTGCTTGGTAGTTGCCGGCGGAGAAGCGGTTCGTGCCGCTCTTGGTGCCGGAAAGATTGACGGCGACCGTGGATGTGCCTGGCACCGTCAGGGCCGTCGCAGTGCCGGTTTCCGCAATCGTCTGGGCGCCGGAAGTGGCGAAGGTGGGGGTCCATGTCGTCGCCGTAACGTCCGAAGCCGGCACGGTCGTCGTGGTTACCGGGTCTACGCTGAGCGAGACGCCGCCCGTGGTATCGACCTGAGCGCTGCCGGCTGAGCCGCCGGCATTATGCGAGCTCAGCGACTGAAGATTGCTGCTGACGGTCATCGTACCGTTGGAGTTGATCGTGACCGTGCAGGTCGCGGTGATCGTACCATTGAACAGCACATTTCCGGTGGTGGCGGCCGATGCTGCCTGGCCGCCGCAGGCGGCGAGCACGCTCGCAGCCATGACGGCGCGAAAGAACTTCATTGAGACCCCGCTTTCGAGCCGGATAATGCGGCTCAATGTAGGGTTATCTTCTCTTTATCGTGGTTAATTTAGCGTTAAGTGAAATAACAACGGAAAGCAACTTCAAAGAAAGCGGCGATAACCAGAGGTTGTCGCCGGTTGCATTTCATGAACAAGGCTGTTTATTTGTTTGGCTTGTGCCGCTTTATATTTGATGCGCGGTTTTTCGCAAGGAGACGCGAAAAAATCGATTGTTTTTCAGGACGTCACTTGTCCCGCTTCCCAACCGAGGATGGCGCGCTTGCGCGTCAGGCCCCAGTGATAGCCGGTGAGCGCGCCGGACTTGCCCAACGCCCGGTGGCACGGCACCACGAACGACATCGGGTTGGCGCCCACAGCCGCGCCCACGGCCCGGCTCGCGCTTGGCGCGCCGATGCTTGCCGCGATCGAGGAATAGGTACAGGCCCTGCCCATCGGGATGCGCAGCAATGCTTCCCAGACGCGAAGCTGGAAATCGGTGCCGATCATTACCACGCGCAAAGGCTGGTCGGCGCGCCATTTCGTCGGGTCGAAGACCCGCGCGGCGTAAGCCTGGGTAACGGACATGTCCTCGACATAGGTCGCGTTCGGCCAGCGGCCGGACATGTCGGCGAAGGCAGCCCGCTCGCCGCCGGCGTCACAGAAGGCGAGACCCGCTAGACCGCGGTCGGTGACCATGATCAGTGCGATACCGAAAGGCGAGATGTGATAGCCGTAGCGGATGGTGAGACCCGCGCCCCGGGTCTTATAGTCGCCGGGCGACATCGCCTCATGGGTGACGAAGAGGTCGTGCAGTCGGCCGGGACCGGACATGCCGAGCTCGAACGAGGTCTCCAGCAGCGGCATGCCTGAATCCAGCAGCCTGCGCGCATGGTCGAGCGTCACCGCCTGCAGGAAGGCCTTGGGCGACAGGCCGGCCCAGCGCGTGAACAGCTTTTGCAGGCCGGTCGGCGTCTCGCCGACTTCCTCGGCCAGCACCTCCAGCGAGGGCTGGTCGCGATAGTCGAGGCTGATCTTCTCGATGGCGCGGCGCACGACGTCATAGTCGCTGCCTTCCGGCGTGATGTCATTCTCAAGGATCGCGGTTGGTTTCATCCGCGTATTCATGGTCATCTGAGCGTTCATGGCAATATCTCCTTGACCGCGAATATCGGTCCTCCAGAGCTTTGCCACCACCCGAAACTTGCCTTCCCGCCATCCGCACCCAGATAGAGTCAGCTTCGGGCCGAAGAGGGTGATCATGGCCGTCGAAAAGGTTGATCTGACCGGGGCAAGGGAGACCTTGCTGATGACGCTCTACGGCAAGGCGCTGGAGAGCCGGCTGCCCAATTCGCTGCTCCAGGATCGCTTTGCCGACTAGGCGGTGCGCAGGATCGACTATATTTCTCGAGGCTCAAGGTCGACGGCAATCTCGGGCTGGGATTTGCAATCAGGGCGAAGACACTGGACGCATCAGCGCGTCTTGGCGGTCGCCAGCGCGCGCGAAAAGGCGGTGGCAAAACTTTCGCGGTCGTCGGGATTGAGGAAGCCGCCAATCGCGACACTCTTGCCTTGCGCCTCGACGGCCATCTTGGTGATGCCGATCTCGCTGTGGCGGGCGATCGAGAACCGCGTCCAGAACGGGTTGAAGCGATGGTTTTCCGAGCGGCCGGAAGGCGCTGTCTTGCGAATGTCGAGACTGGTGCGCGAGACCGAGATTTCCTCACGGGCGCGCGCAGCCCGGTAATTGGCGCGGAAAGCGATGTAGACGGCGACCACGTCGAGGCCGAAGAAGCCGAACACCGGCCATGCGCCATGCGCCAGGAAGAACGCGCCGGTGACCGCCCAGCCGAACAGAAGCGCCCCCATCAGGATCAGAAAACCGGTGCGGCCGAGCGAGCGGTGCGGCGTCAGCAAGGCCTGGAAAAATGGCTCGTCGGCCTGGAACGAGGCGTTTGTGTCGCTCATGAGGGAATATTATAGGAGGGAAATGGCGCCTCCCAAGTCGAAAAAATCCGCAGCTGTCAAAAAACCTCAGCCCGCTATCCCGGGCGGCGGCCGGGCGCCTGGTCGACGGCCGCGAAAAGCCGCCACGCGGTCGCTCTACAGCCCCGCCGAAGTGCATGAGATCTTCCGGCGCTTTTCCGTGCAGCGGCCTGAGCCGAAAGGCGAGCTCGACTATGTCAACGCCTTCACTCTGCTGGTCGCAGTGGTGCTGTCGGCGCAAGCGACGGACGCCGGCGTCAACAAGGCGACGAAGGCGCTGTTCGCCGCGGCCGACACGCCGGCCAAGATGCTGGCGTTGGGCGAGGCCAAGGTCGGCGACTATATCCGCACCATCGGTCTGTGGCGCAACAAGGCCAAGAACGTGATCGCGCTGTCGAAGGCGCTGATCGACGATTATGCAGGCCAGGTGCCGCAGGATCGCGACGAGCTGGTGAAGCTGCCGGGCGTCGGGCGCAAGACCGCCAATGTCGTGCTCAACGTCGCCTTCGGCCAGCATACCATGGCGGTCGACACCCATATCTTCCGCATCGGCAACCGGATCGGGCTGGCGCCCGGCAAGACGCCGGAGCAGGTCGAGCAGGGGCTGCTCAAGGTCATCCCCGCCGAATATATGCGCCATGCGCATCACTGGCTGATCCTGCATGGCCGCTATGTCTGCAAGGCGCGCAAGCCCGATTGCCCGGTCTGCGTCATCGCCGACATCTGCAAGTCGAAGGAAAAGACCACCGACGTGCCGGCCCCGCTGGTGCCGATCGCGCCGCTGGATGAGACGTTTCCGGTCGAAGCTGTCTGACACAGTAAAGTTTTAATATCCGTAGCCGCGCGCCATGGCCGCGGCAAAAACTGGAATGAGCAGGAAGATAAAGCCCTCGGCGCGGACATAGTTCTTCACCGAGGCCAATTCCGCCGCCGGCACCGCGAAAGACGGATTGCCGCTCGCCTGCCTGTTCCAGGAGAGGAAGCGCATAGTCGGCACAATCGACAGCAGGCCGACGATGACGAAGGCCGCCATCTTTGCCCAGAACACCCAATTGTAGACGTAGAATTCCCAGCCCTTCAGACCGAAGAACACCCGGCAGATGCCGACGATGACGATCAGCGCGGCGATGATGCCGTAGTGGCGGTCGATGCCGGCAAGGCGCTTCAGCGTCGCCGCTGCCAAATCGCCGCGCACCAGCACGAACTCGGCGCCGATGATGCCGGCCAGCGAGAACACCAGAAGGTGATGCGCGATCGCCAGCAACAGGTCTGTGGTGTCCATGGTTCTTCCTTCGGTCGACTTGCGTTTCTGGGTCGGCTTCGCGCGCAAACTAGCATCGCCGGGCGAAAAGCCCATAGCGATGCTGCCGTGCCATGGCTTTTATGGCTGGAAGAGCCAACGCATTGGCCTGGCTCTTGATCGAGCGTGCTGTTTTGCTAAGCGCGGTCGCGTCAATGGAGGGCAATGCCATGAGCATCAAGATCGAAGCCGGCGTGCCGCTTCTCGAAACGGCGCGCACCGTTTTGCGGCCGCACAGGCTGGACGATTTTGAAGCCTATGCCGCCATGTGGGCGGAGCCCGCCGTCACCCGTTTCATCGGCGGCAAGCCGCGCACGCGGGAGGAGAGCTGGATGCGCTTCCTGCGCCATGCCGGCCTATGGTCGCTGATCGGCTATGGATTCTGGGCGATCGAGGACAAGGCGAGGGGGAGCTTCATCGGCGAGGCCGGCTTCCACGACCTCAAGCGCGAGATCGTGCCGTCTCTCGAAGGCGTGCCGGAGGCCGGCTGGGCGCTGGCCTCGGAGGCGCATGGCCAAGGGCTTGCGAGCGAAGTCGTGGGGCGGATCGTCGCCTGGAGTGACGAGACGTTCGGACAGGCAAGAACCGTCTGCATCATCGATCCGGAAAACGGCGCTTCGCAGAAGGTGGCCGAAAGGAACGGCTATAAAGAAATTTTGCGGACCACCTACCACGAGAAGCCGACGATCCTGCTGGAACGGCAGGCCGGATCCGGAAAGCAAAGCGCTTAACCCGCCTTGCGGCGCAAGGCCCCTGCCACTCCGTTCCACGCGTCCGCCTTTGCACCTGGATGGCTGCCCAGCACCGTCGTCGCGTCGAATGGCTGAGGCCTCGCTATGGCATAGCCCTGCGCGTAGTCGACGCCGATCGCCTTCAAGGCTTCGGCGATGCCATCGCTTTCGACGAATTCGGCGATGGTGCGTTTTCCCGTCACCTTGCCGATGTGATGGATCATCTCGACCATCGCGCGGTCGATGCGGTCGTCGAGCATGTCCTTGACGAAGCCGCCGTCGATCTTGAGGTAGTCGACCGGCAGATGTTTCAGATAGGCGAAGGACGACATGCCGGAGCCGAAATCGTCGAGCGCGAAGCGGCAGCCCAGGCCGCGCAGATCGGCGATGAAGCGCATGGCCTCGGTCAGATTGGCGATGGCACTGGTCTCGGTGATCTCCAGGCAGATCGTTTCGGGCGCAATGGCGTGCGCGGCGAACTGCTCACGCATGAAGCCGAGAAACGTCTCGTCGCCGAATGTGGCGCCGGAGAGATTGATCGCGCAGGTGGATGTCGGCGCCGCGTGCGGATTGGTGCGTCGCGACGCCAATATGGCGAAGGCGTTGCGTATCACCCAGCGGTCGATCGCCGGCATCAGTCCGTAGCGCTCCGCCGCCGGAATGAAGCTCTGCGGGGTGACGAAGCTACCGTCCTCGTCGGTCAGCCTGAGCAGGATTTCGACATGCGCGCCCGGCTCGGCAGCATCGTCCCGCAGCGGCGCGATCTCCTGCGCATGCAGCCGGAAGCGGTTTTCATCCAGCGCGGCATGCAGGCGCTGCACCCAGGCCATCTCGCCGAAGCGCTCGCGCAGGGCCCTGTCGCCGTCGCTGTGGAGCTGGACGCGGTTGCGGCCCTTTTCCTTGGCCATGTAGCAGGCGACGTCGGCGGCGCGCAGCACCTCCTCCAGCGTCATGCCGACATTGGCGACCTCGACCATGCCGATGCTGACGCTGATGTTGAAGGGACGCCCTTCCCAGGAGAAGTGCAGATCCTGGACCGTGGCGCGCAATCGTTCGGCGGTGGCGGCGGCACAATCGGCATCGCAATCGAAGAGCAGCACGCCGAACTCGTCGCCGCCCAGTCTCGCCAGGATGTCGCCGGGCGGCAGCTCGTTGGCGAGCAGCGCCGAGATCTGGCGCAGCAACTGGTCGCCGGCGGCGTGGCCGCAGGTATCGTTGACCAGCTTGAACTGATCGAGGTCGAGATACATCAGCGCGTGCCGGCGCGGCTTCTCCGGGTCTTCGGAGATCGCGCTCGCCAGACGCTTCTCGAAATCGCGGCGGTTGACGAGACCGGTCAGCGCATCATGCGATGCCTGCCACGACAGGCGCTCGATATAGTCCTGCTCGCGCGTCATGTCTTGCAGGGCCAGGACGCAACCCAGGATCGAGCCGGAAACGATCAGCGGAGCGCCGTTCAGCGCCACCGGCACGACCGAACCGTCGGGGCGCTCCAAAAGCTGCGGGCGAACATTGGAGCGGCGCGGCTCGCCCGCCAGCAGGCGCGGGATCAGATCGGTCTCCTCGACGCCGCTGTCCTTGTCCACGAGCCGGAACAACGAGGCGACCGATCTGCCTTTGGCGGCGACTAAAGAGCAGGCAAGCAGCCTTTCCGCTCCGGCATTCATATAGTCCAGCCGCCCCTTAGCATCGGTGCTGATGACAGCCTGGCCGATCGAGGCCAATGTGATCTGAGCCCGCTCGCGCTCGGCGCTGAGGGCTGTCTGAAATGCCTGGCGCTGTTTTATCAGCTTTCGCGTGCGCCAGACGGCGAGCAGGATAAGCAGCGCGGCTGTCGCGAGATTGGCCGCCGTCAGCGCCGTCTTGATGAAGCGCGATCCCTCGCCGAGACTGTCCGAAAAGTCCTTGGCGAGCGGCCCGATCCGGTGGTCGATCTGGTGGATTTGCACTTTCCAGAGAGCGATCTCGGCTGACGATGGCGGCCCTTTTTCGAGCCTGCGATGCATGTCGTCGCCAAGTCTTTGGATGGCGAGGATCATCTCGTCGGCAGCCGTCCAGTGGCGGATCGCCGTGTCGAGATAGCTGACGCCGCGGAAATTCCGGAACAGCCAGATCAGGCCGGCGACATCGTCGGGATGGTTGTTGCCGCCGAGAAAGCCGAGCCTGGCCGCATTCGTGTCGGGCTCAGCCTGTTCGAGCGCAAGCCGCGCGGTGCGATCTGCCAGCGGCACGGCGATGGCCTGACGATATTCGCTGAAATACTCTTCCCGGCCGGTGTCGGCATAAAGGCTGAGGAAATAGATGGCGTGCTTCTGCCCCTTCGACCATTGGCTTTCGCCGCCGACATAGGCGCGGACGGCTGACAACGTGTGGAGGCTGAGCGTCGCAATCAGCGCCTGGATCAGGACGACCGCGACGAAGGGCCAGACCAGCCCGATGAGACGCGGGGCGGCATCGGTCGATGAGAGCTTCATCCCATTCCCATGGCGCGTGCGCAGGCCCCCTCGGTGTCTGTCCGACTGGCTCATCCGCCGGTTGAGACGATGTTCTTCCCCACATGTCGTCCGGTTACTGGCGACATCAATCCAAATAACGTGCCTGGATTAACGGTCGATAAATTTGCCCAGTATTTGTTTCATGAGTTATTGCTCAGCAACAGAAGGACGCTTACACGCTTGATGCCGATATTTCGTGCCTAATATCGGTTTACGGTGCGAGGGCGCGGAAGAAAAGCCGGCTACATCAATCCGATAGCGCCGCGCGACAGTCTCGTCTCAGCGCCTGGTCTTGGATTTGTTGAGCGCAACGGCCTCGCGGACGAGCGCCTTCAGGGCGTCGGCGTCGATCTTGTCGCCTTCCTTGAAATCGATGGCGCGCCGGGTGTTGCCTTCCAGGCTGGAGTTGAAGAGCTTCTTGGGATCGGGCAGCGCCGCGCCTTTGGCGAAGGTCAGCTTGACGACGGCCTTGTAAGTCTCGCCGGTGCAGATCATGCCGGCATCCTCCCAGACAGGGACGCCGCGCCATTTCCATGTCTCGACGGCTTCGGGCGCCGCCTCCCTGATAAGAGCGCGGAGCCGGGCAAGCGTCTCGCCCCGCCAGTCGCCCAGCTCCTTGATCCGTCCGTCGATCAGTTCGGACGCAGACTTGCCGTCCTGTACGTCGCCTTGTTGCATGTCCGGTTCTCCTCGATGCTAAATAAGAGATCGCCACCATGGCCCTTTCGGGGAGATGGCGCTTGATTTTTCGTGCGCTTACATCCGTTCGCCGGGCAGCCGGCTTGCCTGCTTCACCCAGGAGACGAACTGCTCCTCGTCGATCGGCTCGTTCTCGTGGATGTGGAAATAGCGTGTGTCCTTGCTCTTGGATTCGACAGGCGGCACGGGCTTCAGCGACAGGCCGCGGAAGAACGCCACCTTGATGTATTTGGCGAAGCAATGGATGCCGAGGAACCAGCCTTCGCCTTCCATGCCGTAGAAGGGAGAGTTCCATTTGACAGCCTTTTGCACACCAGGGACGGCCTGCATGATGAGCTGGTCGAGCCGGCGCCCGACCTCGCTCTTCCAGCCCGGCATCGCCGCGATATAGGCCTGCACCGGAGCATCGCCATAGCCCTTGGCGATCTGCGGGTTGCCGCCCGAAAGCAGGACAGGTTTGGCGTCCGCGGATCCGGCAGCCTTCGATTTCGTCTTTGCCATCAGGCCGATCCCGTGCGCTCGCCCGCCGGCTCCCCGCGCCATCTGGCGGCATAGGGCAGCACGAACATATAGAGGCCGCTGAACAGCAGCAGGAAAAGCGGAATCAACGGCGAATAGACGATCCAGGCGGGCGGCGGGCCCATGGCCATGGCAGCGAAATTGGCAATGACGGTGACGGTGAAGATGATCGAAAGCCAGCGGTGAAGCTGCCTGATCCACTTGCTCCAGTTCAATATAACCTCCCTTGCGAATGACGATACGGATCGAGCTCTCTACCAGTGCGCCAGTTGCGAAAGCTGAATGAGGTTGCCACAGGTGTCGTTGAGCTGCGCGATGGTCGCGCCGGTCACCGCGGTCGGCGCCATGGCAAAACTGCCGCCATTGGCCTTGATGCGCTCATGGTCGCTCTTAATGTCGTCGGTGAACAGCATCAGCGCCGGCTGGCCTTGCTTGAAGATGGCCTGCTGATAAGTCTTTGCCGCCGGATTGTCGTTGAGGGCCAGCTGCAGTTCGGTGCCGTCCGGATCGTCAGGCGAGACGACAGTCAGCCAGCGAAACGGCCCATTGGTGAAGTCGGCCTTCTTGGTGAAGCCCAGAATTTCGGTATAGAAGCCAAGGGCCTTTTCCTGGTCGTCGACATAGATGCTGGTCAGCTTGATCTTCATTTTGGTGTCTCCATTGCTTACGCCTGCGGTTTGCCGCCCCGCCGGGACCGTGTCTGTCTTTTGAGGCTTCGGCGGACGTCAATCGATCCGCGAAAGCAGCTGCTCCAGGCCCGTGAAGTTGCGCTTCCAGCCCACTGTGGCGCCGCGGTAATACGGCTCCTGGTCGGTACGGAAGCCGACCTGCTCCATGCGCAAATGCGTGCCCTTGCCCGTCGGGGTGAGCGTCCAGGTGACCACGCTCTCGAGATCCTTGGTGTCCCAGCTGTAGGACAGGGTCCGGTTGGGCTCGACCGTCCGCACCTGGCAGTCGACGCCGCCCCATTCGGCGCTCATATTGAAGCGATGGTCCACGACCGGCTTGAAGCTGTTCTTCATCAGCCACTCCTCGATGAGATGCGGTTGGGTGAGCGCGCGCCAGATCTTTTCCGGCGGAAAAGGTATCTCGCGCTCGACAATGACGGAGCGCGTTGCGGCCTCATTCATTGATCCATCCTTTTGAGCAGGTCTTCCAGATCGTCGAAGCGGCTTTCCCAAAACCCCGCCATGTGGCGCGTCCAGTCCATCAACGGCGCGAGCGCCTTGAGCTGGGCACTGTAATGGGTCTGGCGACCCTGATGGCGGTCGCGCACCAGTCCCGCTTCCTTGAGGACGCCCAGATGCTTCGACACCGCCGGCTGCGACACCCCGGCCTGGGCGGTCAGGGCTCCGACCGTCTGCTCGCCCTGGCGGCACAGACGTTCGAAGATGGCGCGTCGCGTCGGATCAGCGAGCGTCCTGAACAGCATGTCATGCGCGGTCGTCATTTTTAACCGATAACCCGTTGGCTATTGATTAACGTATAACCATTGGGATATGCATGAGTCAAGCAGCGAATGAGGACGCGCACCTGAAGCCGCGGCCGTGGGCCGGCACGCCGGTACGGCCGGACGGCACTGAAAAGATGGTTGCTTATGCCGCGTTTGCTGACGGAACGGTCAAATCCCTCAGCAGCGTGGAAAGGTCCGGTTCGTCGATGAGCAGGGCGGCGTCGACCGCCGGAAGCCATGCGCGCTGCCGGTTCGCCGCTTCCTGCCAATCGGCAAGCTCCTCGGCGACCTCGAGCAGATAGACCACAACGTCGACGCGAATGAAGCCGTTGGGCATACGTTTCCAATAGGAATAGGTGCCGGCAGGCTGCTTCAGCGTCCTGCCGAGCACGCCGGCTTCCTCGCGGGCTTCGATCGTTGCCGCCTTGCGCCCGCTCTTGCCCTTCATCGGCCAGCCTTTTGGCACGATGAAGCGCCGCGTGGTGCGTGAGGTGACCAGCAACACTTCGAGATTGCCGTCTTCTCGCACCCGATATGGAATGGCCGCCACCTGGCGGATGCGTTGGCCTTTCCTGGCTCTGCGGACTGCTTTCTTCTTGGTTGTTGCCATTCCAAATTCCGTCAGAGCAGCATCCCTGCCATACGCTATCCGCGCGGGCAAAAACCTGTCCTCCTGCAAACTCTAGAGCGTTTCACCGTTTCACCGAAACGGCGACTCGCTCCATCTCTTTAGTTTTGACCCAATTCCTGACGGAAAAACGTGTCACACTTTTCCTGAAATTGCTCTAGAACCACCGCCCTTGCCATCCCGCATTTTGCCGGCAAGTAAGTCGGCTAATAAACTGAAAAAAACAAAATGTCAGCGGCAAACCCTGGAAATCGTGTTGCCGACCGCTTCCATCCGGCATGTCTTGTCAAATACCGGCACATCGGGCTGGCTCCTGGGCGGGGCCGGCCGGTCGAGCTCGCGATAGATTTGCTGCTGCTGCTGGTATTGCTGCCGCTGCAAGCGGTTCTGCAACTGCTGCAGCTCATTCTGCTGCTCCAATGCATCGCGGTTCGTCGGGATGACGATCTGCGCATAAGACGGCGCAATCAGATAAACCGAGGCCGCCAGCACTGCGCCTGCAAGAACAGCCAGACTGTGACGAAGCATCCGCGCGGCTCCCATACAAAAAACCATGCATTTCATATAATGCGGGCAGCCAATAACGCCATGGGTAACCGCGAAACGTGATGCGGCTCACCGACGCCGGGCGATTGGCTATGCCGGGACGCCGGCGCTGGAGATCGGGGCCGACATCCCGGTCAGCGCCATCGCCAGTTCCCGCATCTGCGGAAAGGCCGGCGTCGAGTTCTCCACCAAGCAGTGGATCGAGAGGCATTTCGCCGCCGCCGAGAATCTGCCCGGCAATCCGGCATTGCACTTGACGGAAGCCATCGATTCGCCCCTCTATCGGGTCGGCGCCGGGCTGGAGCTCGATGGCGTCAGCGGCGTCGGGTTGCTGTCAGGTACGACGACGCCTTTGGGCAAACGGTCAAGCAGAATGCGGTCAGCGTGTCTCTGAAGGTCAGCTTTTAGCTGACGCGGGCGGCGGCTAAGAAGGGATCTCATGAGGACGAAATACGCGTATCTCGCAGCGATGCTGGCAGCCGCCTGCATTGCCGGTGTGCCGGCAGCGGGACTTGCCGCGCAGAACAAGGCCGACAAGGTGGCTCCAGCGGCCGCTCAGCCAGGCGACGCAGCGGCCAAGCCGCAGCTGCCGGGCGGCGCCTCGGCGCTGTCGGAGACGCATGGCGACTGGACGGTCAACTGCCAGGTCACCGGCACCAACAAGGTCTGCAGCCTGTCGCATCAGCAGTTCAACAAGCAGAGCGGCCAGCGGCTGCTGGCGATCGAATTGACGACCAAGACCGGTCAAGACGCCGCCGGCACGCTGGCGCTGCCCTTCGGGCTTGCCTTGGCCAACGGGATCTCGTTCGAAATCGACGACAAGAAGCTGGACGGCACGTTGCAGTTCAACACCTGCCAGGCGGTAGGTTGCCTGGTACCGGTGACGTTCGACGCCAATATCACGCCGTTGCTGCAGAACGGCACCACGCTGAAGGTCAACGCCACGGCGGCCGACACTGCGCAGCCGATTTCCTTCACCATCTCGCTCAACGGTTTTGGCAGCGCCCTGGCGCGGACGGCGGATCTATCGGCGGACTGAGCGATCGAACAAGCGTTATTCGTCTTAGAGCAGTTTCTACGCAATTCCCGACGGAAAGCCGCTACACACTTTGCCTAGAATTGCTCGGGGCGACGGGCGGATGCCGATCGCCCTCTTCGTTTCGATCAATCTCACGCAACCGATAGCCGACGCCCGTCTCGGTGATGATGTAGCGCGGCTGGTCCGGTGTCTTCTCGATCTTCTGCCGCAGCTGGCGCACATAGACCCTGAGATACTGGACGTCGGTCGAGTCGTTCCAGATCTGCTTCATCAGGAACTGATGGGTCAGCACCTTGCCGGCATATTGCACGATGATGCGCAGGATGTCGTATTCCTTGGGCAAGAGTTTCACTTCCTTGTCCTCGACCTTGACGATACGCTTCACAAGGTCGACCGAAAAGGATAAAAGAATTCGAACAAAAAGGGAACGAAGAAAAATGCTCGACATCGCACCATCGCAACAGGCGGCAACCTGGCTCGGCTCATTCGGCCGGGCGCTCGGGGCCGGCGATATCGAGGCGACGACGAACCTCTTCGCGCAGGATTGCTACTGGCGCGATCTCTTGACCTTCACCTGGAATATCAAGACCATGGAGGGGCAGGCGGCGATCCGCGAAATGCTCAAGGCCACGCTCCACTTGGCGCAACCCTCGCACTGGCGGCTGTCCGGAGAGCCCAGCGTCGACGACGGCACCGTCGAGGCCTGGTTCACATTCGAGACGGCGGTGGCGCGCGGCGAGGGGATCCTGCGGCTCAAGGACGGCCGCTGCCGCACGCTGTTCACGGCGATGAGCGAACTCAAGGGGTTCGAGGAACGGAAGGGGCCGGCGCGGCCACTCGGCATCCGCCACAAGGCCGACCCGAACCGCGAGACCTGGGCGGAAGCACGGGCACGCGAGGCGCGCGATCTCGGCGTGCATGAGCAGCCCTATTGCCTGGTGATCGGCGGCGGGCAGGGCGGCATCATGCTCGGCGCCCGGCTGCGCCAGCTCGGCGTCCCTACGCTGATCATCGAGAAGAACGCGCGCGCCGGCGATTCCTGGCGCAACCGATACCGCTCGCTCGTGCTGCACGATCCCGTCTGGTACGATCATCTGCCCTACATTCCGTTCCCGGAAAACTGGCCGGTCTTCACGCCCAAGGACAAGATGGGCGACTGGCTGGAGATGTATACCCGCGTCATGGAGCTGAACTACTGGGTCGCCACCAAATGCATCAGCGCCGCCTATGACGAGGCCGAAAAAGTCTGGACCGTGGTGGTCGACCGCGTCGGCCAGCGCATCACGCTGAAGCCGAAGCATATCGTCTTCGCTACCGGCGCCTACGGCCCGCCGCGGCAGATCGAGCTGCCGGGCGCCGACAGCTTCAAGGGCGAGCTTCTGCATTCCAGCCAATATTCCACCGGCGAGAAGTTTCGCGGCAAGCGCGTGGCGGTGATAGGTGCTGCAAGCTCAGGCCACGATGTCAGCGTCGACCTGTGGGAAGCGGGCGCCAAGGTCACCATGGTGCAGCGCTCGCCGACGACGGTGGTGAAGTCCGACACGCTGATGGATATCGGCTTCGAGATCTTCTCGGAAAAGGCGCTGGCGCGCGGCATCACCACCGACAAGGCCGACATGATCGTCGCCTCAACGCCCTTCGCGCTGGTGCCGAAGGGCCAGCGGGCGCTTTATGATGTGATCCGGGCGCGCGACGCGGATTTCTACCAGCGCCTCAGCAACAGCGGCTTCGCCATCGACTTCGGCGAGGACGAGACAGGACTGTTGATGAAAGCCTATCGGACAGGCTCGGGCTATTACATCGATGTCGGCGCTTGCGAGTTGATCCTGAACGGTGAGATCCAGGTGAAGAGCGGTGTCAGCATCAAGTCGCTGACGCCGGACGGCATCCTGTTTGAAGACGGCAGCGAGCTCGCCGTCGACGCGATCGTCTGCTGCACCGGCTACCAGTCGATGAACGAGACGGTAGCGGGGATAGTCTCGCGCGAGGTCGCCGACAAGGTAGGTCCGTGCTGGGGCCTTGGCTCCGGCGTGAAGGGCGATCCGGGTCCATGGCAGGGCGAATTGCGCAATATGTGGAAGCCGACGGCGCAGGAAGCGCTATGGTTCCACGGCGGCAATCTGGCGCTGTCGAGATTCTACTCGAAATATGTGGCGCTGCAGCTCAAGGCGCGCATGGAGGGGATAGCGCCGCCGGTGTATGGTGAGCCGAGTAATTCGCGATCCTAGCTTCGTCATTCTAGGGCGGAGCAAGGAGCGAAGCGACGCGGCGCAGACCCTAGAATCCATGCCGTGACATTCGTGACGTGCGCAAGCGGACCAGGACGGGATTCTTCGCCGGGCGTCTCAAGCCCCATTCTGCACCGCTGCATTCTTCGGTGACAGTCACGGCATGGATTCTAGGGTCTGCGCTCCGCTTCGCGTCGCTCCGCCCTAGAATGACGACGATGAGGGGCCAAAATGCCTCGCCGCCACATCCACATGCGTATGTTGCGCATGGGCCTCGAAGTGCTCCGTCTCATTGTGGTCGGGCGCTTCGTTCGGCCACCATTTGCCGCCGATGACGATGCCTTTGGAGACTAGTCGCTGGTCCGCGACCAGTGACGCTCCAACAGCATCGACGAAGGTGAAGCGGCCGGGCTGCAGCTTCAACACGGCGACGTCGCCGGTGCCGCCGACCTTCAGCGTGCCGAGTTCCGGCCTTGCGATCGCCTCCGCCGGCCGCTGCGTCGCCGCGCGCAGCACCTCGACCAGCGGCATGCCGAGCGCCATGAGCTTCGACATGCAGACCAATATGTCGAAGGCCGGACCGTCGACGCAGTAGAGATGCACGTCGCTGGAGATGACGTCGGGCGCGAGGCCTTCGGCAAGCATCGCCTTCGCCACCTCGAAGTCGAAGGAACCCATGCCGTGGCCGATGTCGAAGATGACGCCGCGCTCGCGCGCCAGCCGCATGTCCGGCCGCACCGCTCCGGAGGCAAAGACCGGCGCGTTGGGGAAAGGCCGGAAGCAATGGGTGAGAATGTCGCCGCGGCGCAGCCTGGGCAGCACTTCCGAGCGGCCGGGCGGCGGCTCGTCGATATGCGTCATCAGCGGCAGGCCGGCCTTGTCGGCGGCTTCGAGCGCGAGGTCGACAGGCGCGATGCCGCTCAAGCCGCCGGCATGCTTGCCGGAACGGACCTTGACGCCGACGACGACATCGGCGTGCTCGCGCACCGCCGCCACCGTCTCGCGCGGCTCGCAAAGCCTGAGATCGCCGCATTCGCCGACGGATACGGTTTTGGCGAAGCCAAATATGCCGGCAAAGGAGATGTTGACGTAAGCGAGGATGCGGACCTTCGAGCGCTCGATGACATGGCGGCGGAAGCCGAGGAAATTGCCGGCGCCGGCGCTGCCGGCATCGACGAAAGTGGTGGTGCCGCTCTTGGCGGCGAGCCGGTCGGCGTCGACGCCGAGCGAGGTGCCGCCCCAATAGACGTGGCTGTGCAGGTCGATCAGGCCGGGCGTGACGATGCAATCCCTGGCATCGACGACTTCACTCGCCGCCTCGGCATTGATGGCGGCGTCGATCGCGGTGACGCGGCCATCGGCAATGGCAACATCGCGTGGCGCGTCCAGGCCCGATGCGGGATCGATGAGGCGCCCGCCCTTGATCAGGAGATCGAACTGCATTGGTGCCACTCGCTTTGTCTGTTCGTTTCACGCAATTCCGGACGGAAGGCTACGGCGAAGTCGCCGAACTAACCGCTAAGCACTTTTTCTGGAATTGCTTCAAGCGATCCGACCGGGCGATCAGATCGGCCGATAGGCGACGGCTTCGACTTCGATCTTGATGTCGATCATCAGGCGCGATTCGACCGTGGTCCGCGCCGGCGGATCCTTCGGGAAATGTTTTGCATAAACGGTGTTGAATGTGCCGAAATCGCGCGCGTCCTCCAGCCAGACGGTGGTCTTCACCACATCGTCCATGGTGCAGCCGGCGAGCGCCAGGGCCGCTTTGACGTTCTGCAGCACCTGCTCGGCCTGCTCGGCGATGCCGCCCTTGATCACGAGCCCGTCGCTGCCCACCGGCACTTGACCGGAAATATAGACGAAATCGCCGGCGCGGACGGCGGGCGAGAGCGGAACGTGGGATTTCCCAAAGCACTGCTTGGACAAGGGGAGCCTCCTTCAATCGGCGACGGGAACCGGGGTTACATAGCCGTCTACGCCTGTCGGCACGATCCTCCTAGAGCCAATGTCGGAAAGCAACATTCTTTCGAAATCCATGTTGCTTTATTACAGAAGCCTGAGCATCTTGCGCTCGACGCGGCTTGAAATCGGCCGCGCATATGAGGGAGATCGGCATGACCTTCGACAAGAATCCGTTTCCGGAAGGCGATGCCGACCGCCACGCGCTGTGGGAAATGCTGGTGCGGCGCGATATCGACGCCTTCCTCGGTCAGGACTGGTCGATGGTCGAGGACGATTTCATCGCGGAAAGCTTCTTCGGCATGCATGCGCATTTCCTTGCCAATGCAGATGCCTGGCGGCTGCAGTTCCCCCGGCTGGAGGTCTATCGCGACGAATGGCTGCGGCAGGCCAAGGAAACCGCGGCGACGAAATTCGCCGAGCCGCTGCGCGAAGCGCTGTTTCGCGTCACCAACATGCGCGACATCGATGTCGACGGCGATCGCGCGGTGCTGCACAAGAAGTTCGACGGCTCGGTCGCCAAGGCCGACGGCGGCGTCGACCGGCTCAAATGGCAGACGCTCTACTTCTGCCGCAAGGTGGGCGGACGCTGGAAGATTGCCGGCTTTGTCGGCTACATGCCGCATCCGCTGGGCAGCTAGGAAGGAGCTATCGGGCGCCGCCTGAGCTTAGCCGAAGCGTCTGTCAGTTCGTCATTGACGACGTTAGCGAAGGCTTCAGCCGACGGGCTCGCTAGGACAGCCGTGGCAACCGCTCATCGGGCGAGCGGTGGTCGAAGACGACGCCCATGGTCTTACCAACGGCGGTCATCACGATTAGCTCGACCAGATGGTCGTCGCTGTCCACGCAGGCGGGGTCGGCGTGGCGTATGGCATCGAGCATGGCGCGTGTGGACACGGTGTCGCCAGCGCGAAAGCTCGAAAGAGCAGACGAAACAAGGTCTTGCACCGTCAGGTCCGGGACCGGCACTTCCGCAGCGATGTTCATTGGCCTCCTCCTGCCATGAACCCTCTCTGAAAAGAATGATACGCCAATGGTTGGATTGCGCCAGCGAAATGGTGGTCCGACCAGTGCGATTGCCGAACAGCCTGCCGCCCATTCGGCCCCAGGGACGGGCCGCCCGCCCTTAGATGTGGACATCGGTTGGCCGATGGCCGGCAAGCTCGACGCACCGCGCTCGGGTTGATAAGCCCGTCGCGCGCAGGGAGACGATCCGAGTCGAAATATGACCGTTGCAATCGAGATGGGGCAGACGACGGCAGGCGCGTCGGCGGCCCTCGACCTTGAGGAGTTGCTGGCGACCCGCCTGCTGGTGCAGGGCAATTCGGGCTCGGGAAAGTCGCATCTGCTGCGCCGTCTTCTGGAGCAGAGCGCGCCCTGGGTGCAGCAGACCATCATCGACCCGGAAGGCGACTTCGTGTCTCTGGGTGAACGCTTTGGCCATCTGGTGATCGACGCGGAGGAACATACCGAACGCGGCCTGCAGGCGGCTGGCGAGCGGGCGCGCATCCACCGCGTCTCGACGGTGCTCAACCTCGAAGGGCTCGATGCCGAGAACCAGATGCGGCGGGCCGCGGCCTTCCTCGGCGGACTGTTCGAGGTCGCGCGCGACCACTGGTATCCGATGCTCGTGGTCGTCGACGAGGCGCAGCTCTTCGCGCCCGCCGCCGCCGGCGAGGTTTCGGACGAGGCACGCAAGCTCTCGCTGGGCGCCATGACCAATCTGATGTGCCGCGGCCGCAAGCGCGGGCTTGCCGGCATCATCGCCACGCAGCGGCTGGCGAAGCTCGCCAAGAACGTCGCGGCGGAAGCCTCCAACTTCCTGATGGGCCGGACCTTCCTCGACATCGACATGGCGCGCGCCGCCGACCTGCTCGGCATGGAACGGCGCCAGGCCGAAGCTTTCCGCGACCTGGAGCGCGGGCATTTCATGGCGCTCGGTCCTGCCTTGTCGCGCCGTCCGCTCGGCATGCGCATCGGCCAGACCGAAACCAGCCCGCGCAACGGCACGCCGCGGCTGATGCCGATGCCGGGAGCCGCGCTCGAAGATGCGCGCTCGATCATTCTTGCCGCGCCGCCGCCGGAGACGGTCAGGCCGCAGCGCCGGCCTTCGCCCGACCTGCTCGACCAATTGATGGCGGCCAAGGCCGCGCCGCTGGACATCCGCCCCGAGCCGATGGAACCGCAGCCAAGCGCCGAAGATCTGGCCGAACGGCGCGAGCGGATGGACCGCATCCTGCGCGCCATCTTGGCCGAGCCGGATGCCGGGTTCCGCGTCATCGGCGTGCTCTACCAGGAGTTCGTGGTCCGCTGCCGCATCGAAGGGCTCGCCTCCGTGGTGCCCGACCTTTCGGAGTTCCGCCGCATGCTGACGCGCGCCCGCGCCGGCGTCGGCTCCGACATGGCCGAGGACGACGCCTGGCGCGACGTTTCCGTGCGCGCCTCGCTGCTGCCCGAAGACATGCAGGGCGTGTTCATGATGATCGCGCGCGCCGCCAAGGAAGGCTGGCCTTGCCCGAGCGACGCGGCGATCGCGCGGGCTTACGGTTCGCATTCGCTGCGCCGCGCGCGCCGGCTGCTCGATTATATCGAGGAGCAGGGCCTCATCGTCTGCCAGGTCGACGGCGCCGGCCGGCGCACGGTGACGCTGGTCGAGCTCGCCTGGGCGACGGCGCCGGGCGACCCGAACGCCGTGGAGCAGGACAGCCTGGCTGGCTGACATCGGAAGACGTTGGCGACCGCGCTCTGGCAGCCTTTGCGCCATTGGTTGACGGCGAGCCTGCTTTGTCGGTTGCACGCAGCACTACATGTTCCGATAAAATTTCCAACAGAAATGCCAGCGACCGAGCGATGGCGAAGTCAACGCTGCGCCATCAAATGACGCTGCGCCGAGACGGACTCGGGCCGTGCACTTTAAGTCTTTGTTTTGTGCATATCATTCCCTCCAAATCGCAGCCCACTTTGGGAGACACAGGCATAATAGATGGGGTGGCAGATTTGTTAAATGTTTAATGAATCGTTAACATTACGCGGGGATATATATCCCATTATGGTTTCCAAATCGTAAAAAGCTAATATACCTGGATATAGGTTTGCTTGTCCCGCGATTGCGGCGACCGAAGGGGGGCACGCCAGCTAGGAACGTTGGGTGCGAGCGTGCAAGCGCTCTGGGGTGGGGTTTTGTCTCTCGGCGAGAGAAGTCTTTACGTTCAATCAGAGTGGCTTGGTCCTGACCAACCGCCGCGGGCGGAAGCATTCGCTTGCGTCGTCCGCACCAGGATCAGCAGTAACCGTCGGGGCGAACACTTTGGTCGTTCGCAAAGGGATCACAGGGGGTAATTGGCAATGGCGACCACAACAGTTTCAGGCTCGACCGTCACGTTTTCGAATTCGGGCGCGGCAGCCAATCTGACGCAATCCGGCAGCGAGGACGGCAGCCTCCTGTTCACATTCGACGTTCTCGCGGCGAGCGGCGGCGGAACCAAGACGACGATCTATTCGGTGGACGACGGCATCAAGAACGATGACGGAGGGGCCGGGATTGTCGTCACCAACAAGGCGTTCGCTGATTACAATAAGGACCTGCTGATCCAGGACGGTGCGAACGTCATCGAAACCAACAGCACGAGCGGGGCGAAATTCTGGATCGGCACCGACAACAAGATTCATTATGACGCAACCACTCTAGCCCCCCTGATCAACGCGCTCGGCGCTGGCGAGCAGTTCACGGACACGATCCAATATACGATCAAGATGTCGAACGGCACGCTCAGCGTGGGTACGCTGTCGGTGGTGATCAATGGTGTGAACGACGCGGCGGTGATCACCGGCACCAGCACGGCGGAGCTGACCGAGACCAACGCGGCGCAGAACACCGGCGGCAAGCTCGACGCCACCGACGTGGACAGCTCGGCCGCCTTCGTGGTGCAGACCAATGCCGACGGCAGCAACGGCTACGGCAAGTTCTCGATCGCCGCCGACGGCACCTGGACCTACGTCATGAACAACGCC